>NZ_JBEYAB010000015.1:0-286853 GCF_040631445.1 Streptosporangium sp. NPDC020072 | reverse complement strand
GCTGGGACATCTCCGGCGTGCAGGAGGCCTGGGCCGAGCGGCTGCGTGACAAGGGCTTCGCCGAGGTCGAGCCCCGCACCAACATGGCCACCCCGGTCTTCGACGGCGCCCACGAGGAAGAGATCGTCGGCCTGCTCGACAACACCCTGGTCAACAGGGACGGCGGCCGTATGGTCGGCCCGAACGGCAAGGCCCGCCTGTTCGACGGGCGTTCGGGGGAGCCGTTCCCGCACCCGATCTCGGTGGGTTACATCTACATCCTGAAGCTGCTGCACCTGGTCGACGACAAGATCCACGCTCGGTCGACGGGCCCGTACTCGATGATCACGCAGCAGCCGCTGGGTGGTAAGGCGCAGTTCGGCGGTCAGCGGTTCGGTGAGATGGAGGTGTGGGCGCTGGAGGCCTACGGCGCCGCCTACGCCCTCCAGGAGCTGCTGACGATCAAGTCGGACGACGTGCTGGGCCGGGTGAAGGTCTACGAGGCGATCGTCAAGGGCGAGAACATCCCCGAGCCGGGCATTCCGGAGTCCTTCAAGGTCCTCATCAAGGAAATGCAGTCGCTGTGCCTGAACGTCGAGGTGCTCTCCAGCGACGGCATGTCCATCGAGATGCGCGACACCGACGAGGACGTCTTCCGCGCCGCCGAAGAGCTCGGCATCGACCTGTCCCGGCGCGAGCCGAGCAGCGTCGAAGAGGTCTGATCTAGAAGCTGAGGAGGGGAACAACACATGCTGGACGTCAACTTCTTCGACGAGCTTCGGATCGGCCTCGCGACGGCTGACGACATCCGCCAGTGGTCGCACGGTGAGGTCAAGAAGCCCGAGACCATCAACTACCGGACCCTCAAGCCCGAGAAGGACGGACTCTTCTGCGAGAAGATCTTCGGTCCGACCCGGGACTGGGAGTGCTACTGCGGCAAGTACAAGCGCGTGCGCTTCAAGGGCATCATCTGTGAGCGGTGTGGCGTCGAGGTCACCCGTGCCAAGGTGCGTCGTGAGCGGATGGGCCACATCGAGCTGGCCGCGCCCGTCACGCACATCTGGTACTTCAAGGGCGTCCCGTCCCGTCTGGGATACCTGCTCGACCTGGCCCCGAAGGACCTGGAGAAGGTCATCTACTTCGCGGCCTACATGATCACGCATGTCGACAAGGAGATGCGCGACCGCGACCTGCCGTCGCTGGAGGCGAAGATCTCGGTCGAGCGCCAGCACGTCGAGCAGCGTCGTGACGCCGACGTCGAGGCCAGGCAGAAGAAGCTCGAAGGCGACCTGACCGAGCTTGAGGCCGCGGGCGCCAAGGGCGACCAGCGCCGCAAGGTCCGTGAGGGCGCCGAGCGCGAGATGCGCCAGCTTCGCGACCGGGCCCAGCGTGAGCTGGACCGTCTCGATGAGGTCTGGAGCCGCTTCAAGAACCTCAAGGTCCAGGACCTTGAGGGCGACGAGCTGCTCTACCGCGAGATGCGCGACCGTTTCGGCCGCTACTTCCGCGGTGGCATGGGCGCCCAGGCCATCCAGGAGCGCCTGACCAACTTCGACCTCGAACTTGAGGCCGAGAACCTCCGCGAGACGATTCGCAGCGGCAAGGGCCAGAAGAAGGCCCGCGCGCTCAAGCGTCTCAAGGTCGTCTCCGCGTTCCTGAACACCCGCAACTCGCCCAACGGCATGGTGCTGGACTGCATCCCGGTCATCCCGCCGGACCTGCGCCCCATGGTGCAGCTCGACGGTGGCCGGTTCGCGACCTCGGACCTGAACGACCTGTACCGCCGTGTGATCAACCGGAACAACCGCCTCAAGCGTCTTCTCGACCTCGGCGCCCCCGAGATCATCGTGAACAACGAGAAGCGGATGCTCCAGGAGGCCGTCGACGCGCTGTTCGACAACGGCCGTCGCGGCCGTCCGGTCACCGGTCCCGGCAACCGCCCGCTGAAGTCCCTCAGCGACATGCTGAAGGGCAAGCAGGGTCGTTTCCGTCAGAACCTGCTGGGCAAGCGTGTCGACTACTCCGGCCGTTCGGTCATCGTCGTCGGTCCGCAGCTGAAGCTGCACCAGTGCGGTCTGCCCAAGCAGATGGCGCTGGAGCTGTTCAAGCCGTTCGTGATGAAGCGTCTGGTCGACCTGAACCACGCGCAGAACATCAAGTCGGCCAAGCGGATGGTCGAGCGTGCGCGCCCGGTCGTGTGGGACGTCCTCGAAGAGGTCATCACCGAGCACCCCGTGCTGCTCAACCGCGCGCCGACGCTGCACCGCCTGGGCATCCAGGCCTTCGAGCCGCAGCTGGTCGAGGGCAAGGCCATCCAGATCCACCCGCTCGTCTGCACCGCGTTCAACGCGGACTTCGACGGTGACCAGATGGCCGTGCACCTGCCGCTGTCCGCGGAGGCGCAGGCCGAGGCCCGCATCCTGATGCTGTCCACCAACAACATCCTGAAGCCGGCCGACGGCAAGCCGGTGACCATGCCCACCCAGGACATGATCATCGGTCTGTACTCCCTGACCACCATCAAGGACGACGACGAGGACGCTCCGGGACACGGCCGGGTCTTCGGCTCGGTCTCCGAGGCGCTCATGGCCTTCGACCGACGCGAGCTGGACATCCAGGCCAAGATCCAGATCCGGATGAAGGGTGACGTCCCGCCGCCTCGCGGTTGGGCCGCCCCCGAGGGCTGGGAGCCGAACGAGCCGTACCGGCTGGAGACCACGCTGGGCCGCTGCCTGTTCAACCAGACGCTGCCCGCGAACTACCCCTACGTCAACTCGCAGGTCGGCAAGAAGCAGCTGTCCGCGATCGTCAACGAGCTGGCGGAGAAGTACCCGAAGGTCGAGGTCGCCGCGGCGCTCGACGCGCTCAAGGACGCGGGCTTCTACTGGGCGACCAGGGCCGGTGTGACGATCTCCATCGAGGACGTCATCGCGCCGCCGAACAAGTCCACGATCATGGAGACGTATGAGCGCAGGGCTGACAAGGTCCAGCGTGAGTACGAGCGCGGTCTCATCACCGACGAGGAGCGCCGTCAGGAGCTCATCGAGATCTGGACGCACGCGACCAGTGACGTGACCGACGACATGCAGAAGGCGTTCCCGAAGACCAACCCGGTCTGGATGATGGTCCAGTCGGGCGCCCGAGGAAACCTGATGCAGGTCCGTCAGATCTCCGGCATCCGTGGTCTGGTGTCCAACACCAAGGGTGAGACGATCCCGCGTCCGATCAAGGCCTCCTTCCGTGAGGGCCTGTCGGTGCTGGAGTACTTCATCTCCACCCACGGACAGCGAAAGGGTCTGGCCGACACCGCGCTGCGGACCGCCGACTCGGGTTACCTGACCCGTCGTCTGGTGGACGTCGCACAGGACGTCATCGTTCGCGAGATCGACTGCGGCACCGACCGCGCGGTCCCGCTGAACGTCGGCGAGCGCGACGCCCAGGGCAACCTGGTCAAGGCTGAGAACGCCGAGAGCAACGTGCACGGCCGCATCCTGGCCGAGGACGTCGAGGTGGACGGCAAGATCATCGCGAACGCCGGCGTCGACATCGGCGACGCCCAGGTCAGCGCGCTGGTCGAGGCCGGTATCGAGACCGTCAGGACCCGCAGCGCTCTCGTCTGCGAGGCCAAGATCGGTGTCTGCGCCACCTGCTACGGCCGTTCGCTGGCCACCGGCAAGCTCGTGGACGTCGGCGAGGCGGTCGGCATCATCGCCGCCCAGTCGATCGGTGAGCCCGGCACCCAGCTGACGATGCGTACCTTCCACACCGGTGGTGTGGCCGGTGCGGACATCACCCACGGTCTGCCCCGTGTCCAGGAGCTCTTCGAGGCGCGCGTCCCCAAGGGCGTCGCCCCGATCAGCGAGGCCGAGGGTCGGGTCCGCATCGACGAGACCGACAAGACCCGGAAGATCGTGATCGTCCCGGACGACGGTTCGGACGAGATCGCCTACCCGGTGTCGATGCGCTCGCGCATGCTGGTCTCCGAGGGACAGCACGTCAAGGTCGGCCAGCAGCTGATCGCCGGTGCCGTCAACCCCAACGAGGTGCTGCGCATCCTCGGCCCCCGGGCCGTGCAGCTGCACCTGGTGGCCGAGGTCCAGCAGGTGTACCGCTCGCAGGGTGTGTCGATCCACGACAAGCACATCGAGATCATCGTCAGGCAGATGCTCAAGCGCGTGAACGTGCTTGAGTCGGGTGACTCCGACATGCTGCCCGGCGAGCTCGTCGAGCGGCCGCGCTTCGAGCGGGTCAACCGCGAGTGCGTCGCCGAGGGCGGCACCCCGGCCTCCGGCCGTCCGGTGCTGATGGGTATCACCAAGGCGTCGCTGGCCACCGAGTCCTGGCTGTCGGCGGCGTCCTTCCAGGAGACGACGCGAGTGCTCACCGACGCGGCGATCCACGCCAAGTCGGACTCGCTGCTCGGCCTCAAGGAGAACGTCATCATCGGAAAGCTCATCCCGGCCGGTACCGGCATGCCGCAGTACCGCAACATCCGGGTCGAGCCGACCGAGGAGGCCAAGGCCGCGATGTACACCGTCGGCGGTTACGACGGCTCCGCGGCCGACTACACCTTCGGCTCCGGCTCGGGTGAGGCCGTACCGCTGGAGGAGTACGACTTCGGTCAGTACAACCGCTAGCCGGTAGGCAACGGATCGACGACGGCGCCCGGTTCTCCGAAAGGGGGACCGGGCGCCGTCTCGTCCGGATGCTTTTTGACCGGAACGTTGCCCGGAAAGCCACGAGCTCGTAACCGGAACGGCCGGAGGAGTCCTTGAAGGTGGGTAAACTGTGGCCTGGACCCGACAGCGGCCGGCTGGAAATCGGCTGCGGAGTCGCGACACGAACACGGGCGCTCGCAACGGCGACCGGAGGGCGCAACCGTTTTGACGTGTTGCGTTGGACTAGGTAGTCTTTCCGTTCGTGCCCGTGGCTTCATGGGCTCTCATGCGTGCGCGTCGATAGGTCTCCCGTCTGGGAGTTGACAGAGGCGCCGTATGGCTTCCTCCACCGGAGCGGCCCTCCTCGGGAAGTGGCGCGACAAGTGCGCGACACGCCCGAGCGCGTGGGTCGGAGTGGATGGAAAAACCGCAGGTCATGACACCGGCAGTGCCTGCAAAAGCAACGACATTCGAATCACCGGCAAGCACGAACGGAGACGCGGTGCCTACGATTCAGCAGCTGGTCCGCAAGGGCCGCCAGGACAAGGTCACCAAGACCAAGACCCCGGCGCTCAAGGCCAGCCCTCAGCGACGCGGCACCTGCATGCGCGTTTACACCACGACCCCCAAGAAGCCGAACTCGGCGCTCCGTAAGGTCGCGCGTGTCCGGCTCACCAACGGCATCGAGGTCACGGCCTACATCCCCGGTGTGGGACACAACCTTCAGGAGCACTCCATCGTGCTCGTGCGTGGCGGTCGTGTGAAGGACCTGCCGGGTGTTCGCTACAAGATCATCCGTGGTTCGCTGGACACCCAGGGTGTTCGTAACCGTAAGCAGGCCCGTAGCCGTTACGGCGCGAAGAAGGAGAAGTAAGAATGCCTCGCAAGGGTTCTCCTGGCCGTCGTCAGCTCATGGCTGACCCGGTCCACAACTCGCCCCTGGTCACCGCCCTCATCAACAAGGTGCTCCTGGACGGCAAGCGCTCCATCGCTCAGTCCATCGTGTACGGCGCCCTTGAGGGTGCCAGGGAGAAGACGGGCAACGACCCGGTCGTCACCCTGAAGCGGGCTCTGGACAACGTCAAGCCGACCCTTGAGGTCCGCAGCCGCCGTGTCGGTGGCGCGACCTACCAGGTTCCGGTCGAGGTGCGCGCCGCGCGCAGCACCACCCTGGCCCTGCGCTGGCTGGTGCAGTACTCCCGCGCCCGCCGCGAGAAGACCATGACCGAGCGCCTCATGAACGAGCTGCTCGACGCCAGCAACGGCCTCGGCGCCAGCGTCAAGAAGCGCGAGGACACCCACAAGATGGCCGAGTCCAACAAGGCCTTCGCCCACTACCGCTGGTAACAGCGGGTTCGACGAGACGACGAGGACGCGAGAGAAGTGGCCACCACGACCGCTCTTGACCTGGCCAAGGTCCGAAACATCGGCATCATGGCCCACATCGACGCGGGCAAGACCACGACGACCGAGCGCATCCTGTTCTACACCGGCATCAACTACAAGCTCGGTGAGGTCCACGAGGGCGCAGCCACGATGGACTGGATGGAGCAGGAGCAGGAGCGTGGTATCACCATCACCTCCGCTGCTACGACCTGCGAGTGGCTCGGCCACACGATCAACATCATCGACACCCCGGGTCACGTGGACTTCACGATCGAGGTGGAGCGCTCGCTCCGCGTCCTCGACGGTGCCGTCGCCGTGTTCGACGGCGTCGCCGGTGTGGAGCCCCAGTCCGAGACGGTCTGGCGTCAGGCCGACCGTTACGGCGTGCCCCGCATCTGCTTCGTCAACAAGATGGACCGTGTCGGCGCGGAGTTCCACCGCTGCGTCGACATGATGGTCAGCCGTCTGCACGCGACCCCCGCGGTCGTCCAGCTTCCCTGGGGCGTCGAGGCCGACTTCAAGGGCGTCATCGACCTGGTGAAGATGAAGGGCCTGCTCTGGAGCGCCGAGGCGGCCAAGGGCGAGATGTACGAGACCGTGGACATCCCGGCCGAGCACGCCGAGGCTGCCCGCGAGTGGCGTGACAAGCTCGTCGAGACGGTCGCCGAGAACGACGACGAGCTGATGGAGCTCTTCCTTGAGGGCGTCGAGCCCACCGAGGAGCAGCTGGTCGCGGCCATCCGCCGCGCGACGCTGGCCAGCGCCATCAACCCGGTCCTGACCGGCACCGCGTTCAAGAACAAGGGCGTTCAGCCCCTCCTCGACGCGATCGTCGCCTACCTCCCCGCCCCGACCGACATCCCGGCCTTCAAGGGCCACGCGGTCGGCAACGAGGAAGAGGTCGTCGAGCGCCACGCGGATGTGAACGAGCCGTTCGCCGCGCTGGCCTTCAAGATCATGAGCGACCAGCACCTGGGCCGTCTCACCTACATCCGCATCTACTCGGGCACGCTCGAGACCGGCACCGCGGTGGTCAACTCGGTGAAGGGCCGCAAGGAGCGGATCGGCAAGATCTACCAGATGCACGCCAACAAGCGCGAGGAGCGCTCGTCGGCGCACGCCGGTCAGATCGTCGCCGTCATGGGTCTGAAGGACACCACCACCGGTGACACCCTGGCCGACCCGGCCAAGCCGGTCGTCCTGGAGTCGATGAACTTCCCGGCTCCGGTCATCAACGTCGCGATCGAGCCCAAGACCAAGGGCGACCAGGAGAAGCTGGGCACCGCGATCCAGCGTCTGGCCGAGGAGGACCCGTCCTTCCAGGTCCGTCGTGACGAGGAGACCGGCCAGACGGTCATCTGGGGTATGGGCGAGCTCCACCTGGAGATCCTCGTCGACCGGATGCGCCGTGAGTTCAAGGTCGAGGCCAACGTCGGTCGCCCGCAGGTGGCCTACCGCGAGACCATCCGCCGCAAGGTGGAGAAGGTCGACTACGTCCACAAGAAGCAGACCGGTGGATCGGGTCAGTTCGCGAAGGTCATCATCGACATCGAGCCGCTGGGCGAGGGCAACGACGGCTACGAGTTCGAGAACAAGGTCTCCGGTGGCCGTATCCCGAGGGAGTACATCCCCTCGGTCGACGCGGGCGCCCAGGAGGCCGCCGAGTTCGGTGTTCTCGCCGGCTACCCCATGGTCGGGGTCAAGGTCACCCTGCAGGACGGTGCCTACCACGAGGTTGACTCGTCCGAAATGGCCTTCAAGATCGCCGGCTCGATGGCCTTCAAGGAGGCCGCGCGCAAGGCGGACGCCGTAATCCTGGAGCCGATGATGGCCGTTGAGGTCACCACGCCCGAGGACTACATGGGTGACGTCATCGGTGACCTCAACGGTCGCCGCGGGCAGATCCAGGCGATGGACGAGCGCGGTGGCAACCGTGTCGTCAGCGCGCTCGTGCCGCTCTCTGAGATGTTCGGCTACGTGGGTGACCTCCGTAGCAAGACGCAGGGACGCGCGAGCTACAGCATGCAGTTCGACTCCTATGCGGAAGTGCCTGCGCACATCGCCAAGGAGATCGTCGCGAAGGTACGGGGCGAGTAAGCCCGGTATCCGCCTCGGTGACGGAGGGCGAGAGGATCGCCAACCGCCACCGGGGCGTGCGGGCGAGGTTCTCATCGGCGGGTCCCCTCGGGGACGCGCCACCCGAACCCGAGTGAAAAGACGCAAGTCAAGTCAGAATCTCTAAGGAGACAGAGCAGTGGCCAAGGCCAAGTTCGAGCGGACCAAGCCGCACGTAAACATCGGCACCATTGGGCACATCGACCACGGCAAGACCACTCTGACCGCGGCGATCACCAAGGTGCTCCACGAGCGTTACCCGAACCTCAACGAGGCGACCCCGTTCGACAAGATCGACAAGGCGCCGGAGGAGAAGGCTCGTGGTATCACGATCTCCATCGCGCACGTCGAGTACCAGACCGAGCAGCGTCACTACGCCCACGTGGACTGCCCCGGTCACGCCGACTACGTGAAGAACATGATCACCGGTGCGGCTCAGATGGACGGCGCGATCCTCGTGGTCGCCGCCACCGACGGTCCGATGCCGCAGACGAAGGAGCACGTCCTCCTGGCCCGCCAGGTCGGCGTTCCCTACATCGTTGTCGCCCTGAACAAGGCCGACATGGTGGACGACGAGGAGATCCTGGAGCTCGTCGAGCTCGAGGTCCGTGAGCTTCTCTCGGCCCAGGAGTTCCCCGGCGACGACCTGCCGGTCGTTCGCGTCTCCGCGCTCAAGGCGCTGGAGGGCGACGAGAAGTGGGGCGACAGCATCATCGAGCTCATGACCGCGGTGGACGAGAACGTCCCGCAGCCGCAGCGTGAGACCGACAAGCCGTTCCTCATGCCGATCGAGGACGTCTTCTCGATCACCGGTCGCGGCACCGTCGTCACCGGCCGTATCGAGCGCGGCATCATCAAGGTCAACGAGACCGTTGACATCATCGGCATCAAGGACACCAAGACCACCACCACGGTCACCGGTGTCGAGATGTTCCGCAAGCTCCTCGACGAGGGCCAGGCCGGTGACAACGTCGGTCTGCTCCTGCGTGGCATCAAGCGCGAGGACGTTGAGCGCGGCCAGTGCATCATCAAGCCGGGCACCACGACCCCGCACACCGAGTTCGAGGCCCAGGTCTACATCCTGAGCAAGGACGAGGGCGGCCGCCACACGCCGTTCTTCAACAACTACCGTCCGCAGTTCTACTTCCGTACGACTGACGTGACCGGTGTTGTCAACCTGCCCGAGGGCACCGAGATGGTCATGCCTGGCGACAACACTGAGATGAGCGTCCAGCTCATCCAGCCCATCGCCATGGAGGACGGTCTCAAGTTCGCCATCCGCGAGGGTGGCCGCACCGTCGGTGCGGGTCGCGTTACCAAGATCATCAAGTAGTTCGATCGCGGAGTGGCGGTCGGCCCTCATCCCAGGGTCGGCCGCCGCGCCACGAGGAGGCTCGTGCCGTACGGCCCGCGTCTCACGCCCCACGAGAACCGTGATCTCGCAGTTGGTTCGGCCGCACCGTGACCGAACTAACCGCCAGATCACGGAAGAAAGCGCAGATCATCTGCGTCTGCTCCGTGGGACACATTTAGCGGCAACAGGCCGCACGCAACTTTTTCAGACGACAGCGAAGGACACCGAGGCCATTATGGCGGGACAGAAGATCCGCATTCGGCTCAAGGCCTATGACCACGAGGTCATCGACAGCTCGGCCAAGAAGATCGTCGAGACGGTCACGCGGACTGGCGCTAAGGTCGCGGGCCCGGTGCCGCTGCCGACCGAGAAGAACGTGTACTGCGTCATCCGCTCGCCGCACAAGTACAAGGACAGCCGCGAGCACTTTGAGATGCGTACGCACAAGCGGCTGATTGACATCATCGACCCGACGCCGAAGACGGTCGACTCGCTCATGCGACTCGACCTCCCCGCCGGCGTTGACATCTCGATCAAGCTCTGAGGGAACGCACTGACATGGCTAAGCAGATCAAGGGCGTCCTGGGCAAGAAGCTCGGCATGACCCAGGTCTTCGACGCGGACAACCGGATGGTCCCGGTGACCGTCGTTGAGGCCGGTCCGTGCGTCGTGACCCGTGTCCGCACGCCCGAGAAGGACGGCTACTCCGCCGTACAGCTCGGTTTCGGGCAGGTCGACCCGCGGAAGGTCAACAAGCCGCTCGGCGACTACCTGCGCAAGCACGACATCACCCCGCGTCGTTACTTCACGGAGATCCGTACCGACGACGCGAGTGACTACACCCTGGGCCAGGAGGTTCTGGCCGACACCTTCGAGGCGGGCCAGTTCGTCGACGTGACGGGCAAGAGCAAGGGTAAGGGCTACGCCGGTGTCATGAAGCGTCACGGCTTCAAGGGTCTGGGCGCCTCGCACGGTACCCAGCGCAAGCACCGTTCGCCGGGTTCCATCGGCGGCTGCGCCACCCCGGGCCGCGTTTTCAAGGGCCTGCGCATGGCCGGTCGGATGGGTAACGTCCGCACCACCATCCAGAGCCTCAAGGTTCACGCCGTGGACGCCGAGAAGGGCCTCATCCTGATCAAGGGTGCGATCCCCGGCGCCAACGGCAGCCTGGTTCTCCTCCGTACCGCTGCCAAGAAGGGGGCTGCCAAGTGAGCACCATTGACGTCCTCGACGCGAGCGGCGCGAAGTCCGGTACGGTCGACCTCCCCGGCGACGTCTTCGGCGCCAAGGTCAACGTTCCGCTGATCCACCAGGTCGTCGTGGCCCAGCTCGCCGCTCGCCGGCAGGGCACGCACAAGGCCAAGACCCGTGGTGAGGTCAGCGGTGGCGGCAAGAAGCCGTACCGCCAGAAGGGCACCGGCCGCGCCCGTCAGGGTTCGACCCGCGCTCCGCAGTTCACCGGCGGTGGCACCGTCCACGGCCCGGTCCCGAGGGACTACAGCCAGCGGACGCCCAAGAAGATGAAGGCCGCCGCCCTGCGTGGCGCCCTGTCCGACCGGGCCACCGGCGGTCGTGTCCACGTGGTCAGCTCGCTGGTCACCGGGGAGACCCCCAAGACCAAGGTGGCGCTTGAGGCGCTGCGCAAGGTCACGCAGGCCCGCAGCGTCCTGGTCGTCGTCGACGAGGGCGACGAGCTCACCTGGCTGAGCCTGCGCAACGCTCCGGAGGTCCACCTGCTGGACGCCGGGCAGCTGAACACCTACGACGTGCTCTGCTACGACGACGTCGTCTTCACTCAGGAGGCGTACGACCAGGTCGTCGCGCGCCTGAGCCAGAGCGGGAAGGAAGACGCCTGATGGAGAAGATCGCCGACCCGCGTGACATCATCATCAAGCCGATCGTCTCCGAGAAGAGCTACGGCCTGATCGACGAGAACAACAAGTACACGTTCCTGGTGCGGAAGACCGCCAACAAGACGCAGGTGAAGATCGCCATTGAGCAGATCTTCGGCGTCAAGGTGGTCAGTGTGAACACCATCAACCGCCAGGGCAAGCGCAAGCGGACCAAGTTCGGTTACGGCCAGCGCCCCAGCACCAAGCGCGCGATCGTGAGCCTGGTCGAGGGTGACCGTATCGACATCTTCGGCCAGGTCGGCTGACCCGCTCGCTGAAGTAAGGAACAGGGAGAATGCCCCCCGTCTACAGCGGGGGGCATTCGACCGGATTAACCGACGAAGGATGAACGAAAAAGATGGGCATCCGTAAACTCAAGCCGACGACCCCGGGTCGCCGCGGCGCCAGTGTCTCGGACTTCGCCGAGATCACGCGCAGCACGCCCGAGAAGTCGCTGCTTGCCCCCTTGCACAGCAAGGGAGGGCGCAACGTCCACGGCCGGGTGACCGCTCGTCACCAGGGTGGTGGCCACAAGCGCGCCTACCGGATCATCGACTTCCGGCGCCATGACAAGGACGGGATCCCGGCCAAGGTCGCTCACATCGAGTACGACCCCAACCGCACCTCCCGGATCGCGCTGCTGCACTACGCCGACGGGGAGAAGCGCTACATCCTCTGCCCGACCGGTCTGAAGCAGGGCGACAAGATCGAGAACGGCCCCACGGCCGACATCAAGCCCGGCAACTGCCTGCCGCTGCGCAACATCCCGACCGGTACCTTCATCCACGCGGTGGAGCTCCGTCCGGGCGGCGGCGCCAAGCTGGGCCGGTCCGCCGGCGCGCAGATCCAGCTCCTCGCCAAGGAGGGGCAGTACGCCACGCTGCGTATGCCCTCCGGCGAAATGCGCCAGGTCGACGTCCGCTGCCGGGCCTCCATCGGCCAGGTCGGCAACGCCGAGCAGGCGAACATCAACTGGGGTAAGGCCGGCCGCATGCGGTGGAAGGGCAAGCGCCCCACCGTCCGCGGTGTCGCGATGAACCCGGTCGACCACCCGCACGGTGGTGGTGAGGGTAAGACCTCTGGTGGTCGTCACCCCGTGAACCCGAAGGGCAAGCCCGAGGGTCGTACCCGTGCGGCGAACAAGGCCAGCGACCGGCTGATCATCCGTCGTCGGACCAAGCGGAAGAAGCGGTAGGAGCAGCCAAAATGCCACGTAGCCTTAAGAAGGGTCCCTTCGTGGACGACCACCTTCAGAAGAAGGTGGATGCCCAGAACGAGAAGGGCACCAAGAACGTCATCAAGACGTGGTCGCGGCGCTCCATGATCGTTCCCGACATGATCGGGCACACGATCGCCGTTCACGACGGCCGCAAGCACGTCCCGGTCTTCGTGACCGAGGCGATGATCGGCCACAAGCTCGGTGAGTTCGCGCCCACGCGGACCTTCCGCAGCCACGTCAAGGAAGACCGCCGCAGCCGGCGGTAAGCGCCTCACAGGACGGCAGGTCATGCCGGCCGTCCCACACGAAGCAGAAGGTTAAGAGGAGTAAGCGATGGAAGCCAGGGCTCAGGTGCGGTTCGCGCGCCACACGCCCATGAAGGCCCGCCGTGTGGTGGACCTCATTCGCGGGCTGCCCGCTTCGGAGGCGCAGGCCGTGCTGCAGTTCGCTCCCCAGGCGGCGAGCGAGACCGTGTACAAGGTGCTGTCCAGCGCCATTGCGAACGCGGAGCACAACTTCAAGCTCGACCGCGACACGCTCTTCGTGAGCCGTGCGTGGGTCGACGAGGGCCCGACGCTGAAGCGGTTCCGTCCCCGCGCTCAGGGTCGTGCCTATCGGATCAACAAGCGGACGAGCCACATCACCGTGATCGTGGAGTCCCGCGAGCCGAAGGGGAGGACCCGCTAGTGGGTCAGAAGGTCAACCCGCACGGGTTCCGCCTCGGCATCACGACCGACTTCAAGAGCCGGTGGTATGCCGACAAGCTCTACAAGTCGTACGTTGCCGAGGACGTGGCGATCCGCCGCATGCTCAAGAAGGGCATGGAGCGGGCCGGCATCTCCAAGGTGGAGATCGAGCGGACCACCGACCGGGTTCAGGTCGACATTCACACCGCCCGTCCGGGCATCGTCATCGGCCGCCGCGGCGCCGAGGCGGACCGGATTCGCGGTGACCTTGAGAAGCTGACCAAGAAGCAGGTCCAGCTGAACATCCTTGAGGTCAAGAACCCCGAGATCGACGCTCAGCTCGTCGCCCAGGGCGTCGCCGAGCAGCTGTCCAGCCGTGTCTCCTTCCGCCGCGCCATGCGCAAGGCGATGCAGTCGGCCATGAAGAGCGGTGCCAAGGGCATCCGGGTGCAGTGCTCCGGTCGTCTCGGTGGCGCTGAGATGTCGCGTTCGGAGTTCTACCGCGAGGGCCGCGTGCCCCTGCACACGCTCCGCGCCGACATCGACTACGGCCTCTACGAGGCCCGCACCACCTTCGGCCGCATCGGCGTGAAGGTGTGGATCTACAAGGGTGAGGCTCCGACCAGCCGCGCCGAGCGCGAGGCGGCCGCCGCCGGTGCCCGTGCGGGGCAGCGTCGCGACCGTGACGACCGTCGTGGTGGTCCCGGTGGGGACCGTCCGCGTCGTGGTGGCGCCGGTGGCGACCGTCCGCGTCGTGGTGGCGCCGGCCGCGGTGACCGTGGCCCCAGGAACGAGGCGGCCTCCCAGGCCACCCCCGAGACCGGCCCGGCTGCGCAGCCGGGTGCTGAAGGGAGCTGACCATGCTGATCCCGCGCAGGGTCAAGCACCGCAAGCAGCACCGGCCCGACCGTCACGGCGCCGCCAAGGGTGGCACCAGGGTCGTGTTCGGCGAGTACGGCATCCAGGCGATTGAGCACTCCTACGTGACCAACCGCCAGATCGAGTCGGCTCGTATCGCCATGACCCGTCACATCAAGCGTGGCGGAAAGGTCTGGATCAACATCTTCCCGGACCGTCCCCTCACCAAGAAGCCCGCTGAGACCCGCATGGGTTCCGGTAAGGGTTCGCCGGAGTGGTGGATCGCCAACGTCAAGCCCGGTCGCGTCATGTTCGAGCTGTCGGGTGTCGCCGAGCCCGTGGCCCGCGAGGCCATGCGTCGCGCGATGCACAAGCTCCCGATGAAGTGCCGGTTCGTCAAGCGTGAAGTGGGTGAGGCGTGATGGCTAAGGGCCTGACCGCCGGTGAGCTGCGAGCGGAGGACCAGGACACCCTGGTTCAGAAGCTGAAGGAAGCCAAGGAGGAGCTGTTCAACCTCCGCTTCCAGGCCGCGACCGGCCAGTTGGAGAGCCACGGGCGGCTGCGCGCCGTCCGCCGCGAGATCGCCCGTATCTACACCGTGATGCGCGAGCGGGAGCTTGGCATCGTGACGGTCGAGAAGGAGTCGGTCGATGGCTGAGACAACTGAGAACACGAACGAGGCGCGTAACTACCGCAAGACCCGCGAGGGTCTGGTGGTCAGTGACAAGATGGACAAGACTGTCGTCGTCGCTGTCGAGGACCGCGTCAAGCACCCCCTGTACGGCAAGGTCATCCGTAGGACGACCAAGTACAAGGCGCACGACGAGGCCAACTCGTGCGGCGTCGGCGACCGCGTTCTCCTGATGGAGACCCGGCCGCTGTCCGCCAGCAAGCGCTGGCGGGTCGTCGAGATCCTCGAACGCGCCAAGTAACAAGACGCGCCTCGTGGGGGGTGACCTGATCACCCCCCATGACGGTGTCCAAGGGAACGGGGACGATCCTCGTTCCGCCTGCGGCGGCGGTGGTGCGGACACGGACGCTCATCCGGGCACGGGAAGTGCCCGGCGGGTGGCCGGCCGTACGGCTGTCGCCGGGGGAAAAAGACCACAGCAGTTCCGCAAGGCTTGCCCGGCACACGGGTGAGAACCGGCGAGACAAACAGGAGTTATAGGTGATTCAGCAGGAGTCGCGACTCAAGGTCGCCGACAACACGGGTGCGAAGGAAGTCCTTTGCATTCGTGTGCTCGGTGGCTCGGGTCGGCGCTACGCGGGAATCGGCGACATCATCGTCGCCACGGTCAAGGACGCCATTCCTGGCGGCACCGTGAAGAAGGGCGACGTCGTCAAGGCGGTCATCGTCCGTACTGTCAAGGAGCGCCGCCGGCCCGACGGCTCCTACATCCGCTTCGACGAGAACGCCGCCGTGATCATCAAGGACAGCGGCGACCCTCGTGGGACGCGTATCTTCGGCCCCGTCGGACGCGAGCTGCGCGACAAGAAGTTCATGCGCATCATCTCGCTCGCCCCGGAGGTGTTGTAATGCCGAATCTGCATGTCAAGAAGGGCGACCTGGTCCTCGTCATCGCCGGCAAGGACAAGGGCGCCAAGGGTCGTGTGATCGCCGCCTACCCGCGCGAGGACCGCGTGGTCGTCGAGGGCGTCAACATGATCAAGAAGCACTCCAAGGAGACCCACCAGGGCCCGCGTGGCGCCAAGAGCGGCGGCGTGCAGACCATGGAGGCTCCCATCCACGTGAGCAACGTCAAGAAGCTCAAGGGTGACGAGAAGCCCGCCAAGAAGGAGTCGGCGAAGGCGGACTCCGACGAGTCGGGTGAGGACAACTGATGACCGCCAACACCACCGAGGCCGTCGCGACGAGGCCCCTCCCGCGCCTCAAGCAGCGTTACCGCGAGGAGATCATCGCGAAGCTGCAGGAGCAGTTCGGGTACGAGAACGTCATGCTGATCCCCACGATCACCAAGATCAAGGTGAACATGGGTGTCGGCGAGGCCGCGCGTGACTCGAAGCTCATCGACGGCGCCGTTCGTGACCTGACCTCCATCACCGGCCAGAAGCCGGCCGTCGTGCGGGCCCGCAAGTCCATCGCCCAGTTCAAGCTGCGCGAGGGCATGCCGATCGGCGCCCACGTGACGCTGCGCGGCGACCGCATGTGGGAGTTCCTCGACCGTCTGCTGTCGCTGGCGCTGCCCCGCATCCGTGACTTCCGCGGTCTGTCGCCGAAGCAGTTCGACGGCAACGGCAACTACACCTTCGGTCTGACCGAGCAGGTCATGTTCCACGAGATCGACCAGGACAAGGTCGACCGTCAGCGTGGTATGGACATCACGGTCGTGACCACCGCTAAGACCGACGACCAGGGCCGGGCGCTGCTGAAGCTTCTCGGTTTCCCCTTCAAGGAGGCCTGATCATGGCGAAGACGTCGCTGAAGGTCAAGGCTGCTCGCAAGGCCAAGTTCGAGGTCCGGGCGTACACTCGGTGCTCGCGCTGTGGTCGTCCCCGCGCCGTCTACAGGAAGTTCGGCCTGTGCCGCATCTGCTTCCGCGAGATGGCGCACCGGGGCGAGCTGCCCGGCATCACCAAGTCGAGCTGGTAGTCTCCGCGCGGCCCGGTGGGTCTCTCACCGGGCCCCCGCGGTGCCAGCCGTACAAGTAAGTCGATATTCACCGGGCGCTGTCTCAAGCGCCCATGACCGCACCGAAGGTCCCATGGGGAAACCGCGGTGAGGAAGGCCACCGGCCATGACGATGACCGACCCGATCGCAGACATGCTCACGCGTCTGCGAAACGCGAACTCGGCGTACCACGACACCGTGGCCATGCCGTACTCGAAGATCAAGGCGCACATCGCCGAGATCCTCCAGCAGGAGGGTTACATCCAGTCCTGGAGCGTCGAGGACGCCAAGGTCGGAAAGAACCTCGTGGTGGAGCTCAAGTTCGGGCCGAGCCGTGAGCGTTCGCTGACGGGCCTGCGCCGGGTTTCCAAGCCCGGTCTGCGGGTCTACGCGAAGAAGGACAACCTGCCCCGTGTCCTGGGAGGACTGGGCGTCGCGATCATCTCGACGTCCGGTGGCCTCATGACCGACAAGCAGGCCGGCAAGCGTGGAGTGGGCGGGGAAGTCCTCGCCTTCGTTTGGTAGAAGGGAGAAATCACAGCATGTCGCGAATCGGACGGCTGCCCATCCCTGTACCGAACGGCGTGGACGTCGCCATCGACGGCCGGGAAGTCACGGTCAAGGGCCCCAAGGGCACGCTCTCACACAAGGTCGCTGAGCCGATCGACGTCGCCAAGGGAGACGACGGTGCTGTCACCGTCAGCCGCCCCAACGACGAGAACAAGGTCCGTGCGCTGCACGGCCTGTCCCGCACGCTGATCGCCAACATGGTGACCGGTGTGACCCAGGGTTACTCCAAGACCCTGGAAATCGTGGGTGTCGGTTACCGCGTGCAGGCCAAGGGCCCGACTCAGCTTGAGTTCGCCCTCGGCTTCAGCCACCCGGTGATCGTGGACGCCCCCGAGGGTGTCACCTTCCGCGTCGAGAAGCCGACCCTGTTCCACGTGGACGGCATCGACAAGCAGAAGGTCGGCGAGGTCGCCGCGAACATCCGTAAGCTGCGCAAGCCCGACCCGTACAAGGGCAAGGGTGTGCGCTACCAGGGCGAGGTTGTCCGCCGCAAGGTCGGAAAGGCTGGTAAGTAGGCATGGCTGGCAAGACTGCGTTCGGCAAGCACACGGCCGCCCGCGCCGTCTCGCGGGCCCGCCGTCACGGCCGAGTCCGCAAGAAGGTGGTCGGTACGGCCGCGCGTCCGCGCCTGGTCGTCAACCGCTCGACGCGGCACCTGTTCGTGCAGATCGTCGACGACTCACAGGGTCACACGCTGGTGAGCGCCTCCACCATGGACGCCACCCTGCGCACGGTGACCGGTGACAAGACCGAGAAGGCGAAGCAGGTCGGCGAGCTTCTCGCTCAGCGGGCCAAGGCTGCCGGGATCACCGCGGTCGTCTTCGACCGTGGTGGAAACCGTTACGCGGGCCGCCTGGCGGCTCTCGCGGACAGCGCCCGCGAAGCCGGGCTGGAGTTCTGATGGCCCGTACTGACAAGAGCAACGAGAAGAGGAACCACTGATGGCTGGAGCTCCGCGTCGCGGTGGCGCCGCCGGTGGCGAGCGGCGTGACGGTCGTCGTGACGATCGCCGCGGTGGCAGCGCTGACAAGGGCGTCTCGTACATCGAGCGCGTAGTGAAGATCAACCGAGTGGCCAAGGTCGTGAAGGGTGGTCGTCGCTTCAGCTTCACCGCCCTCGTCATCGTCGGTGACGGCAACGGCATGGTCGGCGTCGGCTACGGCAAGGCCAAGGAAGTCCCCGCGGCCATCGCCAAGGGCGTCGAAGAGGCCAAGAAGCACTTCTTCCGGGTGCCGCGCATCCAGGGCACCATCCCGCACATCGTGCAGGGTGAGGAGGCCGCCGGCGTGGTCTTCCTGCGCCCGGCCTCACCCGGTACCGGTGTCATCGCCGGTGGCCCGGTGCGCGCCGTACTGGAGTGCGCGGGCATCCACGACGTGCTGTCCAAGTCGCTCGGCTCGGACAACCCGATCAACATCGTGCACGCCACCGTGGCAGCTCTGAAGGGCCTCAGCCGCCCCGAGGAGATCGCGGCCCGCCGTGGCCTGCCCCTGGAGGACGTCGCTCCCAAGGCGATGCTCAAGGCTCGCGCCGAGGGTCTCGCTGAGGCCGCGGCGGCCAAGGCGGTGAGCTAACCGATGGCACGTCTGAAGATCACTCAGGTCCGCTCGAAGATCGGCGGCAAGCAGAATCAGCGTGATTCGCTGCGTTCGCTCGGTCTCAAGCGAATCGGCGACGTCGTCGTCAAGGAGGACCGCCCGGAGATCCGCGGCATGGTCTCCGTGGTGACGCACCTGGTCACCGTGGAAGAGGTCGACTAGACATGGCAGAGAACACTCCGCTCCGTATCCACCACCTGCGTCCGGCTCCTGGCGCCAACAAGGCCAAGGTCCGCAAGGGTCGTGGTGAGGGCTCCAAGGGCAAGACCGCCGGTCGTGGCACCAAGGGCACGCACGCGAGGACCGGGGTTCCCCTCGGTTTCGAGGGTGGCCAGGTTCCGCTGCAGCGTCGCCTGCCCAAGCTGAAGGGCTTCTCCAACGCCCTGTTCAAGACGACCTACCAGGTCGTCAACCTGGACAGGCTCGGCGAGTTGTTCCCCGAGGGTGGCGAGGTCACCGTCGAGGCACTGGTCGCCAAGGGCGCGGTTCGCAAGAACCAGCTCGTGAAGGTCCTGGGCACCGGTGACATCTCCGTGGCGCTGAACGTGCAGGTGCACGCCTTCTCCGCCAGTGCCAAGGAGAAGATCGCCGCGGCCGGGGGCTCTGTCTCCGAGCTGTAGGACATGGAATTTCACGCATGAAAACGAGGCGCGGGGGCTCATTATGGGCCCCCGCGCCCGTAGTGCGTTAGAGTTCGCTGGACAGCGAGACTCAACTCGTTTCCGTGAGCTCGTTGACACGAGATAGCAAAGATGGACCACCCCCGCACCATCGCTGACCGACATCGCCTTTCAGGCGCGCAGGAGGGCCCGTGCTGACCGCGTTTACCCGAGCGTTCCGTACGCCGGACCTGCGCAATAAGTTGCTCTTCACCTTGGGCATCATCGCGCTGTTCCGGCTGGGTTCGGTGCTCCCGACCCCGGGTGTGAATACGGAGAACATCAGCCGCTGTCTCAGCCAGGCTCAGGCTGGGGACGCGGGCAACATCTACGGAATGGTACAGCTCTTCAGCGGTGGCGCCCTGCTGAAGCTGTCGGTGTTCGCGCTCGGCATCATGCCGTACATCACCGCGAGCATCATTCTGCAGCTCTTGGTCGTGGTGATCCCGCGCCTCGAAGCCCTCAAGAAGGAGGGCCAGGCGGGCCAGACCAAGATCACCCAGTATACGCGGTACCTCACGGTCGGTCTGGCGGTTCTGCAGTCGACCGCTTTCATCGCCCTCGCGCGCACCGGGCAGCTGTTCCCGCAGTGCCGTGAGGAGATCCTGCTCGACAAGAACAACATCTTCTCGATCGTCACCATGGTGATCATCATGACCGCGGGCACCGCGGTCATCATGTGGCTGGGCGAGCTGGTCACCGACCGCGGCGTCGGCAACGGCATGTCCATCCTGATCTTCACCCAGGTGATCGCGGTCTTCCCGGTCGAGCTGATGACCATCGCCCGCACCCGCGGCATGTTCGTCTTCAGTGTGGTAATCATCACAGGCATCGCGATGATCGCCCTGGTCGTCATGGTCGAGCAGGCTCAGCGCCGGGTCCCGGTGCAGTACGCCAAGCGCATGGTCGGCCGCAGGATGTACGGCGGCACCTCCACCTACATCCCGCTGAAGGTGAACCAGGCCGGCATCATCCCGGTGATCTTCGCCTCCTCTCTGCTCTACCTTCCGCAGCTGGTCACGACCCTGTTCAGCAACGCTCAGGAAGAGCCGAACGCGGTCGTGCAGTGGATCCAGCAGAACCTGGTCACGGGTGACACCCCCGCCTACATGATCACGTTCTTCCTGTTGATCGTCTTCTTCACCTACTTCTACGTGTCCATTACCTTCAACCCCGTTGAAGTCGCCGACAACATGAAGAAGTACGGTGGGTTCATCCCGGGCATCCGTCCGGGCCGCCCGACGGCTGAGTACCTCAACTATGTGCTCACGCGACTCACCGCTCCTGGCTCGCTCTATCTGGGGCTGATCTCCATGGTGCCGATCGTCGCACTCGCCCTCGTCGGCGCGACCCAGAACTTCCCGTTCGGAGGGACGAGCATTCTGATCATGGTTGGTGTCGGCCTGGACACCGTGAAGCAGATTGAGAGCCAGCTGCAGCAGCGCAACTACGAAGGCTTCCTGAAGTAGTGCGTCTCGTCCTGGTCGGGCCCCCCGGAGCGGGTAAGGGGACACAGGCCCAGTTCATCGCATCGAACCTGTCCATCCCGAAGATCTCGACAGGTGACATCTTCCGCGCCAACGTCTCGGGCGGCACGGAACTCGGCAAGCTTGCCAAGGAGTACATGGACCGTGGCGACCTCGTGCCCGACGAGGTCACCATCGCGATGGTCCGCGACCGCCTCTCGGAGAGCGACGCGCAGGACGGTTTCCTGCTCGACGGCTTCCCCAGGAACGTGCCCCAGGCCGAGATCCTGAAGAAGATGCTTGAGGAGTTCGGCGTCGCACTGGACATCGTCCTTGAGCTCGTGGTCGACGACGAGGAGGTCGTGCGCAGGCTCGCGGGCCGCCGGACCTGCAGCCAGTGCGGCCGCATCTGGCACGTCGACTTCGACGACAAGAAGGACGACGTCTGCGACGCCTGCGGCGGACGCCTCTACCAGCGCGACGACGACAAGGAGGAGACCATCAGGCACCGCCTGGAGGTCTACCAGGAGCAGACCGCTCCTCTGGTCTCCTTCTACGCCCAGGAGCGCATCCTGGTCGGAGTCGACGCCACCGGTCCGGTGGAAGAGGTCACCCAGCGCGCGATGGAGGCGCTGAGCCCGTACACCGACTAGGGACACTTGTCTCCCCGGCACGCCATCCATGGCAACCCCATGGGTGGCGTGCTGTCGTTTAGGGCACAATCGGGGGAATTGGGCTCCCCGACTGCCCGTTGAATCACCCCAGGGGGTGCACACGTGTTCAAGAAGAACAAGCATGGAATTCAGATCAAGTCGCCCGAGCAGCTGGAGAAGATGCGGGCAGCGGGCCTCGTGGTCGGCCGCACGCTGCAACTGCTCCGCGAGAACGTCCGGCCGGGCGTGACGCCGCTGGACCTTGACGGCATCGCGGAGAAGGCGATCCGGGACGAGGGTGCCATCCCCTCCTTCAAGGGCTACCAGGGTTTTCCCGCGACGATCTGCGCCTCCGTGAACCACGAGGTGGTCCACGGCATCCCGAGCGACCGGCGTCCGCTTCGCGAGGGCGACGTCATCTCCATCGACTGCGGCGCCATCCTGGACGGCTGGCACGGAGACTCGGCGATCACCGTCCCGGTCGGAGAGGTCGACCCCAAACTGACCGAGTTGATGCGGGTCACGGAGGAGGCCATGTGGCGGGGCATCGCCGCGCTCACCGTCGGCCGCCATCTGTCCGACATCGGCCACCAGGTCGAGAAATACGTCCGTTCCCAGGGTCGTTATGGCATCCCCCAGGAGTACGGCGGGCACGGTATCGGCACCGAGATGCACATGGACCCCTGGGTGGCCAACCATGGCAAGCCGGGCAAGGGCCTGCGTTTCGAGCCGGGCATGTGCTTCGCGGTCGAACCGATGGTCAATCTCGGCACCGACAGGACCAGGGTGCTGGCCGACGACTGGACCGTCGTCACCGTCGACGGGAAGGCCTCGGCGCACTTCGAGCACAGCGTTGCCGTGACACATAATGGACCTTGGGTACTGACCGCTCTTGATGGCGGAAAAGAGCGGCTTGCCGAACTGTTGGGCGATGCGGGATAACACGTACCGCCCGCTGATGAGCGGATGTGGTCGACCATGATGCCTGGCCCGGAGATGCGAGCCTCTGACGGTGACCGCGACAAGGTCGCGGGAGTGCTGCGTGAGCACTACGCCCAGGGCAGGCTCACCGGCGAGGAGTTCGACGAGCGGCTCGAACGGCTCTACTCCAGCAGGACCTACGGAGAGCTGGCCAGGCTCACCTCCGATCTTCCCGACGTCGACCTGAGGCGGATGACCGCCGCCCCGGTCCCGGCGAACCCCTCGCGTGAGGCCCAGCGCAGGGGCGTGGCGGCGATGTGGGGCTCCTGGGCCGTGGCCAGCGGTGTCAACTGGGTGATCTGGCTCATCATCGGTGTCACGAACGGCCTCGACTTCCCCTATCCGTGGCCGCTGTGGGTCATGGGTCCGTGGGGCGTCATGCTGCTGGTCGCCACGGTCCTCGGCGGGCGGGGCGGCCACCCGAACCGGTGACGCCAGAGGTCCCATACGCGAAAAGCCCTCTCATGATCCGGTCATGAGAGGGCTTTTCGCGTTGTGTCAGTTCTTTACCGCCGGAGGCAGTTGAGGCTGGTGAGAAGGGGTAGGTGATCGTTGCCGGGGCACCGTCGTGAGGTGGGGGTGGATGATGGGCCTCAGACGAGACCCTGTGGCGGCGGTGAAGGTCCTCCTGGGTGCCGGAGCGGTGATCGTGTTCGCGGGAGGCGCCGCCGTACCGGCCGATGTGCGGGTCACGCCTTCGACGGTCACGCCCGGACAGTCGGTGGCCATCGCCGCGGGGGGCTGCGTCGCTCCGGCGACCGCCTACTCGGCCGCCTTCGCCTCGACCTCGGCGCGACTGAGGGGCAGGGCCGAGACGATGCGCGGGACCGCCCGTATCAACCCCCACGCCGCACCCGGCACCTACGCCGTCACCGTCCGCTGCGTCAGGGGCGGGCCCTACGACGGCACCTTCGTCGTCGACGAGCCTCACCCGGTCCTCGCTCCGGACACCGGGGGCGGCGGCCTGGCGATGCACGCTCCCGGTGGCGCCACCCGCACCGCCTGGCTCTTCGGAGCCCTGGCCATGGTCGTCACGGTCCTCGGATCGGCCCTGGCGCTGACGCGCGGGCACCGTGGACAGGGCGGCCACTAGACCTCCGTGCCCGTCCGGAACCGTCAGCGCGCGGCATCGGCGGGGCCGCGCCCCGGCCGGGCACGGATTCATCCACCGTTTCGTCCTGTTGTGGGCGCTGGCTCTCGCGGCGGGCTGCGGCGCCGTACCGGGAGGCGGGGCTGTGAGGGGTCCCGCGCGCTCTGTGGCGGCCCAGGCCGGGTCGCCGCCGGGGGAACGGGCAGTGGGCGGGCCGGGCTGGCCCGCGCCGATCACACGCCCGCTGGGCCGCGCGGAGCCGACACGCGTGGTGATCCCGCGCATCGGGGTGGACGCCCCGCTCGTGGTGCTCGGCGTGGAGGGGGACGGCAGGCTCGCCGTACCGCCGCTCGACCACGCCGACGCGGCCGGCTGGTACGGCGGCGGCCCGGCCCCGGGGGAGTCCGGCTCCGCGGTCATCGTCGGCCATCTCGACACCAGGACGGGACCGGCGGTCTTCGCCAGGCTCGGCGAGCTGGACCCCGGGGACGCGGTCGGGGTGGTCCGTGCCGACGGCACCGTCGCGGTCTTCGCGGTCGAGCGCGTCGAACAGGCTCCGAAGGCCCACTTCCCGGCCGAGCGGGTGTACGGCCCGACGGACGGGCGGCGGCTGAGACTGGTCACCTGCGGGGGCAGCTTTGACCAGGTGAGCCGCTCCTACGCCGACAACGTGATCGTCCACGCCCGGTACCGGGCGGGGTACCGCGCTTCGGATCTGCGGTATTCTGAGTAGCGGTTGTGTCAAGGTACCGGCCGTCTGTTTCGCATTTCATCGCCCGGTGCCGTACACTCCTTCTTCGGTTCACTATGACTCATTGCGCATCGACGGTGTCGCAACCGTCGCTCTCATCGAAGCGCTGGGTCGCGGCTGCGTAGTGTTCCAAGAGCCTCAGACGACCGATCAGTGAAACGCGAGGGACATGGCCAAGAAGGACGGCGCCATCGAGATCGAGGGCACTGTGGTTGAGTCGCTCCCGAACGCGATGTTCAGGGTGCAGCTCGACAACGGCCATAAGGTCCTGGCCCACATCAGCGGGCGGATGCGGATGCACTACATCCGAATCCTTCCTGACGACAGGGTTGTCGTCGAACTGAGCCCCTACGACCTCAGTCGTGGGCGGATCGTCTACCGATACAAGTAAGCGTCTGAGGGACGAATAAGGACTATGAAGGTCAAGCCGAGCGTCAAGAAGATCTGTGACAAGTGCAAGGTGATTCGCCGGCACGGTCGCGTCATGGTGATCTGCGACAACCTGCGCCACAAGCAGCGTCAGGGCTAGTCCAGAAAAGGCCCACACGGAGTCCGCTCATCAGTGGCGGACTCGACCCATGTCGGGCCACAAAGTAATCGCGCCCCACACTCGCGCAGGCGACCTTCGGGTCGTACCACGCGGGAGACCCCCGGTCGGAGGCCGGGGCCCTCACCCCGGGCATGGGGAGGGGAAGCGGGGCGTAGGACCTCCGCCACAACGAAGGAGAATGCCCGACCATGGCTCGCCTGGTTGGCGTCGACCTCCCCCGCGACAAGCGGCTGGAGATCGCTCTCACCTACATTTACGGAATCGGCCGCACCCGCGCGCTTGAGACCCTCAAGGCCACCGGCATCAACGGTGACCTGCGGGTCCACCAGCTCACCGACGAGGAACTGGTGCCGCTGCGCGACTACATCGAGGCCAACTTCAAGATCGAAGGCGACCTCCGCCGTGAGGTCCAGGCCGACATCCGTCGCAAGATCGAGATTCAGTGCTACCAGGGCATCCGGCACCGCCGTGGCCTCCCGGTGCACGGTCAGCGCACGCAGACCAACGCGCGCACCCGTAAGGGCAAGAAGAAGACCGTGGCCGGCAAGAAGAAGCCCGGTAAGAAGTAGTCCGCGTAGCCGCAGGACCGAACACCTCAGGAGTGAAGGCAAGCAATGCCTCCTAAGAGCCGCCAGGGTGCCCCGAAGAAGGTGCGCCGCAAGGAAAAGAAGAACGTCGCTCACGGGCACGCCCACATCAAGAGCACGTTCAACAACACGATCGTCTCGATCACCGACCCGAACGGGAACGTGATCTCCTGGGCCAGCGCCGGCCACGTCGGGTTCAAGGGCTCCCGTAAGTCCACCCCGTTCGCCGCGCAGATGGCCGCCGAGAACGCCGCCCGCCGCGCCATGGAGCACGGCATGCGCAAGGTCGACGTCTTCGTCAAGGGTCCCGGCTCCGGCCGTGAGACCGCGATTCGTTCGCTGCAGGCGACCGGCCTTGAGGTTGGCTCCATTCAGGATGTCACCCCGGTGCCGCACAACGGCTGCCGTCCGCCCAAGCGCCGTCGCGTCTGACGCCCAGGAGAAGATAGAAAATGGCTCGTTACACGGGTGCGGACTGCAAGCTCTGCCGCAGGGAGAAGACCAAGCTCTTCCTCAAGGGCAAGAAGTGCGAGTCCGCGAAGTGCCCCATCGAGATCCGTCCTTACCCGCCGGGTGAGCACGGCCGCGGCCGTCCGAAGGAGTCTGAGTACCAGCTCCAGCTTCGTGAGAAGCAGAAGACCCGCCGCATCTACGGCGTCCTCGAGAAGCAGTTCCACAACTACTACGAGGAAGCCAACCGCAAGTCCGGCAAGACCGGCGAGAACCTCCTCCAGATCCTGGAGAGCCGTCTCGACAACGTGGTCTACCGCGCCGGCTTCGCCGAGTCCCGCGACGCCGCCCGCCAGCAGGTGCGCCACGGCCACATCCTGGTGAACGGCAAGAAGGTCGACATCCCGTCGTACCGCGTGCGTGAGCACGACATCGTCGAGGTGCGCGAGAAGGCCCGCAACCTTCTGCCCTACGAGGTGGCCCGCGCCACCGCCGGTGACAAGACCTACCCGGCCTGGCTGGGTGTCGCTCCCGAGGCTCTGCGCGTGCTGGTCCACCAGCTCCCGGTCCGTCAGCAGATCGACACGCAGGTCCAGGAGCAGCTGATCGTCGAGCTCTACTCCAAGTAGTGGCTTCGAGGGTGCCGTACGGTTCGCCGTACGGCACCTATGCTGTTTATCCGAGCGACGTCAAATAGCGGGCGTCGCCATGCAGGGGGAGTTTCCACATGCTGATCGCTCAGCGTCCCACTCTCCTCGAGGAATCCCTTGAGGAGACCCGCTCCAAGTTCGTCATCGAGCCGCTGGAGCCGGGCTTCGGCTACACCATCGGCAACTCGCTGCGGCGCACGCTGCTGTCGTCCATCCCGGGCGCGGCCGTGACCAGCATCCGCATCGAGGGCGTGCTGCACGAGTTCTCCACGGTTCCCGGGGTCAAGGAGGATGTCACCGACATCATCCTGAACCTCAAGGAGCTGGTCGTCTCCTCCGAGCACGACGAGCCCGTGGTCATGTACCTGCGCAAGCAGGGCCCCGGTGACGTCACCGCCGCCGACATCGCGCCCCCGGCCGGTGTCGAGGTGCACAACCCCGAGCTGCGCATCGCCACGCTGAACGGCAAGGCGAAGCTGGAGATGGAGCTGACGGTCGAGCGTGGCCGTGGCTACGTCTCCGCCGCGCAGAACAAGCAGCCCGGCCAGGAGATCGGTCGCATCCCGATCGACTCCATCTACTCGCCGGTCCTCAAGGTCACCTACAAGGTCGAGGCGACCCGTGTCGAGCAGCGCACGGACTTCGACCGGCTGATCCTGGACGTCGAGACCAAGCCCTGCATGAAGCCCCGCGACGCGGTGGCCTCCGCGGGCAAGACCCTCGTCGAGCTGTTCGGCCTGGCCAGGGAGCTCAACGTCGAGGCCGAGGGCATCGACATCGGCCCGTCGCCGACGGACGCGGCCCTGGCCGCCGACCTGGCGCTGCCGATCGAGGAGCTGAACCTCACCGTCCGCTCCTACAACTGCCTCAAGCGCGAGGGCATCCACACCGTGGGTGAGCTCGTGGCCCGCAGCGAGCAGGACCTCCTGGACATCCGCAACTTCGGTGCCAAGTCCATCGAAGAGGTCAAGCAGAAGCTGCACGAGATGTCGCTCGCGCTGAAGGACTCCCCGCCCGGATTCGACCCGAGCGCGGTGGCCGGTGGCGGCTACGACGATGACGACAGCGCCTACGTCGAGACCGAGCAGTACTGATTTTCATCTGACGGGGGCCGGCCGACCGGCCCCCGGCCTGACCGCGGTACCTCGTACGGCCGCGGCGGGTTAACTCTCAAGGAGAACGAAATGCCCAGGCCCACCAAGGGTGCCCGTCTCGGCGGCAGCCCGGCTCACGAGCGGCTGATCCTGGCGAACCTCGCCACCCAGCTGTTCCAGCACGGCCGGATCAAGACCACCGAGGCGAAGGCCAAGCGTCTGCGCCCGCTGGCGGAGAAGCTGATCACCAAGGCCAAGAAGGGCGACATGCACAACCGTCGCCAGGTGCTGACGGTCGTGCGTGACAAGAGCGTCGTGCACCACCTGTTCACCGAGATCGCGCCGACGTTCGCCGAGCGTCCCGGTGGCTACACCCGCATCACGAAGGTCGGCCTCCGTAAGGGCGACGCCGCCCCCATGGCCGTCATCGAGCTGGTGTCCGAGCCGCTGAACACGGTCACCACCACCCGCCAGGCCCCGGCCGCCGCTCCCGCCGCCACGGAGGAGCCGAAGGCCGAGGAGACCCCCGCGGTCGAGGCCGCCGAGGCTCAGGCGGAGGAGGCCCCCGCGGCCGAGGCTCCCGCCGAGGAGACCGAGGGCAAGAAGGACAACGCCTGATCTTCCAGGCTCTCCGGACGGGTCCGGCTTCCTCCACACCGGAGGTGCCGGGCCCGTTCTTCTTTTCCCGGGTCCTCCCGGGGTTCTCTCAGGAGGGACGACATCGTGGTACGGCTGCGCCTTGACCTCGCCTACGACGGCACCGGCTTCTCAGGCTGGGCTCGGCAGCCGGGGCGCAGGACGGTCCAGGGGGAGATCGAGGAAGCGCTCGGCAAGGTCTTCAGGTTGCCGGAGCCCCCGTCGCTGACCGTGGCGGGACGGACCGACGCCGGAGTGCACGCCAGAGGACAGGTGGCCCACGTCGATCTGGAGCCCGAGGTGTTCGGCGCACTGGACAGCAGGCACCAGGCGGTTCCCCTTGAGGACCCGGTCGCCGACCGGCTGCCCGTCCTGATCAGGCGGCTGGCCGGGATCCTGCCCGCCGACGTCAGGGTCCACCGGGTCACCGTGGCCCCCGAGGGCTTCGACGCCCGCTTCTCCGCGATGTCGCGACGCTACGCCTACCGGGTCTGCGACGCCCCCGGCGGGGGTGACCCGCTGCGCCGTCACGAGGTCGTCTGGTATCCCCGCCCTCTCGACCTGGACCGGCTCAACGCCGCCGCGTCGGCACTGCTGGGCGAGCACGACTTCGCGGCCTTCTGCAAGAAGCGCGAGGGCGCGACCACGATCCGCGAGCTCCAGCGGCTCGACTGGGCCAGGGAGGGGGACCTGCTGGTGGCGACGGTCGTCGCGGACGCCTTCTGCCACTCGATGGTCAGGGCGCTGGTCGGGTCGCTGCTGCCGGTCGGGGAGGGGCGCCTGCCGGTCGACTGGCCGGGGCAGGTGCTGACGCGTGCCGTACGGGACTCGGCGGTGCATGTCGCGCCCGCGCACGGTCTGTGCCTTGAGGAGGTGCGTTACCCGGAGGGGGAGGCGCTGGCGCGCCGGGCGGCGCTGACCCGGCGGGTGCGCACGCTCGGAGCCTCCGAGGCGTGATCCGGTCGCCCGGCCGTACGGCGGGCGCGATCTGGCCGACAGCTGTATTCCTGTCCCCACGCCCCCACCGGTCGGGAGCGGCCCAGGCGGGAGTGGACGGCGAGGGTAACCTCTGCACACGTGCTAGATGAGGAGATCTTGCAGGGTTGCGTGCATCTACGCCTCGGCGACACGGTTCGCAGGCCCACGCACCCGTGGACACCGGCCGTCCACGCGTTGCTCCGGTACCTGGAGGAGGTGGGGTTCCCCCACTCACCGCGGGTGCTGGGAACCGACCAGGAGGGCCGTGAGATCCTCACCTACCCGGACGGCGAATCCGGTCCGCGGAGCCGGGCCAAGGTGGTCGAGGATCCAGGGCTGACGGCCTTCGCCCGCCTGCTACGCGACTATCATGACGCGGTCGCCGGCTTTCGCCCGCCTCAGGGACTCAGATGGTCCGGCGGCGAGGCGGAACCGCGCGATGACGAGGTGATCTGTCATGAAGACTTCGGGCCGTGGAACATCGTCTGGCGGGGCGAACACCCCGTGGGAATCCTGGTCTGGGACTACGCCCGGCCCAGGCCGCGACTGCACGACATCGCCTACGCGCTGGAATACGTCGCGCCGTTCCGCGACGACGCCGAATGCCTGCGCTGGCTGCGTTACCCCACGCCCCCGACCGGCGTCACCGCCTGGAGCTTTTCGCCACGGCCTACTGCCTGACCTCGACCACGGGTCTGATCGATGCGGTCATCGACGTTCAACGAGACGTCATCGAGCAGGTACGCCGACCACCAACGGCTTCCTCGACGAGGCGGGCAGACGGCTGGCATGGAGCCGAGCCAACCGCCACCTGCTCGAATAGCACGATCGACGACCGCAGCGCGGCCACGGCGCGGGGCGGCACCTGTCACCCGCGACCGTCCCGCGCGTGCCGCCTGGCCGTACGGCGGGCGCTGTCTTCAGGGGTGGCCCGCTCTTCAGGGGCGGACTGCCGCGTGACCGGCGCCGGTCAGCTGGTTATACGGCGCTCGATGACCTTGGCGGTCTCGTCGCGGAAGGCGCCGCTGACCTTGCCCAGGTGCTTCTCCTTGGCCGTCGGGGTGTGGCCGTCGCTGAAGGTGGCGTAGCTGAAGACGATGTAGCGTCCCCAGACCAAGCCGGCGGCGTAGCCGCCCGCGATGCCGACGCGCTCGGCTCCGCTGCCCGAGCCTCCCGGCAGGCCACGGAACCACAGGTTGCTGCCCAGGTTCTTCGTCCGGTCGACCTCGACGGCCGACTGCAGGGTGGGCAGTACCGCGATTCCCGTGGTCACGGCGTACTTGCGTTTGCTGTCGACGTACGTGGCCCGAAGCACCTGGCGGCAGTCCTGGGTGGCCAACGTGTTGGCGAACCTGCCCGCCGCGGCCTCGTCACACTTGTCGGTCACCTCAGTCTTGACCCGGACGAATGTGGCACCGGCCAGGGTCACCTTCTTGGTGAAGGCGTCGGCCACGGTCATCTTGCCCGGGTCTGTCTTCTCGGAGTTGAGGATCTCGGTCTTGATCGGGTCAGGCTCGGGAGGGGCGTTCGGGTCGTCGGTGGGTTCGACGGGCGGGGCGGTGGGGGCCGGGGTCTCCGCGCTGGCCGACCGCCTGGCGTTGAACGACTGGTAGGCGAAGAAGGCCCCGGTGCCGGTACCGCCGACCACGACGGCGACCACGGCCGCGAGCAGGACGGTGTTGACGCGCTTGCGCGGCGGAGCGGTGGGGAGCGGCGGAATCTCCTGGACGACCGCGGACGGTGGGGTGAACGGCCCACGCTCGACCTCGGCCGACGGGCGCGGGGCCGACGGCCTGCCAGGAGGGGGATTGCCCGTCGGGGCGGCGAGCGGCGCCGTGACCACCGGTATGCCCCTGGGCGGGGTCGGATGGTCGCCCTGCTCGGGAGGCGGGGCCGACGTCCTGTCGATCACGCCGGGCGCGTCGGCCCCCAGGGGAACGGGAGTCTGGTCCTTCTCCACCGGGGGCGGGCCTTCGAGGCCGGGGGCCTCCTGTTCCCGCTCCTGAACGGGAGGTTGGGGGGCGGCGTCCGGCCGGGGCGCCGGGGAGCCGGGGTTGTCCTGCGCGCGCCCACGACGCACGGGGAGCGGGGCCTGGTCGCTCTTGCGGACCCTGACGGTGCTCTCGTCGTCGGCGATTGCGTCCTGTGGCGTCTCGTTCTCGGCGCCCTCGGTCCAGACAGGCTCTCCGGAGGCCGCGGGCCACCGCGAGGCGTCGTTGGGGTCCTGTCCGGGGGAGGGCCACACCTGCATCCCCGCGGCGGCGGCCGTGAAGGCCGGAGGAGGCTGCCAGGACGGCGCGTCGGGCTCGACCGGCGCCGCCGTCGGCGGGCGGTCCTCCTGCTGGGGCTGCGGAGGCGCGCCGGGCGGGGTGCCCTGCGGGGACGTGTTGAACGGGGTGTTCTGCCAGGACTGCGGGGACGTGTCGCGCGGAGCGTCCTGCCAAGGCTGGGAAGGGGCGTTGACGGGGCCGCTCTGTGGGGGCGTGCCCCAGGAGAGCGGTGGTCCCGCCGGTTCGGCCGGGGGAGCCCACGGTGTCTGGCCCCCTGGTTCTCCGGTCACGGGACCCCATGGCTGCGGCCCCGGCGGCGCGGGTGGCGCGGAGGGGACGGGAGAGGCCCCAGGCGGTGGTTCAGGACGTGATTCAGGCAGCGGTCCGGGCGGGGCCCACGGCTGGGCCGGAGGGCCACCGGGGACGGGCGGTGCCTGCCACGTGGGTCCCTGCTGGGCGGGCGGTGTGTTCCAGGGCGGTCCTGGAGGCTGGGCCGGCGCGGGCCCCGGCTGACCTGCGGGGGACCACGGCGCGGGACCGGCCTGGACGGGGGGCTGCCCCTGTGACGCGTACGGGACGGGGGCCGGGCCTTGGAGGTCGGTTCGTCCCTGCGGCACGTACGGGGTGGGGGTCGGCCCCTGTGGTGTGTTCGGGACAGGGATCTGTCCCTGGGGGGCGATCTGAGCGGAGTGCTGTCCTTGAGGCGCGTTCGGGGCGAGAGGCTGCCCTTGGGGTCCGATCTGTGCGGGACGCGACTCCTGGAGGCCAGGCCGGTCCTGCGGTCCTGATGGTTCCTGAGGTCCGGCCTGAGAGGGCGGCGGTCCTGGACGCGTGCCGGGAGCCGGGGGGGTCCAGGAAGGCGGGGCACCCCACGACGGCGGAGCGGCCGGGCCGGACGGCTCACGGGAGGCGGCGGGGCCGCTCCATGGCCGGGTCGGCGGCTCTTCGGGGGAGTCGTTCCACGGTGGAGTGGGTTCCCCGGGGGCCGCCGACGGCTGCGGCGGCAGGCCGGAGGCACCGTTCGGGTCTCCCTGCCCGGGGTTCTCGGTCCAGGAGATGACGGCGGGCACCGCGGGGGAGACGTCCGGCCACGGCCGGGCCGGAGGCTCCCCGGTCCCCCCGGGAGGGGAGACGCCGGGGCCGTACGGCTGAGCGGTCCCGCCCGGGTGCCGTCCTTCCTGCCGGGCACCGGGCCACGGGGTGGGAAGGTCGTCCTCGGGGTCGGAGAACCAGTCGTAGGGCGTGCCGCCGTCGCCGGGCACCACCCATGGCTGGGCGGCTCCCGGCGAGGACTCCGGCCATGCCGGAGACTCGCGGAGCTGGTCGTCACCTGTGAGGTCTGTCCGCGGCACGTGCGGCGAAGGCTGACCGAAACTCGGCGGGGGCGTCGCCGGTGCGGCCGAACCGTCGGCTTCGCGCTTGTGCTCGGACCCGGATTCCTGGCCACGCATAGGTGGAAGAGTAGCGACAGCCAGAGATCATCATGTGGGTATGGGTGTTCCTGGCCGGATCGCCCGCCAGTTTTATCCGGGGAAGTTGCCGTATGAACCTTTGGTCAGGGGCGCTTTCCGGTCAGCGAACGGGATTCGAGGGCCGGGGTCACGGTGGCGTCCACGGTTCCGAAGGCCGCCTGGTTGAGCCGCTTGACCTCGGACTTCTTGGGCAGGTGGCCGTCCTTGAACTGGAACCAGACCATCACGGCGTAGTGCCCGTGCCGCCACCCTCCGGCGAACGCCTCGCCGGAGCCGAGAGATTTGGTGACCTTGTCCTTACCGGGCAGCGCCTTGAGGTACTCCTTGCGCGACTTGCCCGCCCCCGCCGAGACGACCTTGGCAGCCGCGGCCGACGTCTTGAGGTTGGCGACGCCCACGGTTCCGATGATCTTCCCAGAGGCGTCGCGGAAGCTGGCCCGCAGCAGCTGGGTGCACTTGCCCGCCGCCAGCGCCTTCTGGAGCTTGTCGCCGACCACGGCGTCCTTGCACTTCTTGTCCACCCTGCGGACCGTCATCAGATAGTTGCGGCCGCCGTAGGAGACCTTCTTGCGAGGGAACAGCTCGTTGAGCGTGAGCGCGTACGGATCGGTCTTGCGGGCGGCCGCGAAGCCGAACTTGCCGCCGGGAGGCTGGGGGACGACCGGGGCGCTTGAGCTCCGTGTGGGGGCGGCCGTGCCGGGGGAGGGCGTGGAGTCGGAGTTCACGAGCATGGTGAGGCCGACGCCACCCGCGACGAGCACGGCGAGCGCGCCCAGCGCGACGTACAGCGGCCGCCGAGAGCGCGGACCCTCGTCGTACGGGCTCCACATCTTCTGCCCCCGCGACATCTTCTGGCCCCGTGCCGGGGGCTCGGGGGCGGAGGGGCCGGAGGCGTCGGGAGCCGGTGCGGGAGGCCGTGCCCCCGGAAGGGGGCCCGGCGTGGTGCCGGGGGCGGAGGTGTGTCCGGGGGCCGTGCCGTACGGCGGCGTCTCGGCGGGGCGCTCTCCCGTGCCGGGGCCCTGCGGAGCGGGGTCGAACCAGTGCTCTCCCCGTACGGGCGGGACCTGAGCCTCAGGGCCATCAGGCTGGACGTACGGCTGGCGGCGCGGCGGTTCCCCGGGAAAACCCATGCCGCAGAGACTAGCCCGCTCCCCGGGCCGGTTCACTCAGGAGTAGCCGAAGTCCTGAGTCCACCAGGGGCCGCTGATACCGCCCATCACGCCCACCCCGGTCGCCTTGAGCGAGCAGTTGAGGATGTTGCCCCGGTGGCTGGTGCTGGCCAGCCAGCCCCGTACCGCGTCGGAGGCCGTGGCGAAGCCCCGGCCGATGTTCTCCGCGCCTCCGTTGCGGTAGCCCGCGTCCTCCATCCGCTGCCAGGGCGAACGCCCGTCGGGGGAGGCGTGGGAGAAGACGTCGCTGGCGGCCATCTCGGCGGAGTGGGCCCTGGCCGACTGGACGAGCCGCCTGTCGACCCGGAACGGCGCGCATCCTGCCCGCCTGCGCTGGACGTTGACGAGCCTGACGAACTCCCTCTCCAGGGAGCTCAGCGGGGCGGCGGAGGTGACGGTGTTCTCCCTGCCGCCGATGTTCTGGTTGTCCCCGCCGATGATGTAGCGAGGGCCGTTGTCGGTGCCGAGGTCGTCGAGGGGGGCCCGGGGCAGGTTGGTGGCTCGGGGACTCGGGGACGTGTCCGGCCTCGCGGGAGAGGGGGTGGGACGGATGACCCGCCCGAGTAGGGGACGGCCGGCGGAGTGTCCCTGTTCGGCGGCGACCGTCTGCGTCGGTTGTGCCGGTCCCGCGTTGTTCAGATAGATCTTCGGGGTTTCCTCGTCACGGCTTCCCCGCCCGATGAGATACCCCAGGAGCAGCACCGTCATCAGGCAGGCGAACAGCCCCATACGGCGCAGACCGGTCCGCTGGGTGTCGCGAAGGTGAGGGAGCTGCCACATTCCGCTGCCAAAGATAGAGATGTTTGTGCTGAGGAAGAAGAGAATGTCAAGAACGTGTTGGAACCGTTCTATGAAGAACGAGAAGACCGATCGTGGCGGTGGTCCGGCGGGGTGACGCCGTACGGGTAGACTGCTCGGGGACACCGGTGGGACGCGGCCTGGTTTTGACCCGTGCTCGTCCGCGCCGGTACCCTGCTAGTTCGTTGTGTGCGAATTGGTCCCCTCGGTGGACCGATGCGCGGCGCGTCCGGCGTCATCTCCTGCGTCTTGGGAGACGGAAGGTCCGGGCTGTCGTGTGCCCGCACCTACCGACCATGTTGCTGTCATCTCCGACAGCGCCGAAGACGCGAGCAAAGAAGGCATACGACCGTGCGCACGTACACACCCAAGCCTGCCGAAGTCGAGCGTCAGTGGTTCATCATCGACGCCACCGACATCGTGCTTGGCCGGCTGGCCAGCCACGTCGCGATCCTGCTCCGCGGTAAGCACAAGCCGATCTTCGCCAACCACGTCGACACCGGTGACTTCGTCATCGTCATCAACGCCGACAAGGTCGCGCTGACCGGCAACAAGCTTGAGCAGAAGAAGGCGTACCGTCACTCGGGCTACCCCGGTGGCCTGCGTTCGATGACCTACGGCGAGCTCATGGAGAAGCGTCCCGACCGCGCCATCGAGAAGGCCGTCAAGGGCATGCTCCCCAAGAACGCCCTCGGCCGGAAGATGATCAAGAAGCTCAAGGTCTACTCGGGTTCCGAGCACCCGCACCAGGCTCAGCGCCCGACCCCCTTCGAGCTCACCCAGATCGCCCAGTAGCCACCGGCTGACTATCGCCAGCAGCGTTGGCCGGACGGCCTGCGCCAAGAAGGAAAGTAAGAGGAGAACCGTGGCTGAGCCCACCGGTGTCGAGACGCCCATCGAGGGCGAGCAGGAAACGTACTCCACGGAGGAGTTCCCCTCCGAGTACACCTCCGAGTCCACTGTCAGCGGCGAGGCCGCCGTCCGTAAGCCCATCACCACGGGCAACTCCTACGGCACCGGCCGCCGCAAGGAGGCCGTCGCCCGTGTCCGCATCGTGCCGGGCACCGGCAAGTGGACGATCAACGGCCGTCCGCTCGACGTCTACTTCCCGAACAAGGTCCACCAGCAGATCGTCAACGAGCCCTTCGTGACGCTCGGCGCCGAGGACCAGTTCGACGTCATCGCCCGCATCGACGGCGGCGGCGTCACCGGCCAGGCCGGTGCCCTGCGCATGGGCCTGGCCCGCGCGCTGGCCATCCTGGACGTCGAGGTCAACCGCGCCCCGCTGAAGAAGGCCGGCTTCCTGACCCGTGACGCCCGCGCCACCGAGCGCAAGAAGTACGGCCTCAAGAAGGCCCGTAAGGCTCCGCAGTACAGCAAGCGTTAAGTTGGGGCGCCTTTTCGGCACCGACGGGGTACGTGGGGTCGCGGGTCGCGACCTCACGGCCGAGCTCGCCATGGACCTGTCCGTGGCGGCCGCTCATGCCCTCGGCGATGCCGGGGCGTTCAACGCCAGCGTCGGGCGGCGTGGCCGCCCGGTCGCCGTCGTGGGCCGGGACCCGCGGGCTTCAGGAGAGTTCCTGGAGGCCGCTGTGGTCGCCGGCCTTGCGTCGTCTGGCGTGGATGTTCTCCGGCTCGGCGTGCTGCCAACCCCGGCGGTCGCGTATCTGACCACGGCTCTCGGAGCCGACATGGGCGTGATGATCTCTGCCTCCCACAATCCCGCTCCGGACAACGGGATCAAGTTCCTCACCCGCGGCGGCTACAAGCTGCCCGACGCGGTGGAGAACGAGATCGAGGAACGGCTCGGCGAGAAGTGGGACCGCCCCGTCGGCTCGGACGTCGGCCGTGTCCGCGAGGCGTACGGCGAGGCCGACCGTTACGTCTCCCACCTGCTGTCCACGGTCTCCGGCCGGTTGGACGGCCTGAACATCGTCCTCGACTGCGCGCACGGGGCCGCCCACATGGTGGCGCCCGAGGCACTGCGCAGAGCCGGGGCGACCGTCGAGACCATCGGGACCCGTCCTGACGGTCTCAACATCAACGCGGGCTGCGGTTCGACCCACCTGGACAAGCTCCAGCAGGTCGTGGTCTCCAGAGGGGCGGACCTCGGTATCGCCTACGACGGGGACGCCGACCGCTGCCTGGCGGTCTCACACACCGGAGAGGTCGTCGACGGCGACCAGATCATGGCGGTCCTCGCCACCTCCATGCACGCGGAGGGCAAACTGGTCGGCGACACCGTGGTGGCCACGGTGATGTCCAACCTGGGCTTCAAGATCGCGATGCGGAACGCGGGCATCGACGTGATCGAGACGGCCGTCGGTGACCGTTACGTGCTCGAAGCCATGCGGGCCGGTGGTTACAACCTCGGTGGGGAGCAGTCGGGACACGTCCTGCTGCTCGACCACGCCACCACGGGGGACGGTCTGCTGACCTCACTCCACCTGCTGTCGGTCGTGGCCCGTACGGGCAGGCCGTTGGCCGAGCTCGCCTCGGTGATGACCCGGCTCCCGCAGATCCTGGTCAACGTCAAGGATGTGGACCGCGCCAAGGCCTCCGCGCCCGAGTTGTCCGCGGCGGTCGCCGCGGTCGAACTGGAGCTGGGGGAGAACGGACGGGTGCTGATCCGTCCGAGCGGCACGGAACCCATGATCCGCGTCATGGTCGAGGCCTCCTCCGCGGAGCAGGCCGAGCGGATGGCGGGCCACCTGGCCGACGTCGTCCGTACGGCCTGCGTCTGAGGGATGTGACGGCCGGTCCGTGAGGGCCGGAGCCGTGGCGATCGTCGCCCGGCGCGCCTGGCGCGCCGGGCGTTTCGCCGTTCACGGGGGTGCGCCGCCGGATCGCCGTGCCGTCCGGGGCTCTTTCGCGGACTTTCTTGTTTCGCTTTCCCAAGGGCCGTGTTCCGGTACTTGAGGCGTTCCGTGGCGCGCCATGGGACTGGCTTTTCGGTTCATCGCTGATATGTCATCGATGGATTCCGCGATTGTCGTTGGCGATTTCTGCGCCTTCGGGTCACGGCCACGCCACGGCCCGTTCGGACGATGAGCGGTGGCCGATCGGGGAGACGCCGTAGGCGGCGCGGAAGGCACGGCTGAAGTGGGCGCTGCTGGCGAAGCCCCAGCGGGCGGCGATGAGGTGGATCGGCTGGGAGCGCAGGGCGGGATCGGCCAGGTCGCGGTGGCAGTGCTCCAGGCGGCGTTGGCGGATCCAGGCGGCCACGGTCAGACCCTGTTCCTGGAAGAGCTGGTACAGGCGGCGCACGGAGATCTGGTGGGCGGAGGCGATGACCTCGGCGCCCAGCGCGGGATCACCGAGGTTGCGCTGGATGAAGGCGTGGATGCGCTTCTGCAGCACCTGCCGGTCGGTCTCCGGCGGCAGGACGGTGTCGAGGTGGTGGGCGCACACCGCGGCGAACAGGTCCACGGTGACGGCAGAAAGGCGGGTGGCGTCGGCTGCGGTGTAGCCGGAGGTGTGCTGTACCAGCGCCTCCAGGTGGTGGCGTAGCAGGGCGCCGACACCGTTACGGGCGGGCAGCAGGGTGGCGGCGAGAGAGGTGAGCCTGTCGGCGGGTAACGGGAGCACGGCCTTGGGGATCTGCAGGACGACGCCCTCGAAGCTGCCGGTGTGGTCGGCGACGATATGGCCGTGATAGGGGTGCGAGGTGTCGCAGAACGACATCTCCCAGGGGCCGGCGGTCGTCTGCCTGTCGAACTGGGTCGTCTGTGTCGCGCCACGCCGGGCGAACGAAAGGCAGTACGTTTCGGGGTCGGACCGGCGGACCAGCGCGGAGGTGCGGTACAGACGCAGGGGCGGGCAGGTCATCACGTGCACCTGCACCGGGCCGAGGGCGAGCACGTGTGTGGTGGCGCGGAAGTCGGCCTCCTGGTCGCTGCGCGCCAGGACGGGCACCAGGGCCCGCGACGTCGTCTCGTGCCACCGGGCGAACCGGTCGGAGGCGGGGAGCTCCTCGGTGCGGAGCACGGTCCCGATCATCGCCGGTTCTCCGCGTGGCGTTTCGTATCTGCCGAAAGAAGTGTTACCGGTCCCTCGTTTTCACCGATGTACACGAAACAGGCCCCTTCGCATCTCAGATTCTGCGGGTTACCACCACTGGTTGGATGCGGGCGACCGATGGATTGTTGGGAGAACCGGAACATCCGGGCCTGCCCGGCCTCTGCGGCGGCGTGATGACACGGAGAGAAGGGCCCCACTCGTGGACCGTCCCGGGACGGCTCACGAGTGGGGCCCGGTTGTGCGTCAGGGACCCTGACCCGTCGACGGTTCCGGCAGGCCTCGCGGGGACGCCTACTCGTCGCCGGTCAGGGAGAAGGAGCGTAGGCGCTGGCCTGCCCAGAGGACGGCTCCGGCGGTGATCAGCAGGAGGGCGGTCGCGGCGAAGCCGATGGTGAGGTCGCTGGACAGGAACGACGAGGACGAGACCTGGTCGGCGACGGTCTGCGCCCACTGCTGGATGGAGTATCTCCTGGCACCGGGGACGAAGTTGCCGACCATGCCCTCCCAGATGAGCGCGTAGGCGATGCCGACCGTCACCGCGTGCCTGGTCAGGACGCCGAGCAGCATGAACAGCGCCGCGTAGGCGAAGCCCCCGGCCAGGGCGCCGATCGCGAAGCCGAACGCGATGCCGGACTCGAAGCCGACCAGCAGGTAGGCCGCGACGAGGGTCGGCACGGCGGCGAACACCGCCAGGACGGAGGCGGCGACGAGGAACTTGGTCCGCGCGACGGCCGGGCGGGAGATCGGCTTGGACAGCAGGTGGACGATCGTTCCGTCGTCGATCTCGGGAGCGATCACACCGGTCCCGGCGATCAGGCCGAGCAGGGGCAGGATGGCGCCGAGGGCGAACTTCTGCATGAACTCGACCGCGATCCGCTCGCTTCCGCCGCTGATCATCCGCAGCAGTACGGCCAGGGCGATCAGCAGGACCGGCAGCAGGACCAGCAGCCAGATCCTTCTGCGGCCGAGCAGCGCGCGGTAGGAGATTCCGGCGATGACAGCGTTCATGGGTCAGCTGCTCCTGTTGATCAGGTAGGAGAAGACGCTCTCCAGGTCTTCGTCGGCGGGGGAGATCTGCCAGATCCGCACGTCCGCGTCCCTGGCGACCCTGGGCAGCAGCCAGGTGAACCGCCGGAAGTCGACCGCCTGCACCTCAAGGCCCGTCTGGGTGAGGGAGACCGAACTGGAGGAACCGTCGGCGATGAGGGCCGAGGCCAGCCGTCTGTCGTCGCTCGACCGGACCCGGAACACGTGGGGCCGGTCGGTCATCCTGCGGCGGATCTCACGGAAGTCGCCGGTGGCCGCGTGGCGGCCCGCGACCAGCACCTCGATGTGCTGGGCGACCCGCTCGACCTCCTCCAGGATGTGCGAGCTGAACAGGATGGTCTTGCCCGCGGCGCCCATGGCGCGTACCAGGTCCATCAGGTGCATGCGCTGGCGTGGGTCCATGCCGTTGAACGGCTCGTCGAGCAGCAGCACCTGGGGGTCGTGCACGAGCGCGGCGGCGACCTTGATCCGCTGGCGCATGCCCTTGGAGTAGGTCTCGATCCTGCGTTCGGCGGCGGTCTCCATCTCGACCGTGGCGACGGCCTTGCGGGCGGCGCCCTCGGGGTCGGACAGCCGGTGAAGCCTGGCGCTGGACAGCACGAACTCCCAGCCGGTCAGGAAGCCGTAGGCGGCCTCGCGCTCGGGGACCAGGCCGATGGAGCGGTAGACCTCGTGGTTACGCCAGATCTTGACGCCGTCGAGGGTCACGGTGCCGCCGGAGGGGGCCAGGAATCCGGCCATCATGTGCAGCAGCGTGGACTTGCCCGCCCCGTTGGGGCCGAGCAGGCCGGTGACGCCGGGACCGACGGTCATGGTGACGTCGTTGACGGCCACCACGTTGCCGTACCAGCGGGAGACCTGGGCCAGTTCGATGTTCATCGCGCGGCCGCCTTCCGGTAGCGGGTGACCAGGGCGATCACGGACAGGGCGATCAGCGCGACCACCACCAGCGACTGCAGCGCGACGGCGCCGCCACCGCTCGGGTAGACGACGGGGGAGGAGGGGGCGGCGCCGAAGATTCCGACGTGCACCGCCGCGTCGACCAGGAAGAACGGGTTGATCATCAACGCCCAGCCGGAGGCGGTGTAGTTGTTCACCGACTCCATGGTCGCCGAGACGAGGGTCGAGACCGCCGAGGTGAGCAGGTAGAACGCGATGACGGAGGCCACCCCGAGGCCGCGGCGCGGGGTGAAGGAGGCGATGGCCACGCCGACACAGGACAGCAGCAGCGCGTAGACGAACGCCCCGGCCATGGCCGTCAGGTAGTTGCCGGTGGGCGAGGAGTCCGGCATGTCGACGACCAGCTCACCGATGTAGAGCACGGTCAGCGGTACGGCCAGCAGCAGGAACATCGCCGTGACCATCGCCGCGAGCTTCGCGCCGACGTAGTCCCACAGCGTCACCGGGCGGGACAGGTAGAGCGGCAGCACCCGGAAGCGCAGGTCGGGCGCCACGGCGTACGGCGACTGCGAGGCCAGGAAGACCGCCAGCACCGCCTGCATGGTGACGCCGTAGGAGGTGTAGGTCATCACGCTCTGCCGCAGCAGTGCCATGACCGCGATGGAGACGACCGCGGGCAGCATCATGGCGCCCACGATGAGGAAGGGGATGATCTTCGCCCGTGCGGTACGGCCGAGGCCGAACACCCCGCGCAGGCTGTGCACGGCCAGCGCCACGGTGGCGTGCCTGCGGCCGAGCCGTACCCCGTCGTAGTGGCGGTATCCGATGTCGTGGATGACGCCCGTCGGCTCAGACATCGGCGGACTCCCTGCTGACCGGCTCTCTGAAGACGTCCTCGATGCGCTGGCGCCCCTGCTCCATGCGGACCAGGCACAGGTCGAGGTCGCAGACGGCGTCGCGGAGCGTGTCGAAGGTCTCCGGCGCGCGGACCTGGACCAGGAGGGCCCGGCCGTGTTCGGCGACGGTCTCGCCCAGCTCGGTCAGGCGGGCGGCCAGCGCCTGGCGGCCCTCCTCGACCTCGACCGTGACCGTCTGGGTGGTCTGGGTGAACTCCGCGATCGAGGAGGAGCGCAGCAGCCTGCCGCCGTCGATCACGATGACGTGGTCGCAGACGCGTTCGAGTTCGCCCAGCAGGTGGGAGGTCACCAGCACGCTGATGCCGAACTCGGTGCCGATCCTGCGGATCAGCGCGAGCATCTCGTCGCGGCCCTGGGGGTCGAGACCGTTGGTCGGTTCGTCGAGGAAGACCAGGCGGGGGTCGTGCACCAGCGCCTGGGCCAGCTTGACCCGCTGCTTCATGCCGGTCGAGTAGCCGCCCATCACGCGGTAGCGCTCCTCGTACAGGCCCACGTGGCGCAGCACGTCGGCGGCGCGCTCTCTGGCGGCCGTACGCGGCAGGCCGGACATCTGCCCCATGTGCACCGTGAACTCGGTGGCGGACACGTCGGGGGGCAGGCAGTCGTGCTCCGGCATGTAACCGACGACCCGGCGGATCTCGGCGCCCTGGGTCGTGGCGTCCATGCCGAGCACCTGCGCCCTCCCCGCGGAGGGGTCGAGCAGGCCCAGCAGGATCTTGATGAGAGTGGACTTGCCCGCGCCGTTGGCGCCGACCAGGCCGGTGACGCCGGGACCCACGCTCACGGTGAGCTGGTCGAGCGCCGTCACCCGGGGAAAGCGTCTGGTTAGTCCCTCGGTGGCGAGGATGGTCATGCTCGGACCCTACCTAGCGGATGGGGGTAATTCCTCACCCACACGGACGAGTGGCGCATCGTCCGAAAGTTCGGTCGGGACGTCTGTCTCTCAGGGCTTTTCCCAGGGTGTCCCCCGGCGGGGCCGTGCGGGCAGCCGTACTCCGAACCTCGCCCAGTAGGCCCGCTGGGCGAGGAGCGTGGCCGTACCGGCGATGATCATGCCCGCGATGTTCACCGCGAGCTGGATGACGGAGGCGGTCATGTCGTCCCAGCGGGCCAGGGAGGCGGCGACCGCGAAGTATCCGGCGGCCGGGACGGTGGTGACCGAGATGAAGACGCCGACCAGGGCGGACGACTTGCCCGCGGTGACCGAGAGCACCCCGGCCGCGCCCGCCAGCAGCGCCACGATGAACGACCACCGGTCGGGTTTGACGATGAACTCGATCTCGTCGTGCCGGCTGAGGCTGGACGGCCCGATCCAGCCGAGTCCCCGGGAGACCAGGGCGCAGGCGAGGGTGACCGCGATGGCGAAGGCGAAGCCGACGGCCAGCGCGCGCAGGGCTCCGGCGATCAGCCGTCCGTCACGGCGCAGCAGGCCGAAGCAGATGGCGGCGACGGCGCCGAACTCGGGACCGAGGACCATCGCGCCGACGATGAGGATCGGTGAGTCGGTGACGACGCCGATGCCCGCGAGTTGGGTGGCGATCGCGAGGAAGGCGAGGAAGGCCCAGGTGATCCTGGACTCGGCGGCGACCCGGGTGGCGAGCTCCGACCAGATCACGGCGTCGTCGCTCTCGCCGGGGGCCTCCTGTTCGGCGCGGTCGGCCGCCTCGGAGATGGACAGGTCGATCTGCTCGGCGGAGATCGAGCCCTCCGCGCGCAGGCCGAGGTGCTGGAGGTGTTCGATCACCTCGTTGGCGGCCTCCCTGGCGACGTCGAACTGGACCAGGTCACCCCTGGGGGAACGGGCCACACCGGGCAGCACGACAAGGTTGGTCACCCCGACGGCGTCGTCGAGCAGTCCGAGCACGTCCTCGGTGTGTCCAGGGGGACTGATCACGCGCAAATGCAGCACGGGGCAACCCTAGTGCGGGCGCCGCGTACCCTCTCGGCACCGTGGTCACGAGGCGCGTAGGGCGGGACGGCGGGCCCAGGTGATCCATCGCCACAGCCACTCGACCGGTCCCTGACGGTAGTGGCTGAGCCAGAGCGCCGACCACACCCACTGGACGGCGATGATGACGCCCGCGATCGCCAGGACCGTGGCCGTCGACCACTCCTGCGGAACCCCGCCAACCAGCCGGGTGGCCGCCAGGACGAGCACGGTGGCGGTCAGGTAGTTGGTCAGCGCCATCCGTCCCAGCGGCGCGAAGACGCTCTCCAGTACGGCCCGCAGCGGTGTCCTGAGCAGCACGAGCGTCCCGCAGACGTACACGCCCGCGATCAGCAGACCCGCCAACGCCAGGGTGAGGGTGAACCGTACCTCCCTGACCTGCAGCCACACCACGGGCACCGCGAGCACGGCCAGGAGGAGGCCGAGCGCCGCGGGGACCCGGGTCGAGCGCTCGATCCGGTCGGTCACCCCGTACCGGGTCAGCGCGGAACCCAGCAGGAAGAGTCCCGGCACCAGCGAGAACGGCCCACCGGCCAGGGCCAGCGCGCCCGTGAGGAGTACGGCCGCGAGCCCCGCCACCGCCCATCGGGGCAACCAGGTCGAGGGCAGCAGCACCACCAGTCCGACGAGGGCGTAGACGGCCAGGATGTCGCCCTCCCAGAGGAGCAGATGGTGCGCCACCCCCATGGCGAGCAGGGCCAGCAACCTGCGTGTCAGCAGGAGCCGGGGCCGGGCGGTTCGCTCCCCGGCCGAGTTCAGCAGCAGCGAGAACCCGACGCCGAACAGCAGCGAGAAGATCGGATAGAAGCGCTGCTCGACGAACAGACCCAGCCAGAGGTCCGTGGGACTCGCCTGTCCCTCCAGGATGACTGTTCTGCCCGCGTTGGCGATCGGCTGGACGTTGGCCAGCAGGATCCCGCACAGCGCGAATCCGCGGATCACGTCCAGCGCCGCGATCCGCGGACGTCGCTGACGGAGTTCATATGACATGGGGCCTCATCCTGCGGACCACGACCCGCCTCTCACATCGGCGCAAAGCAGGGCCGGAACGGTACTTTCGGCCGGTACCGGCCGGGTGGCCCCCTCTCCTAGCCTTGGACACCGTGCAGGCACCCGATCGGCTCAGGGCGTTGGCCGGCGCCGGGCTCGGCACTGTGTCCGGCATCGTGTTCGCGGCGGCCGTCGCCTTCCAGGCGTACCGGATCGCCGACAGCTGGGGCGCGGGGCACTGGCCGTTGGACGCGGTCACCGGCGCGTCGGTGTGCGCGCTCGCCCTGGCCCGCCGCCGCGACCCGCTCAGGACCGCCGTCGCGGGCCTGGCCGTGGCGGCGCTCGCCGTCCTCGTCAGCGGGCTCGTCCACCTGCCGGCGGAACCCGGTCCGGCCGCCTCCCTCGGTCTGGCGGTGCTCGCCGGCTCCGCGGTCAGGACGCTCCCCGTCCGTACGGCCTGCGGCGTCTCCGTCGGGGGCCTGGCCGTGGTGGCGGGCGGTCTCCTGGCTCATCCCGGCTCGGCCGTACCGGTGCTGGGCGGCCTGGTCTGGTTCACCGGCCTGGCGACCGGCCTGACCTTCCGGCTGCTCGCCGTCCGCCGCCGTGCCGTCGTCGAGCGGATACGGCGTGCCGAGCGCCTTGAGCTGGCCAGGGAGCTGCACGACGTCGCCGCCCACCACATCGCCGGCATCGTGCTCCAGGCTCAGGCGGCCCGGCTCGTCACCCGTAAGCACCCGGAGAGGACGGAGGGCTCCCTGGCCGACATCGAGACCGCGGGTTCCGAGGCCCTGGCGGCGACCCGCCGCGTGGTCGGTCTCCTGCGTGACGGCGCTCCCGTCGGCCACGAACGGCTCGACGAACTGGTCGAGGGCTTCGAGGGCCTCAAGGGCCGGGTGCGTCTGCGGCTGGAGGCCGAGCCGTCCGGCTGGCCGCCCGAGGTGAGCGGCACCGTGTACCGGGTCGTACGGGAGTCGCTGACCAACGTCGCCCGGCACGCCCGGCACGCGGGCACGGTCGCCGTCGACATCACCCAGGCGGACGCCGTCGTCACCGTCGAGGTCACGGACGACGCCTCACGGGCGCCCGCCCGCCTTCGTCGTGCCGGGTACGGCCTCATCGGGATGCGCGAACGCCTCGAAGCCGTCGGCGGCACCCTGACCGTGGGTCCCCGCCCGGGGCCGGGCTGGTCCGTCCGTGCCACCGTTCCCACGGGTGGACGCCGATGACGTCACCCGCGTCCTCGAAGCCGCCCGCGCTCTTGGAAGGGCGTCCATGACCATCCGGGTGCTGCTGGCCGACGACCAGCCGATGATCCGGGCCAGTCTGCGGATCATCCTTGAGGACCAGCCCGACATCACTGTGGTCGCCGAGGCGGGCGACGGCGTCGAGGCGATCGAGCGGGCCCGCAGGACGCGCCCTGACGTGTGCCTGGTGGACGTCCAGATGCCCCGCCTCGACGGGATCGAGGTGGCCCGCGCCCTGGCCGAGGCCCCGCCCAGGGTGGTCATGGTCACCACGTTCGACCTGGACGAGTACGTCCACGGCGCGTTGCGCTGCGGCGCGGCGGGGTTCGTGTTGAAGGACGCCGGTCCGTCCCTGCTGGTCGAGGCGGTGCGGGCCGCGTACGCCGGGGACGCGCTCATCTCACCGTCGATCACACTGCGGCTGCTGCGTCACCTCGCCACCCGGGGCGCCCGGATCACGACCGGGGAGTCCCCGGCGCACTCCCTGACCGCGCGGGAGGTCGAGGTCGTGCGGGCGATCGCCAGGGGGCGCACCAACCAGGAGATCGCCGACGAACTGTTCATCGCGCTGAGCACCGTCAAGGGACACGTGTCAGGCGTCCAGACCAAACTGGGCGTACGCAACCGGGTAGGGATCCTGGCCTGGGCCTGGGAGAACCACCTGACGGGCCAGGAGTGACGTTCTCCGGCGTCAGGTCCGACTTGCCGGTCGGCTCGTCCGCGGCCGCAGACCGGTGGCCACCTCGACATGCCGGATGACCGGCAGGAGGTCCCATGACCGCGGATCGCGCTCAAGCTCGCTCAGCCGGGTTCCCAGGAGCTCGCACCGCTCCGTCGTGAGCACGGCGCCGGAGTCCAGGCACTCGCTGACGTACCTGCCGACCTCCAGGAGGACCGGGTCGGTGGAGGACGTCGGGAGAGGCAGGTTTCGTCGGTGCCAGAACCACAACGCGTGCAGCGCGGCCTCCCGGGGAGCGCCGTACCAGTACCAACGAGCCTGGAAGTGGGGATTCGGGTCCCCCGCACCCGGAGATCGCCGGCCCTGTCGCTTGGCCCTGCGGCGCCTGGCCGCGTAGGCGTGGAGTTCGGCATGCCAGGCGGCGCGGCTGGCCTCGATGAGGCCGAGGGCACGCAGCAGCGCCGCCTCGTCGCGCTGGAACCTCCCGGCCCGTGATTCGAGGAAGCTCAGCGTCGCGTTGAAGCCGAGGGGCCGGTACAGCTGCACGCAGGAACGGAGCGCCGACACGCGCCAACGGTAGGGCAGCGTGGTGTCACGCACCCTGCGGGCGAAATTCCCGAAGCTCACAGGGTCAGGCTCTCCGGTGTCAGATGCGGCGTAGCCGTACGCGGCGGACGGAGTGGTTGGGGCCCTTGTAGAGGACCAGGCCCGCGCGGCCTCTGGTGGGGGCGATGTTCTCGACCAGGTTGCGTTCGTTGATGTCGCGCCAGATGTCCTTGGCGAAGGCGGTCGCCTCCTCCTCGGACAGCTCGGCCAAGTGCCTGAAGTAGGACTTGGGGTCCTCGAAGGCCGTACGGCGCAGCTTGTGGAAGCGGTCGACGTACCAGTCACGGATGTGCTCGACCTTGGCGTCCACGTAGATGGAGAAGTCGAAGTAGTCGTTGACGGCCAGCGCCGTCGGAGGAGCCGGTTGCAGGACGTTGAGACCCTCGACGATGAGGATGTCCGGCCTGCGCACGGTCTGCACCGCGCCGGGGACGATGTCGTACTCAAGGTGGCTGTAGACCGGGGCGCTGACCTCGGGCAGACCGGCCTTGACGTCGGCGACGAAGCGCACCAGGGCCCGCCGGTCGTAGCTCTCGGGGAAGCCCTTCCTGTGCATGATGTCCCGCTCGGTGAGCACCGTGTTCGGGTACAGGAAGCTGTCAGTGGTGACCAGGTCGACCCTGGGGTGCTCGGGCCAGCGGGCCAGCAGGGTGTGCAGCAGCCTGGCGGTGGTCGACTTGCCGACCGCGACACTGCCCGCGATGCCCAGGATGTACGGCGAGGGCCGCTGCCCGGCGCCGAGGAAGGTGCTGACCGCCGCGCCGCGCTGCCTGGCCCCGGTGAAGTGGAGGTTGAGCAGCCGGGTGAGCGGCAGATAGATGTCGGTGACCTCGGCCAGGTCGATCGGGTCGTCGACGCCGCGCAGCTCCGCGAGCTCCTCCTCGGTGAGCGTCAGCGGCGTGTTCTTGCGGAGCTCGCCCCACTGCTTGCGGCTCAGCTCCACATACGGCGTGCCGTCCAACCCGTTGGCCATAGCTCCGAAGCCTACTGATCGGTCAAAAGTGCCTTTCGGTGGGGACGGCTTTGCCCGATACCGGGCGGGAATCCCGAGCCTGCGGGCACGTTCTCCCTATCTCGTTCGGACGAAAGGGGGATCCCATGTGCGGAATCGTGGGGTACGTCGGCGGGCGGCGGGCCGTCGACGTGGTCGTCGAGGGGCTGGGGCGGTTGGAGTACCGGGGATACGACTCCTCGGGGATCGCCCTCGTCGGGACCGACGGGGAGCTCACCGTCGAGAAGCGGGCGGGCAAGCTGGCCAACCTGCGCTCCAGCCTGGCGGGGTACCCGGTGCCGCCGGTGACGACCGGGATCGGGCACACCAGGTGGGCCACCCACGGCGCGCCGACCGATCGCAACGCCCACCCGCACACCGACTGCCACGAGCGGATCGCGGTCATCCACAACGGCATCGTCGAGAACTTCGCCGAGCTGCGGGCCGAGCTTGAGGACAACGGCCACAAGATCGACTCGGAGACCGACACCGAGGTGGTCGCGCACATGCTGGAGGAGTTCGCCGACCTGGGGCTGGCCGAGGCGATGCGCCGTACCTGCCGGCGTCTTGAGGGGGCCTTCACGCTGCTGGCCGTCTCGGTCGACGAGCCGGACACGGTGGTCGGCGCCCGCCGCAACTCACCGCTGGTCGTCGGGCGCGGTGAGGGGGAGAACTTCATCGGCTCCGACGTGGCGGCCTTCATCGCCCACACCCGGGAGGCGATCGAGCTCGGCCAGGACCAGGTGGTACGACTGCGCGCCAACGAGATCACGGTCACCGACTTCGAGGGCCGTCCCGTCCCGACGCGGGACTACCACGTGAACTGGGACGCCTCGGCGGCGGAGAAGGGCGGCTACGACCACTTCATGCTGAAGGAGATCGCCGAGCAGCCCCGGGCGGTCGCGAACACGCTGCTGGGCAGGATCGATGTGGACGGGTTGCTGACGCTGGACGAGGTACGGCTGTCCGCCGAGGAACTGCGGGAGATCAACAAGATCATCGTGATCGCGTGCGGCACCTCCTACCACGCCGGACTTATCGCGAAATATGCCATCGAACACTGGGCGGGCATCCCGTGCGAGGTCGAGCTGGCCAGCGAGTTCAGATACCGCGACCCGATCCTCACCCGCGACACGCTGATCATCGTGATCAGCCAGTCCGGGGAGACGATGGACAGCCTGATGGCCGTACGGCACGCCCGCGAACAGCGCTCCCGGGTGCTGGCCATCTGCAACGTGAACGGGTCCACGATCCCGCGTGAGGCGGACGCCGTCCTCTACACCCACGCGGGCCCGGAGATCGCCGTCGCCTCGACCAAGGCCTTTCTCACCCAGCTCGTGGCCTGCTACCTGGTCGCGCTCTACCTCGCCCAGGTCAGGGGGACCAAGTTCGGCGACGAGATCTCCCAGATCGTCGCGAGGCTGTGGGAGATGCCCGCGCGGGTCGAGGAGGTGCTCTCCACGATGGAGCCGGTCAGGGAGCTGGCCCGTTCCCTGGCCGACGAGCGCTGCGTGCTCTTCCTGGGCCGTCACGTCGGCTTCCCCGTCGCCCTTGAGGGGGCGCTGAAGCTCAAGGAACTCGCCTACATGCACGCCGAGGGCTTCGCGGCCGGAGAGCTCAAGCACGGGCCGATCGCGCTGATCGAGCGGGGACTGCCCGTCGTGGTCGTGGTGCCCTCGCCGTCCGGTCAGCGGGTGACCCACGAGAAGATCGTCTCCAACATCCAGGAGATCAGGGCCAGGGGGGCCAAGACCATCGTCGTCGCCGAGGAGGGCGACACCTCGGTCGAGCCGTACGCCGACACGCTGATCCGTGTCCCGGCGGTGCCGACCCTGCTGCAGCCGCTGGTGGCCACCGTGCCGTTGCAGGTCTTCGCCTGCGAGCTGGCCACGGCCAAGGGTCATGACGTGGACCAGCCCCGCAACCTGGCCAAGTCCGTCACGGTCGAGTAGCCGGGGGCCCCACGGTGATCGCCCACTGCCGGGTGCCCGTGAGGAAGGCGCCGACCACCAGGGGCAGGCCCACGACGCCCACCGGCAGGTCGCCCCAGGCGGTCATGGGGACGTCGACCAGGCCCCAGGCGTAGGCGAAGACCGCGTTGCCCGTGGCCAGCGTGTGGGCCGACCGGGACCGGGTGGCGAGCACGGCCGCGACCACGTCGGCCGGGGCCGCCGGGATCGGGCGCAGTCGCAGGGAGCGGACCAGGAGCAGCGTTCCACCCGTGACGGCGGCGCCGACCCCCGTCCAGGGCAGGGCGGGGGAGGGGGTTCCCGTGAGGGCGACGCCGATCCCGATCAGCAGGCTCGCCGCGCTCAGTGCGGCGCCGCCGTACAGGAAGGCGCGGGCCTGGGGGGACAGCAGCCGGGGCGGGGCGGTGACGGCCGCGACCGGCCCCGGAACCCGTCTGGAGCCGATCGCCAGCTCGGCTCCGAGCACCCCGAGGAACCAGCCGCTGAACGGGTCGATCGACATCCCGAACGGCAGACCCAGATCGATGAAGGGAATCATGGGCATCGTGAGGAAGAGCCCCGCGACCAGCCCCGGGGCCCGCCACACGCGGGTGGTCCGCAGGTAGTGCCGGACGACCGGTTCGGCGCCGGGGGTGATCGCCAGCGCGTGGCGCCTGGCGAACGCCGTGATCCGCTGCGGATGGACCGGACCCGACCAGTAACGGGCCGCGAAGGCCATCAGGACGGCCACGACGGCCAGCGAGAGCATGTGATCACCTTAGAAGCGGAGACCGACATATCTGGCCATGGAGGATGTGTCCACAACCTGTGGATAACATCCATGGATTGCCGGGGTGGGAAAGTGGGTACCGGGGACAGACCCTAGCCTGGAACCGTGATCGTAGGCATCGGGGTCGACGTCGTGGACGTCGCGCGGTTCGCGGCGTCGCTCGAAAGGACGCCCTCCCTGCGGGCCAGGTTGTTCACCGAGGCCGAGCGCGGGCTGGCCGTACGGTCCCTGGCGGCGCGGTTCGCGGCCAAGGAGGCCGTCGCCAAGGCCCTCGGCGCCCCTCCGGGGCTGAGCCACCTCGACGCCGAGGTGCTCTCCGGCGCGTACGGCAGGCCGGAGCTGCGCGTCCACGGCGCGGTCGCCGAGGTCGCCGTGGCCCTGGGCGTCGTCCGGTGGCACGTGTCGCTGACGCACGACGGGGGTGTGGCCGTCGCCTACGTGATCGCCGAGGGCTGACCGTACGGCCTCACGGTGTGACGCGGGCCGGACGGGATACCGTCGGATCATGCTCAGCGCTCACACCTCCGATCAGGTCAGGACGGCCGAGGCGGCCCTGATGGCGAAGCTGCCCCACGGCACGCTCATGGACCGGGCCGCGACCGGCCTCGCCGTGACCTGCGCGGCGCTGCTCGGCGGCGTGTACGGCTCGCGGGTCGTGCTGCTGGTCGGCTCGGGGGACAACGGGGGCGACGCCCTGTTCGCCGGGGCCCGCCTGGCGGCCAGGGGGGCCAGGGTCGAGGCGGTCCTGGCCGGGACCCGGGTCCACGAGGCGGGCCTGGCGGCCCTGCGCCGCGCCGGGGGACGCGTCCTCGACATCAGGGCGGCCCAGGACGGGTGGCGGGAGCGGGCGCGCGCGCTGCTCGGGGCGGCCGACCTGGTCATGGACGGCCTGCTCGGCATCGGCGGAACGGGGGCGCCGCGTGAGCCGTACTCGACGCTGGCCGGGCTGACCCGGGAGGCCTCGGGACGGGCCGCGGGCGACGGGCCCCTGGTCGTCGCCGTGGACGTGCCGAGCGGGGTCGACGCCACCACGGGGTGGGTCGAGGGGGAGGCGGTCGAGGCGGACGTCACGGTCACCTTCGGCACCTACAAGCCCGGGCTGCTCGTCAGCCCGGGGGCGCGTCACGCGGGACGGGTGGAGTTCGTCGACATCGGGCTCGGGCCGTACACACCGGAGCCCGAGGTGACCGCGCTGACCGGTGCCGACGTGGCCGCGCTGCTGCCCAGGCCGGACGCCACGTCCGACAAGTACCGCAGGGGGGTGGTCGGCGTCGCGGCGGGGAGCCACGGCTACACCGGGGCCGCGGTGCTGGCCGTCGGCGGGGCCGTCAGGTCGGGGGCGGGTATGGTCCGCTACGCCGGGGTCGCCGAGCCGGTGGCGCAGGTGCGCGCCCGCTGGCCGGAGGCGGTGATCACAGAGCTGGGGCCGGGGCAGGGGATCGGCGAGGTCGGCCGGGTGCAGGCGTGGGTGCTCGGTCCCGGCCTCGGGACGGGACCGGAGTCGCTGGAGGTCGTCCGCGCCGTGCTGGCGAGCGAGGTGCCCGTGCTCGTCGACGCCGACGCGCTGACGCTGGTCGCCCAGGACAGGTCGCTGCTGCGCCGTACGGCCCCGGTGCTGGTCACCCCGCACGCGGGGGAGCTGTCGCGGCTGCTCGGCGTGCCCAGGGAGCGGATCGAGGCCGACCCCCTGGACCACGTACGGCGGGCGGTGGCGGAGTTGGGCGTGACCGTGCTGCTCAAGGGCTCGACCACGCTCGTGGCGCGGGACGGCCTGCCGGTCAGGGTGAACCTCACCGGCAGCCCGTGGCTGGCGACCGCGGGCACCGGGGACGTGCTCGCCGGGATCGCGGGGACGCTGCTGGCAGCCGGACTCGACCCCTACGACGCGGCCTCGTGCGCCGCCCATCTGCACGGCCTGGCGGGCGCGGACGGCCCCCTGTCGGCCTGGGACGTTCTTGAGGCCGTCCAGGGCGTGCTGCGGTCTCTCCTCGAACCCGGTTTCCGGTCGAGATAGGCGGGGGTTTCGGACAGGGTCGGGAGGGCAGGTGAACACCTCGTCCCGGCCCCCTGCCGGGGCGATGATGCGTCGCCGGAAACGTCCCAAAAGAGGTGCCTTTGGCATAGGTTAGACCGCTGACCTGGGAGACTGGGGGAATGAGCATGCCGATGACCCCTGCCGAGGCGAGGGTGAACCTCTCCGCCATCAGGGAAAACGTGGCCTTGCTGAGGGAGCGCTCTCAGGGTGCGGAGACCATGGCCGTGGTCAAGTCCGACGGTTACGGCCACGGCCTCGCCGCCTCCGCCAGGGCCAGTCTCGCGGGGGGCGCGACCCGCCTCGGCACCGCCTACATCCGTGAGGCGCTGGCACTGCGGGCCGAGGGGATCACGGCGCCGGTCATGGCGTGGATCATCCCGCCGGGCGAGCCCCTTGAGGAGGCGATCGTCCAGGGGATCGACCTGTCGGCGGGCGCCGTGTGGCTGGTGGACGCCATCGCCGAGGCCGCGGGCCGTACGGGCAGGACGGCCAGGGTGCACCTGAAGGTGGACACCGGCATCCGCAGGGGCGGCGCCTGCGGCGCGGAGTGGCCGGCGCTCGTGGAGCGTGCCATGAAACGACAGGTCGAGGGCACCGTCGAGGTCGTCGGACTCTGGTCGCACCTCGCCTGCGCCGACATGCCCGGCCATCCGTCCATCGACATCCAGATCGACGCCTTCGACGACGCCGTGGCGGTCGCGAAGCGGGCGGGCATCGGCGGCTCGCACGTGATCCGGCACCTGGCCAACTCCGCGGCGGTGCTGACCCTGCCCAGGGCGCGTTACGACATGGTCCGCCCCGGCCTGGCGGTCTTCGGGCTGAGCCCCATCCCCGAGATGGGCGACTTCGGGCTGCGGCCCGCGATGACCCTGGTCGCGCGGATCGCGATGGCCAAGCGGGTGCCCGCGGGCGCCGGGGTCTCCTACGGCCACACCTACCTCACCGGGCGCGAGACCACGCTCGGCCTGGTCCCCCTCGGCTACGCCGACGGCATCATGCGGCACGCGGGCAACCTCGCGGAGGTGTTCGCGGGCGGCAGGCGGCACCGGGTCGCCGGGCGGGTCTGCATGGACCAGTTCGTCATCGACGTCGGGGACGACCCGCTGACCGAGGGCGACGAGGTCATCGTCTTCGGTGACGGGTCGCTGGGCGAGCCGACCCTGCAGGAGTGGGCGGATTCCCTTGGCACGATCACACATGAGATCGTGACCAGGATCGGATCGCGGGTTCCGCGCGTTTACCACTGAAAGGCACGGCTGGGGGTCGCATGAGCAACACCGCACGGCGCAGGGTCGGCATCGCGGGAGCCGTCGTCGGCGCCGCGTCCGCCGGGGTGGCCGCCGCGGCCCTCGCCAAGCGGTACGCGGTCGGGCGCATCAGGCTCCGCCCCGACCTGGAGATGAGCGAGCCCCTCGGCGAGCTGCGCGGTGAGCCGGTCCGGGTCACCACCTCCGACGGCGTCGGCCTCTACGCCGAGGTGGACGGCGTCGAGGACTCCCCGCTCACCGTGGTGCTCTGCCACGGCTACACGCTCAACCTGGACTCCTGGCACTACCAGCGGCGTGACCTGCGCGACTCCCACCGTCTGGTCCTGTGGGACCAGCGGGCGCACGGGCGCTCGCCGCACGCGGGCGCCGAGGGGTGCACGATCGACCGGCTCGGCGACGACCTGGCCGAGGTGATCGAGGAGCTTGTGCCCGGCCCGTGCGTCCTGGTCGGCCACTCCATGGGCGGGATGACCGTCATGGCGCTCGCCGAACGCCACCCCGACCTGTTCGGCGACAAGGTCAGGGGCGTCGCGCTGATCTCCACCTCGGCGGGCAAGCTGGCCGAGATCTCCCTGGGGCTTCCCGCGCTGCTGTCGAGGGCGGTGCACAGGGTCACCCCCGGCACGGTCGCCCTGCTCGGCAGGGGCGGCGCGCTGGTCGACAAGGGGCGGCAGGCGGGCAACGACGTGGCCTTCCTGCTGCTGCGTCACCTGGGCTTCGGCGACCCGAAGAACGTCAGCCCGACGGTGGTCGACTTCGCCGAGTCGATGATCCGCTCGACGCCGTTCGAGGTGATCGCCGACTTCTACCCCGCGCTGATGTCGCACGACAAACTGGGCGCGCTCGGCGTCCTGGACGACGTGCCGACCTCCATCATCGTGGGGGACAAGGACTGGCTGACGCCGATCGAGCACAGCAGGGCCATCGCCGCCGCGCTGCCACGGGCCCAGCTCACCGAGGTTCCCGGAACCTCGCACCTGATCCAGCTCGAACGGCCTACCGTCGTCAACGACGCGCTGCGCGACCTGCTCAAGCGGGCGGCGGCCGAACCAGGGGGCACGGAGCCCGCGGACACAGAGGAGACGAACCGGTGAGAGTCGTGGCGACCGCGGAGGAGATGCGCGAGCTGGGCGTCGAACTGGCCGGGCTGTTGCGCGCGGGAGACCTCGCGGTGCTCTCCGGGCCGCTGGGCGCGGGCAAGACGACCCTGGTCCAGGGGATCGCGGAGGGGTTGAAGGTGCGCGGGCCGATCACCTCCCCGACCTTCGTCATCGCCAGGGTCCACCCCTCGCTGTCCGGCGGCCCCGCGCTGGTGCACGCCGACGCCTACCGTCTCGGCGGGAACCTGGAGGTCGACGACCTCGACCTGGACGCCTCCCTCGAAGACTCGGTGACGGTCGTCGAGTGGGGTGAGGGCCTGGTCGAGGGGCTGACCGAGGACCGCCTTGAGATCAGCGTCGAGCGCGCCGAGGCCGCGGGCGAGACCGAGGAACGGACCGTACGGCTGCGCGGCGTCGGCGCTCGCTGGGAGGGCGTTGTCTGATTCACCCCCGTAGGCCCGGGAATCCTGGCACTCTGGCATCACATCCCACTTGGGATAGATGATCGGGACCGAAGATCGACCATGCGGTTATGTCCATGTTTAATGGGGATCAGGCGGGAAGTTAAGCCGAGCCAGGGTCGTCGGCCGGACTGCGAAGTGGAGTGCGACGGGTGCCAAGGGTGAAGCGTGTCGCGGTTCTGGGGGCTGCCGCCCTCTTCGGAGTGGCCGGATGCTCGGCCCAGCCCACCACGGAGGGCACGAACGGGAACACCTCACCCGTGGCGGATCGGACCACGATCAGCAGGCAGGACATCGAGGTCCAGCTCCAGCCCGCCCGCGCCAAGGCCGGGCAGAAGGTGTGGGTGCTGGCCAACTGCCCCATCCCCGAGGGCGGCCCGGAACACCGGGGAACCGCCTCCGCCGAGGTCTTCAGCGCCGCGATCACTCTTGAGCCGATCCTGGCGACTCCGAGCCCCTCCGCCTCCGCGACCGGCACGCCCGCCGCGCGCCCCTGGGTCCGCGGCCAGGCCACCGTCGCCGACGGCGCCAAGACGGGCGTCTACGACGTCAACACCCGGTGCGAGGGCACCAACGACACCGGCAAGGCGAGCCTGAGGATCGTCTCCGACGGAGAGTCGAGCTCGAAGCCGACCTCGCGCCCGAAGCCGACCCGCACGATCATCTCGACCCACGGCCCGGCGACCGGCGGCGGAGGCACCGCCGCGGGCGGTCCGAACGACGGTTCGGGCATGCCGCTCGGCACGACCGGGGCACTGCTCGCCGTCGCCCTGGCCGGCGGAGCGGGCTACCTCGTCGTACGGCGTCGCCGCTCGTAGCGGTAACCGATGGCCTCCTCCCGCTGGACCCGGATCGTCGTCGCCGGGCTCGTCACCGGCTTCGTCATGGTCGCGATCAACAGGGGCGACCGGGACGAGACCCCCGCCCGCGCCGCGGTCGTGCCCAAGCGCCTCGACATCCCCTCGCTGGGCATCGAGGCGCCCCTGATGAAACTCGGCGTCACGGACGGCCAGATCGACCTGCCGCCGTTCGACAGGCCGGACGAGGCCGGATGGCTCAAGGAGAGCGCCGTCCCCGGCGACCCCGGTTCGGCGGTGATCCTCGGGCACGTCGACACCAAGACCGACCCGGCCGTCTTCTACAAGCTCAAGCAGATGCGGGCCGGGCAGGCGATCAAGGTCGTGCGCAGCGACGGCAAGGTCGCCCAGTACCGTGTGGACTCCATCGAGCAGACCAGCAAGGACCGTTTCCCCGCGGACAAGGTCTATCTGGAGGACGGCCTGAGGCTCATCACCTGCGGCGGCACCTTCGACTGGGACAAGCACGAGTACCGCGACAACGTCATCGTCTACGCCACCCTCGTCAAGGCGAAGACCTGATCCGGGACGGAGCGGCCGGCCAGGTCGGCGCGCGGATCGACGCGCGCTCGTCGAAGCGAGGACCTGACCCGATCCGAGACGGACTAGGCTAACTGTTCGTGCTGGTCCTGGCCTTTGATACCGCGACCCCCGCCGTCACCGCAGCGCTGCACGACGGCGAGAGGGTCCTGGCCGAGTCGACGACGGTTGACGCCCGTCGGCACGGCGAGCTGCTCGTTCCCACGATCGAGACGGTCCTGCGGGAGGCCGGTGTCGTCCTCGCCGACGTCACGGCCGTCGTCGCGGGCTCCGGCCCCGGTCCCTACACCGGGCTGCGGGTCGGCCTGGTCACCGCCCAGGCCCTGGCGACCTCGCTGGGCGTGCCCGCCTACGGCCTGTGCACGCTCGACGCCGTGGCCTACGGCAGCGGGCTCGAAGAGCCCTTCCTCGTGGCCACGGACGCCCGCCGCAAGGAGGTCTTCTGGGGTCACTACGAGGACCGGCGGACCCGTCTGTCCGGCCCCGCCGTGGACAAACCCCAGGACCTGCCCGCGGACCTGCCGCTCGTCGGCGCGGGCGCGCGGATGTACGCCGAGGTCGTCGGCGCCTCCCGGCTGCTCGACGCGCCCGAGTACCCCTTCGCCGGGGCGATGGCGGCGCTGGCCGCCGAACAGCTCGGCCGGCCCGACGTCGCGGAGGTCGTGGAGAGCGGCACGCACCCCGTGCTGAGCCTGCCCAGGCCGATCTACCTGCGCCGTCCCGACGCCCAGGTGCCCGCGCCGCCGAAGAGGGTCTCCGCGTGAGCGTGGTCCTGCGCCCGATGACCCACGACGACCTGCCCGAGGTGATGAAGGTCGAGCGGGAGACCTTCCCGCTGGACGCCTGGAGCGAGGGCATGCTCCGCGGCGAGCTGGACGACCAGCCCAGGACCAGGCACTACGTGGTCGCCGTCGTCGGCGAGGAGATCGTCGGCTACGCCGGGCTCTACGCGGCGGGGGACCAGGCGGACGTGCAGACCATCGCCGTCTCCGAGGGCCACCGCCGGGCCGGGATCGGCGGGGCCATGCTGACCGAGCTGCTCACCGAGGCCGTACGGCGTGGCGCCACGTCGGTCTTCCTTGAGGTGCGTGCGGACAACTCCGGCGCCCAGGCCGTCTACGAGAGGTTCGGATTCGAGCGGATCGGCCTGCGCCGCCGCTACTACGAGGACGGCACCGACGCGATCATGATGAAGAAGGACCTCAATGCGTGACGAACCCCTGGTGCTGGGCATCGAGACCTCCTGTGACGAGACCGGGATCGGCATCGTCAGGGGGCACACCCTGCTGGCCAACACGATCGCCTCAAGCGTCGAGCAGCACGCCCGGTTCGGCGGCGTCGTGCCCGAGGTCGCCTCACGGGCCCACCTTGAGGCGATGACCCCGACCATCGAGCGCGCCCTCGACCAGGCGGGTCTGCGTCTGACCGACATCGACGCGATCGCGGTGACCGCGGGCCCGGGCCTGGCGGGCGCCCTGCTCGTCGGCGTCGCCGCCGCCAAGGCCTACTCGCTCGGACTTGGCGTGCCCCTGTACGGCGTGAACCACCTGGCCGCCCACGTGGCGGTCGACCAGCTCGAACACGGCGCCCTGCCCAAGCCCTGCATCGCGATGCTGGTCTCCGGCGGTCACTCCTCGCTGCTGCTGGTGCCCGACGTCGCCAAGGAGGTCATCCCGCTGGGCTCGACCGTCGACGACGCCGCCGGAGAGGCCTTCGACAAGGTGGCCCGGGTGCTCGGCCTGCCCTTCCCCGGAGGTCCCCACATCGACCGGGTGGCGGGCGGCGGCTCGGGTACGGCCATCGCCTTCCCCAGGGGCAAGCACGACGACGGGACACTCGACTTCTCCTTCTCCGGGCTGAAGACCGCCGTCGCCCGCTGGGTCGAGGCCAGGGAGCGCGCCGGTGAGACGATCCACGTGCCGGACGTGGCCGCCTCCTTCCAGGAGGCCGTGGTCGACGTGCTGACCCACAAGGCCCTGCTGGCCTGCCGGGAGCACGGCGTGCGCGACCTGCTGATCGGCGGTGGCGTGGCCGCCAACTCCCGGCTGCGGGCCCTGGCCCAGGAGCGCTGCGACGCCGCGGGTGTACGGCTGCGCGTCCCCCGGCCCGGCCTGTGCACCGACAACGGGGCGATGGTGGCCACGCTCGGCTCCGACCTGGTCGCGGCGGGGATCTCCCCCTCCCCGCTGGACATCCCCGCCGACTCCTCGCTGCCGATCACCACGGTCCACGTGTGACGGAGGGCCGTCAGGCCGGGTGCAGGGCGAGCGCCGGGTAGTCGGTGTAGCCGGTGTGGTCGCCGCCGAAGGCCTTGGAGAGGTCGGGCTCGTTCAGCGGAGCGCCGAGGCGCAGGCGCACCGGCAGGTCGGGGTTGGCCAGGAACGACTTGCCCAGGGAGACCAGGTCGGCGCCCTGGGCGAGCCAGTGGGCGACGGAGTCGGAGGGGTCGTTCCTCGCGGGGTCGTTGACGATGAGCGCGTTCGGCCACAGCGCGCGGACCCGCCCGTCGAACTCCGCCGAACCGCCCGCCAGGTGGTGCAGGTAGACCAGGTCGAGGTGGGCCAGCTCGGCCAGCAGCGCCGGGTAGACCTCGTTCGCGTCCTCCTCGGCCAGGTCGTGGATGCCGGTCGCGGGGGAGATCCTGATGCCGACCCGGTGCGCGCCGATCGCGTCCGCGACGGCCCGCGCGGTCTCGACGGCGAAGCGGATGCGGTTCTCGACGGAGCCGCCGAAGCGGTCCTGACGCAGGTTGGCGTTCTGCGACAGGAACTGGTGGATGAGATAGCCGTTCGCCCCGTGCAGCTCGACCCCGTCGAACCCGGCGTCGATCGCGCGGCGGGCGGCGTCGGCGAAGTCGCCGACGGTCGCCTCGACCCCCTCGGTGGTCAGTTCGACGGGGATCGGCGTGTCCTGCGGGCCGTTCGGGGTGAAGATCTGGCCGCTCGACCGTACGGCCGACGGGGCGACGGGGATCGCACCGGTGTTGTCCGGGTGGCCGACCCGGCCCGCGTGCATGAGCTGCGCGAAGATCCGGCCACCCGCCGCGTGGACGGCGTCGGTCACCTCACGCCATCCGGCGACCTGGTGGTCGGTGTGCAGACCCGGCGTGTCCATGTATCCCTTGCCCGCCGCGCTCGGCTGCACCCCCTCGGAGACGATCAGACCGGCCGAGGCGCGCTGCGCGTAGTACAGGGCGGTCAGCGTGGAGGGGATGCCGTCCACGTAGGCACGGGAACGGGTCATGGGGGCCATGACCAGGCGGTTTGGCAGTTCCAGGGCACCGAGCCTGAACGGGGAGAACGGCATGGCTGATCCCTTCGGGATTCTAATATGGTCGGCTAACTTGGGCGACCAACTTGGTCGGCCAAGAGTTAGTTCTACAACTTGGGCGACCAACTTGCAAGGAGTAGGCTGGAGTCGAACAGGAGGACGAGATGACGCTTCCACGGCTTGACGAGGAACCGGCGGGGGTCGAAGCCTGGGAGGAAAGCCCTGACAGCCTGAACTGCCTGATGATCCAGGCCGCCCGAGGGCACCGCACGCTTATGGCCGGTCTCCTGGCCGAACTCGACCTCTACCCGGGCCAGGAACGCACCCTGACCCTGCTCTGGGAGTACGGCCCGCAGCCGCAGAACGTGCTCGCCAGGCTCATCGGCATCGACATGTCCACGATGACCAAGACCCTCCAGCGCCTCGAACGCAGCGGCTTCGTCAGCCGCGCGCCCAGTCCCGCCAACCGCCGCGTCAGCATCGTCAGCAGCACTCCGAAGGGCGACGCCCTGCGTCCCGAGGTCGAACGCGTCCTGGCGGAGGTCCACCGCCGGATGACCGGCGGCCTGAGCCCGGAGCAGGCGGGGGAGCTGACCCTGCTGCTGAAGGTGGTCAGGAACAACCTGTGCGGTGAGGAGGCGTGCGACACCTCCCCCTGCCTACCGGGCGACACCATGTGCTGAAAGCGTCAGTCCCCGTTGCCGTGGGGCCGGCACAGCAGGGCCTCGGCGAGGACCAGCACGGTCTCCTCAAGCGCGCCGAGCCTGTCGGCCGGGCCTGCGCCGGCGGGCTCGACGGCCCGGGTCAGCGCCTCGGTGAGCCGCTCGCGGCCCGGCTGGGCGCGCAGCGTGTCGCCCAGGGGGGCGAGAGCCGCGCGGGCCTGGGCGACGCGCTCCTCGAACGGGTCGAGGCGCCGCTGCTCCCGGGTCTGCAGCAGGCCCTTCAGCCGCTTCCCGGCCCCGGTGACGTGCGCCTGCACGTCCTCCGGCCGCCCGGTGTGGCCGTCGAGCGTCCGCAGCCGGGCGTCGACGGCCTCGATCCTGTTGAGGGTCCGCCCCTCGACGTCGTCCAGACGCTCGTCGAGGGCGTCGAACCGCGCCTCGTGACGGGCGGCGATCTCACCGAGCCGCTCGTTCGTCTCCGTCATCCGCCGCTCAAGCGCGGCCAGCCGCCTGTCCAGGTCGCTCAGGCAGTCTCCGACGTCCTCGGTCAGGCCGTCGAGCCTGACCATGATCATGTCGATCTTGCCGCTCACCTGCTCGACGGCGTCCGACAGACGGCGGGTCGCCTCGGCGACGACCCCCTGGAAGCCCGCCGACAGCTCGGGCAGGCCCTTCTCAAGGGACCCCGTACGCCGGACCAGCTCACCCAGCCCCTTGTCCAGCCGGGTGAACCGGCCCGCGGCCGCGTCCATGCCCGTCTGGAGACGGCCGAGCCGCTCGGTGGTCTCGCCGTTGTCCTGGGTCTTGCCGGTGAGCACCCGGAGCCGGGTGAGCGCCTCGTCGGTCTTCTCGCTCACGGCGCTGAGATCGGCCCACAGGCGCGGCAGCCCGTCCAGGGGGACGATCTGTGCGCCGACCGACTTGACCTCCCGGGTCAGGAAGCCGACCCGTGCGCCGACCGAGTCCACGTGGTCGCGGACCGCCTCGACGTGCTGGGCGAGCCCCTGGACCCAGGCGGGCGGGCGGGTCAGGGCCTTGTCGAGGCGGCCGGTCACGGATTCGAGCGTGCCGTTCAGCCCGCTCTCCCGATCCCTGGCCTCCCGCAGCAGCCACTCCACGCCGTCGAGGCGCTGACGGATCTCGTCGAGCCCGGTGCCCTGGGGGCGCTGGTCGTACACGGGTGCGGGGGAGAGCTTCTCGTACACGGGCGGCTGGGGGCACTGGTCGTAAATGGGCGCGGGGGGGAGCTGCTCGTAGACGGAGCTCTGCGGGCGCTGCTCGTACGCGGGCCCCTGCGGGAGCTGCTCGCGCACGGGGTCCTGGGCGGCGTGCGCCAGCAGTTCGCGCATCCGGTCGAAGATCGGGCTCTGCTCGTCCGCGTGGAACAGGGTGTGGCCGGAACGATCCACGGAAAACCCCTTTCCCCACCGACGGTCGGCCACGCGGCGGGTTTTAATGTTTCTTTAAGGACTTTGTTTTTAATTTACCGAGGAATGTAGGCCGAGTTTTCCTCGGAAATCCATGCGTGAGTAACCCTAGCCCCTGAGACATGTGTCCTCCGTGTCAAATTTAAAAAAGACAGATCGCCGGTTAATTGCTTGATGTACCGTTTTGCCAGTTCAGGAAGGGGTGCATATCAGGGCGAAAGGCCTTTCCTCGATCCTGGTGAGAATAACGACCGCGGATTCGCCCCCGGTCAGGCGAAGGTCCTTTCTGAGGCGATCGACGTCGACCGCGGAGCCCCTCTTTTTGATCGTCACGTTTCCCACTCCGCGCTCACGCAGCGCCGCCCTCAGCCGTTTGAGTGAGAACGGCAGAGTCTCGTGGACCTCGTACCGCGCCGCCCACGGCGTCCGCTCCGTCCCGTTCCCCGTGATGTAGGCGATGCGCGGGTCGAGCAGGTGCCCGCCGACCGCGTCGGCGACCTCCGCCACGAGGTGGGCCCTGATCGCCGCCCCGTCGGGCTCGTGGACGTAGCGCCCGACCGGGCCGTGCCCGGCCGTACCGAGCTTGGGGTCGGGGGTCAGCGTCGCGCCGGACGGCAGCATCGTGGCCCTGCGCTCGACCTCGCCTGCCAGGGCGCCGCACCAGATCGCGGCCTCCTTGACCTCGCCCCGGTGGGAGACCCACTCGGCCTCCGCCCCCGGCGGGATGAACGCGTAGTCGATCCCCGGGGCGACCTTCAGGCACGCGGCCCTCGCCTGGCGCGCCATCTCCAGCACCTGGGGCCACGGTGGTGAGTAGGCCATCGGATCGAAGGTCCTGCCCCGGGCCGTACGGCGGGCGGGGTCGGCGAACAGGACGTCGAAGCCGGACGGGTCGACCGTGGCGGCGTCGGCCGCCCGGACCGTGACCCGGTCGCCGAACCCCAGCGCGTCGGCGTTGGCCTGGGCGACCGCGGCGGTGAGCGGGTCGGCGTCGACCGCCTCGACCACGCATCCGGCCCTGGCCAGGGCCAGGGTGTCCCCGCCGATGCCGCAGCAGACGTCGGCGACCCGGGAGCCCGGGGGGACGCGCCGGGCGCGGTGGTCGGCCACCTCGCGGCGGGTCGACTGCTCAAGGCCGTTCGGCGTGAAGTACATCACCCCGGCGTCGGCGCCGAACTTCTCCACGGCGCGGCGTCTGAGCCCCGCCTGGGTGAGCGCCGCGGAGGTCAGGTCGGCGTCGTAGGTCTTCCTGAGCCGGGTGACCGCCGCGACCGGGTCGTCTCCCGCGGCTCCGGCGGCGGCCAGGGCCTCCTGGCCTCGGGGTGTCAACAGCTCCAGGAACGAGTCAAGCTCCACACCGCCCGACGCTACCGCCTCGGACGGATGGAGCCTCTCCTCAGCCCAGCAGGGCGGTCAGTCGGGTAGTTCGCCAAGATCGACGTCGATGGGGAAGGGGTCGGCGAGCTTGAGGCGTCCATGGTGGATGCCGGTGATGGCGTAGCCCTGATTCACCGGGTCGAGTTCGTAGACGTAGACCACGGGCTCGTCGGCGTTGTTCTCCACCAGCCAGAAGTGCGGGATGCCCGCGGCGGCGTAGCGTTTCGGCTTCACGTCACGGTCACGCAGCTCGGACTCCGGGGAGACGACCTCGATGACGAGGTGCACCTCCTCGGGGGTGTAGGCCGTTCGGGACCTGTCCTTCGCCACCTCACTGTCGATGATCAGGACATCCGGGCACGGCCGCTGCCGGGGGCCGAGCACGACGTCCATCTGGGTCACGGCCTTCAGGTGCCTGGGTGCCTGAACGTTGAGGCAGGTCCGCAGGCCGTACAGGACGTGCTCGTGGAAACGCTTCTGGGGGGACATGAAGATGAGGGCTCCATCGACGAGTTCGACGTGCTTGAAGAAGTCCGGCTCGCCGTGGGGGCCCTCCTGGGGAAGCCGGTCGAGGTCGTCGGCCGTCCATCCGCCGGGCGGCGGATAGGGCCAGTTGGCGAGAAGCTCGCCGACCTCGCGCGTTGCGCTCGTCTCCTCGCTCAGCGTGCTGGTCACATCGCTCACCGTAGCGTCTTTCCCGTCACCGTTCGTAGCCATCGGGTCGCGTTCCCCCCGGTGCTCGCTCGTATGTTCCCGAAGTCGTATGTTCCCCGATGAGCGTCCCGGTGTCGCCCCGAAGCGCGGGAATCGGGGTGAAGGTCCTCAGGCGTCCGCGGCGCGGTAGGCCACGAGGGCGTCGACGAACCTCCTGCGCAGCGCCGGGATCCGGCCGACCGCGCGGAAGAACGTCCGGTTGGCCGCCAGGACCGCCCGGCCGACGACCGGCCTGTGCAGCAGGTCGTCGCCGTTGGTGCCGTTCTGGGCGAGGGAGTCGGCGACGCGGGCGAAGCCGTACGGGATCATCTCCGCCTCGTAGGCGGCGACGGCGTCCAGCAGCGGGGTGCCGTCACGGACGGTGATGAGCCACCTGGTCAGGAGCATCGCGTCGCGCAGGGCGGTGTTGGCGCCGACGCCCCGCCCGGGGGTCATGGTGTGCACGGCGTCGCCGAGCAGGGTGACGTTGGTGGTCTCCCATGGGTCCACCGGCTCGGAGGTGCGGATGGCGATGGGGAAGCAGCTGCCCGGGTCGGCGGCCCGGAACAGCGCGCGCAGGTCCGGATGCCAGTTGGGCGTCATGTCCAGGACCACCCGTTTGAGATCCTCGCCGCGCAGGTCCATCACCCCGGGCGGGAACCTGCGGGCCGAGGCGGAGAAGCCCCAGTTGATGTAGTCGCGGGTGTTGTCGTACAGCAGGCCGGGCCAGCGCGCGATCAGCTCCGCGTCGTTGCCGCCGACGCCGTGCTTGACCTCGCCGTCGCGGTCCCACTTGAACTCCATGACGTGCCAGATGCAGAACTGGCCCTTCGGGGCGAAGGTGGCGGAGATCCCGTTGAAGACCTCCTCGGGCAGCAGCGCCCTGGTCTCCGGGGTCACCGCGACCTTGGCGGAGACCGCGATCACCCCGGTGTCCCTGACCTTCGCGTGCGGGAGGTACTGCCTGCGGACCCTGGAGCCGGTGCCGTCGGCGGCGACGAGCAGGTCGCCGGTGGCCGAGGTGCCGTCGTCGAAGAAGGCGGTCACGGTGCCGTCGGCGCCGTGCTCGTAGTGGGTGAAGGTCTTGCCGAAGCGCACGACGTCGTCCATCCCGGTGAGCAGCACCTGGCGCAGGGTCATCCGGGAGACCGAGCGTTCGCTGTGGACCGGGTCGGTGCTCTCCGGCAGCCGGAAGGAGGCGACCGTCCTGCGCCGTTCGGTCAGCACGTTGAAGTGGGCGGGCGTCCTGGCGCAGGTGGCGGTGTAGGTGTCGAACAACTCGGGGGGCAGGCACTCGCGGAGCGCCTGGTTGCCCGTCGGGTCGATGCCGACGCGGTAGCCGTGCACGCCGTCGGCGCGGGTGCGGTCGCGTTCGTAGACCGCGACCGAGATCCCGGCGCGCCGCAGGCCGTGGGCCAGGCACATTCCGCCGGTGCCCGCACCGATGACGATCACGTGGAGAGGGGACACGGGTCTCCCTTGGAGGACGGGTCTGGACAGGGGTGTTCTCCTCGAACGCCATGTATCTTGATGTTCGAGGCATATTTAGCTTGATGGTCGAGAGGCTTGAATGTCAAGGGAAAATGGTCCCGCGCATGGGGACGGCGCTCTCAGGGCGGAGCTGGGGCGGGAGGTCCAGGCGGGTCAGACGGCCGTCGACGCCTTCGACGAGGCGGTCGCGATCCACCTCGGGGTGAACAGGACCGACCTGCGCTGCCTGGAGATCCTGGTGCGCGAGGGGGTTGAGGGGAACGTCACACCCAGCGTCCTCGGGACGGGCCTGGGGCTCACCACGGGCAGCGTCACCGCGATGCTCGACCGCCTCGAACGGGCCGGATACCTGACGCGCTCCCCCGATCCCGGGGACCGCAGGAAGGTGGTCGTGCGCGCCACCCCCGAGACCCTCGCGAAGGTCGAGGAGCTGTACGGTCCCGTCGTCGAACGGGGGAGGCGGCTGATCTCGGGTTACTCCGATGAGGAGATCCGTTTCGTGCTGGGTTTCCTGCGCGGTTCGCGGGAGCTGTACGAGGCCGAGATCGCGCGGGTCAGAGGCCTGCCCGCGGCGGGGCGGCGCAGGGTTTGAGGTTCGCGTACCCAGTGCGGAGGCGGTTCGTGTTGACTGTCAAGGCCTCCTTGCATACTGTTCCGTATTGGCACTCTCCCGGTGAGAGTGCCAAACATACGCGACGAGGCAGGTCTGACACCCGCGACGGCAGACCGCTGGTCGCCTCTTCTAGATCATTCAAATCTGAAGGGGAGGTCCGACGTGACGACCGCCACCAAGGTTCCCGTTAAGCCGCTCGGCGACCGCATCGTGGTCCAGCCGCTTGAGGCCGAGCAGACCACTGCTTCCGGTCTCGTCATCCCGGACACCGCCAAGGAGAAGCCGCAGGAGGGCAAGGTCCTCGCTGTCGGCCCTGGCAACTGGGACGAGGACGGCGACAAGCGCATTCCGCTCGACGTCAAGGAGGGCGACGTCGTCCTCTACAGCAAGTACGGCGGCACCGAGGTGAAGTACGGCGGCGAGGAGTACCTCGTGCTCTCCGCCCGTGACGTGCTCGCCATCATCGAGAAGTAACCGACACTTCGCAGAGATGACGTATCGAGCCCCGGGTCGCGCGAGCGCCCGGGGCTTTGATGCGCCGACGTGCTTTCAGAGAGGACCACAATGCCCAAGATCCTGTCCTTCGAGGAGGACGCGCGCCGCGCTCTTGAGCGTGGTGTCAACGCCCTCGCCGACGCGGTCAAGGTGACCCTCGGCCCCCGTGGCCGCAATGTCGTCATCGACAAGAAGTTCGGCGCGCCGACCATCACCAACGACGGTGTCACCATCGCGCGTGAGGTCGAGCTGGAGAAGCCGTACGAGAACCTCGGCGCCCAGCTCGCCAAGGAGGTCGCGACCAAGACCAACGACGTCGCCGGTGACGGCACGACCACCGCGACCGTCCTCGCCCAGGCGATGGTCCGCGAGGGCCTGCGCAACGTCGCGGCCGGCGCCCAGCCGCTGTCCCTCAAGCGCGGCATCGACCTGGCCGCCAAGGCCGTCAGCGACAAGCTGATCGACTCGGCCAGGCCGGTCGAGGACAAGAAGGAGATCGCCCACGTGGCGACGATCTCCGCGCAGGACGCCAAGATCGGTGAGCTGATCGCCGAGGCGTTCGACAAGGTCGGCAAGGACGGCGTCATCACCGTCGAAGAGTCCAACACCATGGGCCTCGAACTGGAGTTCACCGAGGGTCTCCAGTTCGACAAGGGTTACCTTTCGCCCTACATGGTGACCGACCAGGAGCGGATGGAGGCGGTTCTCGAAGACCCCTACATCCTGATCAACCAGAACAAGATCGCTTCGGTCGCGGACTTCCTGCCGCTGCTGGAGAAGGTCGCGCAGACCAAGAAGGCGCTGCTCGTCATCGCCGAAGACGTCGAGGGCGAGGCCCTGGCCGTCCTGGTCACCAACAAGATCCGCGGCACCTTCACCTCGGTCGCGGTCAAGGCCCCCGGCTTCGGTGACCGCCGCAAGGCCATGCTGCAGGACATCGCCATCCTCACCGGTGGCGAGGTCGTCAGCGAGGAGGTCGGCCTCAAGCTGGAGCACGTCGGCCTGGAGGTCCTCGGCACGGCCCGCCGTGTCGTGATCACCAAGGACAGCACCACGGTCGTGGACGGCGCGGGCGACGCGCAGGCCATCGCCGACCGCGTCAAGGAGATCAAGCTCGCCATCGAGCAGTCCGACTCCGACTGGGACCGTGAGAAGCTCCAGGAGCGTCTGGCCAAGCTCTCCGGCGGTGTCTGCGTGCTGAAGGTCGGCGCGGCCACCGAGGTCGAGCTCAAGGAGAAGAAGCACCGCCTTGAGGACGCCATCTCCGCGACGCGCGCCGCGATCGAGGAGGGCATCGTCTCCGGCGGTGGCTCCGCGCTCATCCACGTCTCCAAGGTCCTCGACGACCTGGGTCTGTCCGGTGACGAGGCGACCGGTGTCGCCGTGGTCCGCAAGGCGCTCATCGAGCCCGCCCGCTGGATCGCGGAGAACGCCGGCCTTGAGGGCTACGTCGTGACGACCAAGGTCTCCGAGCTCCCCGTCGGTCAGGGCCTCAACGCCGCCACCGGCGAGTACGGCGACCTGATCTCCCAGGGCGTCATCGACCCGGTCAAGGTCACCCGCTCGGCCGTCCAGAACGCCGCCTCCATCGCCGGCATGCTGCTGACGACCGAGGCCCTCGTGGTGGACAAGCCCGAGGAGGAGGCTCCGGCCGCCGCCGGGCACGGCCACGGTCACGGCCACGGCCACTGATCCGCTTTCGCCGTACGGCCCGCATCTCTCACCGGATGCGGGCCGTTTCGTTTTCCGGTAAACCGAAACGTGCCGCAAAGCGTCATGCGAGGATGCGCGTAAGGAGTAAACTTTCATGTGACCAATGGCCGACATAATCGGCGGTCCAATGAAATATTCCTTCAGGCACAAAGCCTTACTGTGGTCGATTGATTACGCCCCGTTATCGCCCTCTCAATGTGACCAATCCGTAGCCGTTCGCCATGACGACAGGCTCGATCGGGGCGGGCATCATGCCTAACGTGACCGAGGGATGCGTCGCCGACGCCAAAAGTGGGGTAAGGCTTGCGACGAGATCTGAAGGGGTCCCCCACAGGGACGATCTCAAGGATCTGACGAGCCTCGCCGTTCAGGGAGATCGCACCGCGATCGAATCTCTGATCGCGCAGTTACGGCCAATGGTCGTCCGATATTGCCGTGCTCGCCTCGGGCGGGTTTCCGGTCAGTACCACATCGCGGACGACGTGGCGCAGGAGGTGTGCATCGCGGTTCTGTCCGCCCTGCCGCGTTATCGCGACATGGGCAGACCCTTCGCGTCCTTCGTCTTCGGCATCGCCTCCCACAAGGTGGCCGACGCGCTGCGCAGTTCGGTGCGCTCCGCCGTACCCACCCAGGACCTTCCCGACGGTCCTGACGAGGGGCCGGGGCCCGAGGAGACCGTGGTGCGCTACATCGAGGCCGAGCACGCCCGCAGGCTGCTCTCCAGGCTCCCGGACAACCAGCGTGAACTGCTCATGCTCCGCGTGGTCTCGGGGTTGTCGGCCGAGGAGACGGGTAACGTGCTCGGCATGTCACCAGGCGCGGTCCGGGTCGCGCAGCACCGGGCGCTCGCGCGGTTGCGCGCGATGGCGGAGCTGGAGTCGACGGCTTGACCGCGGACCAGCCGGGCCGGATCCGCCGGCGCCGCCGGGAAGCGTGGAGTGGGTCTCGCCGGTCCGGTGAGACCCGTTGGCGGGTGAGCCCATGACGGCGGTCCACCCCAGGCGTCCCGTCCGGAGATACGGCCCTGAGGAGGATCGGGGCGTCACCGAGACCGACCGCCTTCTCGACGGGCTCTCCCGGCGTGAGCCCGCCTCGTCCTCGGACGTCGCCGTCGGTCTACTGGCCGCGCTGATCGACGACGTCGATCAGCGGTGCCCCTCGGTGTCGGTCACCCCGTCGACGTAACCCCTGGCGTACTCCCAGGTCACATAGTTCGTGGGGTCGGGCTGGTAGGCGGGTTCGTGAACCTGCGGCCTGCCGTTGTCGATCATCTGCCGCAGGTTGCCGCGCAGCAGCTCCCAGTCGAAGTAGTGCTGTTCCCCGCACTCGGGGCAGTCGAGCACCAGCCCGAGCACCCCCTGGGGCTCAAGGAGAGACCGGAAGACCTCGACGTCGGCGAGGTCCGTCATGGCCTCGTCGCGTTCGGCGGAGGTCAGCGACTGGGGGGAGTCCGTCTCACCCAGTGCCGCCGCCGGGTCGTCGGGGTCGTCCGCGAACGGGTCGCGGGGGACGTCGTCGAGCACGATCCCACCTTATGGCCTTGATATGACCTTGATGTGCGGCAGGTCCAACCGGCGGCCCACGGGCACGCGGAGCGACGCGCAGGCGCGCAAAGAGGCCTTCACGTCAGCCAGCCGCGCCGGGCGGCCTCCGCGCCCGCCTGGAAGCGGGACTGGGCGCCGAGCTCGGCCATGGCGTCGGCGAAGCGGGCCCGCACCGTGCGCACCGAGACCCCGAGCTGCCTGGCGATCATCTCGTCGGAGACGCCCTGGGCGGCGAGCCGCAGCACCTGGATCATCCCGTCGCCCCGGCGCGGCCAGGGCAGCGGCGCCGCGCGGGCCCACAGCTCGTCGAAGAGGGAACGCAGCGCGTCCACCACGACGGGGGTTCTGACCAGGTGGAAGTTGTAGGCGCTCTCCGCCAGTGTGCCGCCCCACCGGGCGGGCACACCCGCGGCGTCCGTCCCGGCGATCAGGAACCAGCTCGGCACCGTGTCCAGGGTGCGGACGCGGGCCCCGGCCTGCTGGAACTGGCTCAGCTTCTCCCGCAGCGCGGGGATCTCCAGGGTCTGGACCGGGATGATGTTCCTGGTGGACAGCAGGCCCGCGCGCTGCGCCCCGATCCACTGGTCGGCGTAGCGGTGCGCGAAGTCGTTCATCGTGCGCCGGTCGGGGATGACCGAGAGCAGTTCGAGCGGCGGCGCCTGTACGGCCATGCCGATCACGCTCTCGTACAGTTCGTCCGCTCCGCCGACCAGGTCGACGGAGAACCGGCCCGCCTGGTAGTCGCGGCCCGCGTCGTACTCGTGGATGAGGTCGCGGATCGACCCGACGACGGTGTCGATCCTGCGGCTCTCCGCGGCGAGCCGGTCGAGCCGGTCGGCGAGCAGGTGGCCCAGGGCCGTCGCGGGGTGACGGGCGAGGTACTCGCCGCCCTGCTCGTGGACCACGCCCAGCTTCACCAGGGTGGCCAGCTCGCGGCTCAGCCGCTCAGGCGAGCCGTCCAGGGCGTCGGCGAGTTCGGCGCAGGTTGCGCGGTGCAGGCGTAGCACCGCGTTGTAGAGAGAGATCTGGGCCGAGGTGAAGCCCAGACTCTCAAGCGGCGGTGTGTCGGTACGCATCGGCGAGAGGCTCCAGAGATGGCACGGCGTTCCGCGAGAATAACGTCCCGAAATCACCGGTGTCCGGGCGTTGCGTCTTCTGGGCCTCTTCCGGTCTCGTGGACGACTCGTCCCGAGCCGTCGCCGATCGGGGAACCCGGTCCTTCCTGGGCGGTCGGGTGCAGCTTCGTGCAACTGCACGTCCGTACATTGCGTGTGAACGGAAGGTAACGCAGACTTTACCCAGCGTCGGCGAGGGGCGTGGGCGTAGTGGCCGTTCGGACGCGGAGGGGGGTCCGGCGGCGTGCGGTGTCCCCGCGCCTCCCGCCGGTGACCGGGGAGCCGGGCGGGTCACCGACCGCTCGGTTCCCCAAACCCCGGCCGGGACCGGGCGGTCCGTCGGCCGCCCGGCTCCCGTCCTTCAGGGAGGGGAACCGGACGCTCACCGGCCGTCCGGTTCCCCACCTTCCCCGGTGTCCTCCGGGTTTGGCGCCAGACTCTAAACTGTGACCCGGGGGCCGGCGCCTTCCCCACTCCACTTGAGAGCGCCGTGGCAGGAGGGTCGCAGATGGCAAGGTTCACCGAGACCGGGCTCACGTTCGACGACGTGCTCCTGGTTCCCGCCTATTCGGATCTACAGCCGGGTGAGGCGGAGACCACCACCCGCCTGTCGCGGGGCATCACCCTGCGCATCCCGCTCGTCTCCGCCGCGATGGACACGGTCACCGAGGCGCGGATGGCGGTGGCGATGGCGCGTCAGGGCGGCATCGGCATCCTGCACCGCAACCTCTCCATCGAGGAGCAGGCCCAGCAGGTCGATCTCGTCAAGCGCTCCGAGGCCGGGATGGTCACCAACCCGGTCACCTGCTCGCCCGAGGACACGCTCGCCGACGTCGAGCGCCTGTGCGCGACCTACCGCATCTCCGGTGTCCCGGTGACGGACGAGAACGGCGTGCTGGTCGGCATCGTCACCAACCGCGACATGCGCTTCGAGACCGACCACGGCCGCCCCGTGCGCGACGTCATGACCTCGATGCCGCTGGTCACCGCGCCGGTCGGGGTCTCCAGGGACGACGCCTTCGCGCTGCTGCGCAAGAACAAGATCGAGAAGCTGCCGCTGGTCGACGCGGGCGGACGGCTGCGCGGGCTCATCACCGTCAAGGACTTCACCAAGAGCGAGCAGTACCCCCTGTCCACGAAGGACGCCGACGGCAGGCTCGTCGTCGGAGCCGCGATCGGCGTGGGCGAGGACGCCGAGAAGCGGGCGGCGGCCCTGATCGAGGCCGGGGTCGACGTGGTCGTGGTCGACGTCGCGCACGGCCACTCCAAGGGCCTGGCCGACATGATCTCCAAGCTCAAGGCCAACAGCGGCGTCCAGGTCGTCGGCGGCAACATCGCCACCCGCGCGGGTGCCCAGATGCTGGTCGACGCGGGGGCCGACGCGGTCAAGGTCGGCGTCGGGCCCGGCTCCATCTGCACCACCCGGGTGGTCGCGGGTGTCGGCGCGCCGCAGGTCACGGCCATCCACCAGGCCTCGCTCGCGGCCGGTCCCGCCGGAATCCCGGTGATCGGCGACGGCGGCCTGCAGTACTCCGGTGACATCGCCAAGGCCATCGCGGCAGGGGCGGACACGGTCATGCTCGGCTCGCTCCTGGCGGGCTGCGAGGAGTCGCCGGGTGAGCTGATCTTCATCAACGGCAAGCAGTTCAAGTCCTACCGGGGGATGGGCTCGCTGGGCGCGGTCCGCAACCGCGAGCGCGGCGGGACCTCCTTCAGCAAGGACCGCTACGCCCAGGCCGACGTCGGCAGCGAGGACAGGTTCATCCCCGAGGGCATCGAGGGCCAGGTCCCCTACCGCGGGCCGGTCGCCGCGGTCGCCCACCAGCTCGTCGGCGGTCTGCGCCAGGGCATGTGGTACTCCGGGTGCCGCACGATCGAGGACATGCACAGCAGGTGCGAGCTCATGCCGATCACCGCGGCCGGGCTCAAGGAGAGCCACCCGCACGACATCCAGATGACCGTCGAGGCTCCGAACTACCACCGCCGATAGAGTCCCGACCCGGTTCTCGCGACGGGCCGGGCCGTGACGGCACGGTACGGCCCGCCGTACAGGCATGACATGGAAAGACAGGCATATGACTCAGGTGGAGATCGGCCGCGGCAAGAACGGCCGCCGTGCCTACGCGCTCGACGAGATCGGCATCGTTCCCTCCCGCCGCACCCGTGACCCCGAGGAGGTCTCGATCGCCTGGCAGATCGACGCCTACCGGTTCGAGCTGCCCGTCGTGGTGAGCCCGATGGACAGCGTGGTCTCCCCGGCGACGGCGATCGAGGTGGGCAGGCTCGGCGGGCTGGCCGTACTCGACCTTGAGGGGTTGTGGACCCGCTACGACGACCCGACGTCGCTGCTGGCCGAGGTGGCCGAGCTTGAGGGGGAGGCCGCGACCAGGCGGCTCCAGGAGATCTACAACGCGCCGATCAGGGAAGAGCTGATCGGCCGTCGCATCGAGGAGATCCGCGCGGCCGGGGTGACCACGGCGGTGCGGTTGTCCCCGCAGCGCACGGTCCAGTACCACAAGGCCGTCATCGACGCGGGTGTGGACATCTTCGTGATCCGCGGCACCACGGTCTCCGCCGAGCACGTCTCCGGGCGGGCCGAGCCGCTCAACCTCAAGCAGTTCATCTACGAGCTGGACGTTCCGGTGATCGTCGGCGGCTGCGCCACCTACACCGCGGCGCTGCACCTCATGCGGACCGGCGCGGCCGGCGTCCTGGTCGGCTTCGGCGGCGGCGCCTCGCACACCACGCGCACGGTGCTCGGCGTCGCGGTGCCGATGGCCACCGCGATCTCCGACGTGGCCGCGGCCCGGCGCGACTACATGGACGAGTCGGGCGGCCGGTACGTCCACGTCATCGCCGACGGCGGCATGGGCACCTCGGGTGACATCGCCAAGGCGATCGCCTGCGGTTCTGACGCGGTCATGGTCGGCTCTCCTCTCGCCAGGGCCACGGAGGCCCCGGGCCGCGGGTTCCACTGGGGCTCCGAGGCCCAGCACCCCGAGCTGCCCCGGGGCAAGCGGGTGCAGTTCGGCACGGTCGGCACGCTGGAGCAGATCCTGCACGGTCCCTCCTCGGTCGCCGACGGTTCGATGAACCTCATGGGCGCGCTCAAGCGGACGATGGCCACCGCCGGATACTCCGACCTGAAGGAGTTCCAGCGGGTCGAGGTCGTCGTCGCCCCCCAGGGTTCCTGACACCGCCGTTTCTGCCGTGCCCGGAGCGATTCGCTCCGGGCACGCGTGTTTTCCCGCCCGTGCGCCGTGGCCCGGTGCCGCTCCGGAACAGGTCCATCACCGACCGGGAAGGCCCCAGGTCGGGTGTCGTCGGACGGCACGGGAGACGTGCCGGATGTGCGCTGGGTGCCAGGGATTGGCGCTGGGGGACACTGTCATGGGCGTCGACGCAGACCGGCGGCTGGTCACGAAATTGACACTGTCTGCGTCGGCAAAAGTGACGTAAGCCGAAAAATCTGTGAACATTCCCATGTGTCGGATGATCGTGAGCTGCGGGTCGCTCTTCGGGAAGGCCCGTTCCACGTCGCGCTCCGCGCCGCGGTCGAAGCGAGGGGGCTGACCCTTGACCGGCTCCGCCACCGCCTTGAGGAGCGCGGGCTGCGGGTCGGGATGACGAGCCTGAGCTACTGGCAGCAGGGACTGCGCCGCCCCGAGCGGCCCGAGTCGCTGCGGGCCGTACGGGCGCTTGAGGAGATCCTCATCCTCCCGCCGCGCTCGCTGATGGGCCTGCTCGGGCCGCCCCGGCCCCGGGGCCGGGGGCAGAACGGCGGGGGCACGTCCGTCCCGATCTCCGCCGCCGTTCCCTACGCCACGATCCTTGAGCCCTCACGAGCGCTCTCGGCCCTGCTGCAGGACCTCGACGGCTCCGCCGACGACAGGCGGCTGCACATCAGCGGGATGTACGAGACGCTGCAGATCGGCCCGGACCGCAGCGTCGTGCGCCGTGAGACGCTCCAGGTGATGCGGGCGCAGGAGGCGACCGACCGCCACATCATCGTCTACCGGGGCGACCTGGGGTGCGACGTCGAACGCGTGCGGATCAGGGCGCTTGAGGACTGCCGGGTCGGCAGGGTCAGGCGGGACGGCCCGACCGCGCTCGTGGCGGCCGAGCTGCTGTTCGACCGCAGGTTGCGGGTCGGGGAGACCCAGGTGATCCGCTACGAGCTGGCCGACCCGAGCGGGGTGGAGACGACCGAGTACGAACGGGGGTTCCGCTTCCCCGCCGGGCAGTACACGCTCAGAGTGAGCTTCGCCGCCTCGGCGCTGCCCGCGGGCATCCGCCGCTTCTCCCGGCACGACCACGCCGCGGAGGAGCACGACCACGGTGAACTGACCCTCAACGCCCACCACGCGGTCCACCTGGTGGCCGACTCGCTGCGCCCCGGCCTGATCGGCATCCGCTGGAACTGGCCGTAGGGGCGTCGAGGGGTGTCGTAGGGGTCAGGCCAGGACCTTCAGGAGGCGGGTGACCTCGGTGGCGACGGCCGTACGGGCGGCGGCGAGGTAGACGCGGGAGTCGACGACCCGCTCGTCGGCGGCCAGGTGGTCGCGGATCGCCCCGGTGAAGGTCTTGTTGAGGTGGGTGGCGATGTTGATCTTCTTCATGCCGTGCCGTACGGCGGCGCGGAGGGTCTCGTCCGGCACGCCCGAGGAGCCGTGCAGCACCAGCGGGACGGGTACGGCGGCGCGCAGCGCGGAGATCAGCTCAAGGTCGAGCACGGCGTCCCTGGTCGTCATGGCGTGCGAGCTGCCGACGGCCACGGCCAGCGCGTCCACCCCGGTCCTGGCCACGTAGTCCACGGCCTCGTGCGGCCTGGTCCGCGCCCCGGGCGCGTGCACCCCGTCCTTGCCCCCCACCTCGCCGAGCTCGGCCTCCACCCACAGGCCACGGGCGTGGCAGTGGGCGGCGACCTCGGCGGTGAGCGCCACGTTCTCCTCGTCGGGCAGCGCGGAGGCGTCGAACATCACCGAGCCGATCCCCAGCTCCGCGGCCTCCTCGACCAGCGCGCGGTCGGTGGCGTGGTCGAGGTGGACGGCGACGGGCACGGCCGCCGCCCTGGCGACCGCCAGGGACGCCGCCGCGATCGGGGCGAGCGCGCCGTGGTAGCGGACGCAGTTCTCGCTGATCTGCAGCACGACGGGTGTGCCTGCGGCCTCGGCCCCGGCGACGATCGCCTCCGCGTGTTCGAGCTGGATGACGTTGAACGCGCCGACGCCCTTTGGAGCGTTCCCGACGATGTCGCCGATTCCGACGAGGGACATGATTGGCCTCCGTTACACAGGTTCCGCTTCCACCCGGACACCCGGGTGGACCTCCCGCAGGACGTCGGCGTCGAAGTCACCCGCGACCGGGGCCGCGACCGCCGCCGCGCCGAGCGCCGCCGCCCGGCGCAGCCGTTCCGGCCAGGGGGTGCCCTCGACCAGGCCGAGCGTCAGCCCCGCGACCAGCGCGTCACCCGCGCCGGTCGGGTTCCCCTCGACCCGGTACGGCATCGCCGCCCGCCACGCCCCCTCGGGGGTCACCGCGAGCAGGCCGTCGGCCCCGAGGGAGACCACGACCGCCCTGGCCCCGGAACGCCTGAGGACCTGGGCCCCCCGCACGGCGGCGCCGGGGCCGGTGCCGGGGCTGTGAGCCTCCTGGGGGCCGGACAGGGCCAGGGCCCGGGCGAGTTCCTCGGCGTTGGGCTTGACGATCTCGGGCCGCCCGCCGGGGGCGTGCCTGAGCGGCTCGCCGTCGGCGTCCACGACCGTCGGGACGCCGTGGGCCCGGGCGCGGGCGGCGAGTTCGGCGTACAGGCGCGGGGAGACCCCGGAGGGCAGGCTGCCGGAGATCACGACCGCGGCGGCACCCCTGAGCCGGGCCTCGTAGTCGCTCAGGAAACGCCCGATCTCGTCCTCGGTGACGAGCGGACCCGGTTCGTTGAACAGCGCGGTGCGTCCCGGGGCACGGCCGTGGTCGTGGACGGCCAGGGTCGCGCGGGAGGGGCCGGAGATCGGGGTGAGGGCGGTGGGCAGGCCCGCGGCGGTGAGGTCGGCCAGGGCCGCCTCGCCGTTCGGGCCACCCGCGAGACCGGTGACGAGCACCTCGCAGCCGAGGGCGGCGAGCACCCTGGCCACGTTGACGCCCTTGCCGCCCGCCCTGCGGTGCACGGCCCCGACGCGGTTGACGCCGTCCCAGTCGACGTCCCCGGTCACGTAGGTGACGTCGAGTGCGAGGTTCAGCGTGACGGTCAGGACCGGACCACGGGCGGGCGGGGAGGTCATCGGGGAGCCGTCGTCCAGTTTCCGTGCCGCATGACGCCGGAGACCTCCAGGTCGTCGGTGAGCACCACCAGGTCGGCCCGCTTGCCGACGGAGATGGAGCCGAGGTCGTCGGCCAGGCCGAGCACCTTGGCGGGGGTGAGCGAGGTGATCTCGACCGCCTCGGGCAGCGACAGGCCGACCTGCTGTACGGCGCGGCGGAAGGCCACGTCCATGGTGAGCGTGCTGCCCGCGATGGAGCCACCGCCGGCCAGCCTGGCGACGCCGTCGACGACCTCGACCCGCATCGGGCCGAGACCGTACACGCCGTCGCCCATGCCCGCGGCGGCCATGGCGTCGGTGATGAGCACGGTCCTGCCGGGACCGGCGACGTCGTAGGCCAGGCGCATCATCGCCGGGTGCACGTGCACACCGTCGTTGACCAGCTCGATGGTGACCCGCTCGTCCTCAAGCAGCGCGGCGATCGGGCCGGGGTCGCGGTGGTGCAGGGGCGGCATCGCGTTGTAGAGGTGGGTGGCCACGCTGCCGCCCGCCTCGATGCCCAGCAGGGTCTGCTCGTAGTCGGCGTCGCTGTGCCCGAGGGCGGCGATCACGTCGTTGGCGACGGCCTCCCTGATGGTGTCCAGAGCCCCGGGCAACTCGGCGGCGAGGGTGAGCATCCGTATGTGGCCGCGGCCCGCCTTGAGCAGCTCGGTGAACTCCCGGACGGAGGGCTCCCGCAGGAGGGCGGGGTTGTGCGCGCCGCAGCGGGCCTTGGAGATGTAGGGGCCCTCAAGGTGGACGCCGGCCAGCAGGCCGTCCTCGCACAGGTCGGCCAGGGCGGAAGCGGCCCTGGTCAGCTCGTTCGTGGTCGCGGTGACCAGGCTGGCGACGATCGTGGTCGTCCCGTGCGCGGCGTGCAGGGCGGCGACCCGGCGGGCCTCCTCCTGGTCGCCGCTGGGGAAGGATCCTCCGGCGCCGCCGTGGGAGTGGATGTCGACGAAGCCCGGAACCACGTGGCGGCCCCCGAGGCTGAGCCCGGGGCCGGGGGCGGCGCCCCGGCCCACATGGGTGATGCGGCCGTCCTCGATGGTGAGCCAGCCCTCGTGGACACCTTCGGGGGTCACGACACGGGCGTCGGAGAGTGTGATGCTCATGGCGTCAGTTCTTCCCGTTTCTCCCACCGGTCAATGTTCAGGAGGGGAGGATGACAGAACGGGTCAAGTTGAGTGGTTCGTCCGGGTTGAGTCCCTGGGCCAGCGCCCTGGCCACGGCCACCCGCTGAACCAGGACCAACTCGGCCATCGGGTCGAGGAGGCTGTTCAGGAACGCTCCACCCGTGGCCTCGACCTCGGCGCGCAGTCCCTTCGCGCCCTCTCCGAGGACCCAGGTGACGCGGTTCGGGCCCGCGATGCTGATCGGGCCGTGGCGGTACTCCATCGCGGGATAGGACTCGGTCCACGCCCGGCACGCCTCGCGCATCTTCAGGGCGGCCTCAAGCGCCAGGCCGTACGACCAGTCCCGGCCGAGGAAGGTGAACTGCTCGGCGGACAGGGTGATCTCGGGGAGCGGGACGGCGAGCGCCCGTTCGGCGTCGGCGATCGCGCCGCTCAGGTCCTCGCCGAGGTGGGCGCGGAGCAGGGCGAGCTGCGTCGTGGCGAAGCGGGTCTGCACGACCGACCGCTCGTCGGCGAAGTCGAGCATCACGATCTCGTCGGCGGCGGTCACGACGGGGGTGCCGGGGGAGGCGGTGACGGCGCTCGTCCTGACGCCCCGCTCGCGCAGGACCGCCAGCGCGTCGAGGACCTCGGTCGTCGTGCCCGACCTGGTCAGTGCGAGCACCCGGTCGTACGGACGTCCCACGGGGAACTCGGAGGCGGCGAAGGCGTCGGTCTCGCCCTGTCCGGCCCGCTCGCGGAGCACCGCGTAGGACTGGGCGACGAACCACGAGGTGCCGCAGCCGATGACGGCCACCCGCTCCCCGGGGCGGGGCAGCGCGTCCCTCGGGGTCTCGGCGACGGCTCTGCGCCAGCAGTCGGGCTGGGACACGATCTCGGATTCGGTGTGCGTGGTCACGGCGCGCCTCCCCAAGAAGCTTCGTTTGTGATTGATTTATACCAGAAATGAGCAACTTTGTGCAGAGGTGGGTTTTGATCGCCCCGTGTGCAAGGCTGACTGCTGTGAGCCGATATGAGCGCTGGAACGCGATCCTCGAACTGCTCTCGCAGGAGGGGCGGTTGTCCGTCGAGGAGGCCGCGGAGGCGCTGACCGTCTCGACGGCGACGATCCGCCGCGACTTCGACCAGCTCGCCCAGCAGCAGATGCTCATGCGCACCCGTGGTGGCGCCGTCTCCCAGAGCGTGAGCTACGACCTGCCGCTGCGCTACAAGACCGCCCGTCACGCCGACGAGAAACAGCGGATCGCGGACGCCGCGGCCGAACTGGTCACACCGGGCGCGATCGTCGGCATGAACGGCGGCACGACCACCTCGGAGGTGGCCCGCGCCCTGGCGATCAGGGCCGACCCCGACCTCGGCTTCACCGTGGTCACCAACGCGCTGAACATCGCCGCCGAGCTGACGGTCAGGCAGCACGTGAAGATCGTGGTGACCGGCGGGGTGGCGAGGCCGCAGTCCTACGAGCTGATCGGCCCGCTGGCCTCGGGGGTGCTCGAACAGGTCGCGCTCGACATCGCCTTCCTCGGCGTGGACGCGCTCGACCCGGTCGCGGGCGCCTTCGCCCACCACGAGGGCGAGGCGAGCGTCAACAACCTGCTGATCGGCAGGGCCTCCCAGGTCGTCGCGGTCGCCGACGCCTCCAAGATCGGCGGGCGGGCCTTCGCGCGGATCTGCTCGATCGACGCGATCGGCACCCTGATCACCGACGAGGGCCTGCCGGACGAGGAGGCCGCCCGGTTCACCGACGCGGGCGTGAATGTGGTCCGCGTCTAGCGTCCCAGAACAGGCATTTGTCGGAAATCATCTAGGATCAGGAGAGTCCGGACGATTCCGCCGCCCGGGGTCGATATGGCCGAACCCCCGAGGAGCTTGTCTGTGAGTGGCGCGCACACCCTGCGGCAGACCGAGGAGGCCGTCTCGGGAAAACTCCAGGGGCTGGAGCTGGACTTTCGCGCCATGACCGCGATCTCGAACCTCTACCGGGTCGCCTCGTCCATCAGGAACCACTTCGAGCAGACCGTGCTGAAGGAGGCCGAGCTCACCTGGACCGCCTTCGTGGTGCTGTGGGTCGTGTGGATCTGGGAGTCGATCGAGAACCGGCACGTCGCCGAGGAGGCGGGCATCACCAAGGGCACGCTGACCGGGGTGGCGCAGACGCTTGAGGCACGCGGGCTGATCCTGCGGGAGATCCCGGCGACCGACCGCAGGCGTACCGTCTTCTCCCTCACCCCCGAGGGCAGGAAGCTGATGACCACCCTGTTCCCCGAGTTCAACCGGGAGGAGCAGTTCGTGCTCTCCGGCCTCGGCGAGAGGCGCCTGACCGAGCTGGGGGAGTCGCTCAGGCACGTCCTCCAGCACCTGGAGAAGGAGGGCCCGGAGCGCAGGGCCTCCCGGGGCGCCTGAGACCGACCGGCTCTCCGGGGCCTTGCGCCGGACGACCCGGTGGCCTTTCCGGGGTTCGGCGGCGGATAACCCGGTGCGGCGGGAGTGGGCCGTACGCCACGATGTTCCGATGAACGACCCCTGGCTTGGGCGGATTCTCCGTGAGGGGGCGGCGCCGGAGATGCTTGAGGCGCTGGCCGAGCGGCTGTCCCCCGCGGATCTTCAGACGCTGCTGATGGCCGTCCACCGGCGCCGTGCGGCCGACGTCACGCCCGCCCATCTGCTCCGGCGGTACGAACGTGACCGGTTCACCGCCCTCTCACCGGCCGACGCGGGCGACCTGGCGCGCCTGACCCTGCTGGCCCACGAACGTCTCACCGGGCACGGGTTCACCGGTCTCGCGACGGCGCCGGTCTGCCCGCTGGGCACCGCCTCGGCGGTGGCGACCGTGAGCCAGGACAAGGTGCTGACGACGATCCGCAACACCGAGGTCGTCTCGGACGTGACCAACGTCCTGGCCCTGGAATGCGCCGTCCGCCGCCGGGGCCTGCTCCGGGACGAGCCCCGCTCCCGGTCGAGGGTACGGCTCGGCGCGGCACAGCGCGTCCTGCGCGCGCAGCCGTTCGGGCCGGGCATGATGCAGCACTTCGCGCTGCTCGGGCTGTGTACGGCGGGCCGGGACGAGGGTTCCTTCGGCTTCGAGACGGAGACTCTCGTCGAGCACGTCGGCGTTCACCTGGACATCCTGGACGGAGCCCGCGAACTCGGCCACGCCATCCCGGCGGTGCGCGTCGGCCTCACCGACCTGACCGGAGGACGGCACCGTACGGCGCTGCGCGAACGGGTCCTCGACCGGTTGGCGCCGGCGCACCCGGACGTCACCTTCGTCTTCGACGACGAGCGCGTGACGGGGCGCGGTTACTACACCGGCGTCTCGTTCGGGATCGACGTCGTCACGCCACGGGGTGAGACCCTCAACCTCGGGGACGGCGGGTCGACCACCTGGACCGCGGCGCTGCTCGGCAACGCCAAGGAACGGCTGCTGATCAGCGGGCTGGGGATCGAGCGGGTGTGCGGACTTCTCGCTGAGTGACCTTTGTCCCGTTTCGGGGGGAATGGGGTGATCATTTCACCCTTTTGGGTGACGTGCGGTGCGGTGTGGATGGCTAAGGTCCTGGGCATGCGTGCTCTCGGATGGACTCTGGCGGTTGCGGGACTGGTGCTTGCCGGATGCGGCACCGGCGGCTCGGAGGAGGGACAGGGCCTGCGCCAGGCGATGGCGCGTCTCGACGCCTCCGGCCCCGCCGCGACCTACCTCGAATACGGCGACATGGCGCACTGGCGCAAGCTCGGCGTGGTCACCGACAAGGGGCCGGGCCAGGACAAGCGCTGGAGGGCCGCCGTCGGCTCGGGCTTCGGCGACCTCGCGGTGAGCGGGGACAGGCTCGCCGAGGCGACCGGTCTCAACGTGTTCGCCGCGAACCAGGCCGTCAACATCGGAGTCCCGCCGAAGACCGCGATCCGTGTCGAGGGCGCTCTCGACGCCTCGGGCATCAGCGCCAAACTGACCTCCATGGGGGCCAAGCCCCGGGAGATCGGCGGCCAGGAGGGGTTGTCCCTCGCCGAGGACAACATGATCGACATGAAGGGCCCACAGGCCGGGCTCGGGCTGATCAACCAGCTCAACCAGGTGGTGGTCACGGACTCCGCGCTGGTCGCGGGCGCCGCGGCCGGGCCCGTCGCGGCGGCGCTCGGCACCGGCTCCTCCCTGGCCGAGAACCCCGACCACGCCGCCGTCGCCGACTGCCTGGGCGACGTCGTCTCCGCCATCGTCATGGCCCCCACGCAGCCGGGCGGGGTCGTCCTGTACGGCGTCGGCCTGCGCAGGCCCGCGTCCACGGCCGACAAGGCGGTCGACGTGGTGTGCGTGCTGCCGAGGGCCGCCGAGGTGGGCAAGGTGTTCAAGGAGCGCCTCACCACGACCGCCGTCGTCGCGGGCAAGCCCCTGTCCGACTCGGTCGAGACGGTCGCGCACGACGACGTCAGCTCGGGTGACCGTACGGTCCACCGCGCCCTGCTGACCGTCAAGCCCGACGGCCCGGTCCTGATGGCCAACCAGCTGCTGATCCGCCGCGACCTGGAGCGCCTGGCCGACCCGGCCGCCCCTGTCGACCCGCTCGGCTCCTGAGGGCCTTCACCGGGGCGGCGTCCCGGCCAGGCCGTTCAGGTGGGCGTAGACGACGGCGTGGACCCGGTCGCGCAGGCTGAGTTTGGACAGGATGCGGGAGACGTGCGTCTTGACGGTCTCCTCGCCGACGTGGAGGGCCGCGGCGATCTCGGCGTTGCTGCGGGCGTCGGCCAGCAGGAGCAGCACCTCGCGCTCCCGGGAGGTCAGCCGTTCGAAGTCGGCGGGCACGGCCGTCGGCTCGATGCTGGTGGTGAACCGGGCGATCAGGCGCCGGGTCACCGAGGGGTCGATCAGCGCGTCCCCCCGGGCGGCCACCCGGATCGCGGACGCCATCTCCTCCGGAGGCAGGCTCTTCAGCAGGAAGCCGCTGGCCCCGGCCCGTAACGCGCGGTAGACGTAGTCGTCGTTGTCGTAGGTGGTCAGCACCAGGACCCTGGTGACGTTCCCCGGCGCCGCCAGGATCGCCTCCGTCGCGGCCAGGCCGTCCAGCCTGGGCATCCGCACGTCCAGGATCGCCACGTCCGGGCGGAGCCGCAGGGTCTCGGCGACCGCCTCGTGGCCGTCTCCGACCTCGGCGACGCAGAGCAGGTCCGGCTGGGTTTCGAGTACGGCGCGCATACCGGAACGGAACATCGCGTGGTCGTCGGCGAGCAGCACGCGCAGCGTCACGGCGTCTCCAGGTCTCGGGGGCTGGGAGGTTCCGTGCGGAGAACGTGTCACGGACGGCGATTGTCTCCCGGAGACGTGGACTTTCGCGGACGGTTTGTTATATGGAGAAATTTCCGTATAGAGCCTGGGGAAGCCGCTGGGTCGGCTTTTTCGAATCAGAGTTGTGGCCGTTCCAGGGGGAAGCTGGCCCTGACCTGCCAGTGTCTGCCGTCGGGCTGCACGCCGTAGGTGATCCGGCCGCCGAACAGCGCGACCCGCTGCCTGATCCCGGCCAGGCCCCGGTGCGGCGAACTCCGTTCCTCGAAGGGGCCGTGCCACTCGCCCAGCTGGTTGGTCACGGTCACGACCGCCTCTGTCTCCCGGTATTCGAGCTCGACGCCGACGCTCTCGCCACGGCCGTGCCGCAGGGCGTTGGTGAGGGCCTCCTGCGCGACGCGGTACACCGCGACGTCGAGTGAGCCGGGCAGCTCACGGGGCGGGCCGTGGGTGGTCAGCGTGACCTTCAGGCCCGCGGCCCGCACGCCGTCGAGCAGCTCGTCGAGGTTGTTCAGACCCGGCTGACGCCGCCCGGTCTCGGTCTCGTCGCCGTGCAGGATCGCCAGAAGCATGCGCAGGTCGGCCATGGCCGCGCGACTGCTCGACTCGACGGCGGACAGCGACCTGTAGGCCCGGTCCGCCGAGCCGTCGCCGGGCGGCGCGCCGAGCCCGAGCCGCGCCGCGCCCGCGTGCATGCCGATCGCGCTGACGTGGTGGGAGATCACGTCGTGCAGGTCCCTGGCGATGGCGCTGCGCTCCTCGGCGACGGCTCGCTGTACCGCCGCCCGCTCGTCGTGGAGCCGCAGCTCGGCCTGGCGTTCCAACTCGGCGATGTAGGCGCGCCGCTCGGTCGTGTAACGCCCGACCATCCAGGGCAGCAGCACCCTGGCGGTGAGGTCGATCCCCAGGACGATCGGGCTCATCGGGCGGACGGCGATGTGGCCGACGGTCAGCAGATAGCTTCCCGTGACCCCCGCCGCCAGCGCCGCGAGCGCGGTCAACGCCTGCGTCGAGCGCAGCCACGCCCCCGCGCGGTAGCCCGCGACCAGGAGGCCGGCCTCGACCGGGTGCCAGAGGGCGCCGGGGAACAGCAGCGCGGGCATCATGACGGCGAGGCCGTGGACCACCGCGACGACGCCGGAGAAACGGGGAGGGGTGGCCAGCAACGCGTCGATCACCAGGACGGCGAGGAGGGCCAGCCAGTACTGCCACACGCCGCTCGGCCGGTTGCCGAGCAGGAACACGCCCGAGTCCGCCACCATGCACACACCCGCGACCAGCAACGACTGGCCGGCCAGCGACCGGCTGGCGTCACGTCCCATGGCCCTCGCTCCTCGTCGGTCCCCACCCGGCATGCTGCCCGCTCTCCCTCCGGGAGGGAAGATCCCTCCCCATGGGGGAGAACACGGTATCCCCCGTGGGCACGGCCTTCGCGGGCCGTACCGTCCGGTGATCGGCTGAGGCGCGTTCTCGCAGGTGGGGGCCGCCGTGTCCCTCAAACGGGGGACCCGGATCCCGCTCCCAGGTGACGAAATCCCCGTGGTGCCCCGGTTAGCGTCGGCCGCGATGAGAACCTACGGACACCGGGTGCTGTTCATACCGGCCTTCGTGGTCCTGCTGGCGACCGTGCTGGCGGTCGGTCAACGGCCCGCGCTGGCCGACGGCGCGCCCACGGGACAGGACGTACACGTCGCCCAGACCCTGGGCACCCGTGAGCTCTCGGTCATCCTGCGCCGGGTGGACGAGGTGCCAGGCCCGCTGCGCGTCGAGGTCCTCACCCACGCGGGGGCCACCTCGGGAACCGCTCCGGGGGTCGGCGGGGGGAGGCTCACCCTGCGGCTGGTCCCGACCGGGGCCAGCGGCGCCGACGACGGCCTGCCCGCCGCGGGCACCGTCGTCAGCCAGGGAGAGCTGGTCCTGGGCGCCGCACCCGGCGTGTACGGCACGACCCTGCGGGTCGACCGTCCCGGGCCGTGGGAGCTGACCGTCGACGACGGCCGTGACAGCGGGCGGATCCCGTTCGTCGTGCCCGCCCCGGTCAGCTCGCCTCCCGACACGGTCGCCTACGCGGGCTTCTCGGTGGCGGGCGGGCTGCTGCTCCTCGCGCTCGGTACGGCGGTGTGGTCGCGGCGCTGGTGGCTTCCACTGGTCCCGGCCTGCGGGATGGTCGCGGCCCTGGCCACCGGGGTGACCGGCGCCGCGCTGTCCCCGCTCACCCCGCAACCGCCGCTGCCCGGCCAGCAGGTGGACGCGACCGTGGACAACGTCGTCTCGCCCTACACGGCGGCCAGGCCGGTGAACGCCGACTACTCACGGCCACCGGTGAACATGCTGGTACGCGCCTCGGAGACGACCTCGGGACGCCTGGCGGACCTCGACCTGCTGCTGACGGACGGCTCGACGGGACGGCCGGTCGAGGACCTGCTCGTCCACGACGACGCGCTGGTCCACCTGCTGGTCGTCTCACCGTCCGGCCGGTTGTGGCACCTGCACCCGGTCATGGCCGGTCCGGGCCGCTACCGGGTCGGCCTCGCCCTGGCGGAGCCAGGGCACTACGCGATCTCGGCGGAACTGGCCAGACGGGGCGGCGGCGTGCAACTGGTCCGCTCGGCCTCCGGGCTGGACGTCGGGCCGGGCGCCACTCCCGTCGCGGCGGCGCCGCAGCCCGGAGGCCCGGGCCCGAGGGAGATCGACGGCGTCAGGGTCGACCTGGCCGTGACGGCGCCGTCGGCCGGGGCCGCCACCACGGTCACCGTCAAGGTCGGTGAGCGCGCCGACCTGCAGCCGTGGCTCGGCATGGTGGGACACCTCATCGTCGTCGGGCCGCTGCCGGACTCCACACCGGTCGGCGCCGCCGCGCAGACCGCGCCGGTCTGGGGGCACGTGCACGCGATGGCCCTCAGGCCCAGGGGCGCAGCGAGCCGTCCGGACGAGACCGTCGCGATGTTCGGGCCCGAGGTGCGCTTCACCCACACCTTCCCCGAACCGGGCCGCTACCGGCTCTGGGCGCAGGTGGAGCGCGGCTACGCGCTGGTGACCGTACCGGCCGTGCTGGACGTCACGGCGAAGGAAGGGGACTCATGAGGCGCCGGGGGGCGTGGGCGGCCGTCTGCGTCGCCGTACTGGCCGGTGCCGCGCTGTGGCTGCTGTGGCCGCGGGGCGGCTCGGGGCCGACGGTGCTGCGCAACGGGACGGAGCACTACCGGGTACGGCTCACGGTCGAACGCTCGGGGACGGGCCCCGTGACGGTCGACGTGGCCGACCTGCGGGGACGGCCGGTGACACTGCGCAGCGTCACCGTCGAGCCGGTCATGACGAACATGGGCCACGCCCTCGAACCCGTCCCCGCCGTGGCCCAGGGGCCGGGCAGGTACCGGGCCGAACGCCTGGCCCTGCCCATGGGCGGAGCCTGGGCGTTCACCGTGCTCATGAACGGGCCGGGAGGGACCGACCGGGTCACCTTCCCGGTGCTGGTGACCGGGTGACCCCGTCCTGACCGGCGACCGGGCGGCCCGAGGGCCCGGTGACCGACGGACCGACGGACCCTCGCGGCGGACACCGGTGGCCGGGGAGCCCGTGGGCACGGCGACCGGGCGAGTCCGTGAGGACGACGACATGAACGAAACAACCGAGGAGGAAACGATGACCGTCGCTGACGGGGCGCTGCCGATCGGCGGACGTGCCCCGGCGTCCACCCGAGCGGTGACCACGCCCAAGGGGTGGGTCCCCGCCTATGTCGTCCTGCTGGGCGCGGCGTTCTCGCTGACGGCCGCGAGCTGGGACATCCAGTGGCACATCGACGTGGGACCGGACACCTTCTTCACCCTGCCGCACCTGTTCCTGTACGCGGGCAGCGCCCTGTCCGGGCTGGCCAGCCTGGCCGTGGTGCTCATGACGACCGCCGCCAGGCGCAACGACCGCGCGATCGACGCCACCGTCGGCGGCCGGGCCGTACGGGTGTTCGGCGGGACCTTCGCCGCGCCGCTCGGCTACCTCGTCTCCGGCACCGGCTCGGCGGGCTTCCTGCTCTACGGCCTGTTCGACCTGTGGTGGCACAGTCTGTACGGCTTCGACGCCGTGATCGCCTCACCCCCGCACATCGGCCTGCTGCTGTCGATCACGCTGAGCATGGTCGGCGCCGTGATGGTCTTCGCCGCGGGCATGGAGCACCCCTGGGCCAGGGTCGGCGCCGTGCTCGCCCTCATCGTGACGCTGGCCTTCAGCCTGGTGGCCGCGCAGGGGCTTGAGGCGTTCGAAGGCGGCCCGGTGGACGCCATCGCGGTCGGTGTCACGTTCCTGACGACGCTGACGGTGTTCACCGCCGTGGGATTCCTGCGCGACACCCGGCTGATCCTGGGCTTCGGGGTCGCGTTCGCGCTCGCCCAGGGCCTGCTGTGGTGGTTCTCGCCCTGGGCGACCAGGGCGTACGCGGCCGGGGTCGGCCTGCCGCTGCGCGACTACGTGCCCGCGGCGCCGCTGGTGCCCTCGCAGATGCCGATGTCCCTGCTCGTGGCCGCCGTGCTGACCTGGGGGATCATGCGGGCCGTGGGTCGCCGGTGGGCCGGGCTCCTGGCCGCGCCGCTGACGGGCCTCCTGGTCGGGGCGCTCGTCACGACCTGTGGGCTGGTACAGACGATCCTGGCCTACGGGCACTCGCTGCCGTCGTTCCTCCCCCTGGCGCCGACGGTCGCCGTGGGCGCCCTCGCCGGGGCCCTGGCCGGGTTCCTCGGCCGCCGCTTCGCCGTCATGCTGCGCGTGATGGCGCCCGTCACGTCTCAGGAAGGTCGGTGACCCGTGTCTCCTCTCGGTTCTCTCTCCGGTTCACGGCGTGCCGTCGCGGCGGTGCTGGCCGCGACCGGCCTGGTCCTGGCGAGCGCGACCCCGGCCCTGGCCTATCCGCCGGTCGAGACCGTGCACACCGAACGGATCCAGGCGGGGCCGTACGGCGTCACCGTGGGGTTCAGCACCTGGCCGCTGCGGGCCATGCAGTCGCTGGACTTCACCTTCACCCCCGACGACGGGATCGGCGGCAAACACGGCACCATCACCATGGCCGGGCCCGGAGGCCAGAAGCACCGGAGCAGGCTGGCCAAGCACCCGCGCAAGCGGGAGGTGTGGGGCATGGACACCCTGGCCCTGCCCAGGGAGGGCACCTGGAGGTTCTCCCTCGCCGTCGAGGGGCCCTCGGGGCGGGGGGAGGGTGTCATGAAGGACCTCCAGGTGCTTCCGCAGCCGGGGCCGCCGATGGCCCTGAGCTGGTCGGTGGGCACCGTCCCGCTCTGGGTGCTGATCGGGCTGCTCGCGGTGGCCTGGCGCCGTACCAGGATGGTTGTCGCCGAGCAGGTATAGAACCAGAAATATGCCTGACAGGTGGGATGTGTCGTGATCCGATGGCAGGTGGCCCCTCACCCCCGAACGGAGATCACGCATGGCTGCCGAACGGTTCTGGTTGGACGTCCCCTACGACGAGAAGGACGAGGCCAAGGCGCTGGGTGCCCGGTGGGACCCGGCCGCCAGGAGGTGGTACGCGCCTCAGGCCGGTATGACCGGGTTGGAGCGCTGGGCGGCGCTGCCGGACGTGCCCGACCTGCTGCCCGGTGAGGACCGCGCCTTCGGCTCCGGCCTGTTCGTCGACCTGGTCCCCACCTCGTGCTGGTTCACCAACGTCCGGTCCTGCGTCGACCGGCGCGACTGGGAACGGCTGCGCCGGATGATCACCCGGCGCGCCGCACACCGCTGCGAGATCTGCGGCCGGGGTGAGGACCGGGTCGTCCAGCGTTGGCTTGAGGCCCACGAGCGCTGGTCCTACGACAAGGCCGCCCGCACCCAGGCGCTGCGGCGGCTGGTGTGCCTGTGCACCGACTGCCACACCGTCACCCACATGGGGCTGGCCCAGATACAGGGCAAGGAGGTCCAGGCCGTCGCACACCTGCGGGCCGTCACCGGGATGAGCGCGGGCCAGGCCGACTCCCACATCGACGCCGCGTTCGCCGAGTGGCACACCCGCTCGGCCATCACCTGGACCCTGGACCTGAGCATCCTCACCGACGCCGGTGTCACCCTGGCCGCTCCCCCCGAGGCGGCGGCCCGCGTCCGCCAGGCCGAGCGACGGCTACGGGGTGTCCGTCAGTAGCCGACCGTGAGGTGCCGGTCCCCGCAGGGGTTCTCCAGCTCGTCGAGTACGGCCACGGCGAGGTCCTCGGCGGAGATCCGGGACGTGCCGTCGGCGTCGGCGATGAGGGTCGTGGTGCCGCGCCGGTACTCCCCGGTGCGGATCCCGGGTTCGAGGAGGGCGGGCGGGCTGAGGTAGACCCAGCGCGCCGGATGCGCCAGGCAGGCGTCCAGCTGCGCGGCGCTGGCGGCGGCGATGGTACGGATCTCCGGGGGCACGTACCGGGGGCTGTCGAGAACGAGCAGGCCGGGATCGTTCGGCACCCGCAGGGGAGAGGCGCCCCCGACGACGAGGACGCGCGTGCCGGCCTTCGCGGCGGCGTCGAGCAGCGCCGTCGTGGTCGCCGCGACGGTGTGCTCCCGCCCGGGGACGGGCCGGGTGGCGGCCACGACCGCGTCGGCGCCGTCGAACAGCCCCGCCATGTGGCCGGAGTCGTCGGCGTCGCCCTCGACGAGGACCACGCCGGGCGGTGAGACGGGCCGGGTTCTCCTGAACACCGCGACGAGGTCGTGGCCCCGGTTCACGGCCTCGCTGACGACGCGCGAGCCGACCATGCCCGCGGCTCCGACGACGACGATTCTCATGAGGTCTTCCTTTCCATGGACGGGGTGAGGCGGGCGGGTTGGGGAAGCTGGCCCGCGACGATCGCGGCGAGCGAGAGCCCGAACCCGGCGAGCTGGACCGGGCCGAGCGTCTGGCCGAGCAGGACGACACCGAGGGCGGCGGCGACCAGCGGCGACAGCAGGGTCAGGACCGCGACGGAGGTGACGGGCAGGACGGTGATGCCGTGGAACCACAGGGCGTAGGCGAGCAGGCCGCCGACCAGCCCCAGCCAGAGGTAGCCGAGGGCGGCGTTCAGGTCGATCGCCGGAGGCGCCCCTTCGGCGAGGAAGGTGACCGGGACCAGGAACAGGCCGCCCGCGGTGAGCTGCCAGCCGGCGAAGGCGGTCGGGCCGACCCCGGCGGGTCGTCCCCAGCGCTTGGTGAGCGTCACACCGAGCGCCATGGCGACCGCGCCCGCGAGACCCGCGACCACCCCGGTGGCGTCGAGTGCCGCGTTCGGCCCGATCACCACCAGGCCGACCCCGGCGACGCCCACCACCCCCCACAGGATCCGCCAGACGGAGGGGCTCTCCCGCAGGACCGTCACGGCCAGGACGGCGACGACGAGCGGCTGGGCCGCGCCCAGGGTCGCGGCGACGCCGCCCGGCAGCCGTTCCGCCGTCACGAACAGCAACGGCAGGAACAGGCCGATGTTCAGCACGCCGAGCACCGCGGCCCTGCCCCACCAGACTCCCCTCGGGAGCGTCCTGGTGATCGCCAGCGCGAGCAGACCGGCGGGCAGCGCGCGCAGCAGCCCCGCGAACAGCGGATGCCCCTGGGGCAGGAGCTCGGTCGTGACGACGTAGGTCGTGCCCCACACCAGAGGCGCGAGCGCGGTCAGGACCGTACGCGGCAGATTGGTTGGATTCGTCACCCTCGCAGTCTCACGGGACGACGATCGATGAGTCCAACACATGTTTGTCAGCTCATCGATCGTGAATCAAGATAGATCCATGGAACTCCAGCAGATGCGCTACGTGGTCGCCGTCGCCGAGACCGGCGGCTTCACCCGGGCCGCGGAGCGGTGCCTGGTCGTCCAGTCCGCCCTCAGCCACCAGATCGCGCGCCTGGAACGGGAACTCGGCGCGAAGCTCTTCGAACGCACCAGCCGCCGGGTACGGCTGACGCCCGCCGGGGAGGCGTTCCTTCCCGCCGCCCGCCAGTGTCTGGAGGCCGCAGAACGCGCCGCGGCCGAGGTCGCCGCGGCCGTCGGGGAGGTGCGCGGACGGCTCGCCGTCGGCCTGATCCCCACCGTCGCCGCGGTGGACATCCCGGACGCGCTGCGTGTCTTCCGTGAGCGGTACCCGAACGTGCGCATCAGCCTGCGGGTCGGCGCGAGCGACGACCTCGCCGAGCAGGTCAGGCAGGGAAGCGACGACGTGGCCTTCCTCGGGCTGCCGACCACGGCGCGTCCCGAGGGCGTCGCCGTACGGGAACTCGCCCGCGACCGGCTCGTCGCGGTGGTCGCGCGCGACCATCCCCTCGCCGCCGAACCCACGGTCACCCTCCGCAGGTTCTCCCGCGAGGTGTTCGTGGACTTCCCCGTGGGGACGGCCGGGCGCATCCAGTCGGACCAGGCCTTCGCCGCCGCCGGGCTCAGCCGGGACGTGGCCTTCGAGGTGACCACCGCTGACTACATCACCCGGCTCGTCGGGCCGGGCCTCGCGGTGGCCATGCTCCCCAGCGCCTACGTGCCCCGGCTCACCGGGGTCGTCACGATCGAGGTCACCGACGCGCCGAGCCGGGTCGAGTACGTCATCTGGCGCCGTACCGGCCACACCCCGGCCGCCGCCGCCTTCCTCGCCATCCTCGGCGTCGAGTCGGGCGAATAGCTACCGACCGGTAGTAACGGACGGAACGAGGGGGTAGGTACCTGGGAGCAAGCCGGTGACCCGTACCCCGGGGGGATGCACATGACGGCGCGAATGGGCACGGCTCGGCTCGGCCCCGCCGAGCGGGCCACGGCACTGCGGCGGATGGCCGCCCAGGAACTCGACGTGGTGGTGATCGGCGGCGGAGTCGTCGGCGCCGGGGTCGCCCTCGACGCGGCGACCCGGGGGCTGACCGTGGGACTCCTCGAAACCCGTGACTTCGCCTCGGGAACCTCCTCCAGGTCGTCCAAACTGATCCACGGCGGGCTGCGCTACCTGGAACAGCTCAACTTCGACCTCGTCAGGGAGGCGCTCCAGGAACGGGCCCTGCTGCTGCAGCGCATCGCGCCCCACCTGGTCAGGCCGGTGCCGTTCCTGTTCCCGCTGACCCACCTGGGCTGGGAACGGCCCTACGTCGGGGCGGGCCTGACGCTGTACGACACGCTCGGCTTCTCCCTCGGGTTCACCCGGGGCGTCCCCGGCCACCGGCACCTGTCCCGCAGACGGGCGCTGCGGCTGGCGCCCGCGCTGCGCCGTACGGCCTTCTCCGGGGCGGTGCAGTACTGGGACGCGCAGGTGGACGACGCCCGTTACGTGATGACCATGCTGCGGACCGCCGCGACCTACGGCGCCGAGGTCGCCTCCCGGGCCCAGGTGGTCGGCTTCCTGCGCGAGGGGGAGCGGGTCACCGGCGTCAGGGCGCTCGACCTGGAGGACGGCGTCGAACTGGACGTACGGGCCCGCCAGGTCGTCAACGCCACCGGCGTGTGGACCGACGACATCCAGGAACTGGTCGGCGGACGCGGGCAGATCCACGTCCGCGCCTCCAAGGGCGTCCACCTGGTCGTCCCACGGGACAGGATCCACTCGCTCACCGGGATCATCCTGCGCACGGAGAAGTCGGTGCTCTTCGTGATCCCCTGGGGCCGCCACTGGATCATCGGGACCACCGACACCCGCTGGGACCTGGACAGGGCGCACCCGGCCGCCTCCCGCTCCGACATCGACTACGTGCTCGAACACGTCAACCGGGTGCTGTCGGTACCGCTGTCGCGCGACGACGTCGAGGGCGTCTACGCCGGGCTGCGGCCCCTGCTGTCGGGCGAGTCGGAGGAGACCTCCAAGCTCTCCAGGGAACACGTGGTCGCCCACCCGGTCCCCGGCCTGGTCATGGTGGCCGGGGGGAAGTACACCACCTACCGCGTGATGGCCAGGGACGCCGTCGACGCCGTGGTCCACGGCCTCGACCAGCGCGTCCCGCCGTCGTGCACCGACCGCATCCCGCTCGCCGGGGCCGAGGGCTACCAGGCCCTGTGGAACTCCCGGCAGCGCCTGGCCGGCTCCTCCGGCCTGCACGTGGCCAGGATCGAACACCTGCTCCAGCGGTACGGCTCGCTGATCGACGAGGTCATCACGCTGATCGAACGGGACCCGTCCCTGGCGCTCCCGCTGACCGGGGCCGACGACTACCTCAGGGCGGAGATCGTCCACGCGGCCACCCACGAGGGGGCGCGGCACCTGAACGACGCGCTGTCACGACGCACGCACATCTCGATCGAGACCTTCCACCGGGGACTGGCCGTGGCGGAGGAGGCCGCGGAACTGATGGCCGGGCCGCTCGGCTGGGACGACGAACAGATCAAACGGGAGATCGAGCACTACACCAAGCGGATCGAGGCCGAACGCCTCTCCCAGGAACAGGACACCGACCAGGAGGCCGACGCCATCCGCCTGGGTGCCCCGGAGATAGTCCCGGTGGTGGGCCCGGCGTCGTGAACCGTGTTCTTCAGCGGTTATCAGGGTTCTTCGGGATGTCCAGTACGGCCCACGCGGCGCGGCCGAGAGATCCGTAGTCTCGTACGCCCCACTGCCGGGAGTGGCGTGTGACCAGCCACAGTCCACGGCCGCTTATCCGGTCGGGCGGTATCTCCCGGGGAACGGTCGGTGTCCACGAGGGTCCACCGGGGTCGACCACCTGAATGTAGATCCGGGTCTCCGAACCGGTGACGGTCAGATTCACCTTGTTTCCGTACAGCCTTCCTCTCGTCGAGTGGACGACCGCGTTCGTCACCAGTTCGGAGACGACCAGTTCCGCGCTCTCATATACGGGATGGTCGGTTCCCAGCCATTGACGAAGGCGGGCACGGGCTTCCGAAACGACTTCCGGTGCGAGGGCGAACGTCTCCGCGCCCAGGAGCGTCCAGCGATTGTCTAGACGGGACTCCTCAAGATCCATGATTTTCCCTGCCTGGTCGTCCGTGTTCTCGGATTCGCCTGACCAGATTCGCAGGCCACAGCTACGGTCAGTGGTCAAACGGGTTGAACGGAGGATCAACGGTTTTGTTAAACCGTGGCTTAAACAATGGAGGAAGCCTCGATGCCCGGTCTCAAGGATCTCGATCCGGCGCTGTCACCAAGTGCCTACTTCGGCTATGAGCTGCGGAAATACCGTACGGCCGCGAAGCTGTCCCAGACGGCGTTGGCAAACAGGATCGGGTATTCGTACGGTTTGGTAAGTATGACCGAAACCGGGCGAAGGGCGCCGACTGATGACTTCGTCAGAAGATGTGACGAGGCACTCGAACTCGAAGGAGCTCTCAGTCGCCTCAAGGCGATGATCGACAACATGGTCGCCAAGATCCCGCCGTGGTTCCGAGAATGGGTGGAGATCGAGCAGCAGGCGGAAAGCCTCCGGACCTGGGAACCGCTCACGGTCCCCGGACTCCTCCAGACGGAGGGATATGCTCGCGCCGTTCTCAGCGGAAAGCCCGGTGTCTCCTCCGAAGCCGTGGAGAACGCACTCGCCTCCCGAATGGAGCGCCAAGGGGTTTTCCGGCGTGAGAAACCGCCCATGTTCTGGGTGGTCATGGACGAGGGCGTGCTCATGCGCCCTGTGGGCAGTGATGAAGTCATGCTGAGACAGCTTGACCATCTGCTGGAGATGGCCAAACTTCCGCACATCACCATCCAGGTCCTTCCGTACGTCGCACGTTCGACCACCGGTCTGCTGGGCGGTTTTGTTATTGCACAGACCGTGGGAATGGCCGATACCGTGTATCTGCAATCCGCTCTGCGTGGGCAGACCACCGACCAGCCGAGCGAGGTGAAGGAGACGCTGACGTGGTACGAGGCGATCCGTGCCGAATCCCTGTCCCAGCGCGAATCCCTTGTTCTGATCGAGGAGAAGAGAAGCAGATGGATGACCTGACCGGCGCCGTGTGGACGAAGTCCTCTCTTTCGGGACCGGATGGCGGCAACTGTGTCGAGGTCGCGAGGCTGTCCGAAGGGCGAGTGGGCGTCCGTGACAGCAAGGACCGCTCTGGTCCCGCTCTGTTCTTCGCCCCCGCTGGGTGGTCGGCCTTCATCACCACCGTCAAGCACGGCCATCTCGGCTAGGCCGTACGTCAAGGACCCCGGAACCACCGGGGTCCTTTGATGACGGAGTCAGAGAAGGTTCGCGCGGGAGATCAGGCGGATGAGGGTTCTGACGAACCTCTCCGCGGCCTTCGGGGTGAGGCCGAGGTCGTGGGCGGTCTGTTCGACCAGGGCGGGGCCGCTTTCCGGGACGGCGGCGCGGACCGCCTCGATCAGGGGCCGGTACCGCGCGCGCCTGTCGCCGAGCAGCGTGGCCAGGGTCCCGCGGGCCAGCCGTTCCTCCTCGCCGTGGATGATCACCTCCTCCGGGGTCGGCGGGTGGACGTGGGGGAGGGAGGGCTCCCCGAGGTGGACGGCCACGTTGGTCGTGTAGAAGGCGGGACGTAGTTCGCGCAGCCGTTCCAGCGTGTCGCGCAGCAGCCTCCGCGCCGTTCGCACGTCCAGCCCGTGCTCGCCGAGCACCGCCGGGGGAACGGCGAACAGATCGCGCGTGACGCCGCGCAGCCGTACGACCGCGTCGGTCAGCAGGGCGAAGGCGACCGGGTCCCGGCGCAGCGGCGCGGCCCAGTCGGCCTGCCTGAGGTCGCGCAGCGGCTGGGCGGAGGCTCCCCTGGCCGTCGCGACCTTGCGGCGTACCTGCGCCTCCAGGCTGCGCAGCGGGTAGTGGACGAGCTGGGCGCGGGCCGCGCGGATCGCGGCGGGCTCCCCGTCGCTGGGCCGCCTGCGGATCAGCAGGGCCGCGTGGCCGACGTCCTGACGGGCGGCCTCGGGGGAGGCCACCCAGCGGGCGACCGTCTCAAGCTCGCGCACCGGTTCGCCCGCCCGGGTGCGGGGCGGGTCTCCGGCCAGTGCCCTGCGGAGGGGGGCGTATCCGTCGAGCAGGCGGTCGTTCGTCTCCTGCTCGCACTCGTCGCACCAGTGCGTCCCGCTGACCCCGCTGCAGGGACGGCCGCCGTGTCTGGCCCTGCGCAGCGGACCCCGGATCAGGTCCCGCAGCGTGGGGGAGATCAGCGCGTGGTAGACGAGGAAGGCGGCCGAGCGATCGGGGGCGGCGAGATCGCCGAGGTGCATGGTGCTCCTCCGAGAATGACGAAAGGACGCGCTTTTCGGGGCGCGTTCTCATGACGTCGACCTCGACATCCGAGGTCCTCAGAGGGAGCGGAGACAACCGCTCAGGCTCGCGGGCACCGGCCGTTGAACGGCATCAGAATTCCAGCCGGTCCGATCACCGTCAACCGTTTTCCTGATATACGAGAGAGAGTTCGGCGATGAGCGATTTATGGCGAACAATAAGCTCGTCGTCTCCTTTGAGTGGTCCACCCAGTTCGCCGATCGCCCGCGCCAACACCGCCCGCGCGTCGCCACGGCCGTCCGCGCCGTTGCCGGAACGGCCTCGCCGGTCGAGCCTGTCCAGCGCGTGGCCGTGCAGGGCCTCGTTCGCCCGCCGTCCGAGCTCCCGCAGGGCGGGATGCGACTCGCGCATGTCCTTCCAAGCCCCCCAGGGGAACAGCGCCGGTTGGAGGGCGGAGACGGCGAGGTAGACAGCCAGCCCCGGATGGTCGCCGCACGCCGCCGCGATCAACCCCAGACGCCTGCGCGCGGCGGCACGCTGTTCCCCCTCCGTCCAGGTGGAAGGGGCGGGGCCGAACAGGTCCTTTTCCAGCTCCTCGATCGCGGGCAGCGACTCGCGCAGCCGGGACGAGCCTCGACCGGCGAGCCGTACGGCGGTGCGCAGGTCCAGCCGGTGGACGGCGCTCGCGGTCAGCCGGGCCAGGACGTGGTCCGCGCCGAGACGCGCCAGGACCGGCCGGCCGCCGCGCAGTTCGGGGGCGGCGTTTCCGCGACCGACCAGTTCCGTGACGTGGAGCGGGCAGGCCGCGGTCAGCGACCACTCCACGCTCGCCGCGATCATGCCGTAGTTCGTCGCCGGAGGCCCGGGGTTGAGCACCAGCAGCAGTTCGTCGATGTCGCGGGGGCTGCCCGAGCCGGTGCGGCCGGTGGGCGCGGCCTCGGACCGCAGCGCGGTGACGATCACCTCGCGGACCCGCTCGATGCCGCCGGAGACGTCCTCGATCACCCGGACGTCGGTGTCGAGGGCGACGGAGGAGGCCCAGCCTGCGAGCGCGTGCGCCCGCCGCGCGGCCTCGGGGCTGGCCGGCAGCCGTAGTCGCGGGACGCCCCTGCGCGGCAGCCGGTCCAGCCGCCTGCGCAGCTCGGTGAGGACCACCCGGATGGCCTGCCGGTCCTCGGCGTCCCTTCGGCCGTCGGCGGGGCCGTCGCCTCTGTCCAGTCCGACGGCCAGGAGTCCGAGGACGTCCCCGCTGCCCAGGACGGGCCAGCCGGTCCTGCCCGTCCTCGCGACGAGCCTGACCCCCTGGTCGCCCCGTTCCCACTGGTCGGCCGCCGTCAGCAGCCCGGGTGGCAACGGCCCCGGCCCCATGGGTTCGGACAGCAGATGCGCCCGGTGGGTCGACGCCCTGGCGTAGAGGTCGGTCAGCGCCTGGTCCCTGAGCAGCCGGACGCAGGCGGCGTCCACACGCTCGTCGATGAGGCGGGCGGTCTGCCTGATCCGCCCGGACAGGTGGCCCTGGTCGTCGTCCCGGGTGCCGAGCGCGGTGATGAGCCGTTCGATCTGCTCCCTGACCCGGACAGGCAGTCCATCCCGGTCGTCGCGGAACAGTTTGCGCAGCCGGTCACCGAACCAGGCCCGCAGCAGGCCGTGGTCGGCGGCCTCGCCACGCCCCAGCCGCTCGAACAGGGCCGCCTGCATGGTGGGGCGCAACTCGGCGAACTTCGCCAGCTCCCCCCGAGTGATCGTGTCGCTCGCGTGCGTCCGCGCGGCGAGCCGGGTGTCCCCGGCCTGCCGGGCGGCCAGCAACCGCCACAGCTCCCCGTCGCCGGGGTCGGTCTCCGCGAGCGCGTCCCAGAACCGGTGCCTGAGCAGCCAGGACTCCATGTGCCCGGCCATGTCCGGGGGACGTTCCAGCGTGTACGGCCTGCGCGGCTCGTCGATGTGCACGAGGCCGGTGGGAACGCACGTCTCCAGCGCGGCGCACAGGGCGCCCGCGCTCAGCGCGAACGCCCCGGAGCCGTAGCTGATGAGGACCCTCTCCGGCCGGTGCCGTGCCAGCCAGGCCGTCAGGGACAGCGAGGCGGCCTCCATCCGGGGCTCCTCGACCTCGACGACGTGAACCGCGCCGGGATCGAGGCGCACCCCGCACAGTCCCTCCTCGGAGGCGAGACGGGCCCCGATCTCCGTGGCCCAGTGGGCGAACGGCAGGCCGAGGGGGCCGCCCGGGTTGGTCGTCCCCAGCAGGGCGAGCGCGGAGACCGGCGGCAGCGCCTCGAAGAGCTTCCGCAGCGGCCTGCGGTCGGTGCCCGTCGCCTCGGGGGTGTCGTTGAGAACGGGAACCGTCCGTGTGGAAGTGAGCCCCAGGTCTCCGCCACCGACGGCGTGGACGAGCAGCACGCCGTCGCTCTTGTCCGGAATGGCCGCCCCCCGTTCTTATGGAGTCATCTCTTGTTACCACCTTTCCGCCGGGGGCCGTTGGCGCCTTTTCTTATGGTTTCTTCGGGCAGCGCTTTCTTCGGATAGATCCTGAGCGGGGGAGCGGTGGCCTCCAGGCCGGGGAGCGAGCGTTTCGTCCGGATTCTCGGCGACTTCTCGTCCTGCTCGTTCACGGTGAACCACTCGAAGTTCCTGCCCCTCGGATCCGGTGGCGCGGGAACCCCGGGGGGAAACCCGTCCGGGCGGGTGCGGGGGTAGTGCACCGGCAGCGCGGGGTCGCCGCGCGACACCGTGAGCATCGCGTCGCGGATCGTGGACAGCGCCGGAGAGGCGGCCGCCTCCTTCTCGAAGACCCGTCTCGCCTCGTCCAGGACCTTGACGCCGTCGGTCGCGGGAAGGCCGCCGGTGAGGGTTCGGTAGTACGCCGCGTACTCCGCCCCCGTGTGCAGTTCGGTGCCGGTGGGGTCGACGGCGAGCCGGACGCTGCCGAAACCGAGCGGGCGGCCGAACCCCAGCCGGTGGAAGTGTCCCTCCGGCAGGCCGAGCAGCCAGGCGAGTGCCCCGAGCTCGTGCTCGTCGAGGTCGCGGACCTCGACGGTGAACCGGAAGACCGTGCCGGGCCGTACCCAGCCGTTGATCGAGCGGTTCTGGGAGTCGCGCTGCTCGGCACCGGGGACGGTCTCGTGGCGTCGCCGGTCCCTGGTCAGCCGGCCGCTGTCGTCGGCGGCCTTCCAGGAACGCGCGTACTCCCGGTGGCGGCCACCGGCCGGAGCCTGTGCCGGGTCCTCGGCGCCGGGGATCCTCCAGTGTTTCCCGGCGTCCAGGCCCGCGTGGTGCCAGTAGACCTTCCTGCCGCGCAGCCCCCGCTCCTGCGCGTAGAGCTCCTCCTTCGGGGTGCCGTCCTTGATCGGCCGCTGGGGACGCTGCCTTGACTCCGCGAGGTAGAACCGTCCCTGCTGCGGCTTGGGGCGGCTGAGGATCGCCAGCGGCAGGCCGTCCCCCTCGAATCTGTCCACGGTTTCCGCGGCGGTGCCGTCGCAGGTGACCGGGCCGACACGCAGCCGTCCCCGATATGCCGAGGGCCGTACACCGGCCCCCTTCGGCGCCACCCACCCGAAAACCCGGTCGGCCGGGGACAGCCGTTCGTAGGAGGGCGCCGGGGCCAGGCCCTCTCCCAGGAGCTCCGCCGGGGCGACGGGGTACAGGTCCCGCGGGATGAGAACCGGATACAGCCGATCGACCCCGCCGTCCACGAGCCTGGCGTAGCAGATGGCGGAACGCCTCAGCCGCAGGTGGTTCTCGTCGTGGAGGTGCGGGCTCCAGGCGAGTCGGCCCGGCCCGTCGCCGACGCGCTGGTCCGGCCCGGCGGGCAGGCCGTCCGGGGTCCGCCTCCGGCGAAGCTCGTCGTCGTCGTGGGCGGCACGGTAGTTCCGGATCAGCGACTCCCAGTTCTCGGCCAGCGCCTTCCACTCCCGGGCGAGGGGCAGGGGAGACGGCTTGTCTCCCGGCGGCAGATAGAGGAACCGCTCGTACCTCTTGCGTTCGACGTTGGGGCCGGTGATGTAGGCGATGCCGCTGACCACCTTCTCCCCTCTTTCCGCGGTGAGCGTTACGGACGAGTCCGCCGGAGCGAAATCAACCACTTTTTCGCCGTTTTTGGTTTTTTTGATCACCGCCCGGAGGCGCTCCATGTGCACAGGAGCATGGAGGTCGCCGTCCGGGTAGAGGTTCTCGCCACTCTCCTTGTCGTATATCTCGAACAACGCGCTCTGGAGACGGAAGAGCGTCCCCTCCCCGGCGACGTACACCGGCACCATGCCCAGGGCGTATCCCGCCTCGCGCCGGAAACCGAAGGGGGTGTCGTGGTCCTCGAAGACGCCGAAGCGGGAGTTGGTCACGGCCTCGTAGGCGGCGCGGAGCATGCCCTTGACCGTGGTCGCGGGCAGGTGCGGGCGGCCGTCGCGGAGCCGTACGGGGTAGACCCGGTGGTCCTTCTCCCCCGTCGAGGCAGGGACGGCGCGGGTGGTGTCCAGAAGCAGGAGCGGGGTCTCCACGGTCAGCGTCACCGCGATCCGGCCGGTCAGGCACCCCGCCCGCAGCCGGTCCCTCGACGGGGGCGGGGCGTCCCCGAACGCGTCGGGCAGGGCGTCCCTGGGGAAGGCGGGAATGAAGGTGTAGGGGTTGAGGAACCCCTCTTCGCCGGTCGTCACGCGATTCCCTTCGCACGATAGGTCTCGAAGCCGATCAGCCGCTCCTCGGCGACGTGGACGTTGCCGTGGTCGTCGCCGACGACGACGTACTCGCGGGTCAGCAACCGCACCCGCCTGTGGTGCCCCTCGGACCGGGGAACGGCCGTCGCCATGGGGACGGTCAGGCGGCCGACCCGGCTGGAGGAGAGCGCGACCCAGCCGGGGCCGGGCGAGGCGGAGTCGTCGACCACGCCCCACAGGAGGTAGTGGTTGTCCAGGGTCGTCAAGGCCTCCAGGTCCTCCACCTCCTCGTCGAACGCGGGCGGGAACGAGGCGCGATCCTCGGCCAGCAGCACCGCGCTTTCCCCCGTCCAGCGCAGCTCGGCCTCCCCGGTGAAGACCCGCGCCTCGTAGACGGCCGACAGGTCGACGACCCCCTCGGGCGTACGGCACGTCCCACCCGTCACCGAGGCGACCCGGTAGGCCGACGGCGTCGTCAGCAGGGCACACCCGCCGTCGAGGCCGGACGCCTCCAGCGCCCGCGGCAACGTGAGACCCGTGACGGCGGCGGCGTGCAGAACGGTCATGACACCTCCCGTGCCAGGTAGTCGGTCCAGGCCCGTGCCACGGAGGACGCCTCCGGCGAGTTCAGGGCCTGCGGCAGCGTGACCGGCCGTGCCCAGGGCGGGCCGGTCAGGACGATCTCGGCGACCTCGATGTCGCCGAACCCCCGGTTGGCGGAGGCGCCGAGCGGAATCCGCCCTCCGGCCAGGTCGCGAAGGGTGACGAGCAGCAGGGCCAGCGCGACCTCGGAGCCGGAACCCAGACGGGTGAGGTCGACGGAGAGCCTGATCGGCTCCCACTTCACCGCGTGAGGTTCGAGCACGGTGAACAGCCGCCCGTCGGCGGCTCCGCCGGTCCACCGGTCGAGGGCGACGTGGTCGGCCCGCGCCATCCCCAGGTCCTCCAGCCGGTCGCGGACGGAGTCGGCCAGCGCCCCCTCCCGCGTCTCCTCGTCTCCACCGGACTCCCCGGGGTCGCCTCCGGTGTCCGCCCCGGTCACGGCGTCCCACAGCTCGTCGGGGACGGTCACCAGGGCCGCGCACTCCTCGGCGCGCAGCGCCCCCGCCCCACGCTCCCGCCCGTCACGGGCCGCGCCGAACAGGGCCCGTACGGCGGGCAGTTGGTCGAGCCGGGCACGGAAGGCGGCACTGTGCTCGGCCGCGGAGGCGTCGAACGGCACCGGGAGGCCGGGGACACGCCGCGCGGTGCGTTCGACCAGCTCGGCGTGGTTGCGCAGCACCCCCTTGATCGACCCGCCGGGCAGGACAAGCGTGACGTGACGACGGTCGACCCGGGTGGTGAGCGGCAGGGTGTCGGCGAACAGGCCGCTCGCCCCGGCCCTGACCATCACCGGCGCCAGGGGCCGCCACTCCACCCGGACGTCGAGGACCTCTCTGGCGGGCGGCAGCTCGGGATCGGTCCGGAGCGCGGGTTCGACCCCGCGACGGCGCGCGGGATCGTTCCGCAGTACGGCCAGCAGCCCTTCGGGGGAGTCGAACCGGTCGACGACCAGCTCGAACGGGTCGTCGAGCAGCCGTACCGCGCCCAGACCCCTGCCGGTCGCCGCGCCGAAACGCACCTTCCCCGCACGCAGCGCCGTGAGCAGCGCGTCCATCCTGGCCTCGTCGAGAGCGGCGTCGTCGTCCGACTCGATGTCGATCTCCAGCCTGACGTGGTGCCCCGCCGGGACGACGGCCCTGCCGTACAGGAACCCGGGGGCCGCCGCCCCCGTCACCCTGTCGATGCCCACCGAGGGCCGGAACTCCAGGGCGGCGACGTCGAGCGGGGCGGCGGGCAGGCCGTGTTCGTCGAGACGGTGCTCTGTCGTCACGAGGCCGTCGGCGACGACCACGCGGCTGGCGCGGCCCTCCTCGTCCGTCGACCCCCACAGGTCGTCCAGCGCGCCGGGTGAGGCGCCGTCCATCCAGTGCCGCAGGACTCCGGCCAGGGTGGTGCCGGGGACGTACGGCCTGCCCTGGCCGTCGAGCGCGATCGGCAACGGCTCGGACGGGTCGTGCCCCAGGCCGCCGACGTGCAACGGCGTCGTGGTGAGCAGCCAGCCGCGTGCCCTGATCCTGCTGGTGAAACGGTGTCTCGCCCTCGGGTTCATCTCTCGCTCCCGGTGCCCGTCGAAGTCGCCTCGTCGCGGACGTGCGCGGCGAGGCAGGAGTCCATCAGCACGCGCACCGCCTCGTGCCGGAGCTCGGCCCGCAGGCTCTCGATCCCGTCGCGGGTGACGACGAGCCGGTCCTGCGGCAGTTCGAGCAGCTCCCAGACCGTTTCGGGGTCGGTCAGCAGCCTTCTGAGGGCCGTCACCGCCTCCTTCGGCCAGGAGGGCCGTCCCGCCTTGTTCCTGGTGAGCCAGAGCAGTTCGCTCTCCGCGCGGCCGGACGGCAGGCCGCGGACGATCCGCCGCAGCGCGTTGAGCTGGGTTCCGGAGACCCGGGCGGGGACGACCCGGGCACGCGACGCCGGGTCGGCCCTGATCCGCTCGCAGGCCCGGTGGATCTCCGCACGCCAGGCGGCGCGCTCGAAGACGCGTGCCTCCCGGTGTCCCTTCTCGTCCGGCGCGAGCGGCTCGACGGGCCCGACGGGCCCGACGGGCCCAGCCGGTACGGGAGACACGGACGGGGAGGCGTCGACGGGGCAGAGCAGGACGTCGTGGTCGAACTCCACCTGGCCGAACCCCTCGGCCCTGCGCTCACCCACCCCCGCGGCCCGTACCTCGGCGAGGACCTCCGGGGTGAGTGTGCCGTCCTTCACCGTGAAGGTCAGGCAGCTTCCCTGCGCGAGGCCGTACAGGGTGGGGCGGGGAAGGTTCCACCCCCGGTGCCAGCTGTCGGTGCGCTGCTCGCCGAGAGCGGAGGTGATTCCCCTCCCGGTGGTCCCGGACGTTGGCCTTTCTTCGGTCCCGGTGACCGGCTCCAGCCGTACGCCGGGGGCTCCCGCCTTCGCGAACGCCCGCTCAAGCGCCCGTGCGACGTCACGCGGGTCCATGCTCGGCCGGAGTCTGCGGTCACGGACCAGCAGGCCGGACAGCAACCACATCCTGAGCTCGCCGTCGCCGCGCCCACCCGCCGGGGGAACGCCGGTCGGAGCGCTGACCGGGGTGGCCGTGACCTGGATCTTTCCGTAGTCGTCCTTGGCCGAGCGGCCGATCCGCCAGCGTCCCGCCAGCCGCCTCGCCCAGCCGTCGTCCAGCGTGCCCGTACGGGCCCGCACCTCGGCGCGGAGCACCGTCCCGGTGGCCAGCGCCCGGTAGACGTAGACGCCGCCGACCTCCCGGGTGGGCCGCTGCAGGTCGTCCTGGATGGTGTTGTGCATGCGTACCGTGCCGGCCGGGGTGACGACCGTGTACCTCTCCGGCCCTTCGGGCACGAGGTACCCCTCCCGGTACGGCTTGCCCCTGGACGGCCCGCCTTCCGCCATCTGGTTGCCGATCACCGTGCCGTCCGCGTTCTTCTCGTGCACCAGGACCCTGGGCACCGGCAGCGTCCCGGCTCCCGAGGGAGACACGGGGAAGGCCGCCGTGACCACCAGGTCTCCGGTGCGGACGAGGGCGTGCGCCCCGCCGCCCAGCCTCCTGGCCACCTCCGGCATCAGGCACCAGCCGGGGAGGTGGTCGGCGCCCCTGACGACGTTGCCGAGCACGGTGGCCGCGACGAGCACCGGCTGTTCCACGGTGACGAGCAGTTCCACGCGCTCCCATCCCGGGCCCGCCGTCCCCGCCGGTTCCGGGCGGTCGGCGACCTCGTGCCGTGGACCGTCCGGTGGCGGAGGGACACCGTCCGGGGGCGGCGGCGTCCACTCGGGGGAGACGCCGGGGCCGTCGAGGGTCATCCGGCAGCGGCCAGGACCACGCCGCCGCTTGCCGCCGATCTGTTCCAGCAACCGTGCCCCGGCGTCCAACAGGGCGACGGCGGCCTCCCGCTGGGCCTCATCGAGCTTGTCGAATCCGTCGATCCTGGCCCGGCCCTCCAAGGTGACGCCGTTCCTGGCCATCTCCTCGAAGCGGAGCATGCCCTCCTCCGCGCCGCCGGTGCGCGGATCGACCGCCACACCCGGCTTGCGGAAGGTCGTCGCCAGCGCGACGTGCGGCCGCTCCCGCAGCACCTCGGCGAGTCTGCCGGGCAGTCGCAGCGGGCCGTCCAGTGTCAGCGCCGCCGGGCTCGACGTCCTGTTCGCCGCCTCCGGGGTCCTGCTCGCGGGGGCGTACTGGCCGCCGAACAGGTATCTCACCCAGGCGTGCCACACCCCCACGAAGCCGCTGTCCAGGGCGTACGCCGCCAGCTCGCAGGAGTCGCGCCAGACGCCGACCAGGGTCTTGGCGGGCACGACCGGGGGAGCGGGTGCAAGGGCGGACGACTGCTCCTCGCGCTGGACGAGCCGGTCGACGTATCCGGAGGCCCCCCTTCCCGTGCCCACCCCCCAGTCGCTCACCATGAACAACGAGATCGTGAACTCGCCCGTCACGCGTTTCCTCCCTCTGACCTCTCCGGTCCCTCCGGGACGAACGGCCGGGCCGCCAGCACGTCCAGCAGTCTTGTCACGGTTCTCCCCTCGGGGTCGGTCCATGTGAGGCCGCCGTCCCGGGCCAGGGCGAGCAGGGCCCCGGTGCGCACGGCGTCCTTCTCGAAGCGGCGGCGCGCCAGCTCGAAGCGGGACGTCGCGACCTCCTCCCCCAGGCGCATCCCCTCGCGCAGTTCGTGCACGAGACCGCCGGGCAGGAGCACCTCCCCCGAGACCGGGTCACGCCGCCGCAGCGCGGCGACCCCTTCGAGCAGGTCCCCCCAGCGCCGCCCGGACGCCAGGCCGTTCGCACAGCCCGCTCCCACGAGGTACGGCGAGGCCGACCGGCCCCCGCCGCCGGACAGGGCGGCCGAGCTTCGGATACGGCCCAGGTCGGGAGCCGAACTCTCGAACAGCGCGACGAACGACAGGGCCGAGCTCCAGCTCTTGACCCCCTTGGCCTCCCTGGTCAGCTCCTCGGCCAGCTCGTAGGCGAAGTGGAAGGGGTAGTTGCGCTTGACGATCGCCACCCCGGCCGCGGCGCTCAGACCGTCGCGCCCGAGCCGCTCAAGGACGGGACGCAGCAGGAGGTCCTCCTTCGTCAGCTGCTCGAAGCGCTCCAGGTAGTGCCGGGCGAAGGACAGCGCGACCGTTCCCTCGCACACCACGGTCAGGTCGTCCCCTCCGATGATCAACGGCAGGACGGGGACGGGTTCGCGGGAGGCGAGTTCGCCGGCGGTGAGCCGCAGCGCGGCGGCGAACGCCCGTTTGGCGCAGCCGTCCACACCGCGGGAGAGGGCGCGCAACCTCTCCGCGTGGCGGCGGTCCCGTTCTCCGGGCGGCAGGGACGCGCCCTCCGCGCTGAGGTCGTCCAGGCCGCCGAAGACCTCGCCGAGGCCGTTACCGTCGGCGTGGACCACCGCCACCCACTCGGCCTCGAACCCGAGCCGGTCGATGATCCCGCTCATCGTGGCCCGGTCCGTTCCGGCGATGGCGGACATCCGGGAGAGCGCGTTCGGACGTGATACGCGTTTCGCCTCGGACACGGCGGACTCGGGACGGGCGGCCTCGTCCTCTCCCTCGGCGTGCAGGCCCTTCGCGGGAAGCCCGTCCGACGCGCAGTCCGCCACGATGGGCAGGCGGGGGAAGCGCGCCAGCGGTCCCGGCTGTCGTTCGCGCACCGTCGGCAGTCTCCTGCGCGCCTCCTGTACGGCGGAGGCCAACGAACCCTCCTCGTAGTCGACGATCACGCCGCACATGTCCAGCCCCGGGGCGGTTTCCAGCGCGACCAGCCTCATCCGCGTCACCAGCCGTCTCCCGGCCGCTCTGTCCCTGACGAGCACGGTGACGCCGCCCGCGCCCGCGACCAGCAGTTCCGCGTCATGGGTGTCGATGCGCCAGCCGTTCCTGTCGAAGCCGGGGAAGACCTGCTCCAGCGCGTGGTCGGCCCACTCGCCCTCGACCCGGGCGATCAGGTCGGACGCCCCGACGATCTGCCGGCGTTTGCCCGAGGCGAAGATGTAGCGCTGGAGACCGGCTGTGCCGATCATGACGAGGTGCATGTCTCTCCTGTCTCGTGAGGGGGCTCCGTCCCGGGGGAGCGCGGGGGCGTTTCGTGGGAGGGCTCGACGACCCGCACCGTGTGGCCGAACAGCCAGCCCAGCGTGAAGGCGACGCTGGCGGGGGCGGCGATGAACAGGCGGTGGGTCAGGCCCGCGTACTGCGGTCTGGCCCGGGTCCAGGCGCGCCACGCCGCGTAGACGTGCCGTACGACCAGTTCGAAGTCGGCGGTCGTCTCGGGAAGGTTGGCCGGGCCACCGTCGACGACCAGCGCGGCCCGGCACCGCGCCCACTCTCCCCGGGTGTCCGCGCACCCCGTGCCCGCCGCGCGCAGCGCCTGGGCGACCATCAGCGGGTTGTCCGACAGGTGCACGACGACGGCGACGGCCCGCCCCTCGGGATCGCTCTCGAAATCCGGCTCCTCGACCACCTCGGCCAGTTTCGCCGCCCGTACGGCCTCCGCCGGGCTCAGCGGGTCCTTCAACCGGCCGCTGATCCGGACGGCGGGGAAGAAGTCCGTGTGCGGGCGTTCGGAACGCTGCGGCAGCGTGACCCGATCCGGGATCTCGTGCATTCCCCGCAGCTCACGCTGGATGTGGAACTTGAACTTCGCGCCCAGCTCGAAGGCGTCGGGCAGGGCGGCGTTGACGTACAGGGACACCGGCGTCGAGGGGTCGGCCGCGGACAGCTCGGTCAGCCGGGCGCTCACCAGCTCGTAGGCCACCTCCAGCGCGTCCTCACGGGCCGCCTCACCCCCGGCGTTCTCCCCGGCTTTCCCCTCGGTGCCGGATCCGGACGCAGGGACGGTCCGCCGTACGGTGAAACAGGAGTCGTGACCACGCCGGGCGTGGTCGGACGCCGCGACCACCCACTGGCCGTCCCAGGGGTCCCGCCGCCCCTCCCTCGGCAGGGCGACCACGATGCCGACCCCTTTGCCGCGTTGCTGCCACAGGTTGATCCCGGCGAACACCCCCGCCGCGACCACGCACAGCACCGTCAGGAACGGCCGCTGCTCTCCCAGCCAGCTCTTGATCACATCGGGCAGCGTGCCCGCGGCCACCGCGGCGGCCACACCGGCCAGGGCCGCGACCGCCCATGTGGACGTCCCCGCCAGCACCTCCCTCGCCCTGCCCGTCCCGCTCCTGGCCCGGGGAAGCCCCATCTCCGCACCGCCCCATCCGTCGTTCCCGCCTCTCGTCGACTACTGATGGACGACGGCTTCGAAGGCGTCGTCCATCAGTAGTCGACGAGAGGCGGAACAGGCGGGAGGAAATGATGCGGTTGCGGATCGAGGTCACCACGGGGGCCACCGAACTCGCGTGGACGAAGGTGCTGTCCCCTGGTCGTTCCCTGCTCTACGACCTGCTGACACGTGAGGTCCCCGATCTCGGGCGGCTCCTGCACGCGCGGGGGGCCGGGCCGTACGGCATGGTTCCGCTGGGGCACGGCGCGCCGGTCTTTCCCAGGGCCGCGCGGGTCAGGGGCAGGTACGCCGTCGGCGGCCGGGGACACGTGGAGCTGGGCAGCCCCCTCTTCGAGGCGGTGACCGCGATGGCCCAGGGGATCAAACGGCGGGAGCTGCTGGACTGGGGCGGGGCGGCCTTCCGCATCCTGAACGCCACCCTGGTCGAGCCCCCGGCGTTCACCTCGGGTCGTGCCCTCTTCAGGACGCTCACCCCGGTGGTGGTGAAGGGCGCGGGGAAGGACGAACAGGGTGAGCGCGTCACCCGTCAGGCGTGGCTGCTGCCGGCCGACCGGGAGTTCCCGACGTGCTTCCAGCGCAACCTGCGGCGCAAGGCCGAGACGCTGGGCCTGGACCCGGAGGTTTCGCTGACCCGGATCACCTGGGTCGGCGCCAGGCGTTCCTTCTCCGTCGGCTCGACGGGCCAGGTGCGGGGCGGCAAGTCCGGCGCGCCGGTCGAGGTGGAGCTGACCGGCCCGCCGGAGACCCTCCAGGCGATCTGGAGCTGGGGCCTCGGCGAGGCCAACACCGCGGGTTTCGGCTGGATCGCGGGGTGAGGGGTTCGCGCGCGTCCCGGGACGCGCGCGAACCGGGGACTACAGGGGAGAGGTCCAGCCGGGCATGTGGGGAAGCGGGGAGACGAGCTTGCGGAGGTTGTCGGTCCCGGTGTTCGGCGGGACGGCCGGGCAGCGGGCTCCTCGGGCGGGGAGGGTCCGCGAGATCAGGTAGGAGTCGATGGCGCCCGTGGCGCACGGTCCACGGCCGTAGACGATGTGACCCCAGCCCTCGTAGGTGAGCAGGCGCCCGGAGCGGCCGAGCTGGCGGGTCGTGCTCACGGCCCACGGGTAGACGGTGGCCGGGTCGTGCAGCGAGTTGGCGACCAGAAGCGGCGTGTCCGTACGGACCCTCAGCTCGTGCTGCGGGTTGGGGATCGAACTCGGCTCTCCCAGGCACGTGAAGACCGGGAAGACCGCGAGGAAGCTGTAGCGCATGTCGGGCGCGATCCTGCCCAGCCTGCGCAGGTGCCTGTCGTACTCGCGGAAGTCGCGGACGGGCAGCCGGTAGTCCTCACAGAAGATCTGGAAGGGGTTGGGGCTGACGTCCTGGGCGCTCTTGGCGGCCAGGGGCGTGGGCAGCTGCCCGGCGGTGGCCTGGCCGGTGTCGAGGGCGGCCAGCAGTTCGGAGAACGGACGCCAGGTGTCGGCGCTGTAGAAGTAGTCCAGCGCGGTCCAGCTGAGGACGAAGGGCGTCAGCAGGGCGCCGGGCTGACCGGGGACACTGAGTTCGCCGCGGTCGGCCCGGGCCATCAGCCCCTTCCAGAGGGTTCTGACGTTCCCGTCGTGCTGGAGGCAGGCCTCGTCACGCTCGCACCAGGCCACGAACTCGTTGAAGGCGTCCTGCGCGCCCCAGGTCCCGGTGTCCATGAAGGTCCGGGTGTCGACGCTGTGGTCGATGACGCTGTCGAGCACGAAGGCCCGGACCCGCCGGGGGTAGCGCTCGGCGTACTGCTGGCCGAGGAGGGTGCCGTAGGAGATGCCCCAGAAGGACAGCTTCTCCTCGCCCAGCGCCGCGCGGAACGCGTCGAGGTCGGCCGCGGTGCTGAGCGAGTCGACGTGGTCGAACACCGGGCCGGTGCGGGCCCGGCAGTCGGCGCGCAGCCGCCTGCTGTAGGCCACGGCCCTGTCGAACTCGGCCTGGCTCTTCACGATCGGGTCGGGGGCCTGCTGCAGCAGCTCCGTCGAGCAGACCACCGGGTTGCTGCGGTTCGTGCCGCGCGGGTCGAGGCTGACGACGTCGAAGCGGCGCAGGGTCTCCGGGGTGAGGATCTGCGGGCTCGCGAGGACGAGGTCCACCCCCGACCCTCCGGGGCCGCCCGCGGCCACCACGAGCGTGCCGATCCTGGCGGCAGGGTCGGTGGCCTTGCGGCGGGCGACGCCCACGTTGAACGTCCCGCCCGCCGGACGCCTCCAGTCGACCGGTACGGCGAGCGTCCCGCACTCCGCGCCCGAATCCTCGGGGCAGGGGGCCCAGGAGATCGCGGCGCTGGGGGCGGGGGTCCGTGTGGTGTCCGCGGAAACCGGGGTGAAGGTGGATAAGGGGATCGTGAGCCCTAATAAGAGGGCAAATGCCTTACGCATGTCTTGATGATCGCCTATTTCCGGCGGGCGATCACCAGACGGAGGTACGGACCGTTTCCTCCCTTCGGAGGATCAGTGGACCGGGTCCCCGGTGTCACATGTTCACGCGTGTCCTGAACCGCTCGTGCGCGCTCTGCTTGGAGATCCCCATCGCCTCTCCGACCTGTGCCCAGGACGCGCCGGACTCCCGGGCCCCGGCGACGGCCTGGTCGAGCAGGACGCGCTGCCAGCCCTCCACCTGGGACAGCAGCGTCAGGGCGGCCAGCGGGCGTTCCGTGGCGAGTCGTGCGATCCGCTCGTACAGGAGGTTCGACTTGACCACCAGTTCGCTGGGCGGGGCGGCGGCGATCAGCGGGGCGGCGTGCCTGCTCCACCACCGGTACTCCGTCTCCTTCGCCCCCTCCCGCGTGGGCGGGAACCGGCGCTGGTCGGCCCACCCGCACGAGCAGGCGGCCTGGTAACCGACGAACTCCTTGACGAAGGCGCTTGAGGAGGAGGCCGGTTCGCCGTTGGGCAGCACCGGGGCGGCGAAGCCCTCGTGACCGGGGATGTCGGGGCTCATGAACGTCATGTTCGTCAGGATATCCTGACGAATCCCGGTCGGCGCAAGGAAGTCGTACCGGGCAGAATCGAAGGGATGAACCCACAGGAGGGGCCGACGCCCCGGTTCTCCGTCGGCGAGGGGTACGCGGTGTACCAGGGCCCGACACCGGACGGCTCCTTCCACCGGCACGCCGCCTTCCAGATCGCCGTCGCGGTCCGGGGCGAGGTCTCCATCGTGGACGCCTCGGACATCCACCACCGGGCCGTGACGCTGGTCGTGCCGCCGATGGAACGGCACCGCATGCTCGCCGCGACGGATCTCGTCGTCTTCTACGTCGAGCCGCACTGCGTGTTCGCCGACCGGCTGCGTGAACGCCACGGGGACGGCGTGACCCCCGCTCCCGAACTGCGCGGCCTGCGCGCGGAGGACATCGGCAGGGCGGGCGCCCGCCCGTCGGGTGAACTCGACCCCCGGCTGGTCGAGGCGCTGGACACGCTGTGGGACGGAAACGTTCCCATGCCCGTGCTGGCCGCGACGGTTGGGCTCTCCCCCCAGCGGTTGCGCGCTCTGGCACGGCACCAGGTGGGCATGCCGCTGACCCGCTGGCGGGTGTGGGCTCGGTTGCGTCTGGCGGCTGAGGCGTTGCAGGCGGGACGCTCCCCGGCCGAGGCGGCGTTCGCGGCGGGCTTCGCCGACCAGGCGCACCTCACCCGCCGGATGCGCGAGATGACGGGTCTCACGCCCGTGGCCGTACTGTCGCTGCTGCGCGGTCAGCCCTTGCGCGCGACGTAGATCGAGATCGAGCCGGTGGCCGTGGAGACCACCTCGGCCTCGTGCACGTCGCGGAACCCGGCGGCCGACATGAGACCGGGAAGCGCGCCGTCGGCGTTGGGCTGGGTGTCCTGCCTGCCGTCGGCGAACTGGACGGTCAGGAACGCCAGCCGCATCAGCTTCGTTCGCTGCAGCCCGTAGTCGGCGATCACCAGCCTCCCGCCCGGCCGCAGCGCAGTGGCCATCGACGCGAGCACCGCCCGCTTCACCGGCACCGGGCACTGGTGGAGCACGAGGCTGGACACGACGGTGTCCACCGAGGCGGCCCCCAGCAGGCCGGCCAGTTCGTCGCCCATGCCGGTCTGCCAGCGCACCGTCACACCGGAGGCGGCGGCCTTGCGCCTGGCCGTCGCCAGCACGTCGGAGTCGGGGTCGAGGCCGATGATCCGTGCCCTCGGCTCGACGCGGGCCAGCGTCACCGCCAGCGAGCCGGTGCCGCATCCCACGTCGACGATCACGTCGTCGGGGCGCGGTGCCACGTACATGGCGGCCAGCGCCCGCCACAGGCGTTCACGCGTCAGCGCGACCACATGGTCGTAGAACCGGGTGGGGGCGAAACGGCCGAGGGCGGGGGTGAAGGTGTTCTCACTCATGCCCGGCAGTCTCGTCCGCGCGCCGCGGCCCGGTCTTGAACGAACCGCTCGCGGATGTCCGCAGGGCCCGGGTGGCGGCGGTCGGCGCGCCACCGCCGGGGGACGGGCGCCCCGGGCGGCCGTGTGGCCGTCGCCCGGGACACCGGTGGGAGGTCAGGAGGGGTCGGAGAGGATTCTCAGGCGGGGTTCGCGCTGCCACTTGACCCGCACCTCGAAGTGGCCCTCCGCGCCGGTCTTGGCGATCACCGCCCCGGCCTCCGCGCTCAGCCTGACGCCGAACTGCAACTCGACCTCGTCCGGTGGTACGGCCATGGCCTGGAACTGCTTCAGGGCGCTGGAGGCCGCGTCGCGCACCCCGGCCAGGGCGCCCTCGAAGGAGACCTTCGCCTGGGCGAGGCCGCCGTCCCTGCGGGAGAGACGTTCGAAGCCGGGGGCCGGGTCGAGTTCGACGAGCACCGAGCCCTCCTCACCGTCGATGTCGAAACGCACCAGTTCTGTCATGGGGTGACTCCGTTCGGTTTCGCGGGCCGGATGGGCCGGCCGGGCCGGTTGAGGGGGCCGGGGCAGGAGAACGACAGCAGGTCCTTCCGCTCCTGCTCGTTCGGCCGCCACCTGTTCTTGACACGGTCCTGGACCCGGTCGAGTTCGGTGAGCAGGTCGGGCAGCCGTTCCGGGGCGCTCAGATACTCGATGACGGCGTCGCCGAAGGCGTCGCGCAGGGCGGGCGGCATCAGGTCGGAGGCGTCCAGGCACACCATGGCCGCCCCGTCGAGGGTGTCCGCGACCTTCCTGCCCACCGGATCCTTGACGGAATGGACGTCGGGGGGCACTCCCAGGTTCGCCGAGAAGGCGGCACCGGCCGGGATGGCGGGCCAGATCCGCTGGGCCTCGTCACCGGCGAGGAACCTCATCAGTTCCTTTGCCTGCGGGGTCGCGTTGAACATCCCGGCGAAGTCGGCGGAGACCACCACCGACCGGCGAACGGCGCCGCCCTTCCCGGAGGGGAGGGACGGGAAGGGGAAGAAGTCGACGTCGCCGCCCGGCGGGTAGGTGACGATGACGAAGGACGCCTGGTGTTCGAGGAGACAGCCGGGCGGGTCGCCGAACAGCCCGAGCCCGGCCTCGCTGAAGTCGGTCAGCAGCGCGACCCTGCGGCCCTGCCGGTCGAGGCCGGAGGCGTCCAGGATCCTCCCCCACGTCTCCCATGCCTGCCGTACCTCGTCGGAGGTCCACGCCAGCGTCCCCGAGGCCCACTCCCGGTACTTCTCGGGACCGACCTGGTGCAGCAGGATGTCCTCGATCCAGTCGGTCCCCGGCCAGCCCGCCGAACGCAGGGCCTGCATCCCCAGACACCAGACGCTCCGTGCCCGGCCCCCGGTCCGCAGGGAGAGCGGGTCCCGCATCTCCTGGGGGGAGGGCCGCCAGCGCGACCGGTCGTACCAGACGAGGCTCTTGAGGTTGACCTTGAACGGCACGGCGTACACCTTCCGGTTCAGCCGCAGCAGCCACGGCCGCCCGTACTGGTCCTGCCGGGAGACCACCCCGTCCAGGGGGAGGAGGTCGCCGCTGTGGGCGTACTGCGCCAGGTCACCGGTGCTGGGCAGGATCGCGATGTCCGGGGGTGTCCCGCCCCGCAGGTCGGAGCGGAGCGTCTCGTCGATCGCGCGGGTCCCGGTGTACTCGACGTGGATGCCGGTTCTGTCCTCGAAGGCGGCAAGGACCTTCCCGAAGTGCTCGGCCTCGGTGCCGGTCCAGGTCGCGAGCACCGAGACGGTACGGCCTCCGGGCAGCGACGCGCACGCCGTGGCGCACACGGTGACGCCCAGCAGCGCCAGCCCGGCGACGATCCTCGTGGTGACCCTGTGGAGCGTTCTTCGTCTCATCGTGGCCGGTACCTGTACTCGTTGAGGCGTGGGTGGATGCCGCCCCAGATCAGTGCCCCGGCGGCGGCGGAGAGCAGCGGGATGAGGAAGACCAGGCCCGCGTACTCCGTGGCGTCCCGCATCCGGACGTTGACCTCTCTGATCTCGGCCGCCTCCCTCGGGACCGGTGGTGGGGGGACGTCGTGCCGTACACGCAGTTCCTTGGTGACCGTGGGGCCGCACGTGCCCGGCGTGCCGCAGACGGGGTCCAGCAGTCGCGCCAGTCGTTCGTCGCCGTAGTCGTGCTCCGCCTCGACCCCGGCCTTCCTGGCCTCGGCCACCCTCCGCGTCATCGTGCCCGCCTCGTCGAGATCGGCCCCGGAGAAGTAGGCCGGTGAGGTCGCCGCCGCCAGGACGAGCACGAGCGCGGTGGCCGTGAGCAGCCGGGGGTTCAGGTCCCGGCGGAAGCGCCGCCGCAGGAAGACCTGCGTCCCGCAGAGCAGGGCCAGCGTCGTCAGGAGGCAGAGGCCCCAGCAGACCGTGGCCGTCCGCATCGCCCAGGTGGACGGGAACTGCGCGCGCAGCCATGTCCACTGCCGTTCCTGGGCGTCGTCGAGCGTCTTGAGGATGCCCTGCCTGTCATGGTGCATGAGGCGGGAGGCGCCCCAGAGGTAGGTCGCGCCGACGGTGCCGTCCCCGCGCCGGTAGTGCTCCCCGGCCTGCTCGACGAGGGTGGTGTAGACGGCCAGCATCCCCTGGGCGAGTTGCAGGTCGTCGCTCCTGCCCGGCACGTCGTCGGCGACGTCGTCCCTGGCCGCCTGGGCGAGGTTGAGACCGGCGGTCTGGATCTGCTCGCGGTACTCCTGCTCGGCGGGCAGGGTGAGCGTGGCCCCTCCCGGTGATGGAACGCCCGACCCCGAAACGCCCGCCTCTGCGGTGCCCGGTTCCGGGGCACGCGCCCCTGAGGCGCCCGGCCCCGGGGTGTCAGGTTCCGAGGTGCCGCGTTCCGAGGTGCCGAGGAAGGTCTCGACGGCGGCCCGGTCGGCGGTGGCCAGCGCCTGCCGGACGCTCGATATCTCCAGGATCGCGGAGATCGCCCTTGAGTCGGCGGTCTGGTGCACGCCCTGGAACAGCCAGAAGGAGGTGACGAACAGCGCGGCGACGGCGACCGTCAGCATGGCCCGGAGGCGCCACAGGGTCCTGCGCGTGGTGCTCACCGGTCCTCCGGGGGCAGCTCGTCGGGAGCCTCCGATTTATCCGATAAATCGGATAAATCCTGCAGGGGGAGGCCGCACTGTTCGCAGAACAGGGAGTCCGCCCGTGGCACACGTGAGCAGTTCGGGCACCGCCGCCGCGCGGCCACCAGCCGTTCCTCGGGCTCCTCACCGAGCCGCCGTGAACGGGCGCCGGGGCTCAGCGTCGAGTGCCACGAGCTGAGCTGTGACCCCTTCATGTCCCTGGGGTCGATCCGCTCCCTCAGCCGCACCAGCCCCCGGGAGGCGTCCACGACGTGGACCAGGTGGGACAGCCACCGCAGGTTCCTGTCGTTGCCGAGTTCCGTCGCGAGCCGTACGGCCAGGCCCCACGCCCGCTCGGCCTCGGCCCCGTCGCCGGACTCGTAGGCCAGGCGGCCCGCGTCGATCGCCTCCCTGAGCGCCAGGTGCCGGGCGTGGTGGCCGACCTTCGGGTCGACCCGGGAGGACAGCGCGGGCTCGTCGGTCCAGTGCACGAGGATCGGCGTCCCCACGGCGGGCAGTTCGACCTCTCCGGAGGCCCCCTCGGCCGCCGCCAGGTCCACCCGGGCCAGCCGCAGGTCCTCACCCCGGTCACGGCCGGTCGGATCGACGTCTATGCGGACGAAGTACTCCCTGCTCTCCTCACCCCACGGCCCCGTCCCGAACTCCACCGTCCCGTCGGTCCGTACGAGCCGCCCGGTGAGGTCGGCCTCGACGGGGAAGACCTGTTTGACGTAGCGGACCTCGGCGCCGGGCAGCAGCCTCAGCCTGACGCGCAGGTCGGGGACACCCCTGCGCATCGCGGAACGCGTCATCTCCCGGAAGTCGGCCACCAGGTCGGCGTCCTCGCGTACGGCGTCGGCCGTGCCGTTGAGCCCGGTGACGACGCGCAGCAGCTCCTGTGACGCCCAGCCGTCCCCGATGCCGCGGGCGTCGCAGGAGAAGAGTCCCGCGCAGGCGTCGAGTTCCGCGTCGAGCCGTTCCCCCGGCTCGCTCTCGTTGCGGCCGTCGGTCAGCAGGATCGCGTGCCTGATCACGGCGGGCCGGGTGGCGAGGACGCGCCGGGCGAGCCGCAGCCAGGTGCTCATCGCCGTGCCGCCGCGTTCGGTGAGCCGCCGCACCGCGGCCTTCGCCTCGGCTCTGACCTCCGGCGTCGCCACGGCCAGCCCGGGGGCGGGCGGGTAGACCATCGCGGCCTCGTGGTTGCCGGAGACGACGGCGAAGAACGCGCCGTCGCGCAGCGTGTCGATCGCCGCCGCGCTCGCCCGCCTGGCCGCGCCGATCTTCGTGCCCGGCCTGCCCATGGAGCCCGAGGTGTCCACGAGGATGACCTCGGCCACCGTGGGGGCGAGCCCGTCCAGGCCGTGCGCGCCGATCGTGAGCATGGCGTGCATCTCGCCGGCCGTGGCCCGCAGGTACTTGTTCTGGCCCACTTCGAGGGTGAAGGCGGGGCGTGCGCTCATCCGTTCCTGTTCCTCCTCATCGCCGGATCGTCGCCGGGTCACCGCCCGGTCACCGCCGTGTTCTCGGGCGGACCGTGTTGGCGAGGTCGATCAGCGCGTTGTGCCGCCGGGCGTCGTCCGCCTGCTGGGCGAGCCTGCGCAGGGACTCCTCAAGGAGCGCGCGCTGGGCCGCCTCACCGACCGGGTCGGCCAGGACCGGGGGGCCGTACCCCCGGGAGACCCCGGTCCCGCCGCCGGTCGTGCTCCCGGGCCTGGCTCCGGTCGCGCCGGGTACGGCCCGCCGTCCCCCGCCCTCCAGCATCCACTCAAGCGCCGCCTCCTGCAGCGCGGCCCGCAACCGGGCGCGGGCGTCGCCGTCCCGGTCGCCGCCGTCCAGGTACAGGTCGGGCAGCCGGTCGATCACCTCGCCCAGGTCCGCGGCCGTCGGCAGGCGCGCGCCCGCGCCCGGCCCGCCGGGCAGCCGTCCCGCGTGGATCCGCACCGCGGCGATCCTGGCCGCGTCGAAGTGCCGCGAGACGCGGGGCACCTGGTCGAGGATCCGTACGGCCTCGCCCCTGGCGCCCTCGGCCAGGTGGATGCGGGCCAGCCCGAAGGCCGCGCTCACCTGGGAGCGGTCACGGTGCCACACCGCCCGGTAGTGCCGCGCGGCCCGGTCCGGCTCCCCCAGGTGCTCGGCGCAGAAGCCCAGGGCCAGCTTGGGCGCGTCCTCCCCGGGCAACGCCGTGTAGACGGCGTCGAACCGCTCCAGCGCCAGGTCGGCCCGCCCCTCGGCGAGGGCGAGGAGCCCGTGGTGCCAGGCCGTCCGCCAGTCGTACGGCGCGCCCTCGCCGAGGACCGTCCCGGCCCTCTCCAGGCACCGCCCGGCCTCGTCGATCTCGGCCAGTTCGAGGTGGGCCCGGCACATGAGCAGGTACGCCTCGGCCGACTCCCGCCGCAGGGCGCCGAGCGTGTCGACGAGCCGCCGGGGGTCGTCGACGCTCACGTTCGCCAGGTGACCCGCCTCGGGGTCGTCGGGGTTCACCTTGGGTGTGGGCAGCCGGACGGCGCCAACGGAGGGCGCGGGCCTGCCGGGGTCCAGCAACGCCGTACGGCCCGCGGGCCCGATCCAGTGGTCGAGCGGCGGCACCGCCCCGAGCCCGGCGTCGAGCAGCGCGGCGGTCGGGGTGAAGACCGTGGACGGCTCGGGACGGGGAAGACCGTCACGCAGGGAGAGGATCTCCCGCAGCACACCGCGCAGTTGCTCGGCCATCTCCGCCGCCGAGGAGAACCGCTCGGGGAACGGGGCGGTCGCGCGGCGCAGCAGCCGAAGGAACGACTCGGCGCCGGGGGCGTCCTCGGCCTGCCAGCCTCCGGGGAGCAGGGACTCCAGGGTGCGGCCGACCGTGTGGAGGTCGGATCGTACGGTCAGCCAGTGCTCGTCGATCTCCTCCTGGGAGACCTGGAAGTCGCGGGTGTGGACGAGGGGGGAGGTCCGGTCGCCGATCCAGCGGGCCGCGCCGAGGTCGATCAGCTTGACCCGGTCTCCGGTGTGCAGGACGTTGTCGGGCTTCATGTCGCAGTACAGCAGGCCACGGCGCCCAGAGCCCGCGTCGGCGAAGCCGTGCAGGTACTCGAAGGCCGACAGGATGCCCAGACCGTAGGAGATCACCTGCTCGACGGGCAGGTCACCGGTGGCGGCGACCTCGTGCAGGGACCGCCCGTCCACGTACTCCATGACGATGTAGTCGGTCTCGGTTTTCGAGCGCGGGTCGGGGTGGGTGACGAAGTTGAGGATGCGGACGATGTTGGGGTGGTGCAGGACGGTGAGGATCTGCCGTTCCCGTACGGCCACCCGCCTGGCGTGTTCGTCGCCGTCGCCGATCAGCCCCTTGAGCGCGACGTGCAGCTCCAGCCCGGTGTCCCAGGCGAGGTAGACCCAGCCGAGACCGCCGTGGGCCAGGCAGCCGAGCACCCGGTAGCGGTCGACCATCTCACCGGGCAGCAGCTTCGGCCTGAAGGAGTACGGGGTACGGCAGAGCGAGCAGACCCCCTCGAAGAGCGGCGGCTGTCCGAGGTAGCCGCCTCCGACGACCCCCGCGCAGCCGGGACGCGCGCAGGGCCGTCCGTGCTCGGGCGGGCGGGGGGCGGGGTCGACACGGCTGAGCGGGTCGGTCGCGGGAAGCACGGGCAGCGGGACCGTACCGGAGGTGCCGTGGGACCTGGCCGGTTCCTCAGTGGCCCCAATGACGCCGGTGGCCCCGGTGGCCCCGGTGGCCCCGGTGGACGGCGGGTCGTTCCTGTGCCCCCGGGCGTCGCAGTAGCCGGTCTCGTCGACGACCCCCGTGCAGCCGGGGCGCGCGCAGGGGGTCATCCGCCCCCGCCCGCCCTGCCGGTCGCGCGCAGGCGCCTGACGGCCGTCTCGTAGTTCCTGACCAGGGTGCCCGCCCGGTCGACGTCGCAGGGCCGCCGGTCCCACAGCAGTTCGTGGGCCTCGTCGTAGAGGCGGCCGAGCTCGATGTCCTCAGCCAGGCCCGCGCCCGCCGCCAGGGCCTTGCCGGTCTCCAACCGGCCGCGCAGCTCGTCCCTGCGGCCCAGGGCCTCCCGCAGGCTCCGGCCGTACTCCTCGATCCGCGCCGCCGCGCGGCCCTCGCGGCGCAGGAGTTCCTGGAGTTCACGGGCGGTCCAGTGCTCCTCGGGCGCCGAGTCCGGATGCCGCAGCAGGCGGAGCCGGAACGCGGCGACGAGGTCGGGCGGGTCGGGCACGCCCGCGACACGCGGGGCGACCTCCCGCCAGTGCTCGACGGCGCGTCGCTCGGCGGCCCCGAGCTTGGCGACCAGGTCGGCCAGCTCGCCGAGAAGCCGCAGGACGTGCACACGCTCGGCGAGGGCCGCCTCCGACTCAAGGGAGCGCGCCTGGTCGAGGGCCGGGGAGGCGTCACGCCCGAACACCAGCAGCAGCCGGGACCGCTGCTCGGCGAGCGGCCGCAGCAGGGTCTCCACGAGGGAGACCGGGTCGTCGGCCTCGTCGATGCCGTACACGACGATGGTCATGGACGGGACACCGTCACGCACCCGCCCGGCCGCGGCGCCGGGAGGGCCGGGGATGCCGAGCCGGTCGAGGATGCGCAGGGAGATCGCCTCCACGGTCTTCCCCGAGGCGTCGACGGCAAGGTCGAGGCTGGCGGCGGGGGAGACGGTCCCCGGGGGCGCGGAGACCAGCACCCCGTCGGGCGGGCGGTGCTCCCGGTCGGAGGAGACGATGACGCTGCGCAGCGTCCGCGACTGCCCCGGGCCGCCGCCGGTGATCACGCGTACGGCGCTCGGCGCGCGCAGCCAGTCGGTCATCCGCTGGGCGAGCGCGACGTCGGGGACCAGTGGGTCGTAGTCGACGGCCGTCTCCGGATCGACCGCGCCCGGCCCGTGCACCCACCGTCTGGTCCGCGGCAGGTAACGCGCGACGGTCTCCACCGGGATCATGTAGGCGAGGTTCACCGGGCCGCCCCTGCGCCCGCCGACGACCACGCCCATCACGTGGTCGTTGAGCTCGTTGAGGACGGCCGCGCCGCTGAACCCCTGCCGGGGCTCGCCGGGACGCCAGTCGTTGAGCTGCACCCACTCGCCACGCGGGCCGCAACTGCCCGCCAGCCGCATGGAGGCCCACAGGCCGTCGGGGTGGTCGTGGGGGAAGCCGAGCGCGTGGACCTGGGTCCCCAGCGGGGTCGCCTGCCTGCGCAGGGAGGCGCCGCAGCCCTCCGGCTGGTCCTCGGCCAGCCGGAGCAGGGCGAGGTCGCCCTCGCCCGCCTTTCCCTCGGGAATCCAGTGGTCCGGCTCGACCCGGCCGGTGGTCGTCGCCCCGGGGCGGGTGGTGAACTCGACGACGACCTCGGTCTCCGGCGGGGCCTGCCCGTCACCGGCGACGTGGGCGCAGGTCAGCACGTGCCGGGTGCCGACGAGCATGCCGGCGCCCAGAATCCGGCCGGTTCCGGCGTCCCTGATGCGCGCGTGCCAGGGGAAGGGGACACCGGCGGTTTCGGTCGGGCGCACTCTGATCAACTCCAGGCGGCCGGTGGGGGTCGGCCCCCGTCTCTCGAATGGTGATCGGAAAGGCGGATCGACCGGGGGTCTCCGCCTCTGTCTCGCTTTGGGGCGACGGTAATGCACCGTGTGCAATTCGTAAAGGAATGCGGGTCAGGCTGCCGGGTGATTTCCCGTCGTTCTTATCGGCTGGCCGGATATGGCGATATGTGTGGTGCCGTACGAGGGGTCTGTCGTCCTTCTTGCGGTGGTTTGTCGGCCCGCATCCGACGGGGTGGGCGATGTTCTCCATGGTCCTGCGGATCGTGGGATGTTTCACGCGGAAGGCGGTTCCCCGGATGCCGGGTGAAATTCTCCTGTCCCGTATTCGGGGCGCGCAAGCCCTTGGGACGGGGTCGGCAAAGGCCGGGCCAAGCACGGAACACCGTCTTGAACAGGCCACTACGTTATTTTCACAACGTTGCCCGTTGAATGGCCGGTGGCGCTGGAATGCGATCCATGCGGGCAATTTCCCGAAAGGCCCAAGTACGTATGCCGTTGATAAGAATGCCCAGCCGTACAATCAGGGTCGCCGCCGGTGTGGTGATCGCGATCACGGCGCTGTCCTACAGCGCGGGAGACTTCGACCCCCGCCTGCCGGTCGCCCTTTCCGCCGGGTTCGCAGCCGGGACGGGCTGCCTGGCGTTCGCCGTCGGGCGTTCCCTGACGCGCGCGCTGCGGCGGGGTGAGGCCAAGGTCGGCCGGATGTGCGGGGAGCTGAACCGCGTCGGGCGCAGGGTCGGCTCCCTTGAGAAGAAGGGCGAGGCACGGCACGCCGAGTGCCTGCGCTCCCTCACCAGGACCGACCAGCTGGTCGAGGACGGCTTCGAGCGGGTCGGCGGGCAGCACCGCTCCCTGGAACGGGAGATCGGCCGCTCGTACACGCAGTTCGAGGCCTTCGCCGACCTGCGGTCGCTCATCACCCCCCGCGCTCCGCTTCCCCCGCTCAGAGGCTGGGCCGCCTCCCCCGACGTGCTGCGGATGATGACCGGGTGGATCCTCAGGACCAGGCCGAAGACCATCGTCGAGTGCGGCAGCGGGTCGTCGAGCGTGTGGCTCGGCTACGTCGCCGAACGCACCGGGGCGAAGGTCGTCGCGCTCGAACACGAGCCGCGCTACGCCGAGGCCAGCCGCGACCTGGTCCGTGCCCACGGCCTCTCCGACGTCGTCGAGATCCGTGACGCGCCCCTGCTGCCCTGGCTGGAGGGGATGGAGACCTACCTGTGGTACGACCGGGAGGCGCTCGTCGGCGTCGAGGACGTCGGCCTCGTCTTCGTGGACGGGCCACCCGGCGCCACCGGGCCCGCCGCGCGCTACCCCGCGCTTCCGCTGCTGCTGCCCCGCTGCTCCGAGCAGGTCGCGTTCTTCCTCGACGACGCGGCCAGGGCGGACGACAAGGTGGTCAGCGACCGCTGGGTGCTGCGCTTCCCCGAGGTGACCCGCACCACGCACCCGGCGGAGAAGGGCCTGGACGTCTTCGTCAGGGGCGGCATGTGAACCGCGAGGTGCTCGGCTGCCACATCGGGTTCGAGGAGAGCCCCGCCGTACTGGCGAGACTGCGCGACGGGACGGACGCGACCTGGACGGACCTGGACGCCGTCCCCGCCGACCATGTGATCGCCGAGGAGAGCGAGAGGTTCCTGCTGCTCGCCAGGACCTCCGCCGACCTGCGCAGGGCCGTGCCGTACGGGGGGATGCTGCCGCGGGTGCGGACGCTGACGGTCATGGTCGCCGAGACGCCGCCGTGGCGGGTGGCTCCGGTGCCCGTCCCCGACGGGGCCGCGTTCTGGCGCGCGCTGCGCGAGGTCCACGTGAGCGGCGGACGGCCGCCCGCCTGGGCGTGGCGCGTCGAGGTGACCTTCGGCAGGGCCGTACCGGCGGGGGAGGTGCTGCGCGCCGTGACCAGGGGGCTGGGCGGCACGGCCCGCGAGAGGCTGCACGGCCCGGTGGTCGCCCTGGCGGGTACGGGGACGGCCCACTGGCGTCCCGGGGATCCCAACGTCACCCCCACGCCCCTGTCCGGCCCCGTCCCCGCCCGGCGGGACGCCTCGGGCGGAGACCTCTGCCTCCGCGCCGCCTCCTGCGGGACACCGGACTGGCTGGGGGAGGGGCCGGCCCCGATCGACCGGCGGGAACCCGCCCGCCGTGCCGCCTCCCGGCTCGTCCCCGCCCGCCCGGCGCTCCTCGCCCAGGCCAACCTCGTCCCCGGCCCCGTCGCGCCCGTCCCGGACCTGGGACCGGGCCTGGGTTCCGACCCTGGTCCTGACCCGGGCCTCGAACCGGGCCTCGACCCGGGCCTCGACCCGGGCCTCGACCCGGGCCTCGAGTCGGGCCTTGAGCCGGGCTTCGGGCCGGGCGTGAGAGGGCCGGGTCCCGCCACGGTCCTCGGCCCTCTCACGCCCGACCTGATCGCGCCGATCGACGAGCGCTCCGTCTGCCCCATCGGGTTCCTGCCCGCCGCGGACGGACCCGTGGCCGAACTGACCGCACGCTCGGGGGCCTATGAGATCGCCGCCGGGGACGTCGTGGTGCGCGTCCCGCCGTCCGGCGCCCTCACCGACACCGACGTCTCCCGGCTGCGCGGCCTCGCGGGCGTCACCGTCGACCTCACAGCGGATCCCACAGTGGATCCCACCGGGAGCCTCACCGGGAGTGCCGCCGAAGCCCTCGGCCTCGCCCGTACGGTCTGCGGGCTGGCCGCCGCGGGTGTCCCCGTCGTCGCCACCCCCACCGGGGCCTGGCGCGACCTGCTCGGCGCCGAACTGGCCGACCTGCTGGACGGCTTCAGCGTCTCCCGGCTGACCGACGCCCTGGACCGCGAGCAGTACAGCGTCAGGCTGCGGCGCCTCGCGCTCGACCTGCACGGCGTCGAGGGCAGGTGGCGCTCGCTCGCCGCCGCGCGAGGCCTGCGCGTCCCCGGGCCGGGGACGGTCTCCGTGCTGCTGTGCACGCGGCGCCCCGACATGGTGGGCTTCGCCCTGCGGCAGGCGGGCAGACAACGCGGCCCCGAGGTCGAGGTCGTCCTGACCCTGCACGGCTTCCGGGCCGACCACCCGGACGTCGCGGCGGCCGTCGCCGCCCACAAGGGGACGATCACCGTGATCGAGGCCGACGCGCGCATGGTCTTCGGGGAGGCGCTCAACCAGGCCGCGGAGCGGGCCTCGGGCGCCTGGCTGACGAAGATGGACGACGACGACTGGTACGGCCCCGGCCACCTGTCGGACCTGCTGCTCGCCCAGCGGTACTCCGGCGCCGACCTGGTCGGGTCCGCGCCCGAGTTCGTCTACCTGGAACGGATCGGCGTCACCGTACGCCGTGACATGGCCACCGAGCTGTACACCGGCGTCGTGGCCGGCGGAACCATGCTGCTGTCCCGTGCGGCGTTCGACAACGCCGGAGGCTTCCGCCCGATCCCGCGCACGGTGGACGGCCAGCTGCTGCAGTCGGTCACCGCGGCCGGAGGCCGGGTCTACCGCACCCACGGCCTCAACTACATCCTCCGGCGCCGGGAGGCCTCAGGCCACACCTGGCAGGAGCCGATCAACGCCTTCCTGCGGTCGTTCAGGCGGCAGTGGAGGGGATTCCACGCCAACCCCCTGATGGAAACGGAAGCGCTCTCCACGACCGGAGAGCGCGACAAGGCATAGATGAAGGGGCCCATGAACATGCACGACTCGCGCGCCCGTCCGGTGCGGGGGGCGCAGCCGCTGATCCGGCTCAACGACTTCGGCGTCGTGACACCCCCCGTGCTGGGAGCGTGGACGCCGAGCCGTACGGTCAGCGTCGTCGTCCCCGTCCACCGCAGCCGTACTCTGCCGCTGACCCTGGCCAGCCTGGCCGCGCAGAGCTATCCGAGCCACCTGATGGAGGTCGTCGTCGTGGACGACGGCGCCGAACCTCCGTTGCCGCTGCCCGAGATCGTCCCGGAACGCACCCGCCTCGTGCGCAGCCGTCCCGGCGGGTGGGGGCGCGCCTGGGCCTGCCAGAGCGGGGCCGACGTGGCCGAGGGCGAGGTCATCCACTGGCTCGACGCCGACATGGTCCTCTTCCGCGAACAGGTCGAGGCGCAGATGCGCTGGCACCATCTGGCCGACTACCTCACCGTGCTCGGCACGTTCAAGATGGTCGCGACCTGGGACCCGGGCCTCACCCCGGCCGAGGTGCACGCCGCGGTGAGCGCGGGCACCACGGAGAAACTCTTCGAGGACGCCTCCCCGGAGGACGCGGGGGACACAGGGGGTACAGGGGGCGCGGAGAGCAACGTCACCGACACCTGGACCAGCGAGTACATCGAGCGGACCGCCGGGCTTCGGGAGGCGCGCTTCGAGGCCTTCAAGGTGCACGTCGGCGCCAGCGCGTCCCTGCCCGCCTCCCTGCTGCGCCGCGCCGGGGGGATGGACACCTCCCTGGTCCTGGCCGAGGACACCGAACTCGGCTACCGCCTCGCGCAGGCCGGCACCGTCTTCGTCGCCGACCGGGAGTCCCGCAGCCGCCACCTGGGCGCCTCCACGGTGATGCGCAGGGAGCAGGAGGTCAAACGGCACAACTGGGTCTTCCTGGCCAACCGGGTGCCGACCTTCAGGTGGCTGCGCAAACCCCCGGTCAGGCAGTGGGCGGTGCCGTACGTCGAGGTCGTGGTCGAGGTGGGGGACGCCTCCTACGAGCAGGTCCGCGCCACGGTCGACGGGTTCCTGCGCGGCTCGGTCGCCGACGTCAGGATCGCCGTCGCCGGGCCGTGGTCCGCCCTGCGGGACGGGCGCCGCGCGCCCCTGGACGACCCGACCGTCGACCTGCGGCTCGTCCACGAGCTCTACACGCACGAGAGGCGTGTCGAACTCGTGGAGAGCGTGGCGGAGAGCGCCTTCCCCGCCCCCTTCAGATTCGCCTGCCCCCCGGGCTGGGTGCCCGCGGCCGACTGCCTGACCCGTCTCGTACGGCTGGCCGACGACAACGGCTACGGGCTGGTCTCCCTGGCGCTGGCCGAACGGAGCGACACGGGAGCGGGCGGGGTGGTGGCCGCCAGGCTCGAAAGGACGGCCGCCTTCGGCCGCGCCGGACTGCTCGCCGAGCGGGGCGGCGGCCCCGAACTGGAGGACCTCGTCGAGGCCACCTTCGGCACGCAGTGGCTCGACGGGGAGACCTGGGGCCTGCTGCCGATGGAACGGGCCGAGGAGAAGAAGCCCGCCAAAGCCTCCGCCAAAGCCTCCGCCAAGACCTCCGCCAAGGCGAAACGGCGCAAGCGGAAGAGGACCCGGCTGCGGGCCGTACTCGCCCGCACCCCCGCCCGGGGGCTGTACCGCTTCCTCAGCAGGGCCGCCAGGAAGGCGCTGACCGTCGCGGGCATCCGCCGTAGCAGGCACTCCCGCTCCCGTGGCGGGAGCCGTCCGGGATGAGAACCGGGCAGACGACATTCAACCGGGCAGGCCGGAATGCCGGATCCCGTCCACTCCAGCCATGGGAGTCCACACCATGCCAGCTCTGAGTGTGATCGTTCCGATCTACGACGTGGAGCCGTACCTCGCGGCCTGCCTGGAATCACTCGCCTGCCAGACCTGGCGGGACATCGAGGTCGTCATGGTCGACGACGGGTCCCCCGACGCGGGCGCGGAGATCGCCGCGCGGTTCGCCGAACGGGACGGGCGCTTCCTGCTGGTGCGCCAGGCGAACGCCGGGCTCGGCGCGGCGCGCAACGCGGGACTGCGGGCCGCCTCGGGGGAACTGTTCGCCTTCGTCGACAGCGACGACATGCTTCCGCCGTACGCGCTGGAGACCATGGCGGTCACCCTCGCCGAGAGCGGTTCCGACCTTGTCACGGGCAACGTGCACCGGTTCAACGGCAGGGGAGCCTGGCAGTCGAACATGCACCGCGACGCCTTCGCCGAGCGTCTCGCCCGCACCCACGTCACCCGCGCGCAGGTCCTGCTGCGGGACCGCCTGGTCACCAACAAGCTGTGGCGGCGCTCGTTCTGGGAGAAGCACGGGCTGCGCTTCCCCGAGGGCGTGCTCTACGAGGACACCTCGGTCGCCCTGCCCGCCCACTTCCTCGCCGAGGCCGTGGACGTGCTCGCCCGCCCGATCTACCTGTGGCGGGAGCGGGACGGTGACTCCCTGTCCATCACCCAGGACCGCGCGCACGTCAGGGGCGTCGAGGACCGCTTCGCCTCGGTGCGCGCCGTACGGGACTTCCTGCTCACCACCGGGCGCGCCAGGCACGTGCCCGCCTGGGACCTGACCGTCCTCGACGGCGACCTGCCGGTCTTCCTGCCCGCGCTGGAACGGGGCGGGGAGGACTTCCGGCGGCGCTTCCTCGACCTGGCGCGCGAGTATCTCGACGACGCGGGGCCGAAGGTCTTCGCGCGGCTGCCCGCGCAGAAACGGGCCCGCTGGCGCCTCGTCCGCGAACGCCGCATGTCCGAACTGATCGAACTCCTCGAATGGGAGCGTACGGCCCCGCCGGACGCCAAGGCGGTCAGGCGCCGCGGCCGTCACCACCTCGCCGCCCCCGTGCCGCTTCCCTCCAGGGTGACCCGGCTGCGCGGCGAACTCGAACCCCGTCAGCGGATCGACGACGTCCGCTGGGAGGCCGGCAGGCTCCACGTGCACGGCCGGGTGACGCTGAGGTACCTCAGCCCGCGCGAACGCAGGCACCAGCACGTGTTCGCCTGGTTCGTCAGGCGGGACACGGGCCGTGGCGTCAGGGTCCCCGTCTCCGTCTTCCCCGCAGACTCGCTGGTCTCCCGCGAGGAACAGGACTGGTGCGGCTTCAGCCTCTCCGTCGACGCGGACGAACTGGCCGCCGGGACGGACTGGCACGTCGACCTGTGGATCGTGCACCGCGGCATGCTCAGGCGGGACCGGCTGCGCAGGCACGGCCCGGTCGAGACGCCGACCGGCCACCACGAGCCACGCCCGGGGGTACGGCTGTGGCCCCACTGGACGGAGTCGGGGGAGTTCCGCGTCCGCGTCGAACGCGACCGGCTCGTGGTCACCGGATGCTCCTTCGACGACGACCGGCTGCTGCTGGCCGGCCACGTCGCCGACGACCCGGGCCCCAACCCCGTGCTGCTGGTCTCCCACGCCGGAGGCGGGGCCGTGCACCGCTTCCCTATCGACGTCATGGGTGAACGCTTCCTGTCCATGGTCGAACTGGGCGAACTGCTGACCTCCCGGCTGCCCGCGCTGCCCGCCTCGAACCCGGAGGCCACGCTCCTCGACGTGCCGGCCGAGTGGCGGATCGAGGTCGAGGGGGCGGGCGCGGGCTCCGTCGCCGCCGACCCCGTGGCCGGGAGCCGCCACAGCCACGCGGGCCGCGACCTCACCGTGGGCCCCTCCCTCTCCGGGGCCCTCGTCCTGCGTGCGCACGCCCACGCCTACCACGTCCTGCGGGCCGAGTGGACGCAGGACGGCGACCTGGAACTGACCGGGACCGCCGCCGGGACGGAACCCGCCCACCTGGTCGTGACCTCACGCAGCCGCTTCGACGAGCACACCTTCCCGCTGCGCGTGTCCTGCGGGCGCTTCACCGTCACGATCACCCCGGGCGAGGTCGCCACCCTCGCCGGACGGCTTCCCCTGCCCGCCGGGGCGTACGGCCTGGCCGTACGGGCGGGAGGGCGTGAACGGCGGCTCCTGTCACGTCTCGGCGGGCCGGTCACCCACACCGGGGCGTGGCGCGAGGTGACCTTCGACACCGGTGGGGACGGCGTGCCCACCCTCACCGTGGGCGGCGACCTGCGCGGCGAGGGACAGGGCGTCAGGGACAGAAGGGTGCTGCGCGACCGGTTCCACGTCCGGCTGCGGGAGGAGGAGCCGCTGCGTGAGGCCGTCCTCTTCGACAGCCGCGCGGGCCGGGGGTTCTGCGGCGACCCCAGGGCGATCTACGAGGAACTGCGGCGCAGGGGGACCGCCCTTGAGTTCCTCTGGCACGTCAGGGACCGTCAGGTGACGCTGCCGGAGACGGTCACGCAGGTCGCGACCTCGACCCGCGAGCACTTCGAGGCGCTGGCGACCTGCAGGTACGTGGTCACCGACGGCTCACTGCCCAGGTGGTTCCGGCGAAGACCGGGACAGGTGGTCGTGCAGACCTGGCCCGGGGCCACCCCCAAACGGGTCGGCTTCGGCATCGACAGGGGGCCGCTGGCCGCGCCGATCCACATGGAACGGCTGACCAGGGAGGTCGGGCAGTGGACCCACCTGGTCACGCAGGGACCGTGGAGCACCCGGGTCCTGCGTGAGGCCTTCCGCTTCGAGGGGGAGGTGCTGGAGACCGGCAGCCCCCGCGACGACGCCCTGGCCCGCCCCGGCTCCGCTGTCCCCGGCTCCGTGGCGCTCGATCCCGGGGCACCCCTCGGCCTGGTGGTGCCTCCGGAACCCATGACACCCCCCGGTCCCGGGGCCTCCGGCTCCGCGGTCTCCGGGCTCGTGGCCTCCGGTGCCTGTGGTCCCACGGCCTCTGGTCCTGCCGCCCTTGGTGCCGCCGCGGCCGTCAGGGAACGGCTCGGCCTGCCCGAGGGCAAGAAGGTCGTGCTGTACGCGCCGACCTGGCGCGACGACAGGTACCACGGCAAGGGCCGTTCCCGTTTCGACCTGCGTCTCGACCTGTACCGTCTGTGGCGCGCCCTCGGCGACGACCACGTGGTCATGGTGCGCAGGCACCCCAACACCTTCGACCGGATTCCCCGGGCCGGGACGGGGTTCGTCCTGGACGTCACGGCCTATCCCGACATCCGGGACCTCTACCTGGTCGCCGACGTGCTCGTCACCGACTACTCCTCGGCGATGTTCGACTTCGCGATCACCGGACGGCCCATCCTGCTGTACACCTACGACTTCGAGCACTACCGGGACGAGGTACGCGGCTTCTCCTTCGACCTGGAGTCCCTGGCCCCCGGGCCGTTGCTGCGCACGACGCGGGAGGTGGCGGCGGCCGTACGCGACCTCGACGGGGTGCGGGCCGAGTACGGCGAGCGCTACCGCGCCTTCGTGACGGACCTCCGGCCCCCGGCCGACGGCGCGGCCGCCGCCAGACTCGTGGACAACCTCTTCGGCCACCGCCCGGAGATCGACATCCCCCGCCAAACCCGAAAGGCCATCCACGAACGCCCCTCGTGACGGCTCGGAACGGGTGGGCTCCCGGCGATGTGAAGAGTCGGCAGGAGGAGGGAAAAATCACCCGATGACCGATCCCACAGTCCCGGCCGCGTCGTCCACCTGGGTCGAGCCGGAGATCTACTACGCCGGGCTGGCCACCGTGCACGTCGCCGCCGGTGCCCTCATCACCGACGAGAACGGGCATGTCCTGCTGGTCAAGCCCAACTACCAGCCCTACTGGCTGGTCCCCGGGGGGATGGCCGAGGAGGGCGAGGCCCCGGAGGACGCCTGTGTCCGCGAACTCGACGAGGAACTCGGGATCTCCATCCGGCTCGGCCGGCTCCTGACCGTGGACTGGGCGCCGCCGTACGGGTATCGCACGCGTCCCCTCGTCCACCTGTTGTTCGACGGCGGAACGCTGAGGGACACCCCCATCCGCCTGCAGACCGCCGAACTCGACGACCACGCCTTCGTGCCCGTGGACAGGGCCGTCACGATGCTGTCCTCCGCCACGGCGGCCCGGATCCCCGCGGCGCTCGCCGCCCGCGAGCGGCACACCACCGTCTACCGGCCAACCGGCGTCTGAACGGGCTGAAAGCCCCCGAGGTTCGAGGGCTTTCAGCGGCGCGTCGGAAGGTCAGGGGCCGGAGCCGCCCTTCCCGGCTCCGTCGGACAGGGCGGTCTAGCGGGAGAAGGCCTGGAACTCGGCGGCCCTGAGCTGGTCCCGCAGGGGGCTGGCGGTGGCGCAGTCGGTCGAGGAGTTGGGGTCGTTGTCCTGCTCACCGGCGTAGAGCGGGTTGCCGGTGCACTGGGACGAGACGGCCCGCAGGGTCAGGTGGGTCGCGGTGGTCGCGGGGATGCGGAAGGACTTGATGATCAGGTCCGAGGCGCGGGGACGCGGCAGACGGGTCTGGAAGGCGTCGGCGGGGCTGGTGTAGACGACCGAGTACGACGCGGGGGAGGAGCAGTCCTTCCTGGTCGCGTCGCAGGCCAGCACCTCGAAGGCGCGCAGGGCGCTGAAGCGGTTCTGGCCGCCGGGGTCGGCGGGGTCGTTGACGTTGGGCCGCAGCAGGGAGCTGACCTGGACCCTGCGGATCGTGACCGGCGCGGTCCCGGCCAGGTCCACGGTCACCGACCTGCCCTTGACCGGCCCGGTGAGCGAGGCCCAGTCGGTCGCCTCGGTCTCGTCGATCAGCTTGGCCTGGTTCACGCCGTCGCCCGAGGCCGTCGCGCCCAGGGCGGCGGAGGCGTGGTTGCGCCCCAGGACCGACGGCACGGCCAGCGTCCTGCCGGGCCGTACGGTCAGCTTGAGGCGGGTGTGGCCGAAGCCCTCACCGACCACGAGGAAGCCGTAGGTGCCGGGGGTCAGCTCCGCGGTGTCGCCGAGCGGGGTCGCCGGGTCGGTGTCGGCCACCGGTACGGCGCGGCCCTCGTAGTCGCCGACGTACAGGCGCAGCTTGGCGTCCCCGGCGCCGACGAGCGGGCCGAGCCGTACCTTGCCGTTCCTGCCCTCGGGGTCGACGAAGCTGGGCGTCGGGTCGGGGTCGCCGGGGCCGTTGCTCGCCGCGCCCTTGCCGAGGCCGTGCTCGGCGAAGGCCCGCCACATGATGTCCTTGTCCCTGCCGCCGAAGCGGATGGCGTCGGCCGCCAGCAGCGCGTCACGGTGGTCGACGTAGCTGACCGACCCGGAGGCCATCAGCAGCAGCGCGTCGAAGGAGACCTGCGCCCAGCGCCGGTTGCCCGGGCAGTGGTTGACGGACAGGACGCCGTCGGCGCAGGCCCGCTGCTGGGCCGGGACGCCCTTGCCGTACTTGTCGACGAAGGCCTGGCGCACGTCGTACTGGGTGGCGGTCCAGATCTCACCGTCGGCGTGCACCTGCTGTCCGACCAGGTCGTAGGCGATGTCGCTGTAGTTGAGCGGTGACTTCGACATGTCGTAGTTGCGGATTCCGGCCTTCTTGTCGCCGGTGACGTAGCCACCCGTGACGTACGGCGTGTCGCCCGCGGGGCGGAAGCCGTTCTCGAAGAGGTACTCCATGGCGAACAGGTCGGAGGTGCTCTCGTTCATGGCACCCGCCTGGGCGCCGCTCCACCCGGCGTCAGGGCCGCCGACCATGCGGCCGGAGATGGCGTGGGTGTACTCGTGCCCGATCACCGACATGTCGTAGTCGCCGTCCACGCACGGCGCGTAGAACGAACCCGCGATGGGCTGCCAGAGGTACATGTTGGTGATCGGCGCGAGCCCGTCGGGGCCGGTGATCTGGTTGGCGTTGTCGCGGACGGTGAGGTCCCTGGCACCCGCCTGGGCGTTGCCCTGCTCGGGGTCGCCGCCGAGGCCGCCGCGGTCGCCGTTGTCGCTCTGCATGTTCCACGCGGTCTCGGTGAAACCGAGCTTGTAGGACCAGTCGTGCATCCGGTTGTGCATGACGTGCAGGTTCGCGATGGCCGCTTCGAGGTCGGCCTCGCCGGGCCGGTCGAAGGTCGCCGGATCGCACTTGGCCTTGTACCACGTGTTGGTCCACGGGTAGGCGTACTCGCGGGAGGGCGTGGCCACGTTGCTGCGGGTGCCGACGGTGTAGGGATCGTTGCTGGCGCGGTTCTCGAAGGTCTTGGCGGAGTTGCCGACGCTGGTGCCGCTCGGCGTGCCCGTGGCGTGGTCCACGTCCCAGGCCTTGCCGGTCGCGGCGTCGCCGACGGGCGCCTGGTCACAGCCGGGACCGGGCCTGTAACACCAGGTCACCCGGTTGTCGGTCGAGGAGTAGTCGGCCGGAGGGTTGGCGGTGAAGCCCTTCCAGCGCGGGTCGTCCGGCTGGAAGGCGTGGTCGACCAGGTTCTCGCGGGTGAGGATCTCGCCGCTGACCGCGTCCACGTGGGTGGTGTAGGCGGCGGCCTCACCCTGGCCGCCACCGATGAGGGTGACCTGGAAGGCGCTGTGCGTGCCGTCGGGGGCGGGCACCGCGACGAGGGTGACCTTCTTCACGCTCGCGGTGGCCAGGTCGATCGCGCCGTCGGCGGCGGCGACCTCAAGCGCCCGCCGCTCGGTGATCCTCGCGGCGGGCGGCGCCGCGCTCGAACGGGCCAGGGTCGAGGTGACGTGCAGGACCTTGCCGTCCACCACGCCGATCGCGACCTGCCCGTCCACACCGGCGGGCAGGCCACCGAACCGCTGCCGGAGCAGTACGGCGTGGCCGTCCCCGATGGGGTTGGCCGCGACCTTCTCCAGGGCGTCCACCTCCTCGGCGGACAGGCCGAAGAGCGGTTCGTTGGCCTTGAGGTAGGCGCGGGCGGCCTGCTCGGGGTCGGCGCCGAGACCCTCGGCGAGCGGTACGACCCCCGCGGCCGTGTCCAGCGCGCCGGTGACGACGGCCGGGGTGCCCAGGGAGTTCCAGCGGATCGTCGCCCCCGCGGCCTTGGCCAGCGAGGCGGGCGGGGCCACGGTGCCCCTGCGGTTGTCCAGGTCGGGCTTCTCGTGCTCCTCGGCCTGGAAGTCGTGCGTTCCCTGGGCCTGCCCGCCGGGCTTTTCCTGGGCGAGTCCCGGGAGGGGGAGTGCGAGCGCCGCTGTCGCGGCGGCTATGACGGTGATGCGTAACCAGGGTTTGGTCGACACCGATCCTCCTGCGCAGAGTTGGCCGTCGTTGGCCATGCGGCACGTGGGTCACGTGCGTTGCGCAAGAGGTAACACCCCCCGAAGTGGCCTGACAAGATCTTGTAAAGGGGGATATGTCCGTGTAAAAGCACGTCCCGGCGGGGCCGTGAAAGCACGGCCGGCACGCCCCGGGGGAAGGCCGGGGCGTGCCGCCGTACCGTCAGTCGAACGGGATCCAGGACCGCTCGGCGAGGCCGTCCATGGCGTTGACCTTCACGCCCTGCTCGGAGAACGTCCACAGGCCGTCGCCGATGACGACCGCGCGGCGGACGGTCGGGTCGAACAGGATCGGCTCACCCTTCTTCACGGGCTTCGGCTTGGGGTGGACGACGGTCCCCGTCCTGGTGACGGCGGAGTCGTCGATCTTGAGGACCAGCGCGGAGCCGGTGGTGTTCGCCGTACCGTCCCAGGTGTTCAGCGGCAGCACCGCCATGCCCGTCTTGGCCCAGTACAGGAAGGCGTGCGGGTCCCACTCGGCCTCCGAGCCGGAGTCCTTCTGGAACATCTGCGACAGACGACGCGGGTTGGCCGGGTCGCTCACGTCGAAGAGCGAGACCTGGGTGCCGAGCGTACGGCCCTCGGTGTTCGCCTCCTGGCCGATGCCGATCAGCCGTCCGTCACCGGCGGGGTGCAGGTAGGCGGAGTAACCGGTGATCTTCAGCTCGCCGGTCTTCCTCGGGTTGGCCGGGTCGCTCAGGTCGAGCGTGTAGAGCGGGTCGACCTGCTTGAAGGTGACCACGTAGCCGACCGGGCCGATGAACCTGACCGAGTAGATCCGCTCGCCGTCGCCCAGGCCGCCGATCTCGCCGACCTTGGCCAGCGTGTCGTCCTTCAGGACGTGGACGGTGCTCGAACTGTTCTCGGCGGAGCGGAAGACGGTGGAGTTCGTGGTCGTCGCGACCCGCAGGTGCCCCTGGTACTCCGACATGGCGTACTGGTTGATCAGCCGTCCCGACACCTTCCCCGAGGCGACGTAACGGGGTGCTCCCGGCGCACTGATGTCGAACCGGTGGATCTCGGTCTCCTCCGGCGGCTGCTTCGGCGTCTCCTCAGGGGTGGGAGTCGGGTCGGCCGACGGATCGACCGGGGGAGCCGACGGGTCCTCCTGCGTCGGCTCGACCTGCGGAGCCTGCGCGGAGCCGCTCTCGGCCGGGGTGCCGGTCGGAGCGTCCTCCATCGGGACGACGTCGTCGATCGGCCTCGGCCACCACCACCAGCGCGGGTTGCTGGCCACGTACAGGCTGGTGCCGGTGCCGTACACCGTGTCGCCGTCGGCGGCGACGCTGATCGGCGCGGTGTCGGCGAGCCCCTGGGACAGGTCGAGGGTGTGCACGGTCAGCAGCGAGGTGCCGGTGTAGTCGTCGGGGTGGCTGACCCGCTCACAGCCGACCGACTTCTTGACGGAGACGCCCTTGGCGTCGGCCGTCTCGAACGTCGGCAGCCACGCCGTGATCGGCGCGCCGTTGACGGTCGCCCTGTTCTTCAGGGTCCTCTCCTGCTCGGAGAGCTTGGGGCCCAGGTCGGGGAAGGGGATGTCGGGCTGGCTGCGGACCACGATCCGCACCGTCGAGCCGATCATCCTGGCGTCCACGTGCGAGCCGTTCGGGGTCAGCGAGCCGATGACCTTCGGCTCCCCGGACAGGTCGACGAGCACGTAACGCGGTCCCGGGCTCGGCGCCTGCTTGGCCACGGCGCCGTAGGGGATGATCCCGCCTCCGGAGAAGAGCACCAGCGCCCTGTCCCCGCTGACCAGCAGGTCGGCCGGGGCCCACGACTGCTCGGGGCTGACCAGCTTGAGCGTTCCGGTGATCTTCTTGGTCGCGGCGTCGATCACCCGCAGCACCCCGCGGTTCACCGTGATCACCCGGTTGCCGTCGGTCTTGACCATGTCGGGTTCGTCGACCCCGGCCTCGTGGGTGTTCGTGGTCGAGTGCTCCTGGTTCGCCTGGTCCTGCCCCGACCCGATGGCCTTGGCCTCGGCGACGTCGGAACGGGCGTACATGATCTGCGGCCCCCCGAACCCCCACGGACCGACCTGCTTGGCCGCCGCGGCCCGCAGCCCGGCCAGCATGTCGTCGCAGCCGCTGTAGGAGACCAGTTTGACCTTCCCCAGCTCCACGACCGGTGCCGTACGGCTCTCCCCGTCCGCCGACCCCGTCGAACCGCTGCACCCCGTGGTGAACAGCGCGGCGGCGAGAGTGACGGCGCCCGCCGTACGAATGGATGTCCTCATGCCCCCTACACGGATCGTCATCGCGTCCGGTTCATGCCATTACCGCCCGGTAGTCAGCGGCGGTCACCCGGAATACTCTTCGAACATGGCTGTCACTGTCGGTGTGAACCGGACCCTCGACCCGGCGATGATCGCACGCATCGTTCAGCAGGTGACCTCCGGTGGAGGGAAACGGACGATCGTCGCGCCGTTCACCGAGGAACCCCTCGCGGACATGCCCGTCTCGACCGCGCAGGACGTCCGCGCCGCGTACGCCAAGGCCCGCGCGGCCCAGCGGGAGTGGGCCGCGCTGCCGGTGCACGAGCGGGCCAGGCCGTTCCTGCTGCTGCACGACGCCATCCTCGACCGGCGCGAGGAGATCCTCGACGTGGTCCAGTGGGAGACCGGCAAGGCCCGCAGGCACGCCTTCGAGGAGGTGCTCGACGTCGCGGGCTGCACGCTCCACTACGTACGGCGCGCGCCCGCCCTCCTCGCCCCCCGGCGCAGGGCGGGCATCTTCCCCATGGCGACCAAGGTGACCGAGACCCGCCACCCCAAGGGCGTCGTGGCGCTGATCTCCCCGTGGAACTACCCCCTGTCCCTCGGGGTGACCGACCTCGTCCCCGCCCTGCTCGCGGGCAACGCCGTGGTCCACAAGCCCGACACCCAGACCGCCCTGTCCACGCTGTGGACGATCGACCTGCTCGTCTCCCTCGGGATGCCCCGCGACATCTGGCAGGTCGTCCTCGGCGAGCCTGACGAGGTCGGCGACCCGCTGATCGCCGAGGCCGACTACGTGGCGTTCACCGGCTCGACCCGGGGCGGCAGAAAGATCGCCGAGGCCGCCGCCTCCCGGCTGGTCGGCTGCTCCCTCGAACTCGGCGGCAAGAACCCGATGATCGTGCTCGACGACGCCGACCTCGACGTGGCCGCCCAGGGCGCGCTGCGCGCCTGCTTCACCAACGCCGGGCAGCTGTGCATCTCCATCGAACGGCTCTACGTCCACGACGCCGTGTACGACGCCTTCGTCGACCGGTTCGTCCGCCAGACCAGGAACATGAAGCTCGGCTCCGGCCTCGACTGGGCCGTGCAGATGGGCTCGCTCACCTCCCGCCGCCAGCTCGACGCCGTCAGCGCCCACGTGGACGACGCCGTCGCCAAGGGAGCCAAGGTCCTCGCCGGAGGAAAGGCGCGCCCCGACCTCGGCCCGCTGTTCTACGAGCCCACGATCCTGACCGGCGTCGAGGACGGCATGGCGCTGTGCCGTGACGAGACCTTCGGCCCCGTCGTCTCCGTCTACCGCGTCGGCGACGAGGAGGAGGCGGTCGAGCGGGCCAACGACACCGCCTACGGCCTCAACGCCTCGATCTGGACCGGGAACCTTGCCCGGGGCCGTGCCCTCGCCGCCCGGGTCAAGGCCGGGACGGTCAACCTCAACGAGGGGTACGGCTCCGCCTACGCCTCCTACGACGCGCCCATGGGGGGCATGAAGTCCTCCGGCCTGGGTCGTCGTCACGGCTCCGAGGGCCTGCTGAAGTTCACCGAGGCGCAGACCATAGCCAGTCAGGCCTCCTGGCTCGGCTTCGAACCCATCCTCGGGATGACCTACGACAAATACGCCGACACCCTGACGAGCCTCCTGAAGACTATGAAGAGGTTCCACCTCAAGTAGGCGGCCGTCAGTCCCGCAGGGCGTGGCGCAGGTCTCCTCGACGCGGTTCACGACATGGCCGTCCGTGCGCGTCAGCGGTGTCCGGCGTTGATGTCGCTCTCCCCGGTAAGGCGCTGCATGCCGGGGCGCGGACGGAAGGGATCCTTCCGGCCAACGCCCAGCGGTTGACGGTCTGTTCGAGAGCGGTAGGTCGTGCGGTGGCACTGCCGCAGATGTCGCCGGTCGGCCTCACCCCGTCGCCGCTCTCACGGCATGTAGCTTGTCGCCGCTGGTGGAGATGTACACGACACCGTCGGCTACCACCGGCCTGTGGATCCCGCCGCCGGTTTCGTAGATCCAGCGTTGCTCGCCGGTGGCCGCGTCCAGGGCGCGCACCACGCTCTCGCCGTCATCGTCGAGATACACCACCCCGTTGGCCACCACCGAATCATCGGGGTAGTAGTCGCCATCGGAGACCTCGTAGGTCCAGCGTCGCTCGCCGGTCACCGCGTCCAGGGCGCGCATGTCGCCCTCGACGTCGCGGACGTACACGACACCGCCGACCGGCGTCACACTGACGTAGGGGCCGCTGGTTTCGGAGATCCAGCGCTGTTCGCCGGTCGCCGCGTCCAGGGCGTACACCCTGGCGCCGCCGACGTACACGACACCGTCGGCCACCATCGGACGGACGTAGAGGCCGAGGCCGATCTCACGGGTCCAGCGTTGTTCGCCGGTGGTCGTGTCCAGTGCGTACACCCTGCCTGTCTCGTCGCTGAAGTACAGGGTGTCGCCGGTCGCCGTCGGGCTGAAGTCGACCCCGGCGCGGTTACGGACTTCGTGGGTCCAGCGTTGCTTGCCGGTGGCCGCGTCCAGGGCGTACACCCTGCCCGCTCCGTCGCCGACGTACACGGCGTCCCCGGCCACCACCGGCCTGAAGCCACCGCCGCCGGTTCCACGGGTCCAGCGTTGCTTGCCGGTGGTCGTGTCCAGTGCGTACACCCTGCCTGTCTCGTCGCTGAAATACAGGGCGTCGCCGGTCGCCGTCGGGCTGAAGCCGACCCTGGCGCGGTTACGGGTGTCATGGGTCCAGCGCCGCTCGCCGGTCACCGCGTCCAGGGCGTACATCCTGCCGTCATCGGTGGTGTACACGACACCCTCGGCCACCACAGGATCGGAATAGCCGACCGCTGAAGGCACACCGGGAAGGTCGTGGGTCCAGCGTGGCTCGCCGGTGGCCGCGTCCAGGGCGTACATCCTGTCCTCGCCGAGGACGTACACCACACCGTCGGCCACCGCCGGAGCGGAGGCCCTGTAGCCGATGTCGTAGGTCCAGGAAGGGGTCATGGTCACGGTCGTCGTCACCGTCCGCCACACGAACCCTGAGACGACGACCAGAGCGCCGATCGCCAGCCCTGTGACCGCCCGCCGCCATCCGCTCCACCGACGCCCGCCTGCACTCTTCATCTCCCGGACCTCACCGCTATCTCTTCTCGGGGGTGCTCGCACGCCTGGAGCCGGCTCTGGCTTCGCGCCCGGCGCGAAGGCTCCGAACGACGCTATGGGCGGGCGCTGGAGAACGGCTTGTCGATCACTGGGACGGTCGTGTTCGTCGACGGACGCCGACCACCGACCCCCTACGGCTCCGGCGAAGTCGACCTGAATGAGAGGATTTCCTGTTGAGCGCTCCGATCGGAAACGGTCGTGCTTTCCGGAAGCCTGGATCGCCGGTGTGCTGAAGCCCGCGTAAATGGCGACCCGGTCAACCGAGGCCGTCAGTCCTCCAGGGCGTACCGCAGGTAGAGATCCGGCCTGGCGAGGAAACGGCGCCAGTGATCGACGACCTGGAGCCGGTCCCACTCGGTCTCCTGGATGCCGTCGTCGCCGAGTTCGAGGATTCGCGCGCCCGGAAGGCTGGAGAGGATCGGCGAGTGGGTGGCGCAGATGATCTGCCCGCCCTCTCCGGCCACCCGGTTCATCAGCGCCATCAGCCGCAGACAGGAGGCGAAGGACAGCGCCGCCTCGGGCTCGTCCATCAGATAGAGCCCGGGGCCGGAGACCATCCGCTCCAAGACGGTGAGGAACCCCTCCCCGTGGGACTGCCGGGTCAGGTCCTGCTCCCAGAAGCCGTACCGGCCGGACACGTTCTGTCCCAGGTTGAACAGTGTCTCAGCCCGGAGGAAGAACACCCGCCGCTTCAGCCTCGGCCCGTGGATGAGCCGCAGTCCCTTCGAGGTCAGCTCGGCGTCGAGCACCTCCCCGAGCGGTGTGGCGGGCCCGGTGCTGGAGTACATGGTGCCCGCCTTGCCGCCCTCCGAGTTGACCCGGCACACATCGGCGACGGCCTCGACGAGTGTCGACTTGCCCGAGCCGTTCTCCCCGACGAGGAAGGTGACCGGCGTGGTCACCTCAAGCCCGTTCTCAACAAGGTGCCGGATGGCGGGTACGGTCCCTGCCCACCCCTCAGGCACCCACCTGGCGGTCAACCGAGTGAGCAACAAGGTCATCCCCTCTCCCCTCGACGCGGCTCACGATATGGCCGTCCGGGCACGTCGGTGACGTCAGGCGTTGAGGAGGGCGTTGATGTCGCTCTCCCGGTAACGGCGCTGCCTGCTGGGAGTGCGGACGGAGGGGATCTTCCCGGTGAGGGCCCATCGGTTGACGGTCTTGGGGTCCACGCCGAAGATGCGGGCCACCTCGCCGGGGGTGAGAAGCCGTTCGGTGGTGTCCGGTCCGGTGGCGAAGGTGCCGTCCGGGGCGACGGCCTTGAGTGGGGACATGGAGGGCTCTCCTTCAGTGGCGGCTTCGGTGGAGGATCTCGTCATGCCGGGCCAGGGCCCTGGCGAGGCGGCGCAGGGACGTACGGCCGAGCATGTCGCGGGCCCCTGCTTCGCGCTGGTGGAGGCGCAGTGGTTCGTAGCGGATGGCCCACCACCGGGGCAGGCCGGGCAGGTGGAGGTACTCGTACCGCCAGCCGGGATGGGTGCTGATCAGCAGGTCGATCAGTCGTCGCTCGTCGTCGGTCATGGTCGTCCTGGTGGGGAGGCGGATTTCGCTCGGCCCGTCATCGTTCGGGTGGGGCTTCCGATCACTCGAACCGTGAGGTCCAGGCGTCTTCGTTCATCCGGGCCATGAGGCCGGAGCCTTCACCCGGCCGGGACTTCCGATCGTCCGGGCCGGGACTTCCGATCGTCCGGGCCGGGACTTCCGATCGTCCGGGCCGGGACTTCTGATCGTCCGGGTCGAGTGGAGCGGTGACGCGAGGGCGGGTGCCAGGCCCGGAGCCGGGGAGCACGGGCCGGGCACCCTGGAGGAGGACCGGCCCCACATACGCGGGGCCGGTGCGCCAGACGGTTCCCCTTCCCCAACGCGCATGGGAGCCGTCTCGCGAGGGTGTGCGGCCCAGGTCCCTCCCACCTGAGCCGCACGTTCATGGGTACGGCGCGCGACGGGTGGGATGACGTTCCACCGCCCGCCGTACCGGCTTCAGGAGCGCAGAAGTCTGCGCAACGTCGTGGACCGACCCGGCATGACGGCCCGGGAGCCCCGGGCGGTTCGAGCCCGCAGGGCGCGGGCGACGGCGACGGCCTGGATGCTCGGCGGCACCGCCGGAGACACCTGGGCGCTCAACTTACGGTCCAGTTCCTCGGCTGACTCGGCCCGCACCAACAGCACCGCCCCGGGGTACGGCCTGCCGGACAGGACACTCCGATAGGCGCTCCACAGCCCGGACCGCGAGCTGTGAAAGACCAGCCAGTCCGGATGAGCCGCCTGCACGGTGTTACAGGCTCGATCGGAAAACTCAGAAACTTGACGAGGTGCCCAGGACGGGAGCATCATGCCGCCCTCCCGTCCGGTGAACGCCGACCATCGGTGGACGCCGTCTCCTCAACGACCGCCACCCCGGAAGGCTCACCCCTCCTGAGGGAAACCTCCGCGCGAACCGGCATCGGGGAGGGCCGGATCGCCCGGATCATCTCCGCCTCTCGCATCCGCTCCTCCAACCCCTCACCGGTGATGTCCTCGACGACCACCGGCCGAGGGTTGTCCCAACCCGCCATCGCGTAGAAGCGGCGATGACCCAGGCTGTAGAGGACGGTCCAGTCCGCCCACGACTGGTTGATCCGTTCAGCCTCAGCGCGGGCCGGGCCGTCCCACACCCGCCGATACACCGGCGCGTACGGCAGGCCGTCCCGATGACGCCCCGTCACGAAGGCACCCCCTCAACGGCGCCCCGGGCCTTCTCCTCCTGCTTGGCCACGGCCTCGCGGACCTCCTCGAAGGTGTCGGCGTCCACCGCCGGCTCCGCCCCGGCCCGCAACGCCGTACGCGGAAAGGCCCGGTTGCGAACGGCCCAGAACCGCCCGGCATCACTGATGATCAGCCGCCACCCCGGGATCGCCGTCGGCTCGGACTTGCCATCGTGCACAGGACCGACCTCCACTGTTCGATTCTTGTGCTGAAAGAAATGGATAGGGAATGCCGCGAATCGCAATGCGCCCCGAACCTCGGTTCGTCAGAAAACGGAAGCCGAACGGAAATTCGGTGCGGCGAATCACACGGTTCGCTACGGCGACGTGGTGTCTTCCTTCTCCAAGAGCCGGGTGAGTGCGAGGGCCGTTTCGGCTTCGATCTCCCGAGGGGAACCCTCTTCGGATGGAAGGGGCCGTATGGCGTACCAGCCGGATGTTTTACGCTTCTCGTCCTGGCCGTACCAGATCCGCCAGTCGGGAAACCGCTCGCGGAGCCGGATCAGATGCTCTTCGTCCTCCTCGCCCCAATAGTGCAGCGAGCTGTTGTCGCGAAAGCCCATGCGCTGAGACTAGGGGGCCGATTCGTTTCTACCCAGGGACGCCATGTAGGGATTCATGGCGAGGGGAAAAGGCGTCGTACATGATGTACGGACCGTAGGTCAGTTGTGTTCGACCCCTTGGAGCAAAATGCGCAATCTGGCATTAAGGCGAGTTTTGCGCTCTACAAGATCATGCACAAGGGTTTCCGCGACCGCCTGATGGCGGAACCATTCAGCGGACAGGTCCAGCGCCCGCGCGGCGGCCTCCTCGGCCTCGTCGGTACGGCGTCGCTCCAGAAATGCCCGGCTCACATCCAGCAGATGACGCCCGTACTGGACCTTGAACAAACCCTGCGGGTTCACGGCCCGAGAGGCTTTCAGCGCCCGGTCGGGCCGATGCGCGGCGGTCATGATGTGGGTGGTCTGGATCGCGACATGTGTGGGTCCGAACGACGTCCAGTAGTCATGCCGGTCGGTTCCAGCCGGGCCGCTGCCGCCGCCGCCATCCTGAGATAGTCCTCCGCGCCGTCCACATCGCCGACGCTTCCGCGCGCGACGGCGGCCTGGAGGACGAGGCCTCCCCAGACGGCGATCTGCTCCGGCGCCGCCCTCGACATCGAAGGCTCCACGGCGTCGGCGGCACGCATGGCGAGGCGCTCCGACTCGTCCGCCCGACCTTGGTGCAGCATCACCCAGCAGTAGACCCCGTATTGGGTGGCCAGGCGCCATTCGTCGCTTCCCGCCCGAGCCGCCTGGATCGCGCGTTCGGCAGCGATGGCCGCCGCGTCGTCGCGGCCGGTGTGCACCAGGACCGACCCGGCGAGTTGCCAGGCGTGAGACAGCGGAGCGGCCGCCGCCGGGTCCGTAGCCTCAAGCAGGCGACATTCGTTGATCAACCCTGGCAGCTCGGCGGCGAGAACCCCGAACTCGCCACCGAAGTAGGCACCGTACGCCCTTTCGATCAGCCGCCAGAGTTCCGCCAGGGACGTCGGCTCACCGTCATGATCAGGATGAAGCTCAAACAGGTCGGGACTGATGACCGCGTCCCGCACCGCCAGCGCCGAAGCCCCCGGAACGCGATCCAGCCGCGAGGACTTCCCGGCGATGACACCCGGGTCGATGTCGAGGGCTCGTGCCAGTTTCACCATCGACGCCCACGACATGGACTCACGCACGTCGCGTTCCAGCATCGAGATCAGATCCACGCTGACACCCGCGCGGCGCGCGAGCTCGGCCTGGGTGTAGCCACGGTTGAGGCGGTTGGCTTGCAGACGTTGTCCGACTGTCGTGCTGACGTCACTCAAGGCACTGCACCTTCCTCACGATGTCGCAATTTCAGGTTATGACGTGAGGTGGTTCCCGTGTGAAGGGTTCACCATTGGTTTTTTCTGGAAACCAATCGATGGCCGTGCGCGATCACCCGGATTATCCCTTTAACCAATAAGGTGCGACGAACAGACTTCGAGTGAGCACTCATCTCGCTACGGAAGTGGAGCCTGTCGGCATGACCCTTGACGTCCGTACGGTCCTGAGCCGTCGTTACCGAGGTCGACGACACCGTTCGTGACGTCTTCGTGAGAAACGGGGCAATCGGATGATCATCATCGAGCGGGCCGTACGTGCTGATGCGTTGGTGCTCGCCAAACTGATTGACGAGATCGAGGTGCATCATGGTGGCGCTCCCTCAGATGATGAGTGCGCTGACCAGATCATCCGGCTGCTGTTCGGCCCGCATTCGGTCGCCCATGTCCTGCTGGCGTGAAGGGAGGGTCTTGGGGCCTCCTACCGTTCCTGTGGCCTGCGGCCGGAGCGGAGAAGTCCTTGTATCTGAAGGAGCTGTTCGTGCGGGGCGATGCCCGCAAGCAGGGGGTGGGTGTGCGTTGACGGATGCGCCTGGTCAGGCAGCCACTGAAGTGGGTGTTCACGTGTGGAGTGGACGGCCGCCCACGACAACCCCGCTGTCCTGGCGTTCTACGCGGCACGGGGCGCCCAATCACATGACGGGAAGGTCTTCTGCCGTGTGGAACAGCCAGGAAGCATTGATCAAGCCGGGAAGGCGATGGTTCATTTCTCTGCTTCCTCGTATCACTCAGTTGTCCGGTTCCGTCTGAACGAGAGGAGTTTTCGATGAGTGCCACGGCTGAAAACGGTCGTGTTTTTCGGGAGGCCTGGATCGCCGGTGTTCTGAAGTACTTTCCCGGTGAGCCCAAGCCCGGTTACGTCACCCCGTGGGACCAGACCCCCGAATGGGAGCGGGAGGCCGCCGCCGCGGTCTACGGGCAGGTGGCCGAGTTCATCAGGGTCAGCGGCGGGAACACCGGCAAGCTCACCCGTGAGCAGAAGGGGCGCTTCGTGGCCCTCTGCTGGATCGCCCAGATCCACAAGCACATCCCCGACCCCAAGCCGTCCTACGTCGCCGACTGGGACGACCTCCCCGAATGGCAGCGCCAGACCGACGCCGACATCTTCGAACGCATCGAACTGGAGTCCTGACAGCCGGGCACAATGGACCCAGGCGACGCGCAGGTCGCGCAGCCGAACGTCTGTGGATGGAGGCGGCCGTCCGCCTCTGGTAAAAGGGCCTCTAGGAACTGTTTGGGGTTTGGATCATGTGGTTGAGGTGAGGAGCTTCAGCCACATGATCGAACCTCGGAGGTGGAGCCCGGCCTCGTAGCTTTCCGGGGCCTTGGCCCAGCCGTTGAACGGGGAACACAGCGTGGACCACGACCCGTGGCGTTCCGGCACATCACGCCAGCCCGAACCGGTACGGAAGCGCCACAGGATCCCGTTGAACTGATCCTGCACCCGCCGCGGCAACGGCCCGGTGGCCGCCAGCGGCAGATACGGCTCGATCAACGCCCACTCGGCATCCGTCACATCAAAACGCGCCACGTCCGAGTTCTACCAGCCACAGCCAGCCCGCTCTCCGGCCTGACCTAGATCCGAGCCTCAAACAGCTCCCAGTTTTCGGAGAACATCCGAGTCGACATCGACCACTCCCACACCGCCACCGGTCAGGACCGGACGAATCGGAGCGGAAGTGATCAACAAACGGAACAGGCTCACGTCAGTGCAGGTCAGGCAAATCCGGTGGAAATTTCCCCGGGACTACAGCGAGGCCAAGAACGCCACGGCCCGCCTTGCCGGGCCGCAGGTGCACCGGGCATGGGCATCGGCCGGGCACCCCCGCGTGGATAGGCCGGTCGCCACCGCCAGGCGCGTGCCGGCCTGTCGCCTTTGTGCAGGCTGGCTGGGCTCAACTGGGGCGATGGACGCAAAAGCCGGTCGTTTGAGGTGGCCATGGGCCGAAGCCGGCTCCGGGAGCAGGGGGTTTATCCTCTTGCCCCAGATCTGGGCTGTCATGGCTTAGTGCGTGACCGCGGCCGGAAAGAACATCCGCAGAGACGGGGCTTTCGGGGGAGCGGCTCGGGAGTTGAGGCGCTCGAGGTGCGGAGGTGAGCGATGCTGCCCTACCTCCAGTCGCTGGTCGCCGGTGTGATCGTGGGGGGCGTGTACGGACTGATCAAAGTCCCTTCGCCGGCTCCGCCGACGGTGGCTTTGGTGGGTCTGGCGGGGATGCTGATCGGCTACGGCCTGCCCGGGGTGTTCGGATGACCCGCACAGTCGTGGCCTACGTCATCTCGCTCGGCGCCGGGATCCTCACGGGGCTTCTGTATTGGCTCATGGGGGTATCGACCCCAGCTCCGCCCTGGCAGGCGCTCTGCGGATTGCTCGGAATTCTCTTCGGCGAGGCCTGCATCAGGCGATTGCGCGAACGGCTCCAGCGCCGCAGCCGGGGCACGCCGGCTCCATCGGAGCAAACCACAGGAAAGGACTAAACGGCATGATGCCCGTCACCTACTACCCGATTCCCACCCAGGCCCTGTTCCGGTCCAACGCTGAGCGGATCAAGGGCAAACCTTACGCCAAGTACTTCAACGGGAACCTGTGGCTGCACGACGAGGTGCTGCCGCAGCTGAAGAAGCCGATGGACGAGGCCGACATCCTGTCCAAGTCCGATCTCAACACGCTTCTGGACCCCGGGTACCACCGGGTCGAGACGGGCTTTGGTGCCACCAAGGACAACGACGCGTACGTGACCAGCCTGGTCCGCTTCCCCGGCTGCAGGATCGAGATGTTCACCTGGTGGTTCTGGTGGCATTCGGTCGAACCCGAGCGGTACTCCTTGTGGTATCCCTTCAACCACGATCATGCCAACCCCCGCAACCGGGATGTGCTCACCCAACCCGGACTCACCGACGCCGAACGCTACATCGGTAACACCCACGACATCGTCGAGTACGTCGGCCCGACCCGCGCCGAACTGGTCCTAGAGTTCCACGACGCCGACGACTTCGGGATCGACGGCAGCCGCATCAATGGGCCCGACTACTCCCAGGCCTGCGGCATCATCAACGACAAGAGCTGGATGATCCATCTCCCCCGCGCCGCCGAGGACGGGTTCGAACTGCGCAGCCGCTACTACTTCGACAAATCAATAGCCACCGCGAGCTCGCCAGGCAACAGCGCACACGACGCGGCCCTGTCCTTCGCCTACGAGATGATCATCCACGACCAGACCGAATTCACCCACCTGTCGACCTTCCTCGCCGACGTCTACCACGAATTCGGCCCGAACTCTGCCTGATACGGCACCCGCCACTCCCAGGCTGAGTAGGGATGACGCGCCCGGCCGAGGCCCTCTGGTGAGGGCCATCCGCTCCCGAAGCCGACCCCAGCCAAAGTAACCGTGCGAATGATCACGATTGCAGTCCGTGGTCGTCACGGCTGAGTGAATGAGGCTGGTTGGTCGGAGCTTCTGCTTGACCGTGTTCGTGTCGGAGATGGTCAGCGGAGGGCGGGTTCGGATGCGTCGGGAGTGGTTCGCGGCGTCGCGCGTTCTCTATCGTGTCCCCGGCGACGCCTGGTCTCGCTGATCAAGTCCTGTCCAGGTGGGTGTGCACGCCGGGACGGGATCAGCGGCGGAACCCCACGCTTCGGCGGCCCGCCGAGGGCGTCGTACGGGCGCGTAGCCTGCGGAGCATGCGGGCGTCGGCGAAGCCCACGGCGCGGGCGGCGGTCTCGACGGTGGCGCCGCGACCGAGGAGGTGTTCGGCGCGTTCCAGGCGCAGGGCGGTCTGGTAGGCCAGGGGGGTGAGTCCGGTCGCCCTGCTGAACAGCCGGGTCACGGTCCGTTCGCTGCATCCGGCGGCCTCGGCCAGCAGGCTCAGCGGCAGCCGTTCGGTGAACCGGACCTCGATCAGGTCCTGGACGCGGTGGACCGTCTCGTCCACGTGCGAGCGACGGCGCAACAGCGGGCTGACCTGCTCCGCCGTACCGTCGCGGTGGGTGTGGACGAGCATGGCGCGGGCCACCTGCCCCGCGACGTACGGCCCGTGCCGGGTGGTCACCAGGTGCAGTGCCATGTCGGTTCCGCTGGCCACGCCCGCCGAGGTGACGATCCGGTCGTCCTCGACGTACAGCGCGTCCCTGACGACCGTCGCCCGGGGGTGGAGGCGGGCGAGTTCGTCCTGGACGGCGTGGTGGGTCGTGCAGCGGCGGCCGTCGAGCAGCCCGGCGCGGCCCAGCGCGTCGGCGCCCGCGCACACGCTGGCGACCGTACCGCCGGACGCGTGGTGTTCGCGCAGGTGGCGCAGGGTTTTCTGACTCGCGGGGCGGGTCGGGCCGCGCCAGCCCGGCACGATGACCAGATCGTCGGGCGTCAGGGCCGGCCAGCCGGTCTCCGCCCGCAGGGGCAGCCCCTGGACGGTGGCGACCTCGTCGTCCTCGGCGACGTAGGTGAGCGTGTACGGGTGGCCGAGGTCGTCGGCGGTGGAGAAGACCTGGGCGGGCCCGGCCACGTCGAGGAGGTGCACCCGCGGGATGAGCAGGAAGACGACCCTCGGCATGACCGGCACCTCCTAGTTTCCGGTGAGCTGGTCCACGGTTCTGATGGTGGCGAAACGGCCCGACAGAGCGTATTCGGTGCGGGCGATGATCTCGTCGACGCCGAGTGTGCGCGGGTGCCGTACGAGTTCGGCGAAGGACAGGTCGTCCGGGGCGGTGCGGTGCGGGATCGGCGTGGTCGCGGTGGCGTCGATGGCGAAGTCGACCTCGAAGCCCAGGTCGGAGGCTATGCGGGTGGTGGTCTCGCAGCACTGCTCGGTACGGATTCCGCAGATGGTCAGCTTCCTGATGCCGCGCTGGGTGAGGTACTGCTGGAGGTTGGTGGTGGTGAAGGCGTTGTGCGCGGTCTTGGTGAGGACCGGCTCCCCGGGAAGGGGCTCGACGCCGTCCATCAGACGGACGAATCCTCGGGCCGGGTCGAAGACGGAGCCCGATCCCGGGCGTGAGCCGAGGACCCACACGACCGTGTCCCCGGCGGCCCTGGCGGCCGTGGCGAGGCGGTTGACCTGGGGGACGATGTCGGGTCGTGAGGTGTACCCCCAGTCGGGGAGCTGGAGGAAGGAGTTCTGGACGTCGATGACGATGAGAGCGCCGGTCATGCCCCCAGCCTGGCGACGCGGGGGTCCGGGCTGAAGGCATCACCTGGTCGGCCTGCGGACCGATCCGGTCAGGGGCCTCACCCGCACGCCGTACCCAAGGCAGCCCGTGCCCGTGTCGCTAAAAATAGCCACAAGAGGCCAGAAGGTAGCCCCAAAGGGGTGAATGGGGCATCATTGGGGCGCGAACTGAGATCATCTCAGTTCGGCACGTATGCCAACGCGGGAGCTCGGGGCAACCGGGCTGAGAGGGCAGCTACCGCCGCTGCCGACCGCTGAACCTGACCGGGTAATGCCGGCGTAGGGAGAAGTTGTCCTATGGTGCCACCTGCCCAGAATGTCCAGAAGGCTGCCCAGAATGTCCAGAACGCAAGGAAGATCTACCTCACCGGTTCGCGGCCGGACATCCGCGTGCCGATGCGCGAGGTGCCGCTGACCGACGGGTCGTCCGTCGTCCTGTACGACACCTCGGGTCCGTACACCGATCCGGAGTACGACGCCGACCCGGCCAAGGGCCTGCCGCCGCTCAGGTCGGCCTGGCGGCGGACCGGGGAGACGCTCGCCTGCGGCGGGACGGAGTCCTGCGGCGGAACGCTGCCCAAGCCGGTACGGCACACGCAGCTGGCCCGCGCCAGACGCGGGGAGATCACACCGGAGATGGAGTTCGTCGCGCTGCGCGAGGGCGTGGCCGCGGAGTTCGTCCGCGACGAGATCGCCAGAGGCCGGGCCGTACTGCCGGTGAACGTCAATCACCCGGAGAGCGAGCCGATGATCATCGGCCGGAACTTCCTGGTGAAGGTCAACGCCAACATCGGCAACTCGGCCGTCTCCTCCTCGATCGAGGAGGAGGTGGAGAAGATGCGCTGGGCCACCCGCTGGGGGGCCGACACGATCATGGACCTGTCCACCGGGAAACGGATCCACGAGACCCGCGAGTGGATCCTGCGCAACTCCCCGGTGCCGGTCGGCACGGTGCCGATCTACCAGGCGCTGGAGAAGGTCGGCGGCAAACCGGAGGCCCTGTCGTGGGAGGTCTTCCGCGAGACGGTGATCGAGCAGTGCGAGCAGGGCGTCGACTACATGACCGTGCACGCGGGGGTACGGCTGGCCTACGTGCCGCTGACCGCCAACCGCAAGACGGGCATCGTCTCCCGGGGCGGCTCGATCCTGGCGGCCTGGTGCCTGGCCCACCACGCGGAGAACTTCATCTACACCAACTTCGCGGAGCTGTGCGAGATCCTCGCCGCCTACGACGTGACCTTCTCCCTCGGCGACGGGCTGCGGCCCGGCTCGATCTACGACGCCAACGACGAGGCGCAGTTCGCCGAGCTGCGCACCCTGGGGGAGCTGACCCACGTCGCCTGGGAACACGACTGCCAGGTCATGATCGAGGGGCCGGGTCACGTGCCCATGCACAAGATCAAGGAGAACGTCGACCTGCAGATGGAGCTGTGCTCGGAGGCCCCCTTCTACACGCTGGGGCCGCTGACCACGGACATCGCGCCGGGCTACGACCACATCACCTCGGCCATCGGCGCGGCGATGATCGGCTGGTACGGCACGGCGATGCTGTGCTACGTCACCCCGAAGGAGCACCTGGGCCTGCCGGACCGTGACGACGTCAAGGCCGGGGTGATCGCCTACAAGATCGCGGCCCACGCCGCGGACCTGGCCAAGGGCCACCCCGGGGCGCAGGCCTGGGACGACGCGCTGTCACAGGCCCGTTTCGAGTTCCGGTGGGAGGACCAGTTCAACCTCTCCCTCGACCCGGAGACCGCCCGCTCCTTCCACGACGAGACCATGCCCGCCGCCCCGGCGAAGACCGCGCACTTCTGCTCCATGTGCGGTCCGCACTTCTGCTCCATGCGGATCACCCAGGACGTGCGGGCCTACGCCGAACGCAACGGCCTGACCGACACCGAGGCCATCGAGGCGGGGATGCGGGCCAAGGCCGAGGAGTTCCGCAAGGAGGGCGGCAAGGTCTACCTCCCCATGCCCTCACCCCCGGGCGAGGAGTAGACCCGTCCGTTCGTGGGATGTGGCGCGGCCGGGGGCCGACGAGCATGGACAGAGGCGGTTGTCGTTTCCGACGAGAGGGGCTGGCAGATGGCTCAGGAACGACCCGAGGTGCCGCGCGAGGAGTGGCGCCCGTTCTTGGACGGCCTGACGAGACAGTACGAGGGCTCGGACGTGACCATCGAGGTGCTGGACGCCTCGGCCGGTGACCTCTACCAGGCGGAGAAGCTCCCCCTGGCCTACATCGAGTACGACGACAAGGACGACATCTTCTCCGTGGGCGTCGGAGGACGCGATCCGCGTTACCCGGTCGTGCTCCGCCACGGCATCGAACACCCGAGGCGGATCCTGGCCGACACCGTCTCGCCGGAAACGCCACGGGTCTTCGACGTCGTGGACGGGGAGGGCACCCAGACGATCATCACCATCCACCGGCACGCCGCGTGACCTGGTCCGGCCCCGCCGTCGTCGCGGGGCCGGACCGGAGCCGGTACGGCGGCGCCCTTCCCCGGCTCGCGCCGCCGTACCCTCGAAGGCTCGTCCCGTCGCACCCCCGGGCCGGAGGTCAGGCGTGGCCGCCGGGGGAGATCAGGCCGGTCTCGTAGGCCAGCACGACGGCCTGGACCCGGTCACGCAGTCCCAGCTTGGACAGGATGCGCGCGACGTGCGTCTTGACCGTCGTCGTGCTGAGGGTGAGCCGCTCGGCGAGTTCGGCGTTGCTCAGCCCGGTGGCGAGCAGGCGCAGCACCTCAAGCTCCCGTGGCGTCAGCTCGGACAGGTCACGGTGCGGGGTGTCGGTCCCCGCCTCCTCCCGGCGGGCGAAACGCTCGACCAGGCGGCGGGTGATGGACGGCGCGAGCAGGGCGTCCCCGGTGCGCACCAGCCGTACGGCCGCGACCAGGTGCTCCGGGGTGACGTCCTTGAGCAGGAAGCCGCTGGCCCCCGCGGCGAGGGCCGCGTAGACGTAGTGGTCGAGGTCGTAGGTGGTCAGAATGATCACCCGGGTCTCCTGGGACTCCTCGGCCATGAGCCGCCGGGTGGCCTCAAGGCCGTCCATCTGCGGCATCCGGATGTCCATGAGCACCACGTCGGGGCTGGTCCGCCGTACGGCCTCGATCGCCTCGGCCCCGTCGGCGGCCTCGCCGACGACCTCGGCGCCGTCGGCGGTGAGGATCATCCGGAAACCGGTGCGGACCAGCGCCTGGTCGTCGGCGATGACGACACGCGGCGGCCGGTCGACGGCCCACTCGGGGGGGCGGTTCACGAGGTCGTCCTGGGCAGGCGGGCGACGAGACGGTAGCCACGGCCCCGAGGGCCCGCCTCCAGGCTTCCGCCGTACAGGGCCAGCCGTTCACGCAGGCCGATCAGCCCCCGGCCGTCGCCGGTCCTGGAGAGGGCCGGACGTGCGGCTCCGGTGTCGGTGACCTCGATCCTCAGCCAGTCGCCGTCGTGGCCGATCACGACGGACGCCGCCGCGCCGGAGGCGTGCTTGATCGTGTTGGTCAGGGCCTCCTGGACGACGCGGTAGGCGGCCAGGTCGATCCCGGGGGGCAGCGGCCCGGGAGGCGACGACAGCGTGACGTCCACCGGCGTCCCCGCGGCGCGGACCCGTTCGACCAGGGTGTCCAGCCGGTCGAGGCCCGGCTGCGGTTCGAGACCCTCACCGGGGTCGGCGTAGCGTCCCCCGGCGGGCCCCGCGAGCAGGCCCATGACGTGCCGCAGCTCGGCCAGGGCGGTCCTGCCGCTCGCCTCGATCGCGAGCATGGCCTCCCGGGACATTCCGGGATCGGCCGCCATCACCTTGCGCGCGGCACCGGCCTGGATCACCATCACGCTCACATTGTGGGTCACGACGTCGTGGAGTTCTCCGGCGATGCGGGCGCGTTCGGCCTCGACGGCCCTGCGGGTGGTCTCCTCCTGGGCCTGGCGCAGCTCCTCGATCCTGCGTCTGCTCGCCCTGAGCCGCTGCCGCCAGACATGGACGAGGCTCGCGACGATCCCGGCCCCCAGCAGCAGGACCGAGGGGCCGAACCAGCCGGGCAACCGTGGGGCGACGCCCTCGAAGGCGGCCCCGGCCAGTACGGCGGCCAGCAGCAGACCGGCCACCGCGGCCACCCGGTTACGGCTGTGCGCGACGGCGCTGTAGGCCGCGACGGCGCAGGCCAGCACGGTGATCCAGGTCGCCCCCGCGTAGGTGACCAGCGCGGCGGTCAGCACCGTCCAGAAGACGGCCAGCGGAAAGCGGCGCCGCAACGCCAGCGGCAGCGCCGTCAGCACCACCAGGACCACCGGAGGCTCGTAGTCCCAGGACCAGGCGTCCTCGTCGTAGATCTCGCTGGTGGGTGGCATGACGGTCAGGGTGCCGCTGCCCAGTCCGTCGGGACGCAGCCGCAGAACCCCGACCAGGGGCTGCGGGCCGCCGTGGTCGTCACGGTTCCCACCGGGGAGGTTCACCGCCGCGATCACCGCGAGGGCGGTCAGCGCGACCGCCAGCAGCACGTCGACGACGATCGACCGACGTGACGGTGTGACGGGCTCTCCCGCCGGTCGCAGTACCTCAAGCGCGTACCGTTTCCATGATCGTCGTCCTTCTGCCACCACCCGCCCATTGTGACCTCCACCACCCGGCCCCCACATCCGCCGGGAAGACCAGGCTTACCTTCCCGGGAAGTACACCGCGCGGACGACGGGGGAAATCGGTCGTTTTCCGGGACGTCTGAATCCCGTGCCGTACTCAGCCGGTTTTCTTGCTGGCCAGAGAAGTTGGTGGGTCATAATGTGTTTCACGCAGGTTCCCCGCGCGAGATGGCAGGTGGCCTGTCTGATGTGGGAGGTCCGCAGTGCTGATCCGCTTCCGGTTGGCCAACCACCGGTCCATTCACGAAGAGCACGAGCTGTCCCTGATCGCGACCGAGTTCGACGAGGGGACGGCACGCGGCACCGGGCTCAGACACCGAGGCCGGGATGTCTCCGTGCAACCCGTTGTGGGAATCTTCGGTGCCAACGCGTCGGGAAAGTCGAACCTGCTCAGCGGATTCCGGTTCATGCGCGACGCGGTACGAGGCTCTTTCGCCGACTGGGCCAAAACACCGGGGGTGGTGCCCCGCCAGCCCTTCAAACTCGGCCGGACGTCTCGTCGGGAGACGACCCTGTTCGAGGTGGATCTCGTCCTGGGACACGACCCCGTCCGCTACACCTACGGCTTCGAGCTTTCGGACGAGCGGGTGGAGGCGGAGTGGCTGCACGCCTATCCCCACGGCCGACGTAACGTCTGGTTCGACCGGGAGGCGGACCGGCCCGAGTCCGAGGGCGGGGAGTTCGTCTTCAAGGGGGAGGGCTTCAGAGGAGAACGAGAGGCCTTCATCAAGCTGACCCGGCCGAACGCCCTGTTCCTGTCCGTCGGCGCGACGCTCAACGATCCCCAGTTGTCACAGGTGCACAGATGGTTCTTCGACACGTGGCCGGTGACACCGGAAAGAGATCTTGGCGACCGGGTGGCCTGGACCAGGCGGCTTCTGGCGCGTTCGGACCGGGCGCGGAGCCGCCACCAGCGGATCACACGACTGCTGCAGGCGGCTGACCTGGGAGTCAGCCGTTTCGATCTCGACCAGAGAACCGGAGAGATCAGGCTGTGGCACCGTACGGCCGACGGCGGGGAGACACCGCTGGACTTCGACACGGAGGAGTCCTTGGGCACCCACGCGTGGTTCGCCTTCCTGGGCCCCATGCTCACCGTGTTGGAGGAGGGATCGGTCTTGCTGGTGGACGAACTGGATTCGAGCCTGCATCCCACGCTGGCGGCCGAGGTCGTGCGGGTGTTCCAGGATCCCGTGTCCAACCCGCGTGGAGCACAGCTGATCTTCACCACGCACGACGCGACCCTTCTGGGAAGCGCGGTGCTCGACCGCCCGCTCAGTCGTGACCAGGTCTGGATCACGGTCAAACAGAGCTCAGGGGAAACGGAGCTCTACCCGTTGACGGACGCCAAACCACGCAAGGAGGAGAGCCTGGAGCGCGGCTACCTGCGGGGCCGTTACGGCGGCGTGCCACGAGTTACGGCGGGACGGATCGCCCGCGAACTCTCCTGGGAGGAAACGGAGGCCACGGCGTGAACGGGCGAACCGACCGTGAGCAGGGACGTGCAGGGCGAAGAAGGCGCGGTGGGCTGGAAGAACGTCCGCTGACGCGCAGGCCGGGCCCGTTCTCGCGTGAGGTGCGGATACTGTACGTGGCCTGCGAGGGCGAGGCCACGGAACCCGACTATCTGGACTACCTCAACGAACGGTTTGGGGATGGGGACGGCCGGGGAAGACGGCCTTTCCGGATCCAACCGGTCTCCCGCAGGAGCGGCAGGACGCCTTCGGGAATCGTCGAGGCCGCGCGCCAGGCCGCCGGTGAGGACGAGGCATGGGCACTTTTCGATCGCGACCAGTGGAAGGACATCCCGCAGGCGGCCGAGGCCGCGGCCAGGGGCAGGGTCGAGATGGCGCTTTCGCACCCCTCGTTCGACCTTTGGCTGTTACTGCACTTCCAGGCTTTCGGAGGAGCTCAGAGCGGCAGCAGCAAACTCGTGGTCGAGAAGCTACGCCAGGCCAGAGGCGCGGACGCCTTCAAGGAGTACGACAAGAAGGGCGACAAGAGCGTCAGAGGCGCTCGGCGCGAGGCTCTGAGAGATCGGGAGAGCAGGGCGGTGGCGCATGCCAGGAGTCTTGTGTCCTCCTGCGCTCATGGGGCCTGTGAGCCGGGCCGTGCGGAGACCGTCCCGGCCGGTGGGGTGGCCGGGAAAACGGTGTCCTCCCAGGAGTGGGCGGCCCGCTCCGGACACGCGGTGGGATGCCAGATGCTCCGGCGCGATCCGTCCACCGACGTGTGGCGCCTCCTGGTCTCCCTGGGGATCGGCTCGTAGTCGGCCCACATCCGCCGGAAGACCAGGCTTACCTTCCCGGGAAGTACACCGCGCGGACGACGGGGGAAATCGGTCGTTTTCTGGGCGTATCCAATATCGGTGTGATGGCCGACGCGCGGGGGAACCGGTGGCGCCTACCTTTCCGTCATCCGGCCGTCCTGACAGGGCGGCCGTCCCGACGGGGAAGGACGGACATCACATGGACAACGAACCCAGGCGGTACGGCACCTTAGGGCGGGCACCGGGGACGGGAGGGCGGGCCGTACGGGGTGGCCTGGCCGTCGCCGCCGGCCTGCTGGCCCTTCTCGTCCCGCTGACCCCGGCCTCCGCCTCCGGCGGCGCTCCGGCGCCCGCCACCCTCGGCGACGGCGCTCCTCCGGCGGCCGCCGCACCGGGTTCCGGCACCGGGTCGAGCGCCGCCCCGGCGCCCTCAGGTTCCGGCGCCCCGGCGTCCGAGAACTCCAAGGCTTCCGGCCCCGGCACGACTCCGGAGCCCGCCGTGACCGGAACCGGGGACGTTCCGGTCACGGCGGCGCGGCTGCCCGCGCCGACCGGGCCGCATCCGGTCGGCACCGTCTCCCTCTACCTGAGGGACACCTCCCGGCCCGACCCGTGGGTTCCGTCCGTGAAGGTCAGGGAGCTGATGGTCTCCCTGTGGTATCCGGCGGCGCCGAGGCACGGACGGCGGGCGCCGTACATGACGCCGCAGGAGTCGGAGGCGCTGCTCAAGGGGGAGGGGCTCACCGACCTGCCGCCCGGTGTCCTCGCCGAGACGCGGACCAGCGCCGTCCTCGGGGCCCGGCCGGTGGGGCGTAGGCACGGGTCACCGCTGGTGGTGCTCTCCCCGGGCTTCATCAGGTCGCGCAAGACCCTCACCGGCCTGGCCGAGGAGCTGGCGAGCCGGGGATACGTGGTGGCCGGGATCGACCACACCTACGAGAGCCGGGGCACGAGCTTCCCCGACGGGCGGCTCGCCACCTGTGTCGCGTGCGAGGTCGACCACGAGAAGGGCTTCGGGGAGAAGGCCGTGGCCGTACGGGCGGCCGACGTCTCCTTCGTGCTCGACGAGCTGACCGGTCCCCGTCCGAAGTGGGCGGGTGCCTCCCTGATCGACCCCGGCAGGATCGCGATGGCGGGTCACTCACTGGGCGGCGCGAGCTCCCTGGCGGCGATGCTGAAGGACGGCCGGGTGAAGGCCGGGATCGACATGGACGGCACCACCTACGCCCCGATCCCGCCGGAGGGGATCGCGCGGCCGTTCATGTTCCTGGCCTCGCCGGAACACACCCCGGGAGGCGGGAGCCCGGCGTGGGACCGTGACTGGGGGCTCATGACCGGCTGGAAGCGCTGGCTCACCGTGGCCGGGGCCCAGCACTCCTCCTTCACCGACCTCATCTCGCTGGCCGACCAGCTCGGCGTCCCGCACGAGGGCGAGCTGTCGGGTGACCGCTCCATGAAGATCACCCGGGACTACGTCCTCGCCTTCCTCGACCGGCACCTGCGTGGCAGGTCACGACCCCTGCTGGACGGGCCCTCCGCCCGCTACCCCGAGGTCGGGCACTGCTCCCCGCCCCGGAGCACCTGCTCCTAGGGTCCGGAGCTTCCCAGGGCCCGGAGTTCCCCAGGGTCCGGAGTTTTCCAGGGTCCGGAGCCGACGTTTCGGCCTCCCGGACGGGCCTGCCGGTCCCGGGCCCTTCTAGGGTCTGGGGCCGAGCAGGTCCCAGCGGTTGCCCGCGATGTCGAGGAAGACGGCGAACCGGCCGTACGGCTCAGCGCGCGGTGCGGTGACGAACTCGACACCGGCGGCCGTCATCCGCCGGTAGGCGGCGTCGAAGTCGTCGACCCGCAGGAAGAAGCCCACCCGTCCCGCCACCTGGTTCCCGACGGCCGTCGCCTGGTGGTCTCCGTCCGCGCGGGCGAGGAGGATGCCCGTCTCCGCGCCCGGCGGGCGGACGACGACCCACCGCTTCCTGCGGCCGTCGTTCGTCAGGGACGGCGAGTCCTCGGCCAGCTCGAACCCGAGCACCCCGACGAAGAACTCGATGGCCGGGTCGTAGTCGTCCACCACGATCGTGAACAGATCGATTCGCACGCCCCCGATCGTAGGGGCGTCGGCAGGGCCTGGCCGGAGTTCACCTCTCTGGGGACGCCGCCGGTTACACTTATTGCAGATAACCTGCAGGAGGTGCTCATGGCTCGCGCCGGAGTTCTCGCCAATGCCGTCCGTGTCGAAGCCGACAACGATGATCGTGAGCTGCTGGCCCGGCTCGGGGACGTCGCCGAGCATGTGCAGCTGGTGTTGCGCGGCCCGGACAGCCGCGACGTCGTGCTGCCCGAGTCGCTTCTCGCCCTCGTGTTGGCCGCGGCGCACGATCTCGCCAAGGGCAACGCCGTTCTCGCGCTTCCGATGGAGGCCAGGCTGACCCCGAGTGAGGCCGCCCGGGTGCTCGGGTTGTCGCGCCCCTTCGTCGCACGTCTGCTCGACGAGGGGGAGATCCCCTCCCAGCACCTGCCCGGCAGTCGTCATCGTCTGATCCGCCTCACGGATGTCCTGGAGTTCCAGGCCCGGCGTGAACGGCGGGCGGAGGGGCGACGCAGGATCATGGAACTCGCCGAAGAGGCGGACCTGCCCGACTGACCTCCCTGGAGACTGGCCGATGGCCCGTGTCCTCGTCGACACCAACGTGCTGTTCCCGTTCTCGCTGATGGACCTGATGCTCGCCCTGACCGAGGACGCGGTGCACACCCTGGTTTGGAGCGATCACCTGCCGGCGGAGTGGGAGCGGGTCATCGTGCGCGAGCGGCAGCGCTCGGCCCCTGCGGCGACGCGTATCAGCGCGGCGATCAAGAATTCTTCGCCGATGGCCGGATTCCGGAGGACGACTACAAACACCTGCTCGATCGGATGGAAGGTCCCGACCCGGATGACTGCCACCATATGGCCGCTGCTGTCGCAGGCCGTGTTCGTGTCCTGGTGACCTGGAATCTCGCGGACTTTCCGGAGGCTTTCCTCGCCCGGTACGGAGTGGCCGTCGCCGATCCCGACACTTATCTGTGTTCGTTGCTGAACCGGAGTCCTCGTGAGGTGACAGAGGTTCTGCGGCGAATGGCCGAGGGAAAGCGGCGTCCGCCCATGACCGTGCTGGACATCGTCGATGCCCTGGAGCGGGCGGGAGTGAAGCTTTTCGCGCGGAGTGTTCGCGATCGGCTGCTCGTCTGACCCGGCTCCCCGGCGAACGCGCTCAGCACGATCTGACCACGGCCCTCGGGGATGTCGGCGGGAGCCGTACCCCGAAGTGGAGATTCGCGGGGAAATCCTTCAGTATCCCCGGTGTGATCTGGAACGTTGAGGAGTTCGTGGGCGCCGCGGGTGTGACCGTCGAGCGGTTGGCGGCCTACGTGGACGGCAGTCAGCGGGGGTTGTCCCCGGTCGTCGGGCGGCGTCCGCGGGGGGAACTGGCCGAGCGGCTCGGGCTGGCGCGGTGGATACGCGAGGGCGGGATGACGCCGGAGACGTACGCCGAGTTCCTGGCGGTCTACCTCGACGAGGGGACCAGGTTCCACCATCCCGGCCACCTGGGGCACCAGATCGCCGCGCCCGACTTCCCCGCCGCGCTCGCCGACCTCGTGCACGGCGCCGCCAACAACCCGATGGCGGTCTACGAGATGGGCGCGGCGGCGGCGACCGTCGAGTTCGAGGTCGTGCGCTGGATGCTGGACAAGGCCGGGTACGGCCCGGCGGGCGGGGGCGTGCTCACCCACGGGGGGTCGCTGGCCAACCTCACCGCCCTGCTGGCCGCGCGGGCGGCGGCCGTGCCCGAGGCGTGGGAGGACGGGGTTCCCGGTGATCTGGCGCTGCTGGCGCCCGAGTCGGCGCACTACTCGCTCACCAGGGCCGCGGCGATCCTCGGACTGGGCGAGCGGGCCGTCGTGCCGCTGGACACCGACCCCCTCGGCCGGATCGACGTGGCGCGGCTGCCGGAGGCCCTCGGCCGGGTACGGCGGGCGGGGCGGCGGCCGATGGCGCTGGTCGCGGCGGCCTGCGCGACCGGGACCGGTCTGTACGACGACCTGCGGCCGATCGGGGAGTTCTGCGCCGCCAACGGCCTGTGGTTCCACGTGGACGGCGCCCACGGGGCCTCGGCGCTGCTGTCCGAGGGGTACCGGCACCTGCTCGACGGGGTGGAACTGGCCGACTCGCTCACCTGGGACGCGCACAAGATGCTGCGTACCTCAAGTCTCGCGGCGGCCGTGCTGGTCAAGAGGGGAGGCGCCCTGGACGCGGCCTTCAGGCAGCGGGCGAGCTACCTGTTCTACGGTGACCAGGGCTTCGACTCGATCGGCAGGACTGTCGAGTGCAGCAAGGCCGAGCTCGGTCTGAAGATCTTCCTCAACCTGGCCTGGCGGGGGGAGCGGGGCCTGGGCGAGTACGTCGCGGGGCGGTACGCCACCGCGCGCCGCCTGTGGGAACTGGCCCGGGAACGGCCCGGGTTCGCGCTGCCGTACGAGCCGGAGAGCAACATCGTCTGTTTCCGGTACGGCACCGGCGACCAGGCGGCGATCCGGGAGTCGCTGACGGCCGACGGCGCCTTCCATCTGACCTCCGCCGAGATCGGCGGGGTCCGTCACCTGCGGGCCAGTGTGATGGCCCCGGCCACCGACGACAAGACGTTGCACGCGCTGCTCGACCGGATCGCCGAGCCGGGGTGAGACGGGGACGGACCACCGCGCCGCCGTGCCGGTGAGATGACGGCGGCGCGGGGAGTCCGTCAGATGGTGACGCAGATGTTGTCCGTGATGGGCTGGTTGTTCTCGTTGTAGAACTTCGCGCACCACAGGTGGTCCGGCCAGGCGATCACCCAGGGGTAGGAGTTGTACGGCTCGCCCCAGCCCCAGCTCTTGGTGGGGCTGTTGTCCGACCAGCCGTAGGGGCCGAAGAGGTTGAAGTGCCCGTACTTGGAGCCGGCGGCGCTCCAGGCCTGCACGTGGTTGACCTGGCAGTTACTGCCGTAGACCACGTAGTAGACCCTGATGGTGATGCCGTCGCCGGTCTCGGCCTTGCTGCCGGGGCAGCTGACCAGCGCCTTGCTGGACTGGGCGGCCTGGGCCGTTGAGGGGACGGACAGGAGCGTGAGGCCGGCGAGAACGGCCAGCACGGTGAGGAAGAGCTTGCGCATGGAGCCTCTTTCCTTGGCCGATTACGGTTTGATGTTCATCAAACTACTTTTCTCCGGTGTTCTTCCACGAGTGGATAAAGCGCCAAAAATCACGGTTTTCCTGCCAAATGCGCCGGGAGGAAACAGGGGATCTGCCCTGATCGTCTGATATAGCGTCGAGGCCATGACCGAACTCGACAGCCGCCTGCGCGCGGTGTGCGACCTGTCCCTCCCGGAGATCCGGGAGATGGCGGGCAGACACGAGTACGACGGCCGGATCCAGGACCTCTCCCCCGAGGGGGTGCGCGCGGGACTGGCCGCGCTCGGCCGGGGAGAGCCGCCCGCCGACCCCCACGACGCGGCGCACCTGCGGATCTTCGAGGAGGACGCCCGGGTCAGGTACGGCGAGCTGGAGCTGCACCGGAGCAGCCCGCTCCCGCACCTGGCGAACCTCGACCTGGCGACCTACGACCGCGAGTACGCCCCCGAGGAGGAACGGGCCGCCGCGCGCAACGCCCACCTCGCCCGGTGGCCCGAGGCCGTCGAGCACGCGATCGCCTCCCTCGACCGGCTCAGCGCCCCCGTCGCGACCGCGCTGCTCGGCGCCGCGCGCGGCCTGGCCGCCGGGGTGCCCGCCGACGCCGACGCCTCCGTGCGTGAGGCCGCGCTCAAGGCCCACGCCCGCTTCGTCGAGCACGTGGAGGAGGCCACCCGCTCCGGCGACCCCGACGCCTCCCTCGGCGCGGCGGGGCTGGCCCGGCTGATGGGGACGGGCGACGGCCTCCCGGTCGATCTCGGCGCGCTGGCCGTACGGGCCGACGCCGAGCGCGACCGGCTGCTGGCCAGGCTGGCCGAGTCCTGCGAGCGCCTCGGGCAGGGCGGCAGGCCCCCGCTCGACGTCGCCCGCGAACTGGTCAAGGACCACCCCGGGATCGACGGCGTGATCGAGGCCGCCAGGGTCGGCACCGAGCGGGCCATCGCCTTCACCAGGGAGAAGGACCTGGTGCCCTACCACGACGGCGAGTGCCTGGTCGGGATCGCGCCGGAGTCGCGCAGATGGGCGATGGCGATGATGAGCTGGGCGGCGCCCGGTGAACCCGAGGCCCCCTCGTGGTACCACGTCACCCCGCCCGACCCGTCGTGGCCGGAACGCGACATCGAGGAGTGGCTTGAGGTCTTCAGCGCCACCACGCTTCCCGCGATCAATGTGCACGAGGTCGCCCCCGGGCACTTCTCCCACGCTCGTGCCCTGCGGCGCGCCCCCTCGCCGGTGCGCCGTACGCTCATGTCGCTGGCGTTCGCGGAGGGCTGGGCGCACTATGCGGAGGAGCTGTGCGTCGAGGAGGGCTTCGCCCCCGAGGACCCGCGTTTCGAGATCGGCGTCTGGCTTGAGGCGCTGATCAGGGTGACCCGGCTGGCCTGCGCGATCGGCGTCCACAGCGGCGCGATGACCGTCCAGGAGGGGGCCAGGCGCTTCGAGGCCGACACCCACCTCGCGGGGCCCGCCGCGCTCTCCGAGGCGGCCAGGGCCACCTTCGACCCGACCTACGGCCGTTACACGTGGGGCAAGCTGGAGATCCTCGACCTGCGTTCACGGGCCAGGGCGGAGTGGGGCGCGGGGTTCACCCTCAAGCGCTTCCACACCGCGATGCTCGACCTCGGCTCCCCGCCCCTCGGCCTCCTCGACGCGGCCCTCACCCGGCCGTCCGCCTAGCCGATCGCCTGGGTGGACACTCGGGTGTCCGCCCAGGCGCGACCGAGGAGGCCGCTCGTGAGTAAGCGTGCTGACGAGCGCCGATAGACTGACAGGACCGCTGTGTTTTCTTTGGGGGTCTTGTGTCTGAGTTCGACACGGTCCTCGTCGTCGACTTCGGCGCGCAGTACGCGCAGCTGATCGCGCGGCGAGTGCGTGAATGCCACGTCTACTCCGAGATCGTCCCCTCGACGATGCCGGTCGAGGAGATGATGGCCAAGAATCCCAAGGCCATCATCCTGTCCGGAGGTCCCTCCTCGGTCTACGCCGAGGGCGCCCCGGCTGCCCCCGTGGGCCTGTTCGAGACCGGGGTTCCCACCTTCGGCATCTGCTACGGCTTCCAGGCCATGGCCCAGGCGCTCGGCGGCCAGGTGGCCAAGACCGGTGTCGCCGAGTACGGCGGGACGCGGCTCGACGTGGTCAGCGAGGGCGTGCTCTTCGCCGGGCTGCCCGTCGCCCAGTCGGTCTGGATGTCCCACGGTGACAGCGTCGCCGCCGCCCCCGAGGGCTTCCTGGTCACCGCCACGACGGCCGAGACCCCGGTCGCCGCCTTCGAGAACCCCGGCCGCGGCCTGTACGGCGTGCAGTTCCACCCCGAGGTCCTGCACAGCGACCACGGTCAGGCCGTGCTGAAGCACTTCCTCGACGCGGCGGGCTGCCGCCCCGCGTGGACGATGCTCAACATCGTCGAGGACGCCGTGGAGGCCATCCGCGCCCAGATCGGCCCCGAGGGCCGCGCGATCTGCGGCCTGTCCGGCGGCGTCGACTCCGCGGTGGCGGCGGCGATGGTGCAGCGGGCCATCGGCGACCGGCTGACCTGCGTCTTCGTCGACCACGGCCTGCTGCGTCAGGGCGAGGCCGAGCAGGTCGAGCGCGACTTCGTCGATGTGACCGGGGTCAAGCTCAGGGTTGTCGACGCCCAGGAACGCTTCCTGAAGGCCCTCGACGGCGTGACCGACCCCGAGGAGAAGCGCAAGATCATCGGGCGCGAGTTCATCCGGGTGTTCGAGGACGAGCAGCGCGCCATCCTCGCCGACGGGCCGGTCGAGTTCCTCGTCCAGGGCACCCTCTACCCCGACGTGGTCGAGTCCGGCGGCGGCACCGGCACCGCCAACATCAAGTCGCACCACAACGTGGGCGGCCTGCCGGACGACCTGCGGTTCACGCTGGTCGAGCCGCTGCGCGCGCTGTTCAAGGACGAGGTCCGCCGCGCGGGCGAGGAGCTCGGGCTGCCGTCCGCGATGGTCTGGCGCCAGCCGTTCCCCGGCCCCGGCCTGGGCATCCGCATCGTCGGCGCGGTCACCCGTGAGCGCCTGGAGATCCTGCGCGAGGCCGACGTCATCGCCCGTGAGGAGCTGTCCAGGGCCGGCCTCGACCGGGACATCTGGCAGTGCCCGGTCGTGCTGCTCGCCGACGTCCGCTCGGTCGGCGTCCAGGGCGACGGCCGCACCTACGGTCACCCGATCGTGCTGCGCCCGGTCTCCAGCGAGGACGCCATGACGGCCGACTGGTCCCGCCTTCCCTACGACGTGCTGGCCCGCATCTCCACCCGGATCACCAACGAGGTCCGCGAGGTCAACCGGGTCGTCCTCGACGTGACGAGCAAGCCCCCGGGCACCATCGAGTGGGAGTAGGACACGACGGCACGGCCCCGGAGAGAACCTCTCCGGGGCCGTGCCGTTTCCTTCGGCCCTCACCGCTCGCGGCGGAGGGCGACGTACTGCAGGGCGGCGAAGCCACCGACGACGAGGGCCTGGGCGACCACCCAGACGGCCCCGAGGGTCGTCGTGCCCAGCCCGCCGAGCGCCAGTTCGGCGACGCTCACCACGGCCCACACGACGTTCAGGGCGACGACCGCGGCCGCGGCGCCCCGGTTGACGACCCTGGGCACGGTCAGCAGCCAGACCGCGACGCCGTACACCAGGAGGAAGACGCCGACGCCACGCTGGAGGGGTACGGCCAGGCCGAGCAGGTCGTTGACGGGGCCCGAGAGCAGCAGGTAGGCCAGGCCGTTGGCGCCGGTGACGACGGCGTCGAGCCTCAGGGCCAGGCGCAGGAGAGGGGTGGTGGTGGCGGTGGTCATGTCGGGGGCCTTTCCAGGGTTCTTCGGATTCTGTGAAGGCTTTCCGGGAGCTTTCCCGGAGTTTCGGGAACGGGCCCGGGACGGCATCGCGGGGGCCGTCCCGGAGGGGCCGGAAGCGGTCAGGCGGGGACCTGGTCGAGGAAGCCGTGCACGGTCCTGATGCGGCCGTCCTCGGTCAGCGTCGCGACGTCGAAGCCGACCACGATCGCCTCGCCGCCCTCGGGGCCGAGCCTCCAGGTGAAGCGGGCCAGGTCGTGGTGGGCGTCGACGTCGCCGCCCGGGGTGAAGACCAGGCCGGGGAACTGCTGCTGGACGGCGGCGATGGTCGCGTCGATCGCGTCACGCCCGGTGACGTCGACCAGGGGGTCCACGTAGCGGGCGTCCTCGGTCCAGACGGCGTCGATCTCCGCGCGCCGTTCGGCGGCGTCGGTGGTGTTCCAGATGGCCAGGTAGCGCTCGACCAGCTTGGCTGCGTCGGTCATGTCGATCTCTCCTCGTCGTTCGCGTGCCTCGTTCTCGCAGGTCACAACGTTACGGAGCGGCACGGAACGGGGAATCCGTCATCGACCGGTACTTCTGACGCTCCCTATCGGTCAACCTGGGAGTGTCCTGTGGATGGAGGACCCCGACGGGGATTGGTCCTGTTTCGGAGGGAATGAGGGGGTAACTTGGGGCGAATGTCTCCCCCGGCCCTCCCTCCGACGTCTCCGCTGCCCACGACCGGCAAGCGGCTGGCGTGGCTGGACGCGCTTCGCGGTGTCGGCGCGGTCGCGGTGCTGCTCGAACACCTGCTGCCGTGGTTCATGCCGGCGCTGCGGCCCTACTGGTTCAACCTCGGGATGTACGGCGTCCTGGTGTTCTTCCTGGTCAGCGGCTACATCATCCCGGTCTCCCTGGAGGGGCGGGGGGACGTGCGGGCCTTCTGGATCAGCAGGGCGTTCCGGCTCTACCCGATCTACCTGCTGGTCGTCGGGCTCGTCCTGGCCATGGGGTTCTGGATCCCGGTCCGTGAGCAGGTGCCGCGCGACCTGTCGGCCGTGGCGGGGCACGTCACGATGCTGCAGGACGTCCTGCACATGGGCGGCCTGGCCGACACCATGTGGACGCTCTCCTACGAGATGGTCTTCTACCTGCTGGTGACCGCGCTGTTCGTGCGGGGCCTGCATCTCAGGAGCGGGCTCTTCGCCGTTCTCTTCGGCGTCATGGGGGTCGGGGCGGGGCTGGTGCTGTCCGCGCCGCTGCTCGGGGGGCCCTGGCCCGCCTACGTCGCCGGGGTGCTGTTCTGCGTGGGCATGGTGTGCGTGGTCGGCGGCCGGTTCCGTACGGCCGCCGCCTGCGTGCTCGGCGTGATGGCCGTCGTGCTGACGCTCTTTTCGGGGTTCGTCCCGTGGCTGGGGGCGACGATCCTGGCGGTGATGTTCACCGGGACCGCGATCCGCCGCTGGGAGCAGGGCGTGGGCGGGCCGCTCCCGGTGGCCGCCGCGGCCGTGCTCGTCGCGCTCGCCCCGGTGTGGTCGATCCAGGCGGGCTGGTGGTGGGTCCAGCCCGACGTGTGGATCACCACGCTCGTGCTGGCGGGGGCGACGTTCGCCGGGGCCATGGCCCTGCGCGGACGCCGCCTGCCACGGCCCGTCGTCTGGCTCGGGCTGATCAGCTACTCGCTCTACCTGCTGCACCACCCGCTGCTGAAGCTCGTCCCCGCCGTTCTCGGCGACGTACGGGCCATGCCGCAGGCGGTGCAGCTGTCGGTCTCGGCGGCCTGTGTCGCCGTCGTGGTCGGGCTGAGCTGGCTGACCTACCGCTACGTCGAGCTACCGATGCAGCGCTTCGGCCGGAGACTGGCTCACATGCCGTCCTCGGGGGAGGCCGCCTCGGGGCCGGGGGAGTCGGGCGTCTCGGAGGCCAGGTCGTCGTCCTTCTCCGAGCCGACCGGGTAGATGTCGCCGGCCTTGAGGTCCTGAGCGCCGCGCAGCGAGGAGACCGAGACGACGTGGTAGCCCTGCTTCTGCAGGGCCGCGATCAGCTTGGGCATCACCTTGACGGTCTGCTCGACCCAGTCGTGCATGAGGATGACCCCGTCACGCTTGGCGTTCTTGAGCACCTCGTCGTAGATGGCCTTCTCGTTCTTGGTCGCCCAGTCGCGGGAACCGCCGTTCCACAGCACGATCGGCAGGCGCATCTCCGCGGCGATCGCCCGGACCCTCTCGTCCAGCTCGCCGTACGGCGGGCGCAGCAGGGTGGGGGCCTTGCCGGTGGCCTGCTTGACGATGTCCTGGGTCCGGGTCAGCTCCTCGCGGATCTTCTCCTCGCTCAGCTCGCGCAGGTGGGGGTGGGTGTAGCTGTGGTTGCCGAGTTCGTGGCCCTCGACGGCCATCCGCTTGGCGAAGGCCTTGCGGGACTTCGCGTACTGGCCCTCAAGGAAGAAGGTGGCCTTGGAGTTGGTCTTCTTGAGGGTGTCGAGCAGCTTGTCGGCGTACTTGCCGGGGCCGTCGTCGAACGTCAGCGCGATGCACTTGACCTTCGCGCAGTCCACCGGGGGTGCCTTTTCCGCTTTGGGTTTGTTCGCGCTCCATGCCGCGGTGGGCGAGGACAGCAGGGCCGCGGTGCACGCGGCGGCCAGGAGCAGTCGGACGGGAGACTTCATGAGGGTGAGCTTCCGGGTCGAGTGACTTCTGGGAAGCAAACAGCCTATCGAGGCCTGTCAACGCCATTGAGGGGCATGTGTCACGATGTCCTGTGAAAAGCGGATAGCTCTGGTTTCCGTACCGCCGGGGTCGTGACCGGTTGGGTGGAGGCGGCACGGTATGCCACGGCCGGTCAAGAACCAGTATGGAGATCCTCTCTTGGCGTCAGAGTGTGACTCTCCGGTCGCTCCAGGTGGTCATCCTGGTAGGCATGAGGGCCTATTCGTTGAACGATGTGCACGCGACCCGGAAACGAAAAGACTCCTGGTGGACTGTCTTCCTGGTCGACCCGGTGGCGTGCAGGCTCACGCTCGCCGTCGCCAACCGCACAGACGTCACGCCGAACGGGCTCACCCGGCTGTCGCTGCTCCTCGGGCTGGGGTCGGCGGTCTGTTTCGCGTTGGGACAGGTCGTGGCGGGGGCCGCGCTGTTCTACGTGAGTTTCATGGTCGACTGTATGGACGGGAAGATCGCCCGTCTCAAGGGGACGGGGACCCCGTTCGGGCTCTGGCTCGACTACGTGGGCGACCGCATCAGGGTGGTCTGTTGTGCCACGGGCCTGGCGTTCGGTCAGTACGCCGCGTCGGGGGACGTCTCGTTCGTCCTGCTCGGCGCCGGGGTCGCGGTGCTCGACCTGTTCAGATATGTGAACGCTCCGCAGATGAGGCGGGTGCGTGAGGCGGTCAGGGAGAACCGGGCGGAACAGCCGCAGAAGGACCGTGCCGCCGCCTACCGGCCACCGAAGCCGCCGAGCCTGCGGCGCAGGATCGGCCGTCTTCTCATCAGGCACCGGGTGCGCACCCACCTGATCAGCGGGATCGAGTTCCACGCCGCGGTCTTCGTGGTCGGCCCGCTGCTCAGCGCGCAGGCCGGGCCCGCGGTGCTCATACCCGTCGCGGCCGTCGCGGGATCGCTGCTGCTGCTGAACGAGATCGTGCTGATCTACCGAATGTGGCGGTTCACCCGGTCGACGCCTTTCGTCCCGCGCCCGGAGAACACGCAGCGCGTACCTGTTTGATCATCTTTTTCGGGGGTTCGTTGTCATGCAGTCCGATCGACCGATCTTCGTGATCGGATGTCCGCGTTCCGGCACCACCATGCTGCAGCTCATGCTGCACTCCCACCCGCGCATCGCGGTGCCGCCGGAGACCCGTTTCGTCGTGCCCGGCTACTACCGCAGGCTGGCCTTCGGGAACCTGCGTGAGCAGGTCAACCGGCGCAGGCTGGCCCGGTGGATCGTCGGCGACAAGGACACCAAGTTCAAGGAGCTCAGGCTCGACGGGGACAAGCTGGTCGAGGACATCGTCATGGGGCCGCCGACGCTGGGTTCCGCGCTGGGCATCGCCTTCCGCTCCTACGCCGAGCAGTACGGCAAGTCCCGCTGGGGCGACAAGCGGCCCAGCTACTTCCACCACGTGGACCTGCTGCTGAGGCTGTTCCCCGACGCGCAGTTCGTCCACCTGATCAGGGACGGCCGCGACTGCGTCGCCTCGCTGAAGGAGATGCCCTGGTACACCAAGGACGTCTTCCACGCGGTGACCAACTGGGCCGAGGCCATCGACTACGGCCGCAGGCACGCCAGGAACCTGCCCGCGGACACCTACTACGAGCTGCGCTACGAGGACCTGACGGCCTACCCGGAGACCGAGCTGAGCAAGCTCTGCGACTTCCTGGGCGAGGAGTACGACCCGGCGATGAGCGAGCCGTACCACGTGGGCAGGCTGGCCATCCCGCAGCACAAGGTCTGGCACAGCAACACCCACGGCGACGTGACGACCGCCAGGACCGGGTCGTGGCGCAACAGGCTCGAACCGTGGGAGATCTCGCTCTGCGAGACCGTGCTCGGTGAGCGGCTGACGGCCAACGGCTACGAGCTGAGCGGCGCGCCCGTGGCGGGCAGGTCCCACGTGGACGCGTGCGCGAGCGTCGCGGCGAAGCGGCGCTGGGCCCGCAGGCGCAAGGGGTTCCGCGACCGGATCAACCGTCTCCGCGAGCCGGGGCCGGTGGCCGCGCAGCTCACCACCCGGCAGCTTGGCGAGCTGGCGAAGGTCTGAGCATGCAGTCGGACCGACCGATCTTCGTCGTGGGCTGTCCCCGCTCGGGGACGACTCTGCTGCAGCTCATGCTGCACTCCCACCCCCGCATCGCGATTCCCCCGGAGACCCGGTTCATGGTCGCCGCCTACCAGAGGCGGCTGCGCTTCGGCGATCTGAACGACCCGGCGCGCAGACGCGAACTGGCCGACTGGGTGGTCGGCCGCCGCCAGTCACGCTTCCACGAGCTGAAACTCGACGGGGAGGAGGTGACCAGGCAGATCGTCGAGGGGCCGCCGACGCTGGGCTCCGCGCTGGGCATCGTGCTGCGCTTCTACGCGACCCAGCACGGCAAGCCCCGCTGGGGCGACAAGCGGCCCTCCTACTTCCAGAACATCGACGTGCTGCTGAGGCTGTTCCCCGACGCGCAGTTCGTCCACCTGATCAGGGACGGCCGCGACTGCGTCGCCTCGCTGAAGGAGATGCCCTGGTACAACGGGAGCGTCTACAGTGCCGTCTCCGCCTGGGCCGAGGCGGTCGACTTCGCCAGGCACGGCGCGCCGAAGCTCCCCGAGGGCAGCTACCACGAGCTGCGCTACGAGGACCTGACCGCGGCCCCCGAGGCCCAGCTGCGCAGGCTGTGCGACTTCCTGGGTGAGGACTTCGCCCCGGCGATGTGCGAACCGAGGCTGATCGCGGACGTGGCCGTACCCGCGCACAAGACCTGGCACTCCCGCACCCACGGCGAGGTGACCGCCGCGCGGACGGGCACCTGGCGTGAACGGCTCGAACCCTGGGAGATCTCGTTGTGCGAGAGCGTCCTGGGGGACCGGCTGGAAACCTACGGTTACGAGCTCAGCGGGGCGCCCAGGACCGAGGCCTCCCGGATGGTGGCCTACGAGCGGATCGCCGCGAAACGCAAGCTGGCCCGGGTGAAACGGGTCGCCTTCGACCGTCTGGTACGGCTCCGCGAACCGAACCCGCTGGGCGCCAGGCTCACCTCGGGCCAGCTCGTGCTCGCCGGGGTTCCCATGCCGCGCAACGAACCGGCGGCGGTCAGCGAGTGGTCAGCGTAGGACCTGCTCGAACAGCGACTCCCAGCGGTCGAGGACCCGTTCCAGCCGGAAGGCCTCGACGTGGGCGCGGGCGGCGGCGCCGAGCCGCCGCCGCTCCTCGTGCGAGGTCATCAGGGTGGTCAGCGCCGCCGTGAGCGCGGGCACGTCGGCCGCGGGCGCCAGCAGCCCGGTCTCGCCGTCGAGGACCAGGGAGCGCACCCCGCCGGAGACGTCGAACGCGACCGAGGGCACGCCGTACGAGGCGGCCTCGGCGAGCACGAGCGGCAGGCCCTCGTGCTCGCTGGACAGGGCGGCGATCGCCCCGTCGAGGTACTCGCGGCCCAGTTCGGCCGCGGGTACCGCGCCACGGAACACCACCCGGTCGCGGACCCCGCTCTCGCGCGCGTGCGCCCTGAGCCTGCCCAGCTCGGCGCCCTCCCCGATCAGGTGCAGCTCCCAGTCGTCCCCCACCGTACGGCTCGCCCCGGCGAAGGCCGTGATCAGCCGGTCGAAGCGCTTGACGCCCTCCAGCCTGCCGACGCCGAGCACCCGGTGACGGGTCAGCGGCGAGACCCGGGACGGCCAGCCGGGCAGCGGGTTGGGGATCGCGCAGGCGTTGGGCAGCAGCGCGTGCTCGGAGAAGGACCAGGCGTCCTCCTCGCTGAGGAAGACCGCCTTCTCCAGCCTCCCGTAGTCACGGCCGACCGAGCGCAGGTGCCACGACCCCCGCGCGTGCTCGTAGGAGCCGTGGTACTGCCCGATGGGCAGCAGCCGCCGGGGGATCACGTCCTTGAGCCGGGCGACCACCCCGGGCGAGGAGAGCACGGCGAAGCCCGATCCGAGCGTGCGCAGCATGCCGCGGAGCCGGTGACGTTCCCGGTGCGCGGCGGTCCAGGAGAGCCTGCCGGCGGGGAAGCGGTTGATCACGTGACGCCGATAGCCGGGTTGTTCCACGTAGCGGAACGGCCGGGCGGCGCGGTGCAGGCCGAGCACGTGCACGTCGTACCCCCGCCCGGCCAGCCCCTGCGCCAGCGTGTGGGTGACCCGCTGCACGCCGCCGAGCGTGTCCGCGTCCAGACACGCGAACACCACGGTCTCGCCGCTCACCGGACCTCCTCCACCTCGGGCGCCGCCGCCGGCCGTACGGCGGGCACGGGCACGGGGCCGAAGAAGGCGTCGACGACCCTGGCCGAGGCGTCCCCGCGCTCCTCGGCGCACCAGGTGGCGCGGAAGCCGGCGTAGCGGGCGGCGTGCTCGGCGGCGAAGGCGGCCGGGTCGGCGTCGAGGGAGCGGATCGCCCTGATCAGCTCCTCGGTCCCGGTCACGCAGGGGCCGGGGGCGATCGCGGGCAGGTCGTGGTTGACGCCCCGTTCCGCGCGCCGGTACTCCTCCCAGTCGTCGAGCAGGAAGAACATCGGCTTTCCGGTGACCGCGTAGTCGCACATCAGCGACGAGTAGTCGGTCAGCAGCGCGTCCGAGGCCAGCATCAGGTCGTTCACCTCCGGATAACCCCCCGCGAACCGTACGAAGTGCCGCAGCCGTTCGGGTACGGCATAGCGTTCGACGGGGTGGGTGCGCAGGACGACCACCCAGCCGTCGGCCAGTTCCTCGGCCATCATGGCCAGGTCGGCCCTGACCGAGGCGCCGGAGAACTTGGCCCTGTCCCGGTAGGTGGGCGCGTACAGCAGGACTTTGCGGTCGCCGGGCAGTTCGAGCCGCTCCCTGGCCCGCCGTACGGCCTCGGGGTCGCCGTTGACCAGCACGTCGCACCGGGGTGAGCCGTGCCGCAGGACCGGTCCCCGGTATCCGTTGGAGGTGACGAAGATGCGTTCGAACTCGGCGCTCGGCATGACGAGGGCGTCCCAGCGGGCCACGGCCCCGCGCCAGGTCCTTCTGGGCGCCTCGAAGTCGGCGCGCAGGTCGGGGGCGTCGAAGCCGACCGTCTTGACGCCCTGCCCGTGCCAGGTCTGCAGGTAGCGGGTCCCGGCGGGTTTGGGGTAGGCCAGCGGCAGGCCGTGGCTGTCCACCCAGTGCCCCGCCCTGGCCATGGTCCACAGGTAGCGCCAGCTCATCCGCCGCACCAGGCGGACGTCGGCGGGGAAGTTGCGCCGGTTCCCGGCGACCGACCAGACCATCTCGAACGGCGCCCGCCTGCGCTTCAGCTCCTCGTAGACGTAGCGGGGGTTGCCGGTGTATCCGGCGCCCACGTCCGCCTCGAACAGCACCAGGTTCTCGCGCGGAGGGAGGAGCCTGATCAGCGTCCGGTAGACGCGCAGCTTCACCCGGGGGGCGCAGAGCCGCCGCACCAGCCCGGCCCGGAGCCTGCCCAGCCTGGGCGCGAGCCACCGCAGCGCCCCCCTGCGACGCCAGCGCACCCGCAGGAACGCCGACTGCCCCTCCGGCCCCGCGACGATCTCGTGACCGGGGACGGCGACCCTGACCGGTTCGGCCGCCGGATCGACGAGCAGCCGGTCGGAGGTGGCCCGGCCGTCGGCGCGGACGATGGAGATCCTCGGGTCACGGAAGCTCTCGTGGCCGAAGCGCCCCCGGCCCGCCCTGGCCAGATCGACGGTCGCCTCGCTCAGGTAGGAGCCGTCGTCGAGCGCGCGCGGCGCCAGCTCGACCCGGTGCCCGCCGAAACGCGCGAACGCGCGCCAGTCCGGCGCCGTGGCCAGCACCCCGAACGGGTCGTAGGTCCTGACCGTCAGCGCCAGCCGGGGGCCGTCGCCGTGGAAGGCCGCCTCGTGCCGCAGCCTGGCGGCGCCGTAGGGCAGCTCGGCCATCCTGAGCGGGGTGATGTCCAGCTCCCCTTTCGGGACGGTGCCCCAGTAGGTGCGTCCCGCCCGCCGTACGGCGAAGCGGGGCGCGGCCCTCGGGGTGGTCAGCGACCGGGCGGCGACCACCAGCTCGTCCGCGTCCTCGTCGAGGATCAGGCGGCAGCAGACCCGCACGAGCGGGTCGGCGCCGTCCATGACGCCGGGGTCGAGGCCCGCGAGGTAGGGGCGGACCAGCCGGGTGAACTCCCGCGCCCAGACCGGGCCGCGCGCGGGCAGCGGGTTGAGGTAGACCGGCAGGTCGTGGCGGACGAACCGGCGCTGCCGGTCGGCGACCAGCCCGGCCAGGCCGTTGCCGCGCAGGATGTCGTCGCTCAGCCGGGCCGCCCTGATCCGGTGCCCGATGTTGTCCATCTCCTGGAGGTTCAGCGAGATCGACGGCCTGCCGTCCCCCTCGGCGGCCCGGTGCCAGAGGTAGACGACCCACGGGACGACGGCGAAGCGCCGGGCCACGCAGTACAGCTCCGTGGTGAAGACGTGGTCCTCGTAGTGGAGGTCCTCAAGGAACGGCAGCCCCCGGAGCGTCGAGGTCCGGTAGATCTTGTTGGTGCTGAAGGAGTCGAGGAACATGTCCGGCTCCTCGGCGATCCCCTCGACGACCCTGCGACGGGCGAAAAGCCCGGGATAGTAGGGCTTGATCCTGCCGTTCCACTCGTGCAGCCGGGAGATCTGCCCGGTGACGAAGTCGGCGCCGGTGCGCTCCATCTCCAGGAGCATGCTCTTGCAGGCGTGCGGGGGCAGCTCGTCGTCGCTGTCGAGGAACATCACGTACGGCGCGCGGGCGGCGGCGACCCCGTCGTTCCTCGGCGCCCCGCAGCCGCCGCTGTTGACGTCCCTGCGCAGGTAGCGCACCCGGCGGTCCTCCCGCCTGAGCGCGCGGGCGACGCTTTCCGTCCCGTCCGTGCTGCCGTCGTCGGAGATGATCACTTCGATGTTCCGCAACGACTGACCGAGCGCGGACCGTACGGCCCTGGGCAGCCGGGCGGAGTCGTTGTAGGTGATGACGATCACACTGCACTCGGGAGCCTTGATCACAGTATGGGGCTTTCCCTGGACTGTGATCGGTATTGTCCGCTTTATGGACCTATGAATTTATTTTTGCGGCTTTCTGTCTTAAGGGGGACGCGTCCCTCTTTTTGCTCTCACCTCCGTTGATCATGAGTTTCATGGCGTTCCTAACTTTTCATGTCGTTTATGCGGCCCGTTGAACGTCGGGCGGATCCCTCAGAGCGGGGGAGCGAGGGCGACCACCTCGGTCCTCGACCGCACGCCCAGTTTGCGCAGCACGGTCGCCACATGGGTCTCCACCGTACGAGGCGACAGGAACAGCACGTCGGCGATCTCCCGGTTGGTCTTGCCGAGCGCGACCAGCCTGGCCACCTCCCGCTCCCGCCGGGACAGCGCTCCGGAACCGCCCCTGCCCCGGGACCTCGGCGGCGCGACGCCGACCCCCGTGTCACGCAGCGTCCGCCTGCACCGGGCCGCGTCGTGGACCGCGCCGAACTCGTCGTACCACCCGGCGAGCCCGGCCAGCAGCGAGGCGGCGGCCGGATCGCCCAGGGCGAGCAGGGACCGCGCCCTGCCCTCCTGCGCCCTGGCCGCCTGGTAGGGCTGCGGCAGAGCCCGATAGGCCTCGTCGGCCCTGGCGAAACGGTCGGCCGCGGCGGCGTGCCGCCCGGCCGCGGCGGAGATCGTCCCCTCGGCGAGGGCGAGACCGGCCCGCGCGGCGGGCGCGTCACACCCCTCGACCCCCCGGGCGAACTCGGCCACCAGGGCGGCGGCCTCCTCGGTGCCGCCGGTCCTGACCAGCGCTGAGGCGGCGGAGGGCACCAGCATGGCACCCCACACCCACACGTCCTTGTGCCGCAGCCGGGCCACCGCGCGCGCGGCGTGGCCGACGGCCTCCTGCGTCAGCCCCCTGGCCAGGCACAGCTCGATCATGCCGCTCGCCGCGGTGAACGTGACCGGCAGGAAGTGGCCGTCCGGCTCCTCAAGGCCGGTCGCGCGCAGGTGCCTGGCGGCCTCCTCCCACTCGCCCCTGGCCAGCGCCAGCATCCCCATGACCAGCCAGACGTCCGCCGCGGACAGGGGGTTCTCCGGGACCAGCTCGACCAGGGCGTGGGCCCGTTCCCGCAGCCCCTCCCAGCGTCCGGCGAGCCAGTCCCTGCGGATCGCCGTCGCGTTGAGCTGGTAGGCGGAGACCGGGGCGTTGGCCGCCGTGGCCAGCCGTACACCCTCCCGGGCGAAGCGCTCGGCCCACTCAAGGTGCCCCAGGGTCGCCGCCGCGTCGACGAGGTTGGCGTAGGCCCTGGCGACCTCCCTGCGCACACTCGGGTTCCCGTCGGTGACCGGCAGCCTCGCCACCAGGTCGAACGCGCGCGGGGAACCGAGGGTCATCTCGAAGGAGACCCGGTTGACCAGGACCGCGGTCGCGAGCGCCGGATCGTCGGCGCCCACGATCAGCTCCTCGGCGCGGTCGATCCACTTCCGGTGGGCCGACAGGGGGTCGGAGCCCCACCACGGCATCGCGAGCGCCGAACAGGCGCGGGCGGCGAGCATCGGCCGGTCCCGCAGTTCCCCGACCGCCGTGGTGATCTCCGGCCTGCCCGCCGCGCTGTCGTTGGCCTGGTTGCACAACAGCAGCCCCAGGTTGAGCCGCGCCTCACCGCGCGCGTCGGGTTCGAGGAGGCCGTCACCGAGCAGGCGGCGCAGCAGCCGTACCACCCGCTGGTGGGACAGCCCGGTCGTGGCCAGGCGGCTCAGCGTCAGCACCAGTGGTTCCCGGTCGCGCGGGGGCAGGTCGGGGGAGGCGAGCATGTCCTCGATCAGCTCGACCGCCACGGGGGTGTCGCCCAGTTTCGCGGCGTGGTCCGCCGCCGCGGTGCCGTACCGCAGCCAGGCCTCGCGCATCCCCGCCTGCCTGGCGTGGAAGGCGAGCTGCACCAGCGCCAGCGGGTCGGACTCCTGCAGCGCCGCCATCGCCCGCTCGTGCCCCACCCGCCGTTCCGGGCCCGGGATCGCCTCGTAGACCGCCTGCTGGGCCAGGGCGTGGCGGAAGCCGTACCGGCCGGGAGGGTCCTCGTACAGGACCCCGGCGGCGAGGGCCTCGCCGAGCCCGGTCAGGTCACCGCCGACCGCGGTGACGAGCCGTTCGCCGACCGGGACGCCGAAGACGGCGGCGGCCCTGACCGTCCGCACCGCGGCCTCGGTCAGCCCGAAGAGCTGGTCGGCGGTCGCCTCGCGCAACAGCAGCGGGACACCGACGTGGTCGAGCGCGTCCGGACACTCGGAACCCGGCTCGTACGCCGGGGGCAGCGACCTGAGGACCTCCTCGATCACGAACGGGATGCCCGCCGTCCGCTCCCGCAGCCTGGTGACGAACGGCTCAGGCGGGTCGGGACGGCCGAGCAGCGCGGCTGCCATGCCGCGCACCCCGGAGGCGTCCAGCGGCGCCAGGGTGACCACCACGCTGTCGGCGCCCGCCGGGCGCCGGTAGGCGTGGCCGAGTGGCAACGTGGCCTGCCCGTGCTGCCCGTCCCGCCGGTAGGTCACCACCAGCGTCAGCTCCTCCGGCGGCTGCCCGATGAGGAAGTGCAGCAGGTCCCTGGTCCCGTCGTCGGCCCAGTGCATGTCCTCCACCACCAGTACGGCGGGCCCCACGGCCGCCAGCAGGGCGCGGACGGCGCGGAAGACCCGGTGCCGTTCGGCCCGGGAGTCACCGAGCGGCGGCGGCGCCGGGGGGAGGGGCAACTCGGGCAGGTAGTCGCGCAGCGCCCCGATCACCGGGTTGAGGTCCCCGGCGGGCGGCAGCCCACCGGCCAGGTCCCGCAGCGCCTCGAACACCGGCCCGTAGGGGAACGGCTCACGGATGCGGTGACAGCCGCCCAGCAGGACGAGACGCTCACCCGGGGTGAGGTGGGTGAGCGCGGTGCGCACCAGCCGGGTCTTGCCGATCCCGGCCTCCCCCTCGACCAGGACGACCGCGGGTGGTCTGCTCATCGCCCTGACCAACGCCCGCAGCTCGCTGCCACGCCCGATCAGATCGGGTGACGCCGGGCTCCTCATGGCTGCTCCTGACGCTGCATCGCCCTCCCCGATATGAAGACGCTATCCGTCATAGCATCCGCGTTCACCATCAGTTTGAGAAATTAACTGACTTGTTGTGACTTCAAGGAAATCATCGCAGTTCCAGGGCGTGGAGAGTTGAAGCGCCGTCAACGGGTGGATTTCACCGGAAGCGCAACTCATAACTCTTGTTTATGGTTTTCTTCATCTTCCTATAAGGATCGGGGCCCTCCGGCGACCCCTGCCGCGCAGGGCGCGGCGGGCCAGCCACCCCACCAGAACGAGGACGGCGAGGGCGCCCGCGAGCGGGGCGAGACGTCTCAGGAGGGGAATCCCCGCGACCTCCAGAAGGTCCAGGGCCTCCTCGTCGGGTGTCCGGGAGGTGCGTGAGGTGCCCGCCGGGTGGACGTCCCGGTCCCCGGCGTTTTCTCCCTCCTTGGACTTTCCTGTCTCCCCGGAGGTTCCCTGCTTTTCGGATTTCGCGACCTTTTCCGGATCCCCGGGCTTTCCGGGGACGGCGGTGAGACGACGGGACTCCCGGGGCGCGGCCTCCGAGCCCTGAAGCGACTCCGACAGGTTCGCCGCGAACCGCTCGACCAGCCGGGCGCCGACCTCCGACATCACGCCCCTGCCGAACTGGGCGGGCCGTCCCGTCACCGTGAAGGAGGTGTCCACGGTCACCCGCGTCCGCCCCTCTTCGGGACGCAGGCGCGCGACCACCGTCGCCGACGCCGTGCCCGGGCCGCGTGTCTCCTTGCCGGTCGCCCCGATCATCAGCGTACGACCTGGTTCGTCCACCTCCTCGAACCTGGCCCTGCCCCGGTAGGTGAGGGTGATCGGCCCGACCTTCACCTTCAACCGCCCGGTCATCTCATCGCCCTTCGCCGTCTCCAGCGTCGCCCCCGGCAGGCAGGAGGCGACCCGCTCGACGTCGAGCAGCGCCGTCCACGCCCGCTCGACCGGCACCGGAACCGTGAACTCGTGCTCGAACCGCATCGCCATCGAACCGCTCCTTGTCCATCACCACTCACACGCCGGAGGCCGGGGCCCGGGATTCAGCGGCCCGCCGCGACGACCGCCCTGCGGGTCAGCACCCGGGACAGATGACGCCGGTAGGCGGGGTCCCCGTGCAGGTCGGTGGGCGGGGAGGTGCCCTCGTCCGCCAGGTCACAGGCATGCCTGAGCCGCTCCCCGCCCGAGGCGGACCTCCCGGAACCCGAGGACCCGGGGCCCGGGGGCGTGATGGGGACACCCACGAGCGCGGCCTCGGCCGCCCGTGCCCGCACCGGGGCCGGGCCCATGTTGGTCAGCGCGATCCGCGCCTCCTCGACCACCCCACCGTCCTCGCCGAGCCGTACGGCCGCCGCCACCCCCACGGTGGCCCAGGACTGCGCGGTCCGGTGGAACTTCTCGTAGTGGAAACCCCAGCCCGGGCCGAGCTTGGGCACCCGCGCCCCGACGAGCACCTCGCCGGGTTCGAGCGCGGACTCCAGATAGTCCACGAAGAAGCCGGCGGCGGGGATCTCCCGTTCCCCCTCGCCCGACCTGACGACCAGCACGCAGTCGAGCGCCAAGGCGACGGCGGGCAGGTCCCCGGCCGGGTCGGCGTGGGCCAGGGAACCGCCGAACGTACCGCGGTGCCGTACCGCGGGGTCGGCGACGGTGGCCGTGGCCAGCGCGAGCAGCGGGACCAGCTCCCTGACGACCTCCGAGCGCAGCACCTCGTCATGCGTGGTGAGCGCGCCGACGAACACGTGGTCGCCCCGGTCCTCGACACCGCGCAGCTCGGCCAGCCGCCCCACGTCGACCAGCGCCGACGGGTAGGCCAGCCGCAGGCGCAGCAGCGGCAGCAGCGACTGGCCGCCCGCCAGCACCTTGACGTCCTCACCCGCCTCGTCGGCCTCGGCGAGCACCCGGCACGCCTCGTCGAGCGAGCCGGGCCTGACGTAGTCGAACGGCGGCGGAATCATCGGGCACTCCCCTCGAAGCCCTCCGGACCACCGGAGGTCCGGCCCTCCTCCGAAACCCCGGCGGTGTCGGAGCCCACCGAAGTCGCAAAGGCCCCGGAGGCGCCCAAGGTCCCCGAAGCACCGAAGCCCTCCGGAGCCCCGGAGGTCATGGCCCGCCAGACGCGCTCCGGGGTGCACGGCATCCGCACGTCGTGCACGCCGTACGGGCGCAGGGCGTCGACGACCGCGTTGACCACGGCGGGGGTCGAGGCGATCGTGCCCGCCTCCCCGACGCCCTTGACGCCCAGCGGGTTGCTGGTCGCGGGGGTCTCCGTCCTGGCGGTGACGAACTCCGGCAGGTCGGCCGCCGACGGGATCAGGTAGTCGGCCATCGTCGTGGTGAGCAGGTTGCCCTCCACGTCGTGGATCGCCTCCTCGAACAGCGCCTGCCCGACGCCCTGCGCGATGCCGCCGTGCACCTGGCCCTCGACGATCAGCGGGTTCACCACGAACCCCACGTCGTCGACGGCGACGTACGACCTGATCACGGTCCCGCCGGTCTCGGTGTCCACCTCGACCGCGCACAGATGGGTGCCGTGCGGGAAGGAGAAGTTCTCCGGGTCGAAGGTCGTCTCGGCGTCCAGGCCGGGTTCGACGCCGTCCGGCAGGTCGTGCGCGGCGAAGGCGGCCAGCGCGACCTCCTGGATGGTCCGTCCCTGTGTGGTCCCGCGCACCCGGAACGACCCGTCGGCGAACTCGACGTCCTGCGCCGAGGCCTCAAGCATGTGGGCGGCCAGCTCCCGCGCCCTGTCCTTCACCTTCTCGCAGGCCGACAGTACGGCGACGCCCCCGACGACCAGCGACCGGGAGCCGTAGGTGTCCATGCCCTTGTGCGAGACCGCCGTGTCGCCGTGCAGCACCGAGACGTCCTCGAACGGCACGCCGAGCGCGTCGGCCGCGATCTGGCTCCAGGCCGTCTCGTGCCCCTGGCCGTGCGGGCTCGTCCCGGTCACCACCTCCACCTTGCCGGTCGGCAGCACCCTGACCGAGGCGTGCTCCCAGCCGCCCGCGCCGTAGTTGAGCGAGCCCAGCACCCGCGAGGGCGCGATGCCGCACATCTCGGTGAAGGTCGAGACGCCGATGCCGAGCTGCACCGGGTCGCGCTCCGCCCGCCGCCGCGCCTGTTCCGCCCTGAGCGCGTCGTAGCCGAACAGCTCAAGCGCCCGGTCCGTCGCGGCCTCGTAGTTCCCCGAGTCGTAGGTCAGGCCGCAGACCGTGGTGTAGGGGAACTCCTCATGGGTGATCCAGTTGCGGCGCCGTACCTCGACGGGGTCGAGACCGAGTTCGTGGGCCAGCTCGTCCATGGCCCGCTCGATGGCGAAGGTGGCCTCGGGGCGCCCCGCGCCCCGGTAGGCGTCGGTCGGCATCTTGGTGGTGAAGACGCCCGTGCAGGTGAAGTCGTAGGCGTTCATCTTGTAGACGCCGCCGTACATGAACGCCCCGAGCAGCGGCACCCCCGGCGTGACCAGCATCAGATAGGCGCCCATGTCGGCCAGCAGCTCGACCTGTACGGCCCGCAGCCGCCCGTCCCGTTCGGCGGCGAGCCGGATCCGCTGGAGCTGGTCACGGCCGTGGTGCACGGTCAGGTTCCCCTCGGACCGGGACTCCGTCCACTTCACCGGCCTGCCGAGCCTGCGGGTCAGCAGCAGCGCGAGGACCTCCTCCGCGGTCACCTGGAGCTTGGACCCGAAACCGCCGCCCACGTCGGGGGCGATCACCCGCAGCCGGTGCTCGGGGATGCCGGTGGTCATGGCCAGCATCACCCGCAGCACGTGCGGGATCTGGGTCGCCGAGTACAGGGTGAAGGAGTCGCCGTCGGTCGTCGCGACCACGGCCCTCGGCTCCATCGCGGTCGGGATGAGCCGCTGCTGGACGTAGGAGCGATCGACGACAACCGGCGCGTCACGGAAGGCCGCCTCGACGTCCCCCTGGGAGAAACGCCAGGTGAAGGCCCTGTTCCCGGTCTCGTGGACCTTCGGGGAACCCTCGGTGAGCGCCTCGGCCATGTCCACGACCGCCGCGAGCGGCTCGTAGTCGATCTCGATGTCCTCCAGGGCGTCGGCGGCGGCGTAACGGTCGGTCGCCACCACGCAGGCGACCGCCTCGCCGACGTAGCGGACCTCGTCGACCGCCATCGGCGGGTGGTCGGGGATGACGACGTCCTCGGTGACCGGCCACGCGCACGGCAGGCTGCCCTGCTCGCCGGCGAAGTCCTGACCGTGGAACGCGGCCACCACACCGGGCCGGGAACGCGCGGCGGAGGTGTCGATCCGGGTGATCCTGGCGTGCGCCATCGGAGCGCGCAGGAACGCCACGTACAGCATGCCGGGAAGCTGGATGTTGTCGGTCCAGGTGGTCCTCCCGGTGACCAGCCGGGCGTCCTCCTTACGTCTCCGCGCCCTGCCGACCTCACGGCCCTCGTCGGCCTCGTGGTCCTCATCGGGTTCGTGGTTTCGGGGGAGGGCTGCCGGATTCGCCGGTCCGGGTCCCTGAGGCTCGTGGCCCCTGCCGGTCTCGCGACTCCCGCGGGGGGCGCCGGGCCGGTCGTTCTCGGTGGTCCGCTCGGTCATGGCGTTCCGGCCTCCCGTCCCGCCATCTCGCGGGCGCCGCGCCGTACGGCCCTGACGATGGTGGTGTATCCGGTGCAGCGGCACAGGTTGCCCTCAAGGCCCCGGCGCACCGCCTCCTCCGACGGGTCCGGGTCGTTCCTGACCAGGTCGATCGCGGCCATGATCATGCCGGGGGTGCAGTAGCCGCACTGCAGCGCGTGCTCGGCGTGGAAGGCCTTCTGCATGGGGTGCCACTCCGGCCCCCTGGCGAGACCCTCGATCGTGACGACCTCACCCCCGTCGGCCTGTACGGCCAGCACGGAGCAGCTCTTGACGCTGACGCCGTCGAGCATGACGGTGCAGGCGCCGCAGTTGCCGGTGTCACAGCCGATCGGGGTCCCGGTTCTGCCGAGCCGGTCCCTGAGCAGATGGACGAGCAGCAGCCGCGGCTCGACCTCCTCCTCATAGGTGACCTCGTCGACGGTGACGGTGATCCGAGGCATGGACCCTCCCGATGCACCTGCGGCGGCCCGGAAGGCGGAGCCGGACAAACGTATACGTACCTCCCTGTTTTCTGCCCGCCAGTCTTCCCCTTCAAGCAGGCGAATCCACAGCTCAGGGCCGTGGAACCCACGATGTCGGCCGGCCGCGTGTCCTCGACGCCTCCTCGCACGGAGGCGTGATCGGCGCCCGGTCGATCCACCGGCCGGTGTCCCGCGTGACGTCGGCCTCCCCGATCTCCGTCGGGACGCGGTTGAGGCCCGGGATCGGGGCGGGCCTGTCAGGCGCTCCGGTCCTCGACGGCCGCGTTCTCGGGCGTCGAGAAAGGCCCACACCGCCGGGGCGGCCTGGAGACCCGTACCGGACGCCGTAGGGGCGTGAACGACCGATCAGGGATCGGCCCGCCCGTCGCCGAATCGAACGCCCGAGCCGTCGGCCGGACCTCGGGTCGCTTCACGATCCGAACGAAACCGAGCCCCGAGAGCACCGGACAACGCCCCATGCCACCCGGAATTCGGACACCCCAGCCATAGAAAGTCTCGGCCCACGCTTTTCCGCCCCGGCGCGAGAGGTTTCTGCCAGGACTTTCCCGGTGCCAAGCGTGAGGTTTGATCTTGGCCTTACCGGCGCCAAGCGTGAGGAGTGTCGGCTTGGGCGCGTCGGCGTCTGGACTGAGGAACGCAGGAGCGCAGCGACGCAGTGACGAGGGAAGACGCCGACTCGGGGCGCCCAAGCCCCGCGACGCCGCCAGGCGGAGCAAGGAGACACAGCGCAAATGCTAACGCCGTACCGCCCGAGCCAGGATCGCCGCGAATCCCGCCAGCCCCAGCCCGCCGAGGACCACCGGGAGCATGACCAGGGGCTCGATGTCGGGCAGGGTGATGAAGAGGATGCCGGTGACGATGAACAGCAGGCCGCTGAGCAGGGCCATCCAGTCCGTGCGGTGCACCCGTCGGCGCACCTCGGGCTCGTTGTCAGGCCGCACGCCGTACCTCCACGTCTCCGATGCCCGCCTTGACGTCGAGCACGATGGTCGGTGCGTCGCCCTTGGGCTGGACCTCGGGCTCCAGGATCTTGTCGTAGCGGATGTCGGCGCCGCCCTCGACCAGGTGGTCGATCTTGACTTCGCCGATCTTGGTGTACGCCCTGACCTCGACCCTGGCGGTCGGGGGAAGGATCACGCGGAGCTCGCCCACCGAGATGGAGGCGGCGAGGACGGTTCGCGACCCGGGGGTCAGGGGCAGTTCGCTCAGGTCGAGGGTGCCTTCGCCGATGCCCACCGCGTAGGAGGGGGCCATGTCGGCCATGCTGGTCGGCTCCCAGTGGTAGCTGCCGAACTTCCTCGGCATGCCGGTGAGCGTCGATCCGGCGACGAGGGCGAGCGCGAGGACGGTGCCCACGGCGACCAGGGCGGTGCCCCTGCCGAACCAGGCGGCGACCAGCAGGCCCGCGCCGATGGTGATGAGCATCGCGCCACCGACGGCCGTCATGTTCACAGATCCGGACGGGGACTGGGCCGCCACGATGATTCCTCCGACGATCAGGGCCAGGAACATGGTGATGACCCCGACGAACGTTCTTGGGCGCCTGGGCCTGGCCGTCTTCTGCGGCGGCGGGCCGTACATGGGCGGGCCGTAGGGAGAGTACGGCTGCTGCCGCCTGCTGGGGTCGAGCGGGCGGTAGGGGCCGTAGGGGGAGAACGGTTCTCCCGAGGAGTCGAAGGGCATCCGCGTCGCGGTGTACGGCCCGCTGGAGGCCGCCCGCACGGTTCTGTCGGCCCCGGGCGGGGTGTGCGCCGCGTTGACGGTCGTCTCGTCCGCGTACGGCCGGGCCGCCACGGGGGGCTCGGGGGCTTCGGGCGCCTCGGGAGCGACAGGGGCCGCGGGCGCAGGGGCCGGAGACACGGATGTCTCAGGGGCCTCGGGCACCGGAGGAGCCTCGGATGCCGTGGCGGCAGGAGCCGTGGGTGTCTCGGGCGCCGGGGGGACCTCGGAACTCTCGGAGACCGGAGGCACGGGTGCTTCGGTCGTGTCCTGGTGGGGCCGTGGGTACGGCTGCGCCACGGGACCCTGGGGCGCGCCGTACGGCTCCCCGGAGGGAGGCGGCGCGGAGGAGGGCCTGAAGGAGAAGCCGGGAGGGTTGGCGAAGGACGGGGGAGCCGGGGGGTGGAAGGCCCGGTGCGGACGGAGCCGTTCGGGCAGGGAGCGGGTGACGGCCAGCAGGTCGACGCCGCGCGAGTGGGCGGTGAGCAGCGCGATGGCGAACAGCGTGCCGACCACGACGGTGCCGGTGCCGATGCCGTCCGAGGACAGGTTGATGATCAGGCCGACGGCGAAGACGCCGGCCAGCAGGGCCAGGACGGTCTCGCTGTCGAAGTCACGCCTGGTCCACTGCTCCATGTAGCCGGGGCCGCCGTTGGTCTCCCGCATGAGCAGGAACGCCGCGATGTAGAGCATGACGCCGATGCCCGACCCCAGCACCAGTATGGCGAAGCCCACCCGGAACAGCACCGGATCGACCCCCGTGTGGCGGCCGAGTCCCGCGCAGACACCGGTGAGCATCCGGCCCTCTTCGGCGCGCCCGAGCGTCCTGTTCCGCTGGGACGAGGGAGATGGCGAGTCGGGCGGGCTGCTCGCCGGGTCCTGCGCGTTCCCGGTGTCGTTCATGTGTCCATCGTGGCCTGGCCGGGGTGGTGGTCGCATCCGGGAGACCCCTGAGTCGTCCCCTACCGAACGAGCCTTCCTCAGGGTCCCGTCAGGGGAACGCCGGATGCGGAGATACCGTCCTACATGTGACGATGCTGGGGATATGGCTGACAGAACGATGATTCGCGACGCGGCGCCCGCGACCTCGGAGGAACCCGCCTCCCCCCGGCTGATGCGGCCGGTCGAGGGGCGGCTGTTCGCGGGTGTCGCCCAGGGCGCGGCCGCCCAGCTCGGGCTTGACCCGGTGGTGCTGCGGCTGGCCTTCGTGCTGCTCACGGTCCTGGACGGGATCGGCGCCGTGGCCTACGCGGCGCTGTGGATGTTCACGCCGCGCGAGCCGTACGAGGGCAGGGAGCCGGCGAGGGACTGGAGCCAGCTGGCCGCCTACGGCGCGATCGGCATGGCGCTGCTGGCCCTGGGGTGGCTCACCGGCGCCTCAGCGGGGGGGATCGGCGCGTGGCCGATCGCGGTCGGCGGCATCGGCTCGCTGATCCTGTGGCAGCAGGCCGACCCCGACCGGCGGCGGCGCTGGATGTCCACCACGGTCGGGCAGGTGCGCCAGAACCGGGTCCGCACGTTCGTCGGCCTCGGGCTGGTGGTCGTCGGGGCGATCGGCTTCCTGGCGGCGACCAACGAGCTGGGCAGCGCCCGCCCCGGCATCATGTTCACGCTGGTGGTCGTCGGTGGGGTCGCGCTCATCGCGGCGCCGTGGCTGGCGGCCCTGTGGAAGGAGCTCCAGCGGGAGCGGCGCGAGCGCATCCGGCAGGAGGAGCGGGCCGAGTTCGCCGCGCACGTGCACGACTCCGTCCTGCACACGCTGACGCTGATCCAGCGCAACGCACACGACTCCCGTGAGGTGATGCGGCTGGCCCGTTCCCAGGAGCGTGAGCTGCGCAACTGGCTCTACCAGCCCAAACAGGACGCAGACGCCTCGGTCGCGGCGGCCGTGCGGCGGGTGGCGGCCGAGGAGGAGGACGCGCACGGCGTGCCCATCGAGATCGTCTGCGTCGGCGACTGCCCGCTGACCCCGGAGCTGTCGGCGATGATGCAGGCGGCGAGACAGGCTATGGTCAACGCCGCGAAGTACTCCGGCTCGCCGGTCATCTCCGTCTACGCCGAGGCGGAGCCGGAGGAGGTCGTCATCTTCGTCCGGGACCGGGGTGTCGGCTTCGACATGAAGGACGTCCCGGAGGACCGGATGGGCATCCGCCAGTCGATCATCGGCAGGATGGAGCGCAACGGGGGCAGTGCCCGGGTCAGGACCGAGCCGGGCGAGGGTACGGAAGTGATGCTGACCATGAAACTGGAGAAGGTGTGAGCGCGTGAGCACCGTCAGGGTTCTGATCGTCGACGACCACCGGCTCTTCCGCTCGGGCGTCCGCGCCGAGCTGGGCGACTCGGTCGAGGTGATCGGTGAGGCCGAGGACGTGGAGTCGGCGGTCAAGGCCATCGCCGAGCTGCAGCCCGACGTGGTGCTGCTGGATGTGCACATGCCGGGCGGCGGCGGCCAGGAGGTGCTGCGCCGGGTGCTCGGGTCGGGTTCGCCGGTACGGTTCCTGGCCCTTTCCGTCTCCGACGCGGCCGAGGACGTCATCGGCGTGATCCGGGGCGGCGCGAGGGGCTACGTCACCAAGACCATCAGCGGGCGTGAGCTGACCGACGCGATCCGCAGGGTCGCCGAGGGCGACGCGGTCTTCTCCCCGCGCCTGGCGGGTTTCGTGCTGGACGCCTTCGCCTCCAGCGAGGCCCCGCCGATCGACCCCGAACTCGACTCGCTGACCCAGCGGGAGCGTGAGGTGCTGCGCCTGATCGCCAGGGGCTACGCCTACAAGGAGATCGCGAAGGAGCTGTTCATCTCGGTGAAGACGGTTGAGACTCACGTTTCGTCCGTCCTGCGTAAGCTTCAGCTCTCCAACAGACACGAACTGTCACGATGGGCGACCGCGCGCCGTCTGGTGTGATCTGTACTATATGTAACTTATGTGCGACTCTGCGATGTATGGGTCGTGACGTACCTGCCATGGTGTTCAGCCGGGAGGACCGCCGACGCTACCGGGACAAGATCCGGCGGTCCCTCGACGCGCTGGCGCGGATGCTGCGTGAGTTCAGGTTCGAGGCCGACAGGCCACGGGCGGGCCTGGAGATAGAGCTCAACCTGGTCGACGACCGGGGCGAGCCCACGATGAAGAACGCCGAGGTGCTGGCGGCGATCGCCCAACCGGACTGGGCGACGGAGCTGGGCCAGTTCAACGTCGAGATCAACGTCCTGCCCGAGCCGCTTGAGGGGGACGGCGCCGTACGCCTGGAGAAGGCGGTGCGCGACCGGCTCAACCACGCCGAGGAGCGGGCCGACACGGTCGGCGGCCACCTGGTGATGGTCGGGATCCTGCCCACGCTGCGCGAGAGCGACGTGCACGAGGGGACGCTGTCGGCCAACCCCCGCTACCGACTGCTCAACGAGCAGATCTTCGCGGCCAGGGGTGAGGACATGCACCTGTCGATCGAGGGCGGGGAGAGCCTCGACACCTACGCCGACAGCATCACGCCCGAGGCCGCCTGCACGAGCCTCCAGCTCCACCTCCAGGTGGCGCCCTCGGCGTTCGCGGCCACCTGGAACGCCGCCCAGGCTGTCGCCGGGCCGCAGGTGGCGGTCGCGGCCAACTCGCCCTTCCTGTTCGGCAGGCTCCTGTGGCAGGAGACCAGGATCCCGCTGTTCGAGCAGGCGACCGACACCCGTCCCGTCGAGCTGCGGGCCCAGGGGGTGCGGCCGAGGGTGTGGTTCGGCGAACGGTGGATCACCTCGGTCTTCGACCTGTTCGAGGAGAACGTCCGCTACTTTCCGCCGCTGCTGCCCCTGTGCGAGGAGGCGGACCCGCAGGAGGAACTCGACCGGGGCGTCCCGCCCGAACTGGCCGAGCTGACCCTGCACAACGGGACCGTCTACCGCTGGAACCGGCCGATCTACGCGGTCGTGGACGGCGTCCCGCACCTGAGGGTGGAGAACCGGGTGCTGCCCGCCGGGCCCTCGGTGGCCGACATCGCGGCGAACGCGGCCTTCTACTACGGCCTCATGCGCGTGCTCACCGAGGCCGAGCGGCCGATCTGGACGCGCATGCCCTTCTCCGCCGCGCGGGACAACCTGCACTCCGCCGCCAGGCACGGTCTCGGCGCCCGCCTCTACTGGCCGGGGGAGGGCGAGGTGACCGCCTCGGACCTGATCCTGCGCCGCCTGCTGCCGATCGCCGACGAGGGCCTCCGGCTGCGGGGCGTGGACGCGGAGATACGCGACAGGCTGCTCACCATCGTCGAACGGCGGTGCGTGACGGGCAGGACCGGGGCCAGGTGGCAGACCGGCACGGTCGAGGCCCTTGAGGCGACCGACGGCCTCGACCAGCACGAGGCGCTGCGCCGGATGACCCTGCGCTACATCGAGCACATGCACACCAACGAGCCGGTCCACGCCTGGCCCCTGAACTGAGCCCCTGAACCGAGCCCCTGTCCGGAGCACCGTCCTGGGCGCCGGGTACGCCGCGGCGCCTACCCGGAAATCCGCCACGAGGTTGATGTCGGCGTCACCCCGGTCCGCCTAGTCTGTTGATCGGTGGTCCACCAGGGGGTGATGTCATGCGGAAGATGGTCGGGGAGATCGGCTGGGCCGTACGGGGGGCGTGTCGTGCGAGCGATCCCGAGCTGTTCTTCCCGCTGGCGCAGGCGGTCGAGCAGGAGGCGCGGGCGAAGGCGGTCTGCTCCGGCTGCCCGGTCCTGGGCGAGTGCCGCGCCTACGCGCTGAGGGCGGCCGAACCCGAGGGCATCTGGGGTGGTCTCACCGTTCAGGAACGGCGCGGGCTGCGCTTCCCGGCAGGGTGGCGGCGGCCCGAGGCCGGATGACCCATCCCGGAACTGGCAGGGACGGAGGCGGGATGACGCGACGCGTGCATCCGGAGAGCATGGGCTTCAGGACCTTCAAGGCGGTACGGCGGGCGGCGCGCGAGCGGGTCGCGCCCGTCAGGCAGCGGCAGCGGGCCGCGCTGGCGGGGGCGGTCGCCGTGCTGGCGGCGGCCAACGTGCTCAACAACCGGGTCGCGCCGAGGCTGGCCCCGCTGACCTCGGCCGCCACGGTCGGCGTCCTGCTGGCGGTCGCCCGACGCCGTGGGGTCTCCTGGTCGGAGGTCGGCTTCCAGGAGGGTTCCCGCGGCCTGCTGATCGGGGGCGTCCTGGCCTCCGCGGTCGCCGGGGCCTACGGGGTGGGGATCGCGCTGCCCGCCACCCGCGGGTTCTTCCGCGACGAGCGGGCGCTGGCGCTCTCACCGGCCAGGGTGGCCGAGGAGGCCCTGATCCAGGTGCCGTTCGGCACGGTCCTGCTTGAGGAGGTCGGCTTCCGCGGGGTGGTGCACGCCCTCGTCGCCCGTTCGCACGGGCCCGTCACGGCGACCGCGGTCTCCTCGGCCCTGTTCGGCCTCTGGCACGTGCTGCCCGCGATCGACATGCTGACCGCGAACCCGGCCCTCGGCCGCCTGGCCGCGGGGGAGGACCCCACGCCGGGCAAGCCGTCCACGCGGGAGGTCTCCCGGGCGGTCGCCGGTTCCGTGGTCGCGACGGCGCTCGCCGGGGTCGTGTTCTGCGAGCTACGGCGCAGGGGAGGCCTGGCCGCGCCGTCGCTGCTGCACGTGGCGACCAACTCGCTCGGCTACCTGTTCGCGCGGCTGGCCCCCGCCGACACCTCTCGCTGACGTGACGGTCCCCGCGCCCTGAGGGGGACACGGGGACCGTGGGACGTGCGTGCTCAGCGGATTCCTTTGGGTGCGTGAACGGCATCCCTCCTTTCCGTGTTCCGCGCCGGGACGCGCGGGTCAGTGTTCGGCGTGGTCGGACAGGCCCTCGCGCTGGATCTTCTTCCAGGACCGGGGCTCCTGGAGCGGGCCGGTGGGGGCGGCGCTGCGGGCGTTGGCCGCCACCGGGGGCGAGGCGGGCTTGCCGGCGGTGAACAGCCAGGTCCTGAACAGGTCGTCCAGCGGCCTGCCGGCCAGGCGCCCGGCGTAGGCGACGAAGTCCTCGACGCGGGCGTTGCCGTACTTGTTGGCCACGGGCCAGCCCTTGAGGATCTTGAAGAAGGTCTGGTCGCCGACCTCGCCGCGCAGGGCCTGCAGGGCGATGGCGCCCCGGTTGTACACCGCGGCGTGGAACTGGTTCTCAGCACCCGGGTCGCCCGGCCTGACCTGCCAGAACGGGTTGTCCGCCGGGTAGAAGCCGTAGGTGTAGGCAGCCAGCTCCGCGGCCGTCCCCTCGCCCTCCTTCTCCGACCAGAGCCACTCGGCGTAACGTGCGAAGCCCTCGTTGAGCCAGATGTCGCGCCAGGTCCTCACCGAGACGTCGTCGCCGAACCACTGGTGCGCCTGCTCGTGCACCACCACGTAGGGGTTGGCCCCGCTGCGGAAGTGACGCGGGCTGTAGAAGGGCCTGGTCTGGGTCTCCAGGGCGTAGCCGGTGGGCACGTTGGGGACGTAGCCGCCGATCGCGTCGAACGGGTAGGGGCCGAAGACCCCGGTCTCCCAGTCGAGGATCTCCGCGGCGCGCCCGACGCTCGCCTTGGCCGCGCCCTCGTCGGCGCCGAGGTCCCTGCTGTAGGCGCTGAAGACCGGCAGGCCGCTCTCCGTGGTGTCCGTGACGATCTCGAACCTGCCGACCGCGAGGGTGGTCAGGTAGGTCGCCTGGGGCTTGGAGGAACGCCAGTTGTAACGGGTCCAGCCGAGGCGGGAGACGGCCGACTGCAGCGTGCCGTTGCTGATGGCCTGGGTGCCGTCGGGGACGAGGACGGAGACGTCGTAGGTCGCCTTGTCCGAGGGGTGGTCGTTGCTCGGGAACCACCACCAGGAGCCCTCGGGCTCGCCCGCCGCCACACCGCCGTCGGGGGTGCGTAGCCAGGGGTTGATGCCGTTGACCGTCACCTGGGACGGCGTGCCCGCGTATCTCACCACGACGGTGACGGGCTGGTTCCTGCGCAGGGGCAGCGCCGGGGTGATCTCAAGCTCGTGGGCGCCCGACCGGGCGAAGGTCGCCTTGCGGTTGTTGACCAGGACCTCGCTGACCGTCAGCGCGAAGTCGAGGTTGAAGCGGGTCAGGTCCTGGGTCGCGGTGGCCGTGATGGTCGCCGTGCCCTCCAAGTGGTCGTCGGCGGGCTGGTATTTCAGTCTCAGGTCGTAGTGGGCGACGTCGTATCCGCCGTTGCCGTAGTCGGGGTAGTAGGGGTCGCCGACCCCCGGCGCGCCCTGGCCCGCGGTGACGGCACCGGCTGGCAGGCTCGTGAACATGCCGGCGAGGGCGACGACTGCGGTGGCGAGGACTTTCTTGCGCACGTTTGTCTCCATCCGGTCGTTAAGCATGCATTACCTACCTGAATACTAGGTAATGTGGGCAAAGCTTACAAGAGACAAACACGATCGTGGTCTCAGACGGTCAGGACACGCTGCGGCCTTCTCGGACTCCTTCGCGGTCACCGCGGTCGTAAGACGGTCTCCGGGCACTCGACGCGGACGGGAGGAGGCCGCCCGCCCACGCGAGCGGCCTCGGACTCCGCCGAAAAGGTACGGCTCGCAGGCCGGAGGTCAGACGGTCAGGACCCGCTGGAAGGCCTCCGCGTAACGGCCCTCGCCGAAGCCCGCCGTGACCGCCGTCTGGCCGAACCGGTCGCGCACGAAGCCGTCGAGGTCGTCCATGTGACTCACCTGGCTGGCGTGGGCGCGCAGCGCGTTGATCTTGCGGTCCACGGTCTCGGTGATGTCCACGTGGTGGTCCGGGGTCGGCGAGCCGTTGAGCCAGACCTCCCTGACCGTCCACGCCTCAAGACCCTCCTGGAGGAGGAGCTCGGGGAAGGCGTAGGGGTTGCGGGCGTCGGGGTAGACGGCGTCGAGCGCGGCCCCGCCGACGGCCCGGTGGTCGGGGTGGCTGGGGGCGACGAAGCGGTAGTTGCGCTCCGGCGAGTGGGTGATCACCAGGTCGGGCCTGACCTGGCGGATGACCCGGGCGATGTCACGCCGCAGGTCGAGACTCTGCACCACGGAGCCGTCCGGGTAGCCCAGGAAACGCACGTCGGTCACGCCGACGGCCTTGGCGGCCGCGGTCTGCTCGCCACGGCGCAGCTCGGCCATCCCGCCGTTGTCCACCTCCCGGTCGAAGCCCCCCGCGTCGCCGTCCGTGACGACGCAGTACGTCACCTCGACACCACGGTCGGTGAAACGCGCGATCGAGCCCGCCGCGCCGAAGTCGACGTCGTCAGGGTGGGCGGTGACCACGAGCACCCGCTCGATCTCGCTCTCCGACAACATGTGCGCCCCCTCGTGTCGTTCACGTACTGATGAATTCTCATAACCGTCCACCGGCCCGCCCACATTCCTGGACCCGGCTGTCGGCGGGCCGCCTTACCCTAGGGGACGTGTCGATCCCAGCCGCTCCCCTGACCCACCCGTTGCTCGACGGGCTCAATCCCCAGCAGCGTGAGGCCGTCGTGCACCACGGCGCCCCCCTGCTCATCGTCGCGGGCGCGGGCTCCGGCAAGACACGGGTGCTGACGCACCGCATCGCCTACCTCCTGGCCGAGCGTGACGTCAGGCCGCAGGAGATCCTGGCCATCACCTTCACCAACAAGGCCGCCAGGGAGATGAAGGACCGGATCGACGCCCTCATCGGCCCGCGTTCGGCCTCGATGTGGGTGATGACCTTCCACAGCGCGTGCGTGCGCATCCTGCGCAGGGAGGCCAAGCGGCTCGGCTTCCCCACGAGCTTCTCCATCTACGACCAGGCCGACTCCCAGCGGCTGATGGCCATGGTCTGCAGGGAGATGGACCTCGACCCCAAGCGTTACCCGCCGCGCTCCTTCTCGGCGCAGGTCAGCAACTTCAAGAACGAGCTGATCGACTACGAGACGGCCGCGGCCCAGGCGGGCACCCACCTGGAGCGCACCCTCGCCGAGGCCTACCGCAACTACCAGCGCAGGCTCACCGAGGCCGGCGCGATGGACTTCGACGACCTCATCATGCTGACGGTCACGCTGCTGCAGATCTTCCCCGACGTCGCCGAGCACTACCGGCGCCGCTGGCGGCACGTCATGGTCGACGAGTACCAGGACACCAACCACGCCCAGTACACCCTGGTCAGAGAGCTGGTCGGCTCTCCCGAGCTGGTCACCGCGGACGGCGAGGTGGTCAGGGAGGGCACCGTCGACCCCGCCGAGCTGTGCGTCGTCGGCGACGCCGACCAGTCGATCTACGCCTTCCGCGGCGCGACGATCCGCAACATCCTGGAGTTCGAGCGCGACTACCCCGACGCCAGGACGATCCTGCTCGAACAGAACTACCGCTCCACCCAGACGATCCTCAGCGCGGCGAACGCGGTGATCTCGCGCAACGAGAGCCGCAAGCCGAAGAACCTCTGGTCCGACCAGGGCGCGGGACCGAAGATCATCGGTTACGTCGCGGACAACGAGCACGACGAGGCCATGTTCGTCGCCCAGGAGGTGGACAGGCTCGCCGACGACGAGGAGGTCGTCCCCGGTCAGGTGGCCGTGTTCTACCGCACCAACGCGGCCTCCCGGGTCTTCGAGGAGATCTTCATCAGGACCGGCCTGCCGTACAAGGTGGTCGGAGGGGTGCGCTTCTACGAGCGCAAGGAGGTCCGCGACCTGCTGGCCTACCTCAGGGTCCTGGCCAACCCGAACGACGTGGTCTCACTGCGCCGCATCCTCAACGTGCCCAAGCGCGGCATCGGCGAGCGGGCCGAGGCCATGGTCGAGGCGTTCGCCTCCCGTGAGCGCGTCTCGTTCTGGGAGGGGCTGCGCCGGGCCGACGAGGCACCGGGCATGGCCACCCGCTCGCTCAACGCGATCAAGGACTTCGTCGCGCTGCTCGACGGCCTGCTCGCCAAGGCGGAGACGACGCCGCCCTCCGAGCTGGCCCAGGAGGTGCTTGAGGTCACCGGCTACCGCGCCGAGCTGGCCGCCTCGGAGGACCCGCAGGACGAGAGCCGCCTGGAGAACCTCGACGAGATGGTCTCGGTCGCCTCCGAGTTCGAGGAGGCCAACCCCGAGGGCACGCTGGTCGAGTTCCTCGAACAGGTCTCGCTGGTGGCCGACGCCGACCAGATCCCGGCCGGTGACGGCGGCCAGGGCGTGGTCACGCTGATGACGCTGCACACGGCCAAGGGGCTGGAGTTCCCCGTGGTCTTCCTGACCGGCATGGAGGACGGCGTCTTCCCGCACATGCGTTCGCTGGGCGAGCCCAAGGAGCTTGAGGAGGAGCGCAGACTGGCCTATGTCGGCATCACCCGGGCCGAACGGCGGCTGTACCTCTCCCGCGCCGCCGTCCGCAGCTCCTGGGGCGCCCCCGCCTTCAACCCGGCCTCCCGGTTCGTCACCGAGATCCCGGCCGACCTGGTCGAGTGGCGCGGCGATCCTGGCAAAAGCGCCTGGAGCGCCGCGACGACCCGCCGTGAGGCACGTCCCGCCCAGCCAAGGAAGTCAGGCGGGCGGCAGGTCCCCAACCTGGCCCCCGGCGACCGGGTCACCCACGACCAGTTCGGCCTGGGCACGGTCGTCTCGGTCGACGGGGTGGCGGAGAAGACCAAGGCGAAGATCGACTTCGGTAGCGGCGGGGAGAAGACCCTGCTGCTGACCTACGCGCCGATCGAGAAGCTCTGACCCCGGTTCACCCGGTGAACAGGTTGTTGAGGGAGACGTTCCCGGGGTCGGCGTCGCCGATCCTCAGCTCGTCGAAGTCGGCGACCTCGGCGGCGGGCGGGGCCTTGAGCGCCGAGCGCAGGCCCCAGCCGCCGTACTGGGTGTCGTTGAGATAGGTGACGTCGACGCTGGTCAGGCCCCGTACGGACTGGACGTACGACGAGACGGCACGCCGGGGGAGCTGGTCGGCGCCGAGATAGAGCCGCCAGCTCACCTTGAGCGGGGCCGACTTGGCCGAGGGCTTGGCCCCGAGCACCGCGCGGGCCGACGGGGAGATCCGGTACAGCTCGCCCAGGGTGAAGGAGCCGGAGCGGACGACGGTCCTGGTGCCGTCCAGGGTGCCGCCGGGACGGCCCGGGCCCGCGTGGGCGAGCGCGGCCCGCAGCGTCGCGGGCTCCAGCGGGTTGAACAGCCGCTGCGCGGGGTTGGTCGTGGAGAGGACGTCGTCACGGCTGCGCAGCCACTTCTTCCCCTCGGGAAGGGAACCGGCGTAGACGCCGCCCTGGGTGTAGGAGACACCCTTCACGGTGACCGTCCGGGAGGGGGCGAACGGCTCGGAGGGCGTGCCCTCCTCGGCGGGCAGCTCGAAGGAACCGGTCAGGTCGGACGCCACGACCCCCGAGGGGCCGAACTCCAGCACGCCCTTGACCCGGCCGTACACCGTACGCGGGTTTCCGCCGTCGCCGACGAGCTTGGCCCTTTCGACGATCCTCACCCCGTGCCCGGCCTTGAACCGCCCCTTCAACGCCGCCACGGGATCGGCGGCGAGGGCGTTGGCGGGCGGGGCCGCCACCAGCAGGGGGAATGCCAGGGCCGTGAGGGCGGCACCGGTCAGGACGGCGGTCGTTCGCCTCATCGAGAAGATCCTCCCGGGGTGTCCCCGCGTCGTCGCAGGGGGGTGAGGAGATTGTCGCCCACCCAGGGGATCAACGAGACGTGCCCGGCGGACACGGTCCGCCGGGCACGTACATGTTCGCCGTCTTTCCGGATCAGTGGTTCCGGGCAGCGCCCGCCCCCGGGCGGTCGACGAAGGAGTTCACCTGACCGCGCAGGATCGAGACCTGGGCCTCGGGCTTGGTCAGCTGCAGGTCCTTGAGCTCGGCGACGGTCTCGGGCTCGGGCGCCTTGATCGACACGATGCTGCCCCAGCCGCTGTAGACGGTGTCGTAGACCGTCGTCGTCCTCTTGCCCTGGGTGTAGCTGGTCGTCAGGCGCCTGGGGAGCTGGTCGGCGCCGACGTAGAGCTTCCAGTTCATCACGGTCTTGCCCGCGGTCTCGGTCAGTGCGGTGCTCTGCGAGGCGCGGAACCACGGCGAGACCTTGGCCAGTTCACCCCAGGTGATCTTCCCGGCGTAGAACCCGGCGCGCTTGGTGGTGGCGTGCGCGAGCAGCGCCTTGAGCGTCGTGGGCTCGGCGGCGTTGACCGACTGGGTCACCGCGCCGACTATGCCGAGTGTGTCCTGGGGGAAGCGGATCCAGGTCTTGCCCTCGGGGATGAACTCGCCGAAGGCGCCACCCGAGACGTAGGTCGTCTTTCCGAGGCGGACCACCTGCTCGGGCTTGGTCATGGCCTTGACCAGTCTGATGAAGGGGTCCTCCTCACCGTCCTCGCCGGGGCTGGAGAACTCCTCAATCATCTTGAGGGTCTCCTCGTCGATCCGGTACTTCCCGGTCTGGTCGGACGCGACGACACCCGAAGGGCCGAACTGCAGGACGCCCTTACGGTCGGCGGCGATCGTGCTCTTCTGGCCCTTGGCGTAGATCTTCGTCTTGTCGACGAAGGTCACACCCTGGCCGCTGACGAGCTTGCTCTTCAGCGCGGCGACCGGGTCGGCGGCCTTGGCGTGCGCGGTCGACGCGAGCGCGGGGACGCTCACCACGGCCATGGCCGCGCACGCCAGACCGGCAATGTATCGCTTCAAAGGGGGATTCCTCCTGGATATACCCTCCGCCCCGTTCGGGAGGGTTCAGGGTATTCATATCAGATATGATCATCATAAAATGCGATATCTGATGGCTTATTCGTAGTTAGTTGTGAATATTTGGTGCAGTGTCTTTCCGGTCACCTTCCGTGAGCCCCGCCGGCGCCCTCGCCCACTCCGCACCGCCCAGGACCAGGCAGACGCGTGAGCCGTACGGCGGGCGGCCGGGCCGGGGCGGCGGGGCGGTGACGGGGCGTGGCGTCCGACAGGCGAGTGTGGCGCCGAACCGGGCGGGACGCGGCGTCCAACCGAGACGGACGGGAATGCCACCGGAGGCGATATGCGAAAGGCCTGCTCGGAGAGAACGGCCGGGCATTCGGCGGCCGTGATTCGCTTTCCGCCTTTATGGATTCCGCGGTTGCACGCGAGATCCGGTGAGCCCGGCGGTCGTCAACCGCGGCCGGAGGCGCCGACGGCCGACTCCCGGCTCTCGACGGGGGCCTCGACGACGGGGGCCTCGACATCGGAGGTCCCGGCGTCGCCTCGGGGGGACGGCGCGTCCTCGCGTCCGGCACCCGACCTGGCCCCCTCGGCGGGGGAGTTCGGCGTGCGCTCGATCGCGGCGCCTGAGCCGAGGTGACGGGCGTCGACGACCTGGTCCGCGGGCGGGGCGGTCACGACGATCCCGGTGCCCCAGCCGGTGTAGCGGATGTCGTCACTGCCGTGCGGGTCCTTGGTCACCAGGCGGGTGGGCAGTCCGCGGGTGTCGAGCCACAGCCGCCAGCCGACCGAAAGGCGGCCCGTCTCGACGGGCAGCGTGTAGCCCCGGCGCTCCCTGAAGGAGGGGGAGGCGTCGTACAACCGCTTCAGGGTGACCGTGCCCCGGTACTGGACACCGCCCTTGTACGGCAGGCGGTCCTTCGCGGTGCGAAGCAGGAGGCCCAGGGTTGAGGGTTCGAGCGCGTTGACCGCCTGGTCGCCGAGGAGGACCTCCCAGCGGGTGTTCCTGCGGGTGTCGCTGACCCAGGCCTTGCCGTGGGGGAGCCGGTCCGCGAAACGGGGGGAGGAGGTGTAGTTCACCCCGCCGACGGTGATCACACGCTCCGCGCGCAGTTCGGTTCTGCCGCCGGAGACGGTTCTTGAGACGTCCCGCCGTACGACGTCCAGGCCCGCGAGACCCGAGGGGGACAGACGCAGGACACCCGTGCGGCGCGAGCTCAGGGTGCCGCCCGCCGAGGGGGCCTGGCCCGACTCGGCGATGCGGACGCCGTCCCAGGACGCCAGCCGTTGCCTGAGCGCCTTCACCGGGTCGACGGCGGCGGCCTGCGCGGCGGCCGGAGCCGTGATGGTCAGCGCCGGCGCGAGCAGCGCCGCGGCCAGCGGGGCGATCCATCGCCTCATGGGGTTCACCGTCCTGTACATCAGTTTTCGCAAGGGGAGGGAAAGGCATCATTCCAGACAATGATCATGAATGTGTCGAGATTTCCGGTGGTCCCGTGAAATCCGGCGGGGCATCGCCGGTTACGCTGCGAACAGCTCTTCCGTAGCGCGTGGAGCGCGGACAAGGAGGTCTGCATGGAAGCCGAGTCGAGGATTCGCGTGGTCATCGCCAAACCCGGCCTTGACGGGCACGACCGGGGCGTGAAGATCGTGGCGCGGGCACTGCGGGACGCCGGGATGGAGGTCGTCTACACCGGCCTGCACCAGACGCCCGAGCAGATCGTGCGCACCGCCATCCAGGAGGACGCCGCGGCGGTCGGTCTCTCCGTCCTGTCCGGGGCGCACATGACACTCTTCGCCAAGGTCATCGAGCTGCTGGCGGAGAACGACGCGAGCGACATCGTGGTGTTCGGCGGCGGCATCATCCCCGATGAGGACATGCCCGAGCTGGAGCGCATGGGGGTCGCCCGGGTCTTCACCCCGGGAGCGACCACCCAGGAGATCGTCGATTGGGTGCGAAGCGCGATCCCGTCCCGCGTATGATTCCGTCCCGCGCGAAGAGGGCCCTTTCGTCCGCGAGGACCCGGTGACCTGGCCACGCCCCTCGGGAGGCTAGGCTTCTTTGGCGCAAAGACGCCGGGCTCCCCCATGAGAGCGAGGAGCCGGCCCGCCCACATTCTGTACACCAGCCGCACAAGCAAGGACGGACCCTCGTGGACCTGTTCGAACATCAGGCGAAGGAGCTCTTCGCGGAGTACGGCATCCCGGTGCCGCGCGGTATCGTCGCGCACACCGTGGAGGAGGCACGAGCGGCAGCCGAGCAGCTGACCGGCCGTGTCGTCGTCAAGGCACAGGTCAAGACCGGTGGCCGGGGTAAGGCGGGCGGCGTCAAGGTCGCCGACGACGCCGCCGACGCCGAGCAGAAGGCCACCCAGATCCTCGGCATGGACATCAAGGGCCACACGGTCCACAAGGTCCTGATCGAGGAGGCCAGCGCGATCGCGGAGGAGTACTACTTCTCCTTCCTGCTCGACCGTGCGAACCGTACCTTCCTCGCCATCTGCTCCGCCGCGGGCGGCATGGACATCGAGGAGGTCGCGCACACCGCCCCGGAGAAGGTCGCCAAGGTCCCGGTCTCCCCGCTGGACGGCGTCGACCGCGCCAAGGCCCGTGAGATCGCGGTCGCGGGCGGCCTGCCCGAGGTCGCGCTCGACGGCGCCGCCGAGCTCATCGAGAAGCTGTGGGCCGCCTTCGTCGACGAGGACGCCTCCCTGGTCGAGGTCAACCCGATGATCCTGTCCGCCGACGGCCAGGTGAAGGCCCTCGACGGCAAGGTCACCCTCGACGACAACGCCTCCTTCCGCCAGGCCGAGCACTCGGTCTTCGAGGACAAGGCCGCCGAGGACCCGCTTGAGGCCGCGGCCAAGGCCAAGGACCTCAACTACGTCAAGCTCGACGGCAGCGTCGGCATCATCGGCAACGGCGCGGGCCTGGTCATGTCCACCCTCGACGTCGTCGCCTACGCGGGCGAGGCCTTCCCCGGCCAGCCCAAGCCCGCCAACTTCCTCGACATCGGCGGCGGCGCCTCGGCCGAGGTCATGGCGGCCGGTCTGGAGATCATCCTCTCCGACCCCTCGGTCAAGTCGATCTTCGTCAACGTCTTCGGCGGCATCACCGCCTGTGACGCGGTCGCCAACGGCGTCGTGTCCGCCTTCCAGCTCCTGGAGAGCCGCGGCGAGGCCGTCAGCCGCCCCCTGGTCGTCCGTCTCGACGGCAACAACGCCGACCTCGGACGGAAGATCCTCGCCGACGCCAACCTCAAGGGCGTCGAGCTTGTCGACACGATGGACGATGCGGCCAAGCGCGCCGCCGAGCTCGCCGCGGTAGGTGCGTAATGGCTATCTGGCTGACCGAGAACAGCAAGATCATTGTTCAGGGCATGACCGGCGGCGAGGGCACCAAGCACACCCGCCGCATGCTCGCCTCAGGCGCCCGCGTCGTCGGCGGCGTCAACGCCCGTAAGGCCGGGACCGTCCACGAGGGCCTGCCCGTCTTCGGCACCGTCAAGGAGGCCATCGAGCAGACCGGCGCCGACGTCTCGGTCGTGTTCGTGCCCCCGGCGTTCACCAAGGACGCGGTCAAGGAGGCCGTCGACGCCGAGATCCCGCTCTGCGTGGTCATCACCGAGGGCGTCCCGGTCCACGACACCACCGAGTTCTGGGCCTACGCCGTCGCCAAGGGCAACAAGACCCGCATCATCGGCCCCAACTGCCCCGGTATCGCCTCCCCCGGCGCCTCCAACGCGGGCATCATCCCGGCCGACATCACCACCGCGGGCCGTATCGGCCTGGTGTCCAAGTCCGGCACGCTGACCTACCAGCTCATGTACGAGCTGCGTGACTTCGGCTTCTCGACCGCCGTCGGCATCGGTGGCGACCCGGTCATCGGCACCACGCACATCGACGCCCTCCAGGCCTTCCAGGACGACCCGGCGACCGACGCGATCGTGATGATCGGTGAGATCGGCGGAGACGCCGAGGAGCGCGCCGCCGCCTACATCGAGCAGCACGTGACCAAGCCGGTCGTCGCCTACGTCGCGGGCTTCACCGCCCCCGAGGGCAAGACCATGGGTCACGCGGGCGCGATCGTGTCCGGCTCGGCCGGAACCGCCCAGGCGAAGAAGGAGGCTCTGGAGAAGGTCGGCGTGCGCGTCGGCAAGACCCCGAGCGAGACCGCCCGCCTGATGCGCGAGGTCATGCAGGCCCGCTAGGACGTCCCGGCAGGCCACAGGTGAAGGCGCCCGTCCTCGACGGGCGCCTTTCCCTGTTCCCGGCGTCCCCGGCCGCGTGGATCATCGCACGCGCGAGGTTCCCGGCCGCGTGGGGTTGTCGGCCGTGCGGGGCCGTTCGCACACCCCGGACGCACATCAGCCCGTACGGCGCCGCGACACGCGGGGCGATGAGTGCCTTCCCCGTGGAAGATCCTGAGACCATCGACTATTGTGACGGCCCTTCTCGACCAGCTACGGACGGCTCCCCGGAACGTCCTCAGCCGTATCCCCCTGCCCGGCGTCACTGGTGACGACGACGACGTCCGCAGGCCGCTTCCCGTCTCGGGGATGCTCGCCGCGGTGTGGACGCTCGGCGTGGGTCTCGCGGTGCTCACCACCTTCACCCTGGTCGGCTGGATCGCCTCCCCGAGGGGCGCGTTCAGCAGCGGCCTGCCCGGGGTCTTCCGTACGGCGGCGCAGTTGTGGCTGGTGGCCCACCACGCGGGGTTCTCCATCTCCGGCGGGGTCATCGGGCTGCTTCCCCTGGGGCTGACGGTCCTGCCCGCCTTCCTGCTCTACCGCGCGGGTGTCTGGATGACCAGGGACGCCGACCTGCGGCTCAGGATGCCCGCCAGACTGCCGAAGAACAGCCCGAAGGACGAGGCCAACGCCCGGCGCAGGGCGCAGCTCGTGCTGGTCGCCCAGGCGGGTGTCTCACTGGCGGCGCCGTACGCGCTGCTGGCGGGGGTGATCGCGCTGATCACCGACAACGAGGTCACCCAGCCGTTCATCGGTGAGACGCTGCTCAGCCACCTGCTGCTGGCCTTCGCCGCGGGCTCGCTGGCCACGGCCAGGGCGATCGGGCCGTGGCGGGCGATGCTGAGGTTGCTGCCCGAGCGCCTGCGCGCGGCCCTGATCAGCTCGGCCGCCGCGCTGGGGATCATGCTCGTGGCGGGCACGGTCCTGGTGACCGGCGCGCTCGTGGCGAACTTCTCGCAGGTCAGGGCGTTGTCGGAGATCCTGGCTCCCGGCTTCGTCGGGGGGTTGCTGCTCCTGCTGATCCAGGTGCTCTACCTACCGAACGCGATCGTCTGGGGCATGGCCTACACCGCGGGCCCCGGTTTCGCCGTGGGCGCGGGGACGCTGGTCGCCCCGACGGGGGTCCAGCTCGGCGTCGTGCCCAGCCTGCCGATCCTGGGGGCGCTTCCCGAGGCCGGTCCCACTCCGGCGTGGGTGATGGTGGTGGTCGCGCTGCCGTTCGCGGCGGGGGCGGTCGCGGGCGTCCTGAGCGTCAGGATCGCGCCCTCGCCGACCTACGAGGGCGCCCCGCTGTGGGGGTTCGCCTGCGGGCTGTTCACGGGCGCGGTGGCCGGGGCGCTGGCGGCGCTGTCCGGGGGTCCGCTCGGTGGTACACGGCTCACCGTGGTCGGCCCCGCGGCCTGGGAGGTGATGCTCTCGGTCACCCTGGAGGTCGGTGTCGCCGCGGGGATCTCCGCGGGACTGGCCAACTGGTGGCTGATCTTCCGGGGTCAGAACACCGCCGTCGCCAGGGCCGCCGAGAGGGTCGGTACGGCGACCGCCCCGGTCCGCAAGGCGGGTGTCAAGATCGCCAAGGCCGCGGGCACCGTGGCGAGCAAGGTCGGCCTCGCCGATCCCGAGGAGCTGGGCAGGCTGCCCGGCCACTGGCTGGACGCCACCGAGTGCGAGACCCAGCCGATCCCGGTCATCAGGGACGACTGGCAGGACGAGCACGCCTCGGCCGCCGCGGAGAGCCCGTCGAAACCGGTCGACCGGGAGCCTCCGCGCCCACCCCGGCGTGACATCGTCGACGAGTCGGACGACAAGGGCGGCCACGTCATCTACCTGGACCCCTACGCCTGGGACCGCGACTGACACCCGGCTGGATGGCCGGTATAGGACGTTTGCCAGGAAATCTGTGGAAAACCAGTGGGTTGTGGGTACTCCCCTGGGGAGTGTGATTCGGCCCTCGCGGTTGGATCGTGCGCAAAAGGCGCGGCGGCATTTGCTGGGGAAGTGCTTGCCGCCGCGCCCCCGTCGTCCTAGCTCCCCGGCGTCGTCCGCAGCCTGATCGCGTCGAGTTGCTCATCGGCCATGGCGGGGACGGGGAGCGGGTGGGCGGTCCCGGCGCGCAGGCCGTCGAGGAAGAACGACAGGCAACGCCGCCAGGCCTGGGGCGCGACCCCCATCGACTCGCGGATCACCTGGGACATGGCCCAGACCAGCAGGGGCAGGTCCCGCATCTCGAAGTCCGCGCGCAGCGTGCCGCTCTCCTTGGCGCGTTCGACGACCTGACCGGCGAGTTCGAAGCCTTGGTGGCAGGAGGCGAGCACCCCCTCGCTCAGCGGCAGCCGCCGGGCCATCGCGTCGTTCAGCCCCTGGTCCTCGGCCTGGAGCGCGAACAGCCCCTCAAGGAAGCCGGTGAAGCCGCGCCAGGGGTCGGGGTCGGCCATCGCCGCCGCGGCGATGCGTTCCAGGGCGGCCAGCCGTTCGGGGAGGATCGCGTCGAAGAACGCCTCCCGGGTGGGGAAGTGGTTGTAGAGCGTGCCGATGCTGACCTCGGCCCTGCGGGCGATCTCCTCAAGCGGCGCGTCGAGCCCGCGCTCGCCGAACACCTGCTTGGCGGCTGCCAGCAACCTGTCGCGGTTGCGTACGGCGTCGGCACGCAGCGGCCTCGCCGGCCGGGCTTGGAGCGCCATGTGTCGTCAGTCCCCTCGAAGTGCGGATCCCACGAAAAGTCGAGGGAAGCCTCGATTTCATGGTACCTTCGCAAGAAATTGAGGCTTCCCTCAACTTCTAACCTGAGGGTTCCCTCAACCTACCTGGGGAAGGAAGGCGCAGCCATGTCCGCTTCACGTGGAGTCGCGGTCGTCATCGGAGTGGGGCCCGGCCTCGGCATGTCCATCGCGCACCGGCTCGGCCGCGAGGGCCACCCCGTCGTCCTGGTGTCCAGAAGCGACGCCAGACACGCCGGATATGTCTCCTCGCTCGCCGACGCCGGGATCAGGGCCGAGGCGTTCACCGCCGACGTGCGCGACCACGACCGCCTGCTGTCCGTCCTGGACACGGTCGTCGAACGGCACGGTCCCGTCGGGATGGTCTACTACGGGCCGGGTTCGACCGACCCCGAGTCCCACCCCGTCCCGATCCTCCAGGCCGGGCCGGAGGACGTCCGGCGGGCGATGGAGTGGGCCTACCCCGCCGTCGAGGTGGCCCGGCGAGTCCTGCCCGGCATGATCGAACGCGGTGAGGGCGGCCTGCTGTTCGCCACCGGGCTCAGCGCCGTCATGCCGATGCCCGCCCTCGGCAACCTCGCGATCCTGTCGGCGGCCCTGCGCACCTACGCGGTGACCCTCAACACGGCCCTGACCGAGACGGGGGTCTACGCGGGCTGCCTGGTCATCGGCGGTGTCGTCGAACGCGGCGACATCCACGGGATGGTCTCCTCCCAGCCGGAGCGGTACGGCCCCGTGGCGGGCATGACCCTCGACCCCGACGCGCTCGCCGACGCCGCCTGGGAGATGTACGCGACCCGGGGCCGCGCCGAGGAGACCTTCAGCGTCTTCGGCTGACGGGAACCGCCCGGCGGGGGACACTTTGCCTACGCCACGGGGCCGTACCGGGGCGGGCGCGGCGACGACGGGGGAGCGCGATGGCGGTTCAGGTGGCGGTCTGTGGTCCCGGCGACTGCACGCCCCAGGAGGAGGCCGACGCGCGCGAGGTCGGCAGGCTGCTGGCCGAGCGGGGCGCGGTGGTGGTCTGCGGCGGCTACGGAGGCGTGATGGCCGCCGTCGCGGCAGGGGCGCGGTCGGCCGGTGGGACGGTCGTCGGCATCCTGTCCAGGGCCGACCGGTGGCAGGCCAACCCCGACCTGAGCGTCGTGATCCCCACCGGCCTCGGCGAGGCGCGCAACGCCGTCGTCGTCAACTCGGGGGACGCCGTGATCGTCGTCGGCGGCTCGTGGGGCACGCTGTCCGAGCTGGCCCTGACCATGCGCGGGGGACGCGCCCCGGTGGTCCAGCTCGGCGGCTGGCGCGTCCTCGACCGCGACGGCGCCCCGCTGCCCGGCGTACGGCACGCCACCTCACCCGGGCAGGCCCTTGAGCTGACCGGGTTGTGGCCGTGAGGGTTCCTACGGAGTGAAGGGGAACCGGATGTCGCCGGGCTGCAGGAAGGGCATCTTCTTCTGCAGCGCCTGTTCGAGCTGCTGGACGCAGTCCTGCTGCGCGGCGACGGTGCCCGCCCCCGCGCGGCAGTTGGCGTAGGCCGAGAGCTCGTCACTGAGATAGAGCTGCATCGCCGCCATCGACAGGGAGATCGGCAGCGCCAGGGCCGACAGGACGATCCCGGCGACGGCCGTACCGGTCGGCTTGGAGACCGAACGCAGGGCGGGGATCGCGCGGATCGAGACGACCAGCGCGAATATCGACATGACAAGGCCGGCGAGAGGGAGCAGGAACGTCATCACCACGGAGGCGAACGCGAGCCACAGCGCCCTGCGCCCCGCGCTTTCCGCAGGCCGTGCCTGGACGGGTGACGTCAACGGACCTCCTTGCGTCGTACGAGCGCACAGGCCGATACCCTTGCAGCGGCGTGAGTCCCGTCCGAAAGGAGTGCGTCGGTGTCATCCCAGGCCGCTCGGCTTGTGGTCCTCGTATCCGGTTCTGGAACCAACCTACAGGCCCTGCTGGACGCTTCGGCCGATGAGGCGTACGGGGCCCGCATCGTCGCGGTCGGAGCCGACCGGCACGGCATCGAAGGACTGGCCCGCGCCGAGCGCGCGGGAGTGCCGACCTTCGTGGAGCGGCTGCCCGACCACGAGGACCGGGCCGCGTGGGACAGGGCGATCGCCGAGAGGATCGCCGAGCACCGGCCCGACCTGGTGATCCTCGCCGGGTTCATGAAGATCCTCGGTGAGCCGTCCACGACCTCCTTCACCATGGTCAACACCCATCCCGCGCTGCTGCCGTCCTTCCCCGGCGCCCACGGTGTCCGCGACGCCCTCGCCTACGGCGTCCGCGTCACCGGCTGCACGGTGATCCTGGCCGACGCCGGGGTGGACAGCGGGCCGATCGTCGCCCAGGAGGCGGTGGCCGTGCTCGACGGCGACGACGAGGAGACGCTGCACGAGCGCATCAAGGTCGTCGAGCGGAGGCTGCTCGTCGAGACCGTCGGCAGGCTGGCCCGGGAGGGCTGGACGGTGACCGGACGGACCGTACGTCTCGGACGATCCGGCGGATGAGCCGGACGGCCGGAAAATCTGAACAAAACAGGAGGACCACGAAGTGACCCGCATCGCCATCAGGCGCGCGTTGATCGCGGTGTATGACAAGAGCGGGCTGGAGGAGCTGGCCCGCGGACTCGACGCCGCAGGCGTGGAGATCGTCTCCACCGGCGGCACCGCCGCGACGATCGCCTCGTTCGGTGTTCCCGTCACCCCGGTCGAGTCGCTCACCGGGTTCCCCGAGTGCCTGGACGGCCGCGTCAAGACCCTGCACCCGAGGGTGCACGCGGGCCTGCTGGCCGACAGCGGCAACCCGGCCCACGTCAAGCAGCTCGAAGAGCTGGAGATCGAGCCGTTCGAGCTCGTCGTGGTCAACCTGTACCCGTTCCAGGAGACCGTCGCCTCCGGTGCCTCCGACGCCGAGTGCGTCGAGCAGATCGACATCGGCGGCCCGGCGATGATCCGCGCCGCGGCCAAGAACCACGGCACCGCCGCGGTCGTGGTGGACCCGGCCGTCTACGGCGACGTGCTCGCCGCGGTCGCGGCCGGCGGTTTCACCGTCACCGAGCGCCGTCGTCTCGCCGCCTCCGCCTACGCCCACACCGCCGCCTACGACACGGCGGTCGCCTCCTGGTTCGCCAACGTCTACGCCGCAGAGGAGGGCGCCTGGCCCACCTACATGGGCGCGGCCTGGACGCTCAGGACGCCGCTGCGCTACGGCGAGAACCCGCACCAGGGCGCGGCCCTCTACTCCGGCCAGCGGGACGGCCTGGCCAACGCCGAGCAGCTGCACGGCAAGGAGATGTCGTACAACAACTACCTCGACGCCGACGCCGCGTGGCGGGCCGCGTGGGACTTCGCCGAGCCCGCGGTCGCGATCATCAAGCACCAGAACCCCTGCGGCATCGCGGTCGGCGCCGACGTCGCCGAGGCGCACCGCAAGGCGCACGCCTGCGACCCGGTCTCGGCCTACGGCGGGGTGATCGCGGTCAACGGTGAGGTCACCGAGGAGCTCGCCGGGCAGATCGCCGAGGTGTTCACCGAGGTCGTGGTGGCCCCGTCGTTCACTCCCGAGGCGCTGACGCTGCTCACCGCGAAGAAGAGCATCCGTCTGCTGGCCTGCCCGAAGGGGCCGGACAACAAGGCCGAGTTCCGCCGGATCGACGGCGGCCTGCTGGTGCAGACGACCGACAGGGTGGACGCCCCCGGTGACGACCCCGCCACCTGGGAGCTCAAGGCGGGGGCGGCGGCCTCTCCGGAGGTCCTGGCCGACCTGGCCTTCGCCTGGCGGGCCAGCCGTTCGGTGAAGTCGAACGCGATCCTGCTGGCCTCCGGCGGCGCGAGCGTCGGCGTCGGCATGGGGCAGGTCAACCGGGTCGACTCGGCACGGCTGGCCGTCGCCCGCGCCGGTGAGCGCGCCAAGGGGTCGGTCGCGGCCTCCGACGCGTACTTCCCGTTCGCAGACGGCCTCGAACTGCTCGTCGCCGCCGGGATCACCGCGGTCGTCGAGCCGGGCGGCTCCATCCGCGACCCCGAGGTGATCGCCGCGGCCGAGGCCGCCGGGATCACGCTCTACTTCACCGGCACCCGGCACTTCTTCCACTAGTCTCAAGATCTTCCCAGGTCGTACGGCTGCCGCCATCCGTGGGGCAGCCGTGCACCAGAGACAGGAACGTGGCGGGACGGACAGGATTTTTCGGCTAAAAAGGGTTTAAAGCCCGGTTAAGGTGAAGCATCTCGTCCGTCGCGCCCGTGGAGACTCCCATGCCCCTGCTCGGCTCCTTCCTGAACGCCTTCGTGATCATGAATGGGTTCTGGCAGAGCCCCGTGCTCCTCGTCATCGTGGCCCTCGGGGCCGCCTACCTGGGAGCCAAGGCTGTGGAGTACATCCCCTTCACCCGCCGCATCATCGAGCGCAGGCAAGCGAGCCGCGGCTGAACTTCATGGAAGGATTGGCGCCATGAGCGCGCAGATTCTGGACGGCAAGGCCACCGCGGCCAAGATCAAGGCAGACCTCGCGGCCAGGGTGGCCGTGCTGAGGGAGCGTGGCGTCACCCCGGGCCTGGGCACCGTCCTGGTCGGCGACGACCCCGGCAGCCAGATCTACGTGGCGGGAAAGCACCGTGACTGCGCCGAGGTCGGCATCTCCTCCATCCGCAGGGACCTGCCCGCCACCGCGACGCAGGCCGAGGTCGAGGCCGTCATCGACGAGCTCAACGCCTCGCCCGAGTGCACCGGCTACATCGTCCAGCTCCCGCTTCCCCGGCACCTGGACGCCCTGGCCCTGATCGAGCGGATGGACCCGGCGAAGGACGCCGACGGCCTGCACCCGATCAACCTGGGCCGTCTCGTGCACATGGTCGACGCGCCGCTGCCCTGCACCCCGCACGGCATCGTCCTGCTGCTGCGGGAGTACGGCGTGCCGCTCAAGGGCGCCGAGGTCGCCGTGGTCGGGCGCGGCATCACCGTGGGCCGTTCCCTGGGCCTGCTGCTGACCCGCAGGTCGGAGAACGCGACCGTCACCCTGTGCCACACCGGCACCCAGGACCTGGCCGCCCACGTCAGGCGCGCCGACATCGTCGTCGCCGCGGCGGGTGTGCCCCACCTGATCACCGCCGACATGGTCAAGCCCGGCGCCGCCGTACTCGACGTCGGGGTCTCCCGGGTCGACGGGAAGATCGCCGGTGACGTCGCCCCCGAGGTCGGCGAGGTCGCGGGCTTCCTGACCCCCAACCCCGGCGGTGTCGGCCCGATGACCAGGGCGCTGCTGCTCAGCAACGTCGTCGAGGCCGCGGAACGTCAGGTCCAGGGCGCCCAGGGCCCACTGTGACGACGTGGCCCCGCACGTCGCCGACCCGCGCGAGCGCCTGCCGTTCGACGACGTGATCGCGTCGCCGGTGCCGCACCACCTGGGGGACCGGGGGCCGGCGCCGGCCGAGCTGCGGCGGGTGCTCAGGCCCGGCGGCCGGCTGATCGCGTCGACCACCCCTTCGGGGCCTACACGATCCAGGGCCCCCGGCCCGACCACCTCGCGACCACCGGCTACTCCTTCGACCGGACGTTCGGCGGGCGGACCGTCCCGATGGGGTTCCGGCGCAAACCGTTGCACGCGGTGACCGACGCCTTCACGAACGCCGGGTTCCGGCTCTCCGTCATCGGTGAGCCGCAGCCCGGCCCGGCCGCCCGTGAGCTGTTCCCCGGGGGCCTCCACTTCTTCGTCGTCGAGGTGCCGGGCTCCGGCGAACAGCCGGTCACGGGTTCGGTTCGGAACCGCACGGCTGTGGCGCGGCCTCGGGGGTGTGGTTCGCACGCGGCCTGGCCACCAGCGCGTACGCCAGCCAGGAGCCGATGCGGGCCAGGGCGATCCCGCCGGTCATCGCGATGGCGCCGGCCCCGCCGAGCGATGCCAGCGGGGCGAACAGGGCGCCGAACAGGAAGCCCGTGCTGCCGAGCAGCGCGGCGGCCGTGCCCGCGTTGGCCGGATGACGGACCAGCGCGAGCGCCGTCGCGTTCGGCGAGGCCAGTCCGCCCGACATGATCGTGAAGAACAGCGAGGTCAGGAACACCCAGAGCGGCGCGTGCAGCGCCGCGGCGACGGCCGTACCGACACCGGTCACGACGGCGACCAGCGCCTCGGGCACAAGCAGCCGCTCCGGTGTGAAGCGGCGCAGGAGCAGGGCGTTGAACCAGCCGCCCAGGATCAGGCCGACCGAGTTGATCCCGAAGATCAGGGAGAACACCTGCGGGCTCACGCCGTAGCCGTCCTCGATCACGAACGCGCTGAACGAGATGTAGATGAACAGCGCGATGCTGCCGATGCTCGACCCCAGGGTGCAGCCGACGAACAGCCGGTCGCCCGCCACCGCGGAGAAGCCCTCCCGTACCCGGGCCATGCCCCCCGAGTGCCGGTGCTCGGGGCGGAGCGTCTCCGGCAGGGTGAACGCCACGAGCAGCAGCACCGCGGAGATCGCGGCCAGGAAGACGAACAGGCCGCGCCAGTCGACGACGTACAGCAGCTGCCCGCCGATGACCGGGGCGACGATCGGTGCGAATCCGCCGATCAGCATCAGCAGCGACATGATGCGGGCCATCTGCCGGCCCTCGTACAGGTCGCGGACCATGGCCTCGACCACGACCATCCCGGCCGATCCGGCCAGTCCCTGCACCAGGCGCAGCACGATGAGCGTCTCGATCGACGGCGCCGCCGCGCACAGCAACGACGCCGCCGTGTACGTCACCACCCCGGCGAACAGCGGGCGCCTGCGGCCGATCCGGTCGCTGAGCGGGCCGATGAACAGCTGGCCGACGGCCAGGCCGATCATGCAGGCCGAGATGCTCCACTGGGCGGCGCCGTCGGAGGCCCCGAGCTGGCGGGCCAGCGCGGGCAACGCGGGCAGGTAGAGGTCGATCGACAGCGGGCCGAACGTCGACAGCGCTCCGAGGGTGAAGAGCAGCCTGCGGGTCCGGGCGATCGGAGGCGGGACGGCCGGTGGGCCGTCCGCGCTCACGTGTGACCCACCGGGTGGCCTCGCCTGGACGCGGTCACCGGGTGGCTTTCCCCCGAATGTGTGCCTGCGCTCACCGGCGCGACCGCCGCTGTCGTCGCTGCTGGTCGAGCAGCATCCTCGCCCGAGGATCGACGAAGGCGCGCAGCGCCGAACCGGTGAGGTTCAGCAGGAACACGAACAGGGCGATGGTCAGGCCGGGGAAGATCACCATGGTCGGGTGGGTCTGCAGGTAGGTACGCCCGTCGGCGACCATGTTTCCCCAGGTGGCGGTGGGTGGTGAGATGCCGAGACCGAGGAAGCTGAGCGAGCCGTCGATGAGCATGGCGCCCGCCGACAGCAGCACGCACTGCACGACGGCCAGCGGCAGGGTGTTCGGCAGGATGTGCACGCCCAGGGTCTTCCACGGCCCCATGCCGGACACCCTGGCCGCCTTCACGTAGGTGCGGGTGGTCAGGCCGAGCACACGGCTGCGGATGATCCGGGCCGTGTACGGGGTGAAGATGATCGTCACGGCGAGCAGTTCGCTCATCATGCCGGGACCGACCACGACCGCGAACACGATCGCCAGGATGATCGACGGGAACGCCATCCAGGCGTCCACGACCCGCATGATCACCGTGCCCGCCCGCGCGAAGTAGCCCGCGACCAGGCCGATGAACGTGCCGAGCCCGACCGAGCACAGCGTGATCAGCATGGTCATCCCGATGGAGACCCGACCGGCGGAGGCCCACCTGGCGAACAGGTCGCGGCCGTACTTGTCGGTGCCCATCAGGTGCTCACCCGACGGCGGCAGCAACCGGTTCACCGGGTCGGCGGCGTTCGGGTCGGGCAGGAACGGCGGGAGCACCATGACCACCAGGGTGATCAGGATCAGCAGCCCGCCCGTCACGATCAGCGTGGGGTTTCGCCGGACGAACGAGCGGACCCGGGTGGGGGCCGTCACGGTCGGCGCGGTGGCGAGGTCGGCGGTCACGACACCCGCACCTTCGGGTCGATCAGCGCGTAGGCGAGATCGACCAGCAGGTTCATCAGCACGAACAGGAACGCGATGAACATGACACCCCCCTGGATGAGCGGGAAGTCCCGGGCGTAGACGGCGCCGAGCAGTGTGGTGCCGAGGCCCGGGATGATGAAGATGCTCTCGATCACCACCACGCCGCCGATCAGCGAGGCGAAGTTCAGGCCCACCGTGGTGAGGACCGGCAGCATGGAGTTGGGCAGCACGTGCTTCAGCATGATCCGCCGTTCGCCGACGCCCTTGGCCCGCGCGGTACGCAGGTAGAGCTGGGTCAGCTCACCGAGCACGCTCTCCTCCATGGTGATGGTGAGGAAGGCGGTCTGCCCGACGACGAGCACCGCGACCGGCAACGCCAGCTGGGTGATCGCGGTCGCCGGGTCCTCGAACAGCGGGGTGTAGCCGCCGGTCGGGAACCAGCCGAAGGTGAGCGCGAACAGGTAGACCGCCAGCAGCGCGAGCCAGAACTCCGGCAGGGCCAGCCCGAACTGGGTAGCCCGGTTGACGAGCCGGGCCACCCGGTTGTGCGGCGCCACGGTGACCCAGGTGACGATCAGCACGGTGAGGATGAAGCTGATCACCGTGCTCAGGATGGCCAGGGTCAGCGTGGGTGCGATGTTGTCGAAGATCATCTGCAGGACCGGGAGGTTGTACTTGATCGACGTACCGAAGTCACCGCTCAGCACGTTGCCCAGCCAGTGCAGATACTGCTCGTACAGCGGTCCGGTCAGGCCGAGGTCCTGGCGAAGCCGTTCGAGTTGCTCCGGGCTGGCCTTGGTGCCCAGGAGCACCGCGGCCGGGTCACCCGGGATCGAGCGCAGCAGGAAGAACAGTGCGGTGCCGACCACGAACAGCACGATCACCAGATCGCGCAACCGGCGCAGAATGACCCCCAGCATCAGGTGCTACCTCGCCAGCCAGGTGTTGGCGAACTCCAGGCCCCAGCCGTCATAGCCCTGCACCTTCGGGTTGTAGGCCACGTAGGACCTGGCGTGGTAGAGCGTCAGCGTGGGCAGGTTCTGCGAGGTGAACTCCTGGATCTTGTCGATCGCCTGCTTCTGCTCCTCCGGCGTCTTGGCCGCGTTGTACGCGGTCAGCAGGGGCGCGAGCTTGTCCCTCGGGTAACCCATGTTGTCCATGCCCTGGACGTTGTCGCTGTAGGACGGGACGGGCGGGTTGGCGTCGTCCATCAGCGCGAGCACGTCCCAGCTGTTCGGCTGGTTGTTCTTGCGGCCGATCAGGGTGGCGAAGTCGTAGCTCTCGACGGTCGCGTTGATCCCGATCTTCTTCAGCGAGTCCTGGATGATGACCAGGGCATCCTTGAACTGCGGGAACTCGTCCGTGGTGATCATGCGGATGGTCTGGCCGGGGCGCAGGCCCGCGGCGGCGAACATCTGCTTGGCCTTCTCCGGGTCGTGCTGGTCCCACTTGGCCTTGCCGGCCTCGGAGTACATGGCCTTGTTGGTCTGGGTGGCGAACGCGCCGTTGCTGGGCAGCACCAGGTCGGGCACGCCCTGCGAGTCCATGATCGCCTTCTTGTCGACGAGCATGTTCATCGCGTCCCTGGCCTCGGGCTTGGAGAAGATCGAGCCGGAGTTGTGGTTGAGCGCGATGTACTGGACGTTCGCGGCGCCCTCGACGCCGATCTTGAGGTTGGGGTTCTGCTTGATCTGGTCGTACTGGTCGTAGGACGGCTCGGAGACGTCGAGCAGCCCGGTCTGCAGGCTGTTGAACGCGGCGTCGCGGTCGGCGATCACCTTGTAGGTGATGGTGTCCAGGTAGGCGCCCTTGGCTCCGGCGTACCCGCTGGACTCACCGGCCGGCGGCTTGTACTTGTCGTTGCGCTCCAGCACGATCTCCTGGCCCGCCGTCCAGGTCTTCAGCTTGTACGGCCCGGTGCCGATCGAGTGGTCCTGGGGGATTCCGGTGGCTCCGGCGGCGGCCACGTCGGCGGCCCTGCGGATGCCGCTGCCGTGGCTGGAGGCCATGAGGGCGACGAGGTTGAACGGCGCCTTCATGGAGAACACCACGGTGCCCTCGTCGGGCGCGGTGATCTCCTTGAGCACCGGCTTGAGCGAGCCCGCGTAGCTGCCCTTCTCCACCCAGTAGCGCATGGAGGCCACCACGTCCGCCGAGGTCAGCGGCGAGCCGTCGGAGAACTGGACGCCCTTGCGCAGGGTGAAGGTGTAGGTCAGGCCGTCATCACTCTTCTTGTAAGATTCGGCCAGCACGGGCTGGGGCTGGTAGTTGGCGTCGATGGCGACCAGAGACTCGAAGATCTCGTGCCCGAGATAGCTGGTTCCTGCGTTGCTGTTCTGCACCGTGTCCAGCGATCCAGGGTCCTGGGCGAGGCGGACGGTCAGGTTGCCGCCTCGCGCGGGCTGTCCCGCGTCGCTCTGTGCAGCCGGGGTGGCCGGGGTGGATGGGGACTTTGTGGCAGTGCCGCAAGCCGAGAGCAAGAGCCCTGCCGTGACGAGGGCGATGATCTTGGGTTTGCGACGTTGTCCGGTGCGATCCATTGCGGCTCCTCGCGCCTGTTTCCGCGGGTCGGTGGCGGAGAACGTAACCCGGCCCGCCCGTCCAAGATAGGCGTCGATGTCGGCTTTTATGTCACTCATGCGAAATCAGCCAACCTGTGCCCATGAGTGTGGACAGACGCCGTTCCCGATCGGCACACTGTGCCCACAGCCTTGTTAAGCGGCAGCTTTGAGGTGCAGAATCCCCGACCCGAGGTCAGGTTGGCCGACGGAAAGGATGACACCCATGTCACTACTCGAGATAGACCGCCTCTCCGTTGGAGTACTTTCCGACGAGGTGACCACCGACCTGGTCCACGAACTCACCCTCAGCCTTGATTCCGGACAGACCCTGTGCGTCGTCGGCGAGTCCGGCAGCGGCAAGACCGTCACCGTGCTGTCCATCATCCGCCTGCTGGAGTTCGTCGCCCCGGTGCGGACCACCGGCGCGGTCCGGCTCGACGACGTCGACCTGACCTCACTGAACGCGACGCAGATGCGGTCGTTCCGCGGCCGGCGGATCGGAATGGTGTTCCAGGAGGCGCTCGACTCGCTGAACCCGGCGCAGCGGATCGGTGTGCAGCTCGGCGAGGCCTACTGGTCGGCCGACGCCGCCTCACGTCGTGGTGACCTTCGTGCGCAGGGGCAGGCCAGGGCGCTTGAGCTGCTGGGGGAGGTGGGCTTCCCCGACCCCGAGCGGGTGGCGAACCTGTACCCGCACCAGCTCTCCGGCGGGATGCAGCAGCGGGTGATGATCGCCATGGCGCTGATGTCCAGCCCTGATCTTCTGCTGGCCGACGAGCCCACGACCGCGTTGGACGTGACCACCCAGGCCGAGATCCTGCGCCTGTTCCGTACGGTGCAGCAGGAACACCAGATGGCGTGCGTGTTCATCACCCACGACATGGGTGTGGCGGCGGAGATCGCCGACCGGATCGCGGTGATGTACGCGGGCCGCCTGGTCGAGGTCGGGCCCGCGGCCGAGGTGCTCAGCTCGCCCAGGCACCGCTACACGCGGGCCCTGGTCGAGTGCGTGCCGCAGGTGGGTGTGCGCCACACCCGGGGCATGCCGTCCATCGTCGGCTCCGTCCCCGAGGCGGGCGCCAAGCTCCCCGGTTGCCGGTTCGCCCCACGCTGCTCGCACGCGGGGGACCGCTGCCGCTCCGAGGAACCGCCGCTGGCCCTCGTCACCGTTCCGGTGGAGGAGATCAAGCGTGTGGAGCGTTCCGAAACGGCCGTGGTGGAGCGGCAGGCCGAAGTCGCCTGCTGGAACCCCGGCGCCGGCCCGGTCGCCCTGCCTCCACCCGTCGTCACGGCCACCGAGGCCGGGGCCGAGGCGCGGACCGAACCGCTCCTGGTGATCGACGACGTCCGCCGGGAGTTCGTCACCCGCAGCGGCCGCGCCGGCGGCCTGCTGAGGCTGCGCCGCCGCGAGCGCATGCCCGCCGTCGACGGGGTCAGCCTGGACATCCGGCCGGGCGAGTTCTTCGGTCTGGTCGGCGAGTCGGGCAGCGGCAAGACGACCCTCGGGCAGATCGTCTCGGCGCTCGACCACCCCACCGAGGGCACGATCACCGTGGACGGCCAGCGGCACACCTCACGTGGCCTGGAAGGCGACGTCAGGGCCTTCCGCCGTACCGTGCAGCTGGTCTTCCAGGACCCGCAGAGCTCGCTGGACCCGCGCCACACCGTGGGCCGGATCATCGCCGAGCCGCTGCGCGAGCTGACCGACCTGCGCGGCGCCGACCTGCGCCGCCGGGTGGAGCGTCTGATCGACGAGGTCGGCCTGCCCAAGGCGATCATCGACAAGCTCCCCGGGCAGATCTCCGGCGGGCAGCGGCAGCGGGTCGCCATCGCGCGTGCCCTCGCCCCCGAGCCCCGGCTCATCGTGGCCGACGAGCCCACCTCCGCGCTCGACGTCTCGGTGCAGGGACAGGTGATGAACCTCCTGCTGGACCTGCGCCGCGAGCACAACCTGAGCTACCTGTTCATCACCCACAACCTGAGCCTGATCCTCTCGGTCGCCGACCGGGTCGGGGTGATGAAGAACGGCAGGCTGATCGAGGTCGCCACCCCCGAGAAGCTCGCCACGGAGCCGCAGCACGACTACACCCGTACCCTGCTGGCGGCCAACCCGGGCATCACCCCCTCTTCCCCGGCTTCACCGGAAGCCTCCCCGGCTTCGCCGGAAGCCTCCTCGGTTTCACCGGAAGCCGAGGGCACCGCAAGTTCGCGTCAGTGACACTGGGAGCCGCCATGCCGTCTGTGTCGTCCATCTCGTCTGTGTCATCCACCTCGGTCTCTCCCGTCTCGTTCCCGACCCACAGCTTCGACGACCCCCTCATCGGCGACGGGGCCCCCGGTTTCGCCATCGGGTCGTTCGCCGACCTGGCGCCCTGGTCGTCCGCGCCCTACCCGCACCGGCACGAGTTCTACGAACTGGTGTGCGTGACCGGCGGCACGGGCACCCACGTGATCGACTTCGTGCCGTACAAGGTCACCCCGATGACGATGTACTTCGTCGCCCCAGGTCAGGTGCAGTTCTGGGAGGGCCACACCCCTCTTGAGGGATACATCGTCACCTTCGTCGAGGAGTTCCTGGTTCCCCAGTACGGGGACCGGGTCTCCCCGCGTCGGTCCCTGGCGCTCGACCCGCTGGGCACCGGGCACGCCCTGCACCTGGCCCCCGAGGAGGTCGAGCCGGTCACCACGCTGCTGGCCGCGCTGGTCAGGGAGTACCAGCGTCCCGGCGGCACCGACGTCTCGGTGCTCCAGGCGTACCTGCACATCCTGCTGGTCGAGATGCGCAGGTTCAGCCGGGGCGCGGACGTCCGTACCGTCGAGGAGGACAGCGGCACCGCGCTGGCCCGCCGCTACCTGCGGCTGGTGAGCGAGGAACTGCCGTACGAGCAGAGTGTCAGCGGCTACGCCAGCCGGATCGGGGTGACCCCCAAGCACCTGGCGGACGTGGTCAAACGCACCACGGGCAAGCGGCCCGCGGAGATCATCCGGGCCGCGCTGACCGTCGAGGCCAAGCGGCTGCTCAGGCACACCGACCTGACCGTCGCCCAGGTCTCCCAGCGGTTGCTGTTCGACAACCCGTCGTACTTCGGCCGCTTCTTCAAGCGCGAGACCGGAACGAGCCCGGGGGAGTTCCGCAGGCGCGCCGGCGCCGCGGATTACCTCCGTTCAGTGACAGGGCCGCCGACCTGACGAGCTATATGTGCCGCGACCTGCTGCCTAGCGTTAAGTCATGGAATCCTCAGTTGTGGGCATTAGGGCGCGGTTCGCCGAACGCCGCGTCGAGCAGCTACGTTCGTTGATCACCGAGGACCTGGTGACCGCGTGGATCCACGATCCTGAGGCGGTTCACCGGGAGCCGCTGAGTCTGCTGGCGAACTTCCTCGGCCAGCGGGCCGCGACCGAGCGCCTGTCCGTCTACGAACAGACCAGGCGCGAGGTCTGGCGGCTGGTCCGCCCTCCGGCGCGGCGCGGCGAGACCTACCGGCTCGCCGACCGGCGGGAGTTCACCAGCCTCAACGAGGCACGTGAGGCGGGCCTGCGGCGCGAGCTGTTCGACGTCTTCGGCTGGGGAGAGCCCTCACAGGACGCGGTCGACGGGCCGGAGCTGCGGCACGAGGGACCGGTCCTGCTCGGTTACGCCGACCGGGTGAGCGCGGCCCCCGGCGACCGGATCACGTTCATGGTCAGCGCCGAACAGGTCGCCGAGTACACCACCGAACTGGTCCGGGTGCGGCACACCGACGACAACCCGGAAAGCCCCGGTGTCCGGATCGAGCAGGTGCCCGACGTCTGGCAGGGCCGTCACACCGGCCGGGAACAGCGGGTACGGCTCGGCTCGCACATCGCCGTCCGCGACCCGCACGGCGCGACCACGGGCGCGGACGGCTTCACCGTCGCCGCCTACATCTACCCGACCTGCGTGACAGGCAGGCCGCAGGTCGTGGTGTCCCGCTGGGAGGAGGGCCCGCGCGGTTACGCGCTCGGCCTGGACGAGACCGGGCGGCTGACCCTCTGGCTCGGCGACGGCTCCGGCGAGAGCGCGGTCCACGCCGAGACCCCCCTCCCCCTGCACCGCTGGTACGGCGTCGCCGCCTCCTACGACCCGGAGACCGGGCGCGCCACACTGGTCGCCCGGCCGCTGGTGACCGGGGTGAACAGCCGGGTGAGCCCGATCGTGGTCGACGACCGGCCCCAGGTGACCGAGCAGGACGTCGAGGGCGGCTTCGCCCCGGCCGAGCACGGTGACCTGCTGTTCGCGGCCCGCACCCCCGAGGACGACCACTACAACGGCAAGATCGAACGGCCCGGCGTGTGGCCGTACCCGCTGGCCAGGGCCGCGCTGGTGGTCGCGGTCTCCGACGACCACGACGCCCCGCTGCGCTGGTCCTTCGAGCCGGGGGAGACCGCGGCGTCGCTGGTCGTGCCGTGCGTCGGCCGTCCCGGCCTGGACGGCAGGCTGGTGAACCTGCCGGTGCGCGGGGTGACCGGGCGTCACTTCACCGGCCGGATCGAGCACTACGCCGCCGACCCGCGCGGATACGCCGCGATCCACTTCCACGAGGACTCCCTGGCCGACGCCGGATGGGAGCCGAGCCACGAGTTCACCGTCCCCGACGACCTGCCGAGCGGCGTCTACGCCCTGCAGGTCACGGCGGCCGACGGCTCCTGCGAGCGGGGCATCCCGTTCGTGGTGCGTCCCCGCCAGGGAACCGCCACCGGCAGGCTCGCCCTGCTCCTGCCGACCGCGACCTACCTGGCCTACTCCAACGAGCGCGGCCTCGGCCACGTGCCGGTCGTCCCCGACGGCACGGTGTTCCTCGAACACCGCTACGACCTGGGGCACTCGGCCTACGCGAGGTACACCGACGGCAGCGGCGTGAGCTACATCTCGTGGAGCCGCCCGATCCTCACCCTGGCGCCGGGCTTCCGCGTCCACCTGTCGCCGTTCATGCTGGCCTCCGACCTGTACTTCCTGGACTGGCTCACCGAGCTCGGCTACTCCTTCGACGTCATCACCGACCACGACCTGCACGCCGAGGGCGTGGACCTGCTGCGCCCCTACGCCGGGGTGATCAGCGGCAGCCACCCGGAGTACGCCACCGAGCAGATGATCGACGCCATCGAGACGTACGTCGACGGCGGCGGCAACTTCGCCTACCTGGGCGGCAACGGCTACTACTGGGTGGTCTCCTTCCACCCCGAGCTGCCGCACGTGATGGAGCTGCGCCGCGGTGAGAACGGCACCAGGAGCTGGCAGGCCCAGACCGGCGAGCACCACCACGCCACCACCGGTGAGCGCGGCGGCCTGTGGATGAACCGCAGCCGCCCGCCGCAGAAGGTGTTCGGCGTCGGCTTCAGCGCCCAGGGCAGCGGCCCCTCCGGCCGCTACCGGATCGGCCCCGACGCCGTGCCCGAGGACCTGAAGCACCTGCTGGACGGCGTGCCCGAGGTGTTCGGCGACTCCGGGCTGGACGGCGGAGGCTCGGCCGGCGGCGAGATCGACCGCTACGACCTCTCGCTGGGCAGCCCGCCCGAGGCGGTCGTGCTGGCCACCTCAGAGGGACTGCTCGACGGCTACCAGTTCGCCGTGGAGGAGCTGAGCGGCACGCACCCGGGCCACGGCGGATCGGAGGATCCCGAGGTCCGCTCCGACATCGTCTACTTCCACACCCGTGGCGGCGGCTCCGTGTTCGCCACGGGCTCGATCTCCTACAGCGGTGGGCTTTCGGCCCACGGCTACGACAACGGGATCTCCAGGATCACCCGTAACGTTCTCGACCACTGGCTGGGTAAGAAGAATGATTGAGTCGCTCTCGGTCGACCGGATGGTCGCCATCCCGATGCGGGACGGCACCGTCCTGCGCGCCGACATCTACCGTCCGGTCGGGCAGCGCTGCCCCGCCCTGATCTTCCGCACGCCGTACGACCGCACGGGCCTGGGCATGTACGGCACGCTCGCCCTGCGGGCGGCCTCCAGCGGCTTCGCCGTCGTGATGCAGGACACCCGGGGCCGGGGCGCCTCGGGGGGCCGGTTCACACCGTTCGTCCACGAACGCGAGGACGGCTACGACTCGATCGACTGGGTCGCCTCCCAGTCCTGGTGCGACGGCAACGTGGGCATGTTCGGCGGCTCCTACGACGGGGTGACCCAGTGGCAGGCCGCCATGTCCGGGCACCCGGCGCTGAAGGCGATCGCCCCGAACGTCACGGCCTCCAGCTACCACCACGGCTGGGTCTACCGGGGTGGCGCGTTCCAGCTCAGCTTCAGCCTGGGCTGGACGCTCTCGCTCGCCGCGCACAACGCCGCCCGTGACCCCTCGGTCTCCGGCGAGGTGCGCGGGGCGCTGACCGACGCCCTGGACGACCTGCAGGACACGGTGCTGACGCTGCCCCTGGACAGGCACCCCTACCTCGACGGTGTCGCGCCGTACTACCGGGAGTGGCTCAAGCACCCCACCTACGACGAGTTCTGGGAGCGGCTCGACGTCTCCCGCGCCTACCCCCAGATCAACGTGGCCGCGTTCAACATGGGCGGCTGGTACGACACCTTCCTCGGCGGCACCCTGGCGAACTTCGCGGGCATGCGCGCCGAGGGCGGCGAGGCGGTACGCGACCGGCAGCGGCTGCTCGTCGGGCCGTGGCCGCACGAGGGCCTGTTCAGCGGCAACCCGGTCGGCTCGTGGAACTTCGGCGGACGCTCGACCGGAGGCGCCCTCGACGTGGACGGCCTGCAGCTTCGCTGGTTCGACCGGTGGCTGCGCGACGGCGGCGACTCGGCGGGGGAGGACCCGCCGGTGCTGCTGTACGCCATGGGGGCCGGTCAGTGGCGGGTCGCCGACTCCTGGCCGCTGCCGGGCACCGACTACCAGGACTGGTACCTGCACAGCGGCGGCCGGGCCAACACGCTGCACGGCGACGGACGCCTGTCCAGGGACAGGCCCGGTGCGGAGCAGCCGCCGGACAGCTACGTCTACAACCCGCGCAACCCGGTTCCCACGCTGGGCGGCTCGCTGTGCTGCAGCCCGGTGCACACCAAGGGCGGCGTCTACGACCAGCGTCCGATCGAGGAGCGCGAGGACGTGCTCGTCTACACCAGCGAGCCGCTCGGCGAGCCGCTGGACGTCACCGGCCCGGTCTCGGTGGTACTGCACGCCAGCACCTCCGCGCTGGACACCGACTGGACCGCCAAGCTGGTCGACGTCGGCCCCTGCGGCTACGCCCGCAACATCACCGACGGCATCCTGCGCGCCAGCCACCGCGACCCGAAGGCCGGGCTGAACCCGGTCGTCCCGGGAGAGATCGTGGAGTACCACCTCGACCTCGGCGCGACCAGCAACGTGTTCCAGCCGGGGCACCGCATCCGGGTGGAGATCTCCAGCAGCAACTTCCCGCACTTCGACCGCAACCCCAACACCGGTGAGCTGCCCGGCAGGTCCACCGAGATGATCAGCGCGTTGCAGAACATCCATCACGCGGGCCTCAACCTCTCCCGTGTCGTGCTGCCGGTCGTCAGCCCGGAGGCGACGCGTCCCTACCACACGGAGCACTGATGTCCATCAACGAATTCCGCCGGCTCGGCCGTACCGGGCTGGAGATCAGCTCGGTCGGCTTCGGCAGCTGGGTCACCGGCGGCCCGGGGCTGATGGGCTGGGGCTCCCAGTCCGACGAGGACTCGATCGCCGCCATCCACCGCGCCGTGGCGGGCGGGGTGAACTGGGTGGACACGGCGGCGGTGTACGGCTTCGGCCACTCGGAGACGGTCGTCGGCCGCGCCGTGGCCGCGCTGCCCGCCGCCGACCGGCCGCTGCTGTTCACCAAGTGCGGCCTGGTCTGGGACGAGAACGGCGTGGAGAGCCAGAACCTCACCCCGGAGTCGATCCGGCGTGAGTGCGAGGACTCGCTGCGCCGCCTGGGCGTCGACCACGTCGACCTGTACCAGATCCACGCCCCCGACCCGCAGGGCCCGCCCATCGAGGAGTCCTGGGGCACCGTGCTCGAACTGGTGAAGGAGGGCAAGGTCCGGCACGCCGGGGTGTCCAACTTCGACGTCGAGCTGCTGGAACGGTGCGAGGCGGTCGGCCCCGTCGAGACCCTCCAGCCGCCGCTCTCGCTGATCCACCGTGACTCGGCGGCCGACGTGATCCCGTGGTGCGCCGAGCACGACACCGGAGTGATCGTCTACAGCCCGATGGCGGCCGGTCTGCTGACCGGCACGTTCACCGCCGAGCGGGCCGCCGCGCTGCCGTCCGACGACTGGCGCTCGCGCAACGACGAGTACAGGGAGCCGGCCCTGTCGCGCAACCTGGCGCTCCAGGAGGCTCTGCGGCCGATCGCGGAGCGCCACGGGGTGCCGGTCGGCGCGGTGGCGGCGGCCTGGACGACGACGGTGCCGGGGGTGACGGCGGCGATCGTCGGCGCCCGTAACCCGGGACAGGTGGACGGCTGGCTGCCCGCCGGATCGCTCAGCCTCACCCGGGAGGACCTGGCCGAGCTGGTGGCGGCGCTGCGGGAGACCGGTGCGGGGAGGGGTCCCGTCCCGGAGGCCTAGATGTGAACGGAAGCGGGCCGGGCGGAGTCTCTCCGCCCGGCCCGTTCTCGTCCCCGGGCCCGCTCCGGGTGACGTCCCATGAACGGGCGTGGGCCGGGTGGAGACTCTCCACCCGGCCCACGCCGCCCCCCAACCGATCAGGTGTGGCGCGGCACGTTCTCGTCCGAGGCGTAGGACGGGTTCAGCGACAGCGCGATGAACGTGAACGGGCGGTTCACGTAGTTGAACCCGAGCGGGCAGTGCCGGGTGCCCGCGGGGATGAACACCGAGCCGGTCGTGTTGACCGTGTGCCGCTCGCCCTCGATGTCGAGGTACAGCTCCGCGCCGAGGTCGTGGATGTTGTCGGGGTCGTTGCCCATCCAGATGAGGACCTCGTCGTAGGTGTGCTCGTGGTCGTTGACCCAGTGCACCTGCTCCGTCGTCGGGTTGATCCAGCTGTAGGCCATGTGGACCGTGCTGAGGTCCACATCGATGGAGCGCATCAGTCCGAAGGGGTCGCCGATGTTGGCCGGACGCTCGCCGCCCGCGGCGGCGCCCTCGTTCACCAGGTCGTCGGCGCAGTCCCGCATGTGATGGACGAACAGGTGATCGTACTTGCCCATGCCTCTCCTCGCTCCTTCACGTCAAGCGGTCGTTTCCGCACTTGAATGGTGCTTCTTGGGGCATAGGCGGAAAAAGACACTTATGACAGCGCTCATGTCACTGAACCTGTCATCAAGGGGACGATCCGGTCGTCAGTACCGGGCTCCGCGGCCGGAAAGGGTCATGAGATGAGCGCGAATCCGCTGGTCAGCGCGTTGGGCCGATTCGCGGGCGAACGCGGGGGCCGGTCAGGAGATCGTCACTGAGCGGCCGACACTCGCCGTGGTCTGTCACTTTTTGCCGGTTTCTGGCGGGCCGTGCCGTCCCGGCCGTGAAGGGCCGCGCGGGCCCGGTCCGAAGGTCACGCGGGACGCGGTCACGCCGCCCCGAAGAAGGCTGCGGACATGACGGAGCACGGTGTGCCGGAGGGAGGCACACCGTACGCTCGTGCCGACGGAACACCCTGCCCCAGACCCGGGGGCGGGACACCGGTCGCGGGCTAGGAGGCCCGGCGGTTGGCCGTCGTGGTCGCGGGTTGCGGCTCCGGAGGACCCGCCGCGCGTTGCGGCGGCACCACCGGAGTCGGCCTGACCAGACCGAGGGCGACCACTTCGTTGGCCAGCCGCGTTCGGCGGTTGGTGCCCTCGGGTATCCGGAACTTCTGGTACAGCCGCAGCAGATGCTGTTTGACCGCGGCCTCGGTCACCACCAGGTCGTCGGCGATCTCCCGCGCGGTCGCGGGAGCGACGAACGCCTCGTCGGAGAGGGCTGGACGGCACAGTGATGTCAGCACGTCCACCTCCCGGCGAGTCAGCTCGGGCGCCGCTGCGCGGCGCAGTTCGACCTCTGGGGCGAAGTCCTCGCGCGGGACCCCGCCTATCCTGCCCCTCGCGGCGCCGAAGGAGACGACGTCGCCGTCGTCGAGCACCCTTCTCGCGATCGGCCTGCCGTTAACCCGTGTGCCGTTGCGGGACAGGCCCAGATCAACGACATACAGGTAGGGGCCGCGCCGGACGAATTCCGCGTGCAGCCGGGAAACACTTGGATCGTTGAGCCGGATGTCTACTCCCCGGCCACGCCCGATCGTCGTGATCTCGGGGCGCAACGGGACAACCTCGCCTGTGTCCTCGATGCGTATGAACGGCCCCTCCACGGCAGTTCCTCCCCAGGTAGCCCGCCGTAACTATTCCTACAGCTGCGGCTTACCCAAACGAGGGGAAGGGGAATCGCCTTTGCCGTGAGGAGAATCCCACGTGAAATTGGCCTTGACCTCTTGGGAAGGTTTGTCCTGCTCACAGGTAGACTTCGCTGGAAGAAAAGCGGAGGAAACAGTCATGGCGGACAAGCCCACAAAAGGTCTCGCAGATGTCGTAGCCGCATCCACGGCGCTCAGCGACATCGACGGACAGGCCGGTCGTCTCTTCTACCGCGGTTACGACATCCACGATCTCGCGGGCCGTACGACCTTCGAGGAGACCGCGCACCTGCTCCAGCACGGCAGCCTCCCGACCAGGGAGCAACTCGCCGACTACGGCGCCGAACTCGTCAGGGGGCGCACGCTCGGCGCGCTCGCCGAGGCGAACATCCCGGAGATCGCGGACAAGCAGGCTCCCATGGAGGCGCTGCGCACGCTGGTCTCGCTGGCCTCGGGCGACGATCCGGACAAGGATTCCAACAGCCCGGAGGCCAACCTTCGCAAGGCGGCCAGGCTCACCGCCCAGCAGCCGATCCTGGTGGCCCGCTACCACGCGGCCAGGACCGGCGCCGAGATCCCCGAGCCCGACCCCGAGTTGAGCGTCGCCGCCAACTTCCTGCTCCAGATCACCGGCCGGGTCCCCGACCCGCACGCCGTCGAGATCTTCGACACCTGCCTGGTCCTGCACGCCGACCACACCATGAACGCCTCGACCTTCGCCGCCCGCGTCTGCGCCGCGACGCTCTCGGACATGCACTCGGCCATCGTGGCGGCCATCGGCACCCTGAAGGGCCCCCTGCACGGAGGCGCGAACGAGCAGGTCATGCGCACCCTTGAGGCGCTGGACCCGGCCTCGGTCGCCCAGTCCGTGCGTGACAGGCTCGCCGCCCACGAGAAGATCATGGGCTTCGGGCACCGGGTCTACAAGACGGAGGACCCGCGCGCGACGCACCTGCGCAGGATGTCGCGGGAGCTCGCCGAGGCCTCCGGCGACGACACCTACTACCGGATGTCCAAGGAGATGGAGGAGGTCGTCTTCGAGACGAAGGGCCTCTACCCGAACGTGGACTTCTACGCGGCGACCGTTTACCACTATCTCGGTATCCCGACCGACCTGTTCACTCCCGTCTTCTCGGTCAGTCGCATGTCAGGATGGACCGCACATGTCATCGAACAGCACGCGGACAACCGTCTGATTCGCCCGGACAGTGAGTACGTCGGCGAGCGTGACCAGAAGTGGAAGCCGATCGACGAGCGATGAGCCGGACACGGGAAACGCAGGAGAACGGGCGCGGAGGCGAACGGTGAACGCGGGCGGTGTCCCCAGGGAACGGTGGGGACCGTACCCCGTGGTCCTGGCCGGCGCGGTTCTCGCGGTGGTCTTCGCCGTGCTGGCCGACCCCGAGTGGGGAGGCTTCGCCCTCGGCGCCGTCATGGCGCTGGGCGCGCTGCTGCGCCTGGGCGGGGGAGGGCGGCTCGCCGTGCGCCGCAAGGCGACCGACGCCGTCACCTTGGCGATCTTCGGCATCGCGCTGATGGTGGGATCGCTGTTGTTGCAGTATCCGTGGCTCATGCCGCGATATGGCAGATGACAGGGGGCGTCGCAGGGCGGTCAAACCCGTCCGATAGCCTCAACGGCCAGTGAGCCTCAAGGACTGTCTGGCCAGTGTTAGTTCAGAAGGGGAACCACACGCATGCCCAAGATCAAGGTAGAGGGTCCCGTCGTCGAGCTTGACGGCGACGAGATGACCCGGATCATCTGGCAGTTCATCAAGGACCAGCTGATCCTTCCCTACCTGGACGTCGACCTGAAGTACTACGACCTCGGGATCGAGCACCGTGACGCGACCGACGACCAGGTGACGATCGACGCCGCCAACGCGATCAAGCAGTACGGCGTCGGCGTCAAGTGCGCCACGATCACTCCGGACGAGGCCCGGGTCGAGGAGTTCGGCCTCAAGAAGATGTGGAAGTCCCCGAACGGGACGATCCGTAACATCCTCGGCGGTGTCATCTTCCGCGAGCCGATCATCATGTCCAACGTGCCGAGGCTCGTGCCCGGCTGGACCAAGCCGATCGTCGTCGGCCGTCACGCCTTCGGTGACCAGTACCGCGCCACCGACCTGAAGGTCCCCGGCGAGGGCACGCTGACCCTCACCTTCACCCCGAAGGACGGCTCCGAGCCGATCGAGCTCGACGTCTACGACTTCCCCGGCGGCGGTGTCGCGCTGGCCATGTACAACCTGGACGAGTCGATCCGCGACTTCGCGCGGGCGTCCATGCGGTACGGCCTGGCCCGCAACTACCCGGTCTACCTCTCCACGAAGAACACGATCCTCAAGGCCTACGACGGCCGCTTCAAGGACATCTTCGCCGAGGTCTACGAGACCGAGTTCAAGGCCGAGTTCGAGGCCGCGGGCATCACCTACGAGCACCGTCTGATCGACGACATGGTCGCCGCGGCGCTCAAGTGGGAGGGCGGCTACGTCTGGGCCTGCAAGAACTACGACGGTGACGTCCAGTCCGACACCGTCGCCCAGGGCTTCGGCTCGCTGGGCCTGATGACCTCCGTCCTGCTGACCCCCGACGGCCGCACCGTCGAGGCCGAGGCGGCTCACGGCACCGTGACCCGTCACTACCGTCAGCACCAGAAGGGCAACCCCACCTCCACCAACCCGATCGCCTCGATCTTCGCGTGGACCCGGGGCCTGGCCCACCGCGGCAAGCTCGACAACACCCCCGCGGTGATCGACTTCGCCGAGAAGCTGGAGCAGGTCTGCGTCGAGACCGTCGAGGGCGGTCAGATGACCAAGGACCTCGCCCTCCTGGTCGGCGGCGACGCCAAGTGGCTGACCACCCAGGACTTCCTGGGGGCCCTGGACGAGAACCTCAAGAGGAAGATGGCCTGAGAGGTCGTTCCTCACGCGGAGGGGTCGCCGTCACGGCGGCCCCTCTCCTTCCTCCGTGCCACGAACGCGCAGGAAGCGTTCCCCCGTGCCGGGAAACCAGAGGCCGCGCTCACGGCTCGGTCAGGTCGCCGAGCACGATCGAGTCCCCGTCCGGCAGCCCGGCGATCCGGTGCAGCCGTCCGGTGATCGCGTCGACCCTGAAGAAGCCGAGCAGGTCCCCGGTCCGCCTGTCGGTCAGCTTGACGACGACCTCGCGGACGTTCGCCCAGCCGACGACCTCGGCGGAGGTGGGGTCGCCCAGCGAGGGCATCGGCAGGTCCTTGAAGACCTTCCTGGTCCTGGCGTCGATGACGTGCAGGCGGTCGCTGTCGTCCCCGCCCGGCTTGACGGCGGCGGTGAACCTCCCGCTCGGCGAGTCACGCCAGACCCGGTAGGTCTGCCGCATCCAGTCGGCCGCCTTCTCCGCGGCCGTCGCCTGGCCCGCGGGCAGCGACGTCGTGGCGCCGGTGGCGAAGTCGGTCCGCAGCCGCCGTCCGTTCAGTTCGACGACGAAGAAGCCGCCGTCGCGCGAGACGCTCACCCCGGTCCCCGTCTCGGTGTCGGAGGGGGCCAGGACCGGCGACAGGTACTTCTTCTCGCCACTGCTCAGGTCGTGGGCGACGTAACGGCCCTCCGCGGCGCTGAGATAGGCGATACGCCGCCCGTCCCCGCTGACCGCGGGTGACAGGCTCCAGTAGCTCCAGTCGTCGCCGTGCGCCAGATGCTGGGCCGCGTCGGGCACCTTCACGGTGGACTCGCAGTGGCCGGGACGCTCGCACTCGACCGACTCAAGCGCGGGACGGCCCTCGTCGCCCCCGGCCAGCTTCAGCGTCCAGCCCGCGCAGGTGACCTTCCCCGCCCGGGAGGGGGCGGGCCTGCCGTCGGTCGAGGCGCCGTCGTCGGGACACTTGTCCGGTACGGCGTAGCGGATCGTGAACGACGTACGGGGGGTCTGCCAGGCCTGCGGGCCGGGACCCACGGCCGACCCCACCCCGGCCGAGGCGATCTGGTTGCCCTCACCGAGCGCGGAGTTCCACACCTGCCCCTGCTGCAGGGTGAAGGCGATGAGACCCACCGGGATCAGGCCCGCGACCGTGGTCAGGAGCACCCCCCGGACGCGGCGGCGGCGCAGCGCGCGTACGGACCTGACGGCGAGGTCGGGGACCGATGCCTCGGCCGCCGTGGCGGCCAGCCTGGTGGTCAGCCGCTTGGTGTCGCCCTTGGCCAGGGTGGTCACCGCCTCGGAGACCTCCGTCTCCACGGCCTCCCGGGACAGGCCCAGGGCGGTGGCCACCTCCTCGGGGGTCCTGCCGTCGTGCAGGCACGCCACGGCGATCACCCGCCGGACCGGCGGGAGCCGCAGCAGGGCCGTGGCCCTCGTCGTGACGGGCCGCCGCAGATAGCGGCGGTACATCGTGATCTGGGCGTGAACGGTGGGGTTCTCCCAGAGGGTCGGGGGCCAGCTCAGCCCGACGGAGCGCAGGGACCACAGGACGAGCCGCAAGGCCTGGTCGTGGCTACCGGTCAGGAGCAGGGCCGTACCGACCAGGAGACGCTGATCGCGCTGGATGAAGTCGCGATAACCCGTGTATCGGCGCATCAAGGATTGGCTCCGCTTTGACTGAAGGAACGGTCAACGGTAGCGATCTAAGCGCGTGCCGCGCCATCTTGGGGTGGTTTGTCGGTAATCGGGCAGGTCGGCGTGTCCAGATGACCCGCCACAGACCGTACAAGACGGAGATGGGGGCGCGGGGTCGTAAAGTTTGGCTGGTCGGGGAGTCACCGGATCGTGAGGACGATGATGCCGCAGATCGCGCCGCTGGGGGCGGGGGAACCGCACCAGCTCGGGCAGTTCCGCATTGTCGGCCGGATCGGGGAGGGCGGCCAGGGGATCGTCTACCTGGGCGAGACCCCCGAGGGGGAACGGGCGGCGATCAAGCTGCTGCACGTGAAGTTCTCCGGCGACACGATCGCCAGGTCCCGCTTCGCCAGGGAGGCGCGGGCCGCCCGCCGGGTCGCCTCCTTCTGCACGGCGGGCGTGATCGACGTCGACTTGGACGGCGACACCCCCTACATCGCCAGCGAGTACATCGAGGGCAGGTCGCTGCGGGAGGTCGTCGAGGCCGAGGGGCCGCTGCGCGGCACCGCGCTGCAGCGCCTGGCCGTCGGCACCGCGACCGCCCTGACCGCCATCCACCAGGCCGCGATCGTGCACCGCGACTTCAAGCCGGACAACGTGCTCATCGCCGCAGACGGGCCCAGGGTCGTCGACTTCGGCATCGCCCGCGTCATCGACTCGACCGGCACGATCACCAGCAGGGCCATCGGCACGCCCGCCTACATGGCCCCGGAGCAGGTCTCCGGGGGCGACGTCGGGCCGCACACGGACGTCTTCGCGTGGGGGGCGACCATCGCCTTCGCCGCGACGGGCGAGACGGCGTTCGCGGGCGGTTCGATCGCGGTGGTGCTCAACCGCATCCTCAACCACGAGGTCGACCTCGGCGACCTGCCCGAGCCGCTGCGCGGCGTGGCCGCGGCGGCGCTGTCCAAGGCGCCCGGCGAGCGCCCCTCCGCCGACCAGATCCTGCTGCGCCTGCTCGGCCACCCGGAGACCGTCAACGCCTCGCCCGCGGTGCTCAACGAGGGGGCGCAGGTCGCGGGCCCCGAGGACGCCACCAACCCCATCAGGATGCCCGTCTCCGAGTCGCCACCGACCGTGCAGATCCCGCGCCCCCCGCAGTCCTCGCTCTCCCAGATCTCCCGCCCGCGGATCCCGTCGGCCGAGCACCCCCAGGCCGACCGCCCCCAGCCCGAGCGGTCCCAGACTGAGCGCCCCCAGGCCGAGCGGTCCCAGCCCGAGTGGTCCCAGACTGAGCGCCCCCAGGCCGAGCGGTCCCAGCCCGAGTGGTCCCAGACTGAGCGCCCCCAGGCCGAGCGGTTCCCGGTGTACGGCGAGCGGCCGGCCCAGCATCAGACAGGGCCGGCGCAGCCCGCCTACGGCCCGTCCGGGGGGTACGCCGAGCAGCCGCCGAACTGGCAGGCGACGGTCGCCAACCAGGCCTCCGCCCCGGCGCCCCGGCGGCGTTCGCGGGGACGCTGGATCGCGGCGGCGGTGGCCGTCCTGCTGGTCGCGGGAGCGGGCGCGGTCGCCTACTTCTCGGGCTGGCTGCCGGGACTGGCCGGACGCGTCCAGCAGTCGACCCTGACCCCGGTCACGCCGAGCCCGAAGACCTTCTCCTCGGTCGTGGACAAGGCGGCGAGCACCCACCGGCTGACCATCGGCATGCGTGACTTCCTGCCCGGCGTCGCGCTGAACAACGAAGGCACCTGGCAGGGGTTCGAGGTTGATCTGGCGACCGCGATCGCCAAGAAACTCGACGTGCCGGCGAGCGGGATCACCTTCAGGGGCACCTCCCGCGAGGAACGGCCGAAGCTGCTGGCCTCAGGGGACCTCGACCTGGTCATCTCGACCTACTCGATCAACAAGACGGACGCCGTCACCTTCGCCGGGCCGTACTACGTGGCGCACGTGGACGTGCTCGTCAAGGGAGGTTCGGCGATCTCCTCCGTGGCGGACCTCGAAGGCCGCAAGCTCTGCCAGCCGGGGGCGAGCGCCTCGGTCGGCGCCCTGCAGGACGTGGTCAAGCGCCTGGACCTGGTCGCCGCGAGCACCTACACCGAGTGCATGAACATGCTGCTGGCCGGGGACGTGGACGCGATCCCCGGCGACGACCTGGTGCTGGCGGGCTTTGCCGACCGCGAGAGCATCCGCTACAAGGTGGTCGGGCTCAAACTCACCGACGAGCGCTACGCGGTGGCCCTGCGCAAGGGCGACCAGCGCACCTGCAAGGCGGTCCAGGGCGCGATCGTGAGCCTCTACCGCGACGGCACGATCAGCAGGCTGCTCGACCGTCACTTCTCCAAGGTGGACTTCTCCACCAGGGAGGACACCCTTCCCGCGATGGCCGGGTGCGGCTGAGGTCAGCCCTGTCCGGCCGACTTCTCGATCTCGGCCGCGGTCTCCTCGGCCCAGTCGTGCAGCAGACGGGTCTGCCGGATGCCCAGATCAAGGGCGTACCGTCCGAAACCGGGCTTGCGCCAGACGGAGGCCCTGGCGCGGATGGCCTCAAGCTCGGCCATTTTGGCGGCGAGCACCTCGGCCTGCCCGCGCAGCAGCGCGACGGCCTCGTGCGGTTCGATCGTGGGCAGCAGGAAGGCGCGCAGCGCCGTCTCACTGCGGTGCATGCGTGAGGGCTGTTCGTCCAGCATCCACGCACGCAGCTCCGCCGAGCCCTCCTTGGTGATCGCGTAGCTCTTCCTGCCGCGCGGTCCGGCCTCCTCGACCGTGACCAGTCCCTCGGCGGCCATCTTGTTCAGCTCGGGATAGATCTGGCTGTGCCGAGCCTGCCAGGCGTTGCTGATCGAACTCTCGAAGAGCTTGGTCAGGTCATAGCCGCTTGAGGGTCCCGCGGCGGTCAACAGGCCCAGAAGCGCGATCCGGAGAGACATGTCCTCATCATAGCTACGCATTGACATGTCAGGACTGACACGTCACCATCAACATGTGTCTACCGACGTATTGAATCCTCCCGTGGAGACCCGGCCCGCGAAGAACGGGCTGTTGCTGCTCGCCGTACTCGGCGGCATGTTCCTGGCCATGCTCGACCAGTCAAGTTTCGTTGCTTGCAAACTTCTCCGCCTGGGACGTTCTCCCAGGTCGGGGGAGGTGTGGCCAACCTGACATCCCTGCACGGCGACACGGCACACAAGGACATGCAAGGATGGGATGAGAGGGGGGTTAGGCGACCCTTACGAGCGACAGGCGCCGCCTCGGCCCCCGAGACAGTAGGCACAAATGTCTCAAAACGGTCACAAGTGTACTTTTCAAGTAATCCAAGTGTTCGCCTAATGCGTCATTACATTTTCATCTCTGCTGCTTGTGGTGCACATCGTTGATCGTAGAGACTGCGACCAACGAAATCCGTGGGCGGGATCATGACTAAAGCGACTGTGAGCGCATTCATGCGGAGGGTAGCCGACCTTCGTAGACAAAACCTAAGCCCGGATGAGATTGCCGCAGCCCTAGGCCTATCGAGGCGAACATACTTTCGCCGACTCAAGGAGTCGGGCATGACTGGCCAGCGGATCGACCATTCAAACGTGATCATCTGGCGCGTGCGCCAAGAGGACGCCTCGCACACGTGGTCTATCTACCTGCGGATGCTGTCGCACATCGCGAAGGGAACACCGGGGGGCTCGGCCTACCAGCGCAACGGCGCACTCGCATGGGCGAGAGGCCTTGTCGAACAAGGACTTGATGTGACTTACGACACAGCAGGGTGGCGCACTATAGAGGCGGATAGATCCTCATGGCACATAAAGAAGGTGCTTGAGGACGCTGAAAACGCCTCCAAAGAGGCCTGACCAGCAATAACGCGCCCATCTCGTGTTGCTGGCACTTCGTAACAGGGCTACTGTTCTCGCCATGGAACGAAACGCAAGGCACTCAAGGCGCGTAAGGGAGTCAAATCCCTGCCCTGCACGATGGCCGACTAGTCGTCAGTCGGGGTGTCACTCTGATCACGATCCCCCCGCGCGGGTAGTACCGGACTAGGGGGCGTAGGCAGCATTATGGGGTGATATGGGCAGTCCGTTATGCCCTATTGATGCCCGAAGGCAGGAACCGCCTATGACCCCACGTCCGTCGCACCTGATCAACCTGACCGTCGCCCACGGCCGGGCGCGGGTGCTGTACCAGAGTCCAGCGTTGGACGTGATCGCCCTCGACGGCCCTCACGGCACCTTGTACGAGGTACACCGAAAAACGCGGTGGGCTGTCTGGAAAGTGGGAGTCGAAGCCCGACTCATCCCTCCGGACGCCGTGTTTGCGGGAGTGACATGGCCGTGGGAGGTGAAGAAGCCCTACCCCATTTGCCAGTTTTGGAAAGAAGTGAATGAGAAGGAGCGTAAGCCAACTTAAATCATACGTCACATGCCCAGAGGCGTTCCGACTGCGCCGGGTGGCGAGGGTACCGACACAGCCCGCCGCCTGGACAGTGCAGGGGATCGCCGTTCACGCAGCGATCGAAGCCTACGAAAAGTCATGGCGAACCATCTCGGTCGCAGAAGCCGAAGACGTCTTCGAGCAGGTCTGGGTTCGCGGGGTCGCGGAAGCCCTTGAACGCGAACCAGACCTAGACGCCTGGATGACTGGCGGGAAGAAGAAGACCGAAAAGGACATCGAAGACCGCCACTTGGCAGGGGCCGGACAAGTTCGGACCTACGTCGAGTACGTAGCGACTGACCCCCTTCGGGTGTGGACCCTCCCGGACACGGGGGAACCCGCGTCGGAGGTCGAGTTCCTGATCACCCTAGGTAACGTCGATGTTCGCGGCTTCATAGATTTGATCCTGGTCGACCCCCAGACAGGACAACTGAAGGTCCGGGACATCAAGACCGGCTCCAAGAGGCCCTCGGACGCAATCCAGCTAGCCGTCTACCGGCAGGCCGTCATGGACTGCTTCGGCGTCGACGTTCGGTGGGGGGACTACTGGATGGCGAAGGACGGCCGACCTATGCCGCCCGAACCGCTCGCCAAGTTCACCCGCGAATGGCTCATCCGCGAGTTCCGCATGATGGACGACGCCGAGAGCCGAGGCGACTACCCATCAAATCCCGGCGATCACTGCCGGATATGCGACGTGGCAGCACACTGCCTCGTCAAGTCCTAACCCCTACGAAGGGAACCCGTTTGAGTACAGAAGTTCTATTCAGGCTGCCCGGAACCGTCGACTACGCCTTTATGGAGGTGAAGGTTGCCGCAGCCAGCCCCCGAGACCTCATGAGAGACCTTCGCGACGCCGACGCCGAGTTCTTTGCCCTGGTCGGTAACGCGTTCTCGGAAGGCCTGGCCCTCTCGACCATCGGCGCCGCTTTCGGCGGCCAGGTGGTGAACGGTGAAGGCCAGGAGGCGCCGTGGCCAGACGTGCCCCCGGCCTACACCCCCCCGTACGAGAGCGCATCGCCCTACCCGCCCGCGCCTCCGGCCTACTCACCGCCCCCGGCGAACGGCGGGCCACCCCCGGGCATGGCGCCCCCCGTATGCGCCCACGGCACCGCCAAGTACATGCCTGCGGGATTCTCCCAGCGCACCCAAAAGTCCTACGGGGCTTTCTGGGCGTGCCAGGCCCCGCAGGGGCAGCCAAAGTGCCAGATGCCCAAGATCTAAATGTGGGTCCTTCAGCGTGCCCGCGAGTATGACAGCGACTCGGGTACGCCAATCCCCACAGTTTTTGATCGCCTGGCTGTTGCTGGGGCTGAGTTCAGGTTCGGGCAGCTGCACCTGATCGCGTCAGCTCCGGGAGTGGGGAAAAGCGTCCTCGCCCTAACCCTTGCGGTGTGGGCGGGGGTGCCCGCCTTATACTTCTCCGCTGACAGCGACGCAGCCACCCAGTACGCCCGAGCCGCCTCCATCGTCACAGGCGACCCTGTCGTCATGGTGATGGACGCACTTAAACGAAAGGAAACCAGCAAGTATGACGCAGCCCTGAACCGAACGAGGCACGTCCGGTTCGTGTTCGACTCGTCGCCGTCTCTGAACGACCTGAACGATCACGTCATGGCGTACGCGTGGGCTTTTGGACGGTTCCCGCGGCTCGTTGTCGTCGACAACGTTTCGAACGTATTCAACGAGCTTGAAGGGTTCGCCGGCCTCGAAGACACGATGGACTGGCTTCACCAGCTCGCACGTAAAACCTCGGCCTGCGTCGTAGGGCTTCATCACGTCACAGGCGATTACGAATCAGGGGACACCGTCGTACCCCTGTCCGGCCTTCGCGGGAAGATCAGCAAACTTCCCGTTCTCATCCTGACTCTGAACCGCGCGTTCGGAGCCGTTCAAGACGTTTTGAACATCGCGGTAGTGAAGAACCGGGCCGGGCAGGCAGCAGCCAACGGAACGCTCTCCATCCCCATCGCAATGAACCTCGCCCGCATGTGGATGGAAACCAAAGTCGCCCCGCATCTACTGAAAGCGGCCTGAAGGTCATTTTTTTACCCACGGATGGCACTTCGTAAGAAAAATGCCTCCGGTGACGCAGCTTGAAAACTCAACAGTGAACAGCCGAACAGCCCTGAAGGGGGCCGATGGGCAACCGCTCTAAAGCCCTTGGTTACACCTACGAGGTAGCCGTGAAGGATTTCTTCGCCGATCTATTCGCAGCAGTCAAGCGAAACGGGAACCAGTACGGCCCGAATGATCGCGGGGACATCGACGGAGTGCCCGGGTGGACCCTGCAACTTAAGAACACGGCTGAAGACAAATGGGGGACGTGGTTCGAAGCCACGGCCACCCAAGCCGTGAACAACGAAACCCGATGGTGGGCCGTCATCCGCAAGATGCGAGGCAAAAACGTCAAAGACTCACTCTTTGTGATGCCTCTCTGGAAGGCAAAAGAGATGATCGCCCACATGAACCAACTAGAGAACCAGCTAAAGGAGAAAACGGTATGAGTCTTGGAGTTGTTTATGACGGCATCATCCGCGTCTTGGTCGGCGGCCAGTTTTTCCAGGTCGCCGGACTGGTCGAGGTCACTTCGGGCGACAAGTGGGCTTTTCAGCTCCTCAACCGAAATGAAGTCCTTACTGTTCCCGAAAGCCAGATTCAAGGGCTGGTCTGGGAGGCCGACGAGTACGAGGTGATGTCCGCCGCCGCGAAGCTGATGGACACCCCGAACGTCTTGAGCGACCTGGAGAAGGCCTTTACCAGCCTCCCGATGGCCGCCTAATGGCAGAGTTCAAGAAGTTCGACCCCATCCCTAGGCTTTCGAAGCGCTGGATCTTCATTTCGGAGAAGATCGACGGCACAAACGGATGCGTGGTGGTCGACCACGACGGGGCGGTTCTTGCGCAGTCACGCAACCGCTTTGTAACCCCGGAAGACGACAACTTTGGTTTCGCCCGGTGGGTTTACCAGAACGCTGAATCCCTTGCCGGGACCCTCGGCCCTGGGCACCACTACGGCGAATGGTGGGGTGTCGGCATCCAGCGAGGATACGACCTCATCGAGAGGCGATTCTCCCTTTTCAACACCCGCCGCTGGGGTGAGCAGTTCGAAAACGCCCCGCCCGGCGTGCCTGGCCTGGGCGTTGTCCCCCTCCTTTATGAGGGGGTGTGGGACGAGCACTTCATTGACCGTCGGATGGAGGACCTCGCCCAGTACGGCAGCCAGGCTGCACTCAGCTACATGAACCCTGAGGGGATTGTTGTTTTCGACACCCTCACGGGCCAGTTCTACAAGAGAACGTTCGGCAGTGACGATCACAAAGGAAAGAGCAGCTAATGTTCATCGACAAGGAAACCCTTCCCGAGGTCATCGAGATTTTCGTTGAAACGTACGGCTGGCTGGATGTTACTAGGGGAAGTTTGAAGCTCGCCGAAAGCGGGGTTCTCGGCCCTGACACCTACACCTGGCGTGATGCCTGGGGTGACACGAACGGTGCCATAGTGGCTTACGCCATTCAGGGTTACCGAACCAGCAGGAAGGCCGAGGACGCCAAGGATGCCTCTTCGGATTCCGATTAGGCCGATCCTCGAAGAATTCAACGAGGAAGACGTCTACCTTCCCGACCCCGATTCTAGATGGATGTCCTGCCGGTGCCCCTTTCATGGGGACCGGCGGGCGTCCGCCTCCATGAACGAAACCGGCTTTCACTGTCACGCATGCGGAGTCAAAGGGGACGCGATTTCCCTAATCATGGAGTTTGAAGGGGTGGATTATGCCGGTGCCCTCCAGCGAGCGGCGGACATTCTTGGAAAAAGCCCGGAAGAGATATCAGGCGGACCTGTTGGAGGACGCGTTCGCCGTCGACTACTTGACGACGAGCCGATACATGGAGTGGGACAACGTAACCTATTTCAGGCTCGGAGTCGTCGGAAACCCGTTGCCGGGGCATGAAGCCTACAAGGGGATGCTTTCCATTCCCTACATGGCGCCCGATGGCGACACGTTGGATATCCGGTTTAAGAGGCTGGTCGGCGACGGGCCGAAGTACCTCACCACGCCAGGTAGCAAACCGAGGCCCTTCAATACGTCGGCCATCGAAGCGCATTCAGACGTCATGGTCCTTCAGGAAGGCGAATTCGACACCATGACCTGGAGGCAATGTGGGGTACCGGCGATAGGAGTACCCGGGGTGGACTCTTGGCGCCCTGAATGGGCGCTGATTTTCAAACCCTACCGGTCTGTAATCGTCCCGATGGATGGCGACGAGCCGGGACGGAAATTCGGCGCCACGATCGCTAAAGCCCTCAGCAACGCGCACCCGGTAGACCTAGGCGACGGCATGGACAGCAACGATTTCTACGGCCAGTACGGCAAGGACGCGCTACTAGAAAAGGTCGGGCTGTGAACGAACACACCGATTACGACCGTGGGTTCGACGACGGATACGCAGGCATTGAACCGACGTCCACCGAACCTGACTACTTGGAGGGCTTCCAGGACGGGTTAGACGAAGGCTATGAGTACCACCTAGACGGCGTCTATTACTCATTCTGGGATGACATCGAGGACTGCTGATGGATGACGAAATGATGGACCCATATTTCCAGAATTGGAGGGAAACCCGATTCGACGGCAGGAAGCGTAACGGCTGGTCTATAGACGATTCATGGCGCGACGGCTTCAAGGCTGGATACGAAGCCGGGTATGACGCCGGATACGAAGCGCGACTGAACGAACAATGGGGATGACCGATTTCGCCGAACTCGACCGGGCCAACTGGGAAGGCTATCGAGAAGGATACGAGAAAGGTCGGCGCACCGGATGGGTTGACGGTTACTTCGCTGGCACGGAAGACGGATTCAAGGCCGGATGGAACCGAGCCCTAGACCACGTCAGGGCAACCAACGGCGAGGGCGCCCGAAGCTACCTATAGGAGGTGAAGGGGCGGATGGCATAAATCATCCGTCCCGCCGCTTCTAGGAAGAGAGAAACATTGAAGCCAATAACACTAGAGGTACCTGAACCCGACCACCCGATTTACATTTACGAGCTGACACCCGAGCAGATTTCGGCAATCTACGCGTCCAACAACTGGTACGTGATAGACGCGCTCGCCAAGAACGGAATCCCGAGCCCAAGCGAAATTGAAGCCATCATTGGGCGGCTGATCGACGGGCTTGAGACGGAATCCCACGGCCGCGAAGACCTCTACAACGCGTGCGCCCGGCTACTCGTCTTCCGCGATCCAGAGTTCCCAAAGTCGTACGAGGTTTACCTACAGGTGGCCTACGTGGACATGGAGCCGCTGGGGGACGAGTGAGAAAGATCCTCTTCTACCCCGATGCCCAAATCCCCTACCACAACCCCAACCAGCTGAAGGCGCTACACGCGTTCACTTCCGAGTGGGAGCCTGATGAGGTCGTCATCATCGGCGACTTCATGGACTTCCCCCAACCAAGCCAGTGGTCAAAAGGAACCAAAAGCGAGTTCGAGTCTGGTGTTGAGCGGGACTCGGAGACTGGCCGGAAGATCCTCGCGGACCTTAGGGGCCGCGTCGACGGCAAGGTGTCGTTCATCGAGGGCAACCACGACTTGAGGCCTCGGGCGTACCTGACGAGGTATGCCCCGGCGCTTGCCGAGAGCAGGGCGTTTCACATCGCGACCCTCCTGGACTTCGGCGGCCTGGGCGTCGACCAGGTCGCCGACTGGTACGAGTTCACGCCCGGGTGGATAGCCACCCACGGGCACCTAGGGCTCTCTCTGTCGACCATCAGCGGCCGGACAGCAGTCAACGCAGCCAAGAAGATCGGCCGATCTGTCGTCATGGGTCATGTTCACCGCCTGGCCGTGTCGTCGGAGACGACCGGGTACCAGGGCAAGGCGACCACCCTTACCGGCGTCGAGGTCGGTCACATCATGGACGTCAGGCCAGGAAAGACGCCTCCGTACCTGAAAACCGGCATGGCGAACTGGCAGAGCGGCTTTGCGGTTGCCTACGTCGACGGTTCCCATGTTCAACCCGTTCTTGTGCCGATGAACTCGGCCGGCGGCTTCACGTTCGAAGGAGACACCTATACGAAGGACGGAAAATCTTATGTTCGATGACGCCACCCTCGCGAAGCTCATCGGTTTCGCGAGGGACGTGTCGCAGTTTGTGGCACGCGAGTACTACACCATTGAAGCCGAGGACATCGAAGGCTTCCTATACGAGCACATGTGCTCGAACAGCGACCGGTACGCCGACCACATCGACGTAGACGGCTGGATTTGGGCTGTGATGTACGCGGAGGGTGTTCGCTACGCGAGGACGCAAATCGTCGACTTCATGTACCACTCCAGCCAATACATCTACACGCCCCAAGAGGTGCGGGGCCTGCTGGCTAAGGCGTGGACGGAAGACACCACCTTTACCGGTGTCGTCGCCATAGGCGACGAAACGGTCGCTGTCCTGGACCTGGTGACGGCGTTCGGAAAGCTTCGTCATGATCAGCAGGTTCTCATCAACCGGAAAATCGCGGGCGAGAAGCTGACCGATAGCGAACGCAAAGCCTACTACCGGGCAACCGAGTACATGACGCGGCTTCTTAACCGCCATTTCAACCGTCGAGACGAACGGGTCGACGGCATCGGCACCAGGCGGGCCATCAGTAACGCTCACGCCCAGGCCGTCACTGGAGACCAAGAGAACGGAGTCTAAATGAGGCCACTTACCGCCAATGAGCGACCAGACCCCGAGAAGGGGTGCGCGATCATCGTCGGAGGGTTCTTCTTCCTCGCGCTTTTCGTGGCGGGGCTCATCCTTGGAGTTCTCATTGGGTGAGAAGCCCCCCATCCCCTTGTACTGCAAACACTGTGAAACATTCATGGGGGATGAGAAGCATTTCGTGTGGGACGAGCCCGCCGAGAAATGGCAGTGCAAGGACGACCCTTCGTGGCGGCCTGAACCAGATGTAGAACCGCCCGCGGCTTCGCCGAGGCCGGCGCGCAAAACCCGACGAGCAACCCAGAAGGAGAAGTAAATGCCGTTCTTCACCTACAGGCAGAACAACAGCTTCGGCCGGTTCAGCTACGACGACACGGAGGGCGTCAGCTGCTACGTGATCGTTGAAGCGGCGGACGCGGCCGACGCCGACATGTACGCCCAGAACATCGGCCTGTACTTCGACGGAGAAGGCGATTGCCCCTGCTGCGGCTCCCGATGGTCCGCCCAGGACTCCCCTTGGGGTACGGAGCCGGGCGACGATGACCCGTCGGTTTTCGGGCAAAACCTCCTGGACCCTGGCGCGCACCTCCTGTCGGGATGGATGGGGGACCGCCCTGAAGGTTTCATTCACTACCTTGACGGTCGAATGGAGGCGTTCTACGCCCCCAACGGGGACCTTCTGGAGCGTGTGTCCATCCGAAGGGTGGCATGGGTGAACGGCCAGGAGGCCGAGCTGCCCGCCGCCGCAGCGTGAACAGCTTCCTTCACGCTCAATCATCCGTCCGAAGGTGGGGGGGCTCCACAGATGACTACCTCCCGATCCACACCTTCATAGACAGCTCAAAACAGGTGGTTGGCGACGTACGCCACCGCAGTATCTACCACCACACGCTAGGCGTGTTCCTGTGCGAACGAATCTTCGGGGCCACAATCACCGTTCAGAAGGCCACGAAAACCGTTCAAGTGCCTGTCCGGCTGATCGCCGAACAACACATTCTGGAAGACCTCGGGTGGCTACCGACCCCCGCAGATTACATCGAAGGCATGCCGGTCAAACCGTGGATGTCCGGCAGCGTCCTGAGGGAAGTCCCCCTATCGACTCTCCTGAAAGAGAACGCGAATGACGAAAACTAAGGTACGAACCACCGCCTTTGGCCTCCCTGTTGAGGGCGAGCTGTACCACCCCCGATCGGCTTCTAAGGAGCAGCTCGGCGAGGACGAGTTCGCCAAGCTGATTCGCCCCCTGATCAATTCGCCCCGGGTGGAGGCTATCAGGTGGGAACAATTCACCCCCTACTTCAACGACGGCGATTTGTGTGAATTCGGGATTAGCGGTGCGCGTCTCAAGGTGAACGACCGGGCCGACTTCGGAGAGGACGATGATTACACAGACGGCTTTTTCGGAGAGTACACCACCGCGCTAAAGGGCGGGCAGGCGGAGAAGTACACGCCCGGCAGGTGGACGGGCTCAACCTACACCTCGGCTGTGTGGGAGCCGTACGGCCCTGTATGGCCGAAGCATGAAGACTATGGCGACTTTGAGAAGCTCGCCGATGGAATCGAAGCGGGCTGCTTCGACGACTACCTTTACGAAACCTTCGGTGACCACGCCGAAGTCACTGTCTACAAGGACCGGATCACCGTAGAGACGTACGAGCATGACTGAGATCCTCTACATTCCGGCGGCAAGTGTCGCGAAGCTCATGCAAGACCTGTCCGGCACATGGGGCCTGAGCGCCTGGGCGTACGGCGAGAAGGTCGCCCTTCACCCCACCACCAGTGAATACCTGAAAGAGAAGGGGTTCGTCCGCGTCCACCTGACGCGAAGCCAAACGAAGCGGCTTCAGTCGCTCGTACGGACTGAATCCCTAGAAAAGCGTTACGAGATCAGCCAGTGATTAATCATCCGTCCAACACGCAGGAGTACAAGTGAGCACGTTCGAGTTTGAGATGGGCAACGTCGAGTCCTTCAAGACGGAGGGTGGGAGGCTCATCGTCACCCTACGGGACGCAGGTTTCCGGAACGGGTGGATGAACAGAGCAGCCCTGGTTGAAGACCTGAAGAAGAGGGCCGCCTCCTATGAGGAGAAGGCAAGAGCCCAGGCCGAGAGCGGCTATTACTCTTCCGCCATGTCGCTCGGCCACTACGCCGCCGAATGCCTTGACATTTCGACGGACATCTCTACCGGCCGTGACGTGGCAGTCGCGTACTAAATGAGCTGGACCTACATCCCCGGAAGCCTTCTAGCTGAGCACAAGGAGAAAGAAACCATGTTCAACATCACCGTTGATCGCTACTACGGCGGCTACATTGATGTCTGCATCGAGGGCCTGCCTTCGGACGGCGAGATCGCCTACGGCCCGGATGAGGACGAGGTGATCAGGCGACTCAAGCAGCTACGGCGCGAACTGAAGAGGGCCATCGAGCGAGTCAAGGCCTTCTAAATGCGCCTAGAGAAAATTATCTACCTCGACGGCTCCATCAGCATCGGCGACCTGCAAGAAGCCATAACAAAGTACCGCATCCCCTCTGACGCGATCGTGGAGTGGAGTTACGACTACGGCGAACTGAAAATCGAGCTTATCGAATGACCATCGAAGACATCATTGGTATCCCAACCCTCATCGCCTTCATCCTCGGCCTTCTGGCCGGGTTCAAGCTCGCCAAATAGAGAAAGAAGATCATCATGACTGCCGCCGTCCGCACTGACCGCTACCCCCGGCCGATCAACCGCTTCTCCTTCGGCAAGGAAATGATTGAAGACTGGTATGTCGACCGGGAGAAGATCACCATCGTTCTCGACCCGAACAACGTCCAGGTCGAGTTCAACGAGGAGGTTTGGGTGAGGCGGGACGCCGTCCCGGACGGCTACGTGAAGACCTCCGACGTGGTGGAGGCGCTCAGGAAGAGGTCAAAGGAGAGCGAAGAGTCCGCCGGACGCATGGCAGGGATCGAGGCTTACCACCTTGCGGCCAATCAGCAGGATGAGGCGTGGCTGCTCGAAGCGCTCGCGAACAGCATCGAGGAGGGGCGCCGCCTGGCATGAAGATCAATGAAGACTACTTGTTCGCAGCGGCCTTCGCCCTGGCGCTGATGGCATCCCTCATCATCGGAGTCCTCACCCGGTAGACACTGCCGTTCCAGCAGCAGAAAGCCCCCAAGGTTTCCCCTGGGGGCTTTCTGTGTTTCAGGACTCGCAACCGGTCGGCATGCCGCGGTGCGGAGGTTTGGGTTTAGACGTCGTAGGCGCCGGCCTTGATGCGGCCGATGAACGCGGCCCACCCGGCAGAGCCGAAAACGAGCGTGCCGCCCTTGCGATCCTTGGTGTCGCGGACGGCCATGTTGCCCCCCTCCAGGGAGGCCACTTCTACGCAGTTGCCGCCATCGTCACCTGACAGAGTGGACTTACGGAACCGGGCGGCGGCGAGGCTGTCAGTCATGTCCATCTTTCCATCGTCTCCCTAATCAGGGCGCGGGATTCACGCCGTGGGAGGGCATCTCCCCGCACCGCACTATGCCTGAAGAGTATCCCTCGCACACGCTGAGGCCGAGTCGTGGTTCGATCTGACCCTGTGGGCTGCGACTCGGCGTAGGCCGCCCGCTCAGGGAACCCTGTCATTTCGGCAACGGCGAGCCCCCCTAACAAGCCTAGGACGCCCACGGCAGCGATAGGTGAGACCTGGATCGACAGCTCCTTTCTAGCACCCATCTCTGTCAGGTGCTCAAGCTGTTCTCTCATCACCTTCGGCCCGCCGATCGGGCGGTGAAGCACTCCTTCATCCAGTACGACCCAGAGGGCTGTGGGTGGAGACCGGTAAAGGATCGCCTGTCGCGCCAGGCGCGCAGTCACCTTGTCCTCCACCTGTTCCTCAGTGATGTGTGGACTGTGGCTCAACACGGCCCGTGCATAAGCCTCGGTCTGGAGTAGGCCGGGCACCATCAGGGGCTCCCAGATGTAGAGGGTGTGGGCGACCTGTTCGAACTCCAGCCAGGTCCGGAACCAGGCATCAGGTGTCCGGATGCGGTCCAACCTCTCCCGAAGGCCGCGCAAGGTCGTGCCTAGGCCCAGCGCCTTGTCTAGGCCGTCGGCTACCTCCCGGGTGGGAAAGCGTTCTCCCTTTTCGAGCATCCCGACCAATCCCGGCGACATCGGCACGGCGGTAGCTAGCTGCCGTTGGGTAAGGCCTGCCTCTCGCCGGTAGCGGGCCAGCTCGCTTCCGAATTGTGTAGCCGAAGAGGCCTTGGCCTCTTCGTTAGCTTTATTGCCTTTTTTGCCCTTTTCTTCCATGGTGACCCTTCGCGGAAGGTCGAGCTTGCTCACAAGCGAATGTGAGCTAAGTGTGAGCAAGCTTTGCTAGCCGCGTCAAGGCTCTCTTTGCGAAGGTGGTCACACCGAAACCACGCCCACGTCGCCGGGCGAATGGAGGGTCAATGCTGGCCACGCTAGGAATGAGACAACTAGGCTCAGAAGCCGCAGCAGCGCGCGAAGCGCGCCTTGAGATTGCTAAGACCGTGGGAGCCGACCACCCCGCCTACGAAGACCTCCGGCTGGTCGTGAGTGAGTTGGTAACCAACGCGTTCCGACACGGCCCGCCCGACGGGCGCATAACTCTACACATTCGAAGAGAAGAGGGCGATTTCCTCATTGAAGTCGCCGACGACGGCACTAGTCGGCCTCGCCCCATACTGCGAGCCCCCGACCCCGAGGTCAACCTTCCCGAGAAGGGTCTCGGGCTGTGGAACGTGCACGTCATAACCCTGGGGCGATGGGGCTTCCAGGACCGGCGCGGCCTGCCCGGCTGCGTCGTGTGGGCACGCATCCCGGCACATCCCCACCGGTAGAGGCGGGGACCTAAACCCTCTCGGCAGGGGTGTCAACGGGCAAATACCTCGGGGAAGGCCCAGCCCGTCCGCTGTACGGGCCTCCCCCTGTCGAGAGGCACCAAATCCTGGTGGAACTGAGTTGATCAAAAAGCTTTTCATCGGCGTCATCATCATCGTCCAAACGGTCTTTATAGCGTGGGCGATTGAATACCCTAAGGTTATTCCTAACGCCCTTTTCGGGGCATCGCTACTGGTTATGACGCTGCTAGCCGTAGTCGCGCTATCCGGCCCCAGTTAGCCCTAAATCCCCCGACGGGGCCTGACCGCGAGATGCGGGCAGCCGTCAACTGAAGCATTCTTCCAGTCTGCCCCGTCGGGTTCATGTCCAAAACCGGTTCCTTGACGATCGAAAGAATTAGAGGCCCCATGGCGTACGCGTGTTCCAAATGCCAGGACAATAACGTGTATTACGACCCCGGTTATGGGGACGACGGTATGAGGATCTGCACTGCCCCGGTGCACGGCTCCCAAGCACAGGCGAGGCGGGAAAGAGAGGACCAGGGCAACAACAACCCGGAGGAGTAGAAAGCCATCAACCACCCCACCTCCGAATGAGGCGATTTTGTGAGAGTCGTTACATTCAACATCTGTAACGGTGGAATAGACAACGGAAATAACGGGCGGCTTCTCAGGCAGCTGGAAAGACTTTCCGGCCTTGATGCGGACGTCATCGCGATTCAGGAAGCGAAGGGTTGGGCCGGACCCAACACCAAGGTATTCCATGGCGGTAAACCCTTCCACTTGGCCAAACGCATCCTCGGCCTGGACGGCTACCTGATCCCGTCCGACCACGACGGCTGCCACCAGGCGCTTTTCGTGAAGGCTAGTGTGGTGCAGGTCGACGAGGAGAAACACAGCGTGGGGCCTCCGTACTGGCACGGGGCAGCCCATATCCGTGGTCTGGTCGACGGCCGGATGGTCTCGTTCGTCGGCGTTCATCTGGCGCCGTCCACTCCCCGCCTTCGGGAGATCGAGGCGGAAGCCCTGGCGCTGAAGGCAAGAAGAGGTGAGCCCATCATCATGATGGGCGATTGGAACGCGGTTCCTGTCACGTGGGCCGATACCTCTGGAGACAGGCGCAAGCTTGACCGTCAGGCCGCCTATGCCCTTTCTGAAACCGGCCTTCGTGATGCGGCTGTCGAGCTGGGCGTTACAACCCCAACCGTGGAGGCGCCGCTACCTTACCCATGCGACCGGATCTATTACCGGTGGCTCACCCCCCGAGCGCTTCGAGTTGGAACCGGCGACTGGGGCTCCGATCACAGGCCAGTAATTGGTGACTTTGATGTCCCGGCCGTAGGGGCGGCAGCAGCATGACGGAACGAATCTCCTGTGTCGCACTGGACTATGGTTCGACGCTCACTTCGCCAGGATCACCAGTTGATCCCATTCTCAAGATGAGACGGATCACTCCTGCCGCCGTCTGGGCAGTCCGCGACCTCCACGAAGCGGGGATGACTCTGATCCTGGCCTCCAACACGAAGGACGGCCAGGATCGGCGCGAAGCGCTCCGTCGCGCGGGCATCCTGGACTGCTTCAGCGTGACACTGCAATCTGCAACCCTTGGGGTCGAGAAGCCTAACCCGCGCTTCTACGCCCTTGTTCTTGCTGCCGCTGGCGTCGCCCCTGAACGAGTGGTCTCCGTTGGTGACCGCAGGGACAAAGACATCTTCGGCCCCATCAACCACGGCATGAAAGCCGTACTCGTCCAGAGAAGCGACTTCGTCGACAAGACACCTTTGCCTCCCGGCGTCAAGACCATCCCCACCATCTCTCACCTTCCCGACCTGCTCGAAACCTGGCGATAGCCGCACACCGGAGACGGCATGCGGCTAAGCTTCAAAGCGAAGCCCGGCACCGTTTCGAGGCGATGGCCTGGCTTTCGTTCCGGCAGGCTCAGCTGACTTCAGTCAGCTGAGTCTGCGCCGGGCTAACAGCACTGAGCCCACTTCAGCCCCCCGGACCCCGCCGGGGGGCTGTTTGCTTTAGAGACTGATCCGAACTCCGCCCCGGGCCAAGACAGAGGAAGGGAACCGGGTGATCTCACGCTCGGCCAACACCTCAGGGAAGACGCCTAAGGTGCCCGCGGTAAACAGGGCAGATAGGCATAAGCGGCAGCTCAGAAGAGGGGCGATCTCGCAAGAGGAGTTTGACCGGATCTACATGCACAAGGGGCGGGCAAAGAGGCAGCTCAGCAGGATATACAAAAGAGAAAAGGGAATCTGCTCCTGGTGCAAGGCGCCCGTTCCGAGGGACCAGGCGAGCCGGGATCATGTCGTCTCCCTGAAGAAGGGGGGCACGAACGACGACTCAAACGTTGTGCTGGCCTGCAAGGGGTGCAACGCGTTGAGGAACGAAGAAGCTCGATCTGAACCTTCGTGAACCGCGGCCGGCGGCCTGAACGGTTCACCTGAAGCCAAGGCAGCCGCGGCCGGCCTCTTGAGCGAGAACGCTGAACGTTCTAAACGACCTTGAACCGTCAGATTTGCGCGCACAGCGAGGAAGCTCCCCCGGCGGGGTCAAGCTGTTCAGGTTGGGTGGTATACCCCTGGTGGGTTTACGTCGCCCTGAACGGCCTGTGTTCAGGTTTTGAACCCAGCGTTCAGGCTCTCAGCTAGTTTTCGTCGATTTGACGATAAGGGTTCTACGCGTATATGAGGTGTGGTTCGGGCGTTTGGGACGCTCGGTTCAGGTCTTACGAAGTGCCATGCGTGCGGCTTGGAAGGGCCTAGAACGCTCGCAGAGGCTCTATCTCTGCCTGGTGAGTCTTACGGCGCCCACTAGGGGTGTGAGTGGCTGTTGGGGGCTGTTGGGGGCCGTGCGTGGGACGGCCCCCGCTAGGGGTAGCTGGTTTTCGAAAGCGTGTTTGAGAACTTAAATCATCCGTCCGCCTAGGGTCGGGGGTTCGGGGGGTTCTGTGGGGGTGGGGGATTCGGACTTTCGGGCATGGCTGTTTATGAAGTGTCATGTTTCGGGAACCGGACTTTAGGCTATTTGGGGCGTCTTTCGGGCATGGTTAGTTGGCAAGTTTCTTTACAGTAGGCGTTTTTTGGTGATCTTCACCAAGATCGTTATGGGCTCTGAGCAGGAATTTTGGCCCGTTATGTTTTTGTGACTTGGCACTTCGTAAGAGGTTCTGGCAATGTTCTCGGTGTCGCACCAAGCGATGCGGAACCGCCCCCCAGGGGGCGGGGATGCGGCTAATTCAGAACTTCACAGTGCGTCGAAGGGAACGGGGCCTAGCGGTCCCGACGTCCTAGGGAACCTAAGCCGGTGCCGTTGTTGACCGTGAGCGGGCTAGCTGGTTTAGGGGTTGGGTGCGCTCTATGAAAGTAGGGGCAGGCACGCCAAATTCAGCAGTCGCGCGACTCACACGGGAGTAAGGCGGCTGAAACGGATCTAGAGCGGATGTCGCAGACGGACCAATGAGAGTCCGGCAGCAGCGCCACCGTTGCAAAGGTTCTAGAGGCCCGTTTGGGTTGAAAGTGATTCCAGATAGCCGATTGACTTGTCTCGGCTGGACAGGGAATGGCCGTAGATGCCGGAAGGTGGACACCCCCTTAGACGCACCGTGGTTCTGTTCAAATAGAACAGGGGTCAAGCTCACAGATACAGAAGCCTGAACGTTCTTCTGGCGACCGGTTGAGAGTCGAATAGTCCACAGGGACTTATGACGGAAGTCTCCCGATCGTGAACGGTGTCAGGACGGTCTGCGAAGCGAGTTTGATCTAGCCGAACCTTCCCGAACGGAACGAATGGCAGGCAGGACCTAGGCGCCATGGCGCCGCTTTAGGTCCGGCCGTGAGGCTCAACGATGCCAGTACATGGCACTTCGTAAGAAGTGTGCCCGTGAATGGCACTTCGTAAGAAGTGTGCTCGCGGGTGGCACTTCGTAAGGCCTCTCGACTTCCGGAAGTTCAGGTTGGGGGATACGGCTAGCCCCCGGGCCTTAACCCTGGTCGCTTAGCGACCCGCCCTTTCCGCCATGGCGGGTGGGGTGTCCGTAGGCGAATGACCCGTGGTGCTGGCACGTCCCAAAGACGCGACTGTTTCTTGAGAACTCAATAGTGATGAATCCGGCAGAGGTGAAAGTTGCCTTTGGCCGAAGGGTCCGGAACCTGGCCTAGTTCGTAGATCTAGGCCGGGGTAACGGGTCACCGGTGGACGGTTACGAGAAATGGAGAGTTTGTCGAATCCACTCCCGTCCATTCATGCCCTGGCTCCCGATGGGGGAGGCCGGAATCAGGACCCCAACAGTCCGTCAGGTAGTTCGAATCTGCCCCAGGGCACGGCATTAGCCAGCGAAAGGGAGAGAAATGGAAGAGTGCGTTTACTGCGAGCTTCCGAGCCTGGTTTGCAGGGGCGGCCGTTGGTTCTCGGTCGCCTACAGGTACCGCACCGATTTCTATTGCACGTGCTGTCTTCAGGTGGTCCTGTCGACCGAATCTGACGCGGCTAGCGCATGGCGGGCCTACCACATTGAGTGCAACCACTAACAGGAAGGGGGTAGGCGTCGTGTCTGGAAATGAACGCAGGATGCGACTCACGGCCGCTTACAGGTCGGGGTGGATGTCCTACACGGAGTACCACAAAATGATGGACCGCGTTGAGTGGCAGGAGAGTGCCGCGAGTCAGGAATGTGGGCTTTTCGACGTGTCCTCATTCCGGGCCGTTGTGAAAGTTGAGTCGCGTAAGTCAATTCCTTTCAGGGACGCGACTCCGGAGCAAATCCGGTCGCACATCGGCGCGTGTGAAACGTGCCAGAAAGATGTCTCCGTGACCTATCGGCGGGGGCGCCTGCGCAGCGCATACGCTCCGTCAATGCAGCGCTATTGGGCTGCAAAGGTAGATGAGCGCATCGAGGAAATCCATAACGGATTCATCGAGGTCTGAACCTGTCATTGGTCAAGCGTGCGTGGGGGCGCACGCCGGACCATTAATGGGCTCAACCGTGCCCAGAATCAACCTGATCAGAAAGGGAACGTGGTGGAGATTCCGAAGTGTCACATCAGCTTGAACCTTTCGACCGCATCGACCATTCACGACGCCGGGCACCCCACGTGGGAAGTGAACCTTGGGTTCAAGCCGGAGGAATTCGGGATGTGGTACATGTGCCTCTGCACGCGAACCATGTTCACGTTCTTCGACCAGGGGGACGCGACCACGGCGAAGTATGTCGGGGAATACCACTTCGGGGATGAGGAGAACCTCACCTTCGTTCTCTACCGGCGCCAGGAAGACGGGTCGGACCTTCCCCGAGAGAAGGTGTGGGAAGGGGTCTACCCGATGTCCCTTCCGGGGGCGGAAGGGTTCAAAGACCTCCTTGGCCAGTACGGCCGAGAGCGGTTCTCCGACGTATTCGGGTGCTACCCGGAAGACATTGGCCTTCCGCCTGTCGATGGCGCCTAGCGGGGTGCTTGACCTGATTCTTTCGGCGTGGGCTGTGGCCCTGCCTGTGGTGTTCTGGTTCGTCTGGCGAAACACGTAGAAGGAGAAAGAGAAATGCGCGTCGGAGAGAAGCTCACCTTCGCCTCAGGGGAGTTCTACGTCTTGGACTTCACTCCCATCGGAGATGAGGGGGCTTTTGTTGCCCTTCTGTTCGCCCCGGGAAAGGACGTAACCCCGTTCGTGGTGGCCCGCTTCAACGAGGGCGATAGGGAGTGGTGGCAGGGGAGCCACGCGATGACACATGAGGGTGCATATCGCTGCTACCGAGAGCGGCTTGTGCGGGAGAGCCTGGCTTAACCGGCCTTACCGGTTCCCCGAAATGCGTAAGCATGTCATCGCAGCATGCCGGGGGCTCATCAACACCAACCAACGAAAGGGTAGCCATGGGCAAGAGGGGCGAGAACATCGTCATTGTTCTCAAGGCGGGATTTGAGTACGGCGTCGGGAAGATGAGCGCAGAGGTTTGCGTACAGAACAACGGTATTGCTCCGTCGCATAACGAAGGGATTCTTCTCAACCCGATGATGGGTGGCCATAGCGACTGGGAAAGGAAGTACGGTCACCTCGCGAATCTCCGTGCGAAGGCCTTCCTGGACAGGAACGGCAAGGCCGCCTATGGGTGGAGTGTCGAGTACGCAGACCCCGGGACTGTGCTTTTGGCGGACGCCGAAATCATGGTCAAGACGTTGCGGCGAACCGATCGCGTAATGGGGCACCTGGCCAAGGAGTTCGGCACCCCGGATTCGTTCGGGCAGTTCGTTGCGCATTTCGCAGCGTCCCTCGGATGCACTCGATTTGCCGTAAGGCATGCGACCCCCCAGCCGGACGGCACCTATTACAAGTGGTTGGACACAAACGGAATGCTGCGTTGGGTCGCTTCCGCCGAAACCGGCGAGACGGCCTGACCCTAGAAAGGAGAGGCAAGTGGAGGTCACCGAAGAAGAGGTCAGGGAAGCGAAGTTCGCGGAAGTTCAGGCGAGAATGCGCGCCATCCGTGACCGGATCGACGACAACCAGGACGTCGTGTTGTTCACCCGCCTCCGGCCGGTCTTCAGGCAATGCCTTACCTGGTCGTGGCGTCTCCAAATCCATAACCCGGAGACCGGCCGTGACGTCACCATTGAGGGCTGGTGGCGCTATGAAAGAGCGCCCGTGGTGCACCTGGTGGATTCTTACGGTGTTGAGGTGTTCGTCCGCCAGGGGCAGGACATCATCGGCGCTGCCGTTCAAGAGCTGACCCGTTAGAAACGGCCTACGTCTGGCGACTACACCATTTCAAAGGGGCATGGTGTGCGGGGGTTCGATTCCCCCGGTAGGTGCGCAAGGAAACCAAACACGAGAAAGGCGATAGCTTGACGGAACTTGAGCAGTCAAAGGTAGTGATCTGCGGCATATGCCGCGAACACCTTAGGATTCTTCGCGACATCCCTACAGGCCTCATCATCGATTTCCTTCACCCCACGATGATGGAATCCGACCACACCCCCGACCCCGTGACGGTAAACGCTGGCGAGGCGCCCGGCGTATGCGACTTCTGTTCGGCGCCGAACCCTAAGGTTGCTTTCGTGCCAGGGAAGCGCCTCGTCTTTCAGAGCCCCCTTTCCCCTGAAACGCTGATCGACCACAGTTCCCCCTGGGCTGCGTGCGCAAGGTGCGCTATCCACGTGGAAAGGCGTTCGCTTCACCTTCTACTAGGTGGCGTCATGGCCCGGCTGCGGGTCGCGCAAGGAGACAAAGCTTACAGGCTGGCTTTCCGTAGGCACCTGAAGGACTACTACCGGGCATTCTTCAAGACGAATCCCAAGGGTCCTTTCAAGTTCAGTTAGCCCGAATGGTTCTTGCGCCGGGTTCGATTCCCGGCGCGGGCACGCAAACCCCAACCAATCAGCCGATAGGAGTATTTGGCTTGCCCAAACTCAAGCCCAAGATCGCTGCGCAACTCGCAACCGGTCAGAAATTTTACCTCACCGAAGAAGGCGACTTCCCCGACACCTTCGGTTTCCACGGGTGGAGCGAAGGACACCGAACCCTTGTCTACACGTGCGCCGACGGATATAAGACCGAGATCGTTCCACACATAACCGTATGGGTGGAGGAGTAGTGCAGAAGCATGACCGTGTGTGGACGTGGCCTCGCGACGTGAAAGAGGGCGACACCATTCTTTGCGGAGGCGACCGAGCCACCGTCACGGACGTACTGATTTTCGAGAAAGGAGTCAAGATTCCGGAAGACATTAACCTCCCGCCGTGCCGCATTCCGCAGGATGAGCGCCGCTATGCGCTCGTCACGGACAAGGGCACCAGGTGGGGCGACACTCACCACCAGGTGAGGGTCTTCTTCTAAGAAAGGGACTTCATTGCTGACCCTCAAGCGGGTAAACGTCGTCCTGCCGGAAGCGGCGGAAGACTGGACGCGCGTCCCCGACGACTTCGCGACTGGGTTCGCCGAAGCGGTCACCACTATTCTCTATACGGATGCGGACGGCGACGTAAGCAAGGCGCGTTGGATTTACATCCGTCCCACCGTCAACGCCGGATACGCCATCACCCTCACTGCGGGCGGGGAAACGTGGGCGCTCACTCTGCCCTCTCTGCCTGAGGCGCTTCACACCCTCGCGGAACTCGTTTCCTGGCTTACCGGCAATGGGTGCCGGATCATGCCCCAATCCTCGGGGGCTGCGTGAAGATCTGGCATGCGGCCAAGCTTCAAGACATCCCCGGAGTGGAGAAGCTATCCCTCGATGAAATCGGGATGCTTGACCACTTCCTCAGCAGCGCTTACCGGCGCGGCCGAGAGAGCTATGCCGGGTGGCTTCCCAAGAGTAGGGAGCGGCGGACGCACGCGGAAATCACATGGCTTTCCGTGGAGGTGAGTAACTTCCGCCTGCGGAAGTCGGTAGAGATTGACCGGTCTTAAGCGGTCGCCCTACCGACTTCTTTACGGGGCCGGTAGGGCACGAAAAATCATCCGTCCTATCAGATCAGAGGAGAGAAATGCTTAGCGTTGCCTGGACTGCGATCCGTCGGCGAATCAGGGGAAAGGAGATCACCCTGAGGGAAGGTCGAAACTTGGTTGAACTGGACGAGGACGGCTACACGAAAGACTCCTGCGCTTACTACCACGTTTACGCCGACGGCCGAAGGGTCGCGAACGTCGTCTTCGTCTTCAAGCCTTGCCGCGTCGACGACGTTTGGTTCTTCTGGCAGGCGCGACTCTATTGGGTCTTCGCCGGGCAGTCCTTCGACACGTGCGACTTTGACCTGTGCATCGACGAGGCCGAGTTCAGGACCAGGGTGGAGGCATTCATCTATCGTCTCTCCCTCGGTAACGCCGGATGGCCCTACGTCCCTCCGAAGTGGGAGAAGAAGTAATGAGCCTCCACGTGGGAAAAGTGGGGGGCTGGCTCAAGGGTGAGTGCGAAATTATTCACATCTCCCGAACAGGGAAAACCAGGACCCCTTACTGGTTCTACATGCTCATAGATGCGGACGGCGACAAGTTCAAATGGTGGTCGCCGGACCCAGTCGACTTCTGGCAGATCGGCCGAATCATCCACATCAAAGGCCGTGTCAAGCGCCACGACACACACGACGAGACGGGCGAGCAATTCACGGTGCTTGAGTACGTCCATTCGATCGGCCCCATCAAGGACGGGCCTCTCAAGATCCGAGGATAGGAGCGCAATGACCCCCATCTACTGGGCTGTTCTCACGACTTGCGGGCACGGCGTTACTATCGCCAACGCCACTGACCTTTACGGGGCTTGCCTGGTGAAGGAATGCCCCTGGTCGGGAAGTCAGCAGTGGATTAAGTCCCGCGACCCCATCAACCCCTCCGCCAAGTAATCAACCCAAACACCGAAAGGCTTTAGCGATGACTGCTATTCACATCTGCACGGTTTGTGACCTCACCAACGGCGACACGGTGAGGGCTAGGCGAGAGACGCTGAACTTCACCCTGACGCAAGAGGAGTCCGGCCGCGTCGTGGTCTCTTGGATGCCGGGGACTGAGGAGGAGGCCGCCGAGGAGGCGAGGCACCTCCACGTGTGCGAGAGCTGTGGGGGCGGCGACCAGACCACCGGGGCCGAAGGGGCAGACAAGCGGTTCGCCGAATTCTTTGAGCTGGTGTCCAGCTTGGAGCAGATGGCCGAAATCCAGGAGAGCGGGCTGCCGTTCGACGACGACGACCAGGAGGAGGAAGACGAGGACGACGACGACCAGGGGGAGGAAGACGAGGAGCTGACCGAGGAGGAGACTGAAGCGCTCCTTAACGACCCCTCTTACATGAACGCGCCCATCCTCCTGGAGGAGGAGGAAGAGGAGGAGGAGCCACCGGCGGCGCGGAAGGTTTCGAACCTCGTTGCGAACCCGTTCGCTGCCAAGGTTCCGCCGCCGCCCGCGAACCCCTACAGTGCCCAGGCTGCCGCCGAGAAGGCCGAGCGGCGCAAGGTCGGAATGCAGCCGACCACCGCCCCCGAGACCAGCGCACGCGCCTACCAGGATTCCGAGCTTCGGGCCTGGGCTAAGTCCACGGGTATTAAGGCACGAAAGACCGGAAAGCCCGTGGGCGACAACGGCAAGATTGCACTTGACATCCGGAACGCTTTCGAAAAGGAAAAGGGCTTCCCGCTCACTCGACCCTGATAAGGTCCGTCAGGTAGCCGGGCACTAGAGGCCCGGCTACCTCCCCGCCCATCTAAGGAGAACCACCGTGATAAAGAAACCCGTCGCAAGCGAGATTGTTTACCGTGGTCTCCTCGGAGAGATCACCAAAGCAGTACTTCCTGACACGGAGGCCGACCCCATGGGGGTGCTTGCCTCCCTCATGACCATGTACTCTCATGCGATCGGCTCAAAGCCGTACGTCGCTCAGGGGAACATCAAACATCCCCTCATCATCTGGACTCTACTTATCGGTGCCACGTCCCTCGGACGCAAGGGCACCGCGCGTAGGCAGGCGTCCGCAGTCATGGAAATGACCGTGCCCGAGCTGGCTGACGAGGACGCCGGTTTCATTATGGATGGCTGCCCGGAATCCGGAGCAGCCCTAGTGACCGGCATCAAGAACCTGAACGACCCGAACGATCCGATCTGGCACGAAAACGACGGTTTCCCGTGCCTCATGATTGAGGAGGAATGGGCCAAAGCGCTCATGCGTGGCCGAATGGACAAGAACTTCTCCGTCAACCTGAGGAAGTTGTGGGAAGGGAAGTCAATTCAGTCCATCACAAAGAAGGACGGCCGCATCACTCTTCCCCGTCCTCACGTGTGTATCACAGGCCACATTACCCCGAAGGAGTTCGCCGCCACGATGGGGGCTGCCGACCTCGCAGGCGGCACTATCAACCGCTTCATGGTTTTCTCCGTCGAAAGGTCCAAATTGCTGCCATTCGGGGGAGACCTCGATTACGACGAAATCCAACACCTCACGAAGAAGCTCAAAGAGTCCATCGTCACGGCCAGCAAGACGGGCGTGATCCGAATGGACCCGAGCGCCCGCACCCACTGGGCAACCCTGTATGAGGAGTTGGAAGCCCTCGCAGGGGCGGGGGAGGACATGGAGCAGTTCGCGGGACGCGCCATTCCCCATGTGCTCCGCTGTGCTGGCATCTACGCCCTGACGACCAGGGGGGCCGTGGTCGTCACCCGTGACGACCTGGAGGCCGCCACCGCACTCATGAGGTACAGCATCGAATCAGTGCGCTACATCCTCCAGGGGGAGATGGGGACCGATGCCACCGCATCCAAGACGCCCCTAGCTACGCGGATTTGGCGAACGCTGGAACACGGCCCGCAGACGGCAAGCGAGCTACGGGCCGCGATCGGGCGCAACTGGACCCTCGACCAGATTCGATCGGCCGTCGCTGAATGGCGCGGCGATGTGGTGGCCTACAAGAACCCCGCTTCTTCCGGGGGGCGGAAGGGGGACATCTATTGCCGCCTCGCAGACCTTCCGGCCGATGTCGTTGAACTGCTCCCGTGGCTAGACGACGCGCTTGATCCCGAGTGGCTGGCAGGGATGCGCGGATTGGTCCGTGGCGAGGGATTCCCTGCCGTGATTCTGAAACCCTCCGCCGACGCCGACGCGGCCAAGCATGCGGCGGCTCCCGCGAAGGCCGCCGAGGTGCGTCCGGCAGCTGCCGGACGGCCGCCGGTTGTGACGGAACGCGTTCCCCCTGCGAAGCCGAAGGCCGTCAAAGCGGCGGCGAAGCCCCCAGCGAACGGCAATCGGTTCGCTGGCTTCAAGCTCTGAGTGTTGCGTCCGAGCACCCTTCGGGGTGCTTCATGGAGCGCTCAGGCTCCCCGCCCCGGAAGGGGGGGACAACCGAACACACGACCACAAGGGCGACCCTTCAAGCCGGGGGGTCGCCCTTCGCATGGAAGGAAGTGAGAACCGTGTCCCGCATGAGTGAACTCGACATCGAGATCAGGGCCGCCGTCGCGGCCGGTGCACCACGGGAAGCCATCGCCGATCAGCTCGGCCGCCTCGGCCTTGAAGCCCCCGACGACCTGTTCAACGACAACCATGAAGGATGTGAGAGGTGATGGAGCGGTGCGAATACAACCTCTCTGGAGGGTTCCCAATCGACCAGTGCCCAGACGAGGCAACTGACGAGATTGACGGGGAGCTCTACTGCAAGCCGCACGCTGACGAGCTGTGGGCCGAGTACACCGGAGGGGCCGACAGTGAAGACGCCTGACCAGCTCGTCAGAGGCGACCTTATCGAGGTCGGCACCCACCTAGGGGAAGACGAAGCCGACATTGGGACCGTGATGGTTGCAACGTTCATCACCGCCTACCAGGCATCCGATAGGGCGTGGCACGTCACCACGGTAGAACTGAACTTCCCCCTGGTCATGCTCAACGGCGACCGTGTCGCCGTTCACGGCACGACGGACCCCGTCGACGTCGCCGCCCGGCTCTAACCGCAACACTCCCTGACAGGCCGGACGCGTCGACGCGTCCGGCCTGTTCCGTCTAGGAGGATTCAATGACGAACCCGCCAGGGGATGGCGGCCGGAGGAAGCTCGACCACCAGGCCGCCGCGTCCATCAAAAGCGCGCTGTCGCAGGACTCATCCCATGCACGAGTTGTCGGCTTGAGCGTCGAATTCCAGGTCACCCCCGAAACTATCCGGTCGATCCGTCGCGGCCAGACCTGGGGCGACGTAGAGCCGATCCTGACTAGCCAGCGCACGCCGCCTGCGGTCGTTACAGCTAGAAGGGAGCTGCTTCGCAAGATTCAAGCCCTGGAGGCGGAACCCCGCCTCCCCTCCGAAGGGGCGGCCAAGCTGGCACGTATGAGGCGACTGTACGAAGAGACGGAAGGAGACTGAGAAAGAAGCTTCGGCTAGACTCGCCCCACCAGAAACAGCCCCCAGCAATCCCGCTGGGGGCTTCTTGGTTCCCAACGCAAAAAAGCCCCCAACCGTGACGGTTGGGGGCTTTTTGTTTGCCTGTGTTCAAGTGGCCGGCGGCCTGAACGATTCGAACTTGCTTTCGAGACTTAAATCATCCGTCCGCCCGCAGCCAGGGAGGGCGAAGGGAACGGCCTGAACGCCTGAGTGTCCGCGGTCAGCTGATTCCCAGCAGGGGGAGGTATGTCGTGATACTGCCGTAAGCCTGGGGGTCGAACGACGCCGGCATCACATCCACCCCGTTCTGGTAGAACGCCCGCCGCTTGCCGGTCACGGTTGAGAGCGTGAACCACGGCGCGTTTGCATCGTTAGCGCTCGACGGGTAGGGGACGATGACACCCGTATATCCACCGACCAGCATGAGGACGTAAACGAAGCGCCCTGCCGTAGAGGCGGGCACGGGAGTAGGCAGGGCGCCGCCGCGCCAACCGGCGACGGACCACAAGGCGTCATCGTTGGGGGTGAAGCCCAGCGCTGTGCCGTCGTCGTCATAGACGCCCAAACGGTTCTCGGCGGGGCTGGAGGCGTAGGTACCTCCCTGCCTCACGCCTGCCCATAGGGAGGCGATGGCGACCCCGGCGGGCACCCAAACGCGTGCACCGTACACGGTGCGGTTGCCGGGGTCGGACCCCAGCATGAACGACACGGGGTCATCTGATGCGGCTAGTAGGCCGTATCCCGCGAGAGGGTAAGGGGAAGCGCCGGACTCTCCCTGTAGTCCTTGAGGGCCTTGCAACCCTTGTGTGCCCTGGATGCCCGCCTCGCCTTGCGGGCCTGGGTCTCCTTTAGGGCCTTGCGCCCCAGTCTCCCCCTGTGGCCCCTGGGCGCCGTCTGCGCCCGGCGGCCCCTGTTCTCCTTGCGGCCCCTGCAGGCCTGCTGCCCCTACGGGTCCTTGATCGCCCTGCGGTCCTTGCGGGCCAGCAGGGCCAGGCTCCCCCTGATCCCCTTTGGGGCCTGTGGCGCCACCCGCACCCGGATTGACGTAACCGACCTCGACGAGGTCCAGGCCGCCGCCGTCGATCTCTAGAACTTCAATCATTAGCCTCCCGTAGTGACTTCTGGGCTGATCTTCACTTTTCCTTGAATGAGACGACCTATAGCCCCATCGGGGGCGACAACCTCCAGGTCATAAACACCGGATCGCCAGGCCCAGGCTGAAGACGTTGCCGCCGGAATGTTCAAAACGATGACGCCTGTAGTTCCGCCAACGGCGAGAAAGCCGTTTGTGGTATCGAGTCGAAACAGGAGTGCCCCGCCCACGCGGTCCCTGATCTCCATGCGCGCTGACCAGCCCGTGAGGTCAACAGGGGTGCCGTCGCGCTTCCATGTCAAAGTTCGGCTTACCGTGGCCCCCTGGTCAAAAATCCAGTCGTAAATCGCAGCTATGAAGCCTCCCTCAGGTGATGGGAAGCAGCCAGGCGGCTTCCCATGTTTTCTCGTCCACCATCCCCGTCGCAGGGATCTTCTTCTCGGTCTGGAACTGCTTGCATATGTTCGCGTCGGCCTGGGCGTAGACATCGTTCACACTGATACGCCAACCCCGATCCTTCATGCGAGCTTTCCAGGTCTTCACCGCGGCACCTTTAGAACCCACCTTCAGCGTCGCCTTGAACGCCGGTGATTTCTCCCGGTACTGGGGAAGCCCGTAGCCGTGAATGCGGCTCGTCCGAGGAACCCATTTTTCGTAAACCCCGTTGCCGTTGAACCAATCCCCGTCGGACTCGCCGGCGGTGTTCCCGCCGACCGTTCGAATCCTGCCCGGTTCAACCCCGATCACCAGCTCCACATGGGTGGACCCTCGCGGCCCGTAGAAGACGAGAGCACCAATCCGGGGTGCCGAACTCCACTGGCGTTGCTTCTTGAACCAGTTCGCGCCGGTCTCGCAGGAAGCCGTCGCAGGGAAAAGGTCCCGGTTCCCGGAGTGCTGGGCCGCCCATGTGATGAACGTCATGCACCAGGGCATGTTCTGTGACCAACGAAGCTCCGGGACCTGGTCCGCGTACTTGGTGTGGTTGGTCCCCGTTTCCCGGTAGCCGATTTCTTTTTGGGCGGTTTCGATCATGTCCGTAGCGGACCCCATGAACTATCCTCCGTAGATTGTGATGACGGCACTGACGATGGCGACCAGGACCGAGATCGGGATTGCGTACATCCACCGCTCCAAGGTGCGAATCCGCCCTTCATGGTCCTCGTCGGTGCGGCGGCTTTCCTTTACTTCTTGGGTGAGGCTGCGCAGCTCGGTTTTCGCGTCTCGGACCTCGTCGTAAATGTCTTTGATGGTGATGACAACGCCGGTGCTTTCATCGGGCATTCAACGCCCCCCTCTCACCACGGGGCGTAACCCGCACAAATATAGGTGGCGGACAGGTTTATGTACCTGCTAGAAATCCACGGTTCGGTGCTTCCGCGATAGGAGATATCCCCGTCCGTGTCTACGATGATGAATGCTGCTCCGTCATACGGCCCTGAACTGTCGTCCTGAAAGGCGGTGAGATAGACGGGAGACGTCGGCATTAGTGCAGGGTTGTTGATAGTCCCAATGCGGGTGCCAGAACTAACGGTTCCGCTTGTCGGGGTAGCTATCAAGATCAGGTTGGCAAACCGTCCCCACCCCCAAATCTCGTTGGCCGGAGTGCTGAAACCACTGCTGACACTTACCCCACCAATGAGGGCGGTCATTGAGTGCGTATGCCCAAGAGGAGAATAGGGATGAGTGTGTCCAAGGGGGGCGTAGCTCGAATCATGATTGTGGGCTGCCTTCCCCACTTCAGTGAGTGCTGAACTCCCCTGCATATAGAACCTATCGGCGGAAGGGCGGTACGCGATTCCGCCGCGTGGGATGGACGCTGATTCCGTCACCTTGATGTATCGGCCGAGGAAATCTCGCTCGTCATACACCTCGGCCGGAAGTACGGCCGACTGTCCGGGTCGCACCGTGAAAGTGCAAATACTGATTTCCGGGCTGGACCAAGAACGGTCAACGGGAGGCGCAATAGGGGAGGCCGCGGGCGTCCCCTGTTTGTACGCGAAAGCGACCGTATTGGAAACACGGTCCAGTTTCAAAACGATTCGATCGATGCGGCTGTTTGCTGCACCGTTCGAAGCGAAGGCGATCGTTTTTGAAGCGTCCAGATGGTAATGCATGCCACCCACGGTGGCGTGTCCCGGTGCGACATGCAGAACCAAAGATTCATTGGCGGAGGTGACCTTTAGCGCTGCGTCCCACGGCCCCGGCGCTTGAATTCCGTCATCCTGCCAAACCGACGCCATGTAGGACCATTGATCCTCGGTCACGGTCGCGCCGGGACCATCCTCAAAAGGATAAGACCGCTCGGTCACGTAGTGGGCACCCCCCATAGCCTAGTCACTGAAACATTTGCGCTGTTGATATTCAGGGCGCCTCCGGTCCCTTGCCACCCCTCAATAGTGAAATACGTTCCGGAGGCCGCATAGAAAACGGCCACCGGATTGCAGCGCACAGGCTCCGTGGAAATCGCAGCCTTGTTGTCCTCTATGAGGACCCCGCCAGTGCTGTGCCGAATTAGCCCAGTGCGATATCCAGCAGTGGCGGACCCCGCCCACTCAACCAGAGCCGACACGAAGTAAACCCCGGCGGTCGTGATATTAATCCGGGTGGGGGTTCCGAGAGCCGACCACATGTCAGGTGTCCAAAAGCCGTCGCTCCCTTGCCAGGAGATGACGTTGGCGCTCCCTGATGCTCCTGACACCGTGGAGAAACGCCTTAGACGCACCCCCAAGAGAGGGGGCTCTGGGTGCGTATGCCCAAGAGGAGAATAGGCCGAGTCATGGTTGTGGCCCACAAGTGCATAACCGGAAAGGTCCGGGGTTCCGCCCAGCTCTTGAGGCGACCCCGAAGCTTTGCCGTAAAACTTGTCGGTCGAAGGCTGGTAGTAGATCGAACCGACGGGGACCATGGTTGAATCTTCCGTCACCCGAATTCGCTTGCCGACAAAAGAACGCTTGTCCACTAGTTGTGGTTCGGCGGCTGGTACCTGAGTGGCGTTAGGCCCCATTTGGATCTGGGCTAGCGCCATCTCGTAAATGCCGCCCGTGGTCGTCAGAGCGGGGGCGACGGGGGAGGAAGCCGGAACGCCAGTTATGTAGGCCACACGGATTTGGTTCGTGTCCCGGTTCATCCGGAGCACAACCAGATCGATTCGGGAGTTGGCGCCATTACTGTTGGCGGGAACCGCAATCGGCAATTGGGCGTTCAGTTCGTAATGGAATCCCACCATGTGCGCTTCGCCGGTCTCGACGTAGATCACGCCCGGCTCGCTCAAAGTGGTCACCTTCAACGCCATGCTTGACGGCCCATCGGCGACGATGCCGTTGTCTTGCCAGATCCCAGACATGGACGACCACTGTTGCTCCGTGATGACGGAGCCGGTTCCGCTATCCCACGGATAGCTGACTTCAGCCAAAGAAACCTCCTATAGTCTGGCCTCTAGCTTTCGAATTGCTGACCAGATCTTCCGAACCTCCCTGTAGAGAAGCGGTGTCTCTGTCGCGTCGGCCGAGCCGACCACAGGGTGAACAAGCGGGCCGCCGTCCACTGTGTCGATAAGGCGAACTTCCCGCAGTACGTCTTTGATGGTTTCCCCAGTGATGGACACGGAGACGACATCGCCAAGCTGATAGTCGCGGCCGAAAGCCACGGCTTCCGTGTCGATCGGAGTGACCGAAAGAGACGCCGTCCCTGCGGCCTCTAGAACCGCCTCTGCGCCTGCCTGGTCCAACTCTGCATACACCGTGGACGCCACTGGGGCGGCCGTCTCAGGATCGATTCCAGAGCCATCTAGCCCCCGCTTGACGGGGATGTCTCGGCGGTCCACGAAACGCTCAGGGCCAAGCGCATTCCACTCCTCACCCGTGCTCGTCGATGGGTTTGGGTGCACCTTTAGATAGTCCACGATCAGGTGTTTGCCGCTGGACTTGTTTATGAGCCTCAGTACATGCCCACCGGGGCTTAGGTCTGTGCGCTCCCACGCTTTGACCTGAACTTGTCGTACGCCAGATGTGTAACAGTCCACTGTGGCCTGGTAAACCGAATCCAAGTACACATCCACCAGGCCCATGTCATTGTTTTTCTCGGTGTACCACGCGGCCCCGGTCCCGTTGAAAATCAGCTGGGCATTAGCGTCAAGCGCCTGCGTAGCCGTCACGTCATTCTGGTAGTCGCCGAGGCCTCGGTTTCCGCTGTAGGTCCAAGAAGCCGAAGGGGTGTACGTGATGCGGTCGTCGTCATCGTTAATGTTCTCGATCTGACCGGCACCGCCGCTGTAAATCTTCAGGTATCGGCTTCTACCCTCACCCTGCGCGCCTACAATGATCCTGGTTGCCTCCGGCGCTGTCACCGTGTACTTGTAGTCAGCGAGATTCCCAGTCTCCGGAGAGAAAACGACAGACGCGCTACGGTCGGTCGGCTGGAAGATCTCAAACTGAATGCCCTCGTCTTCTTGAATCACTCGGAAGCCAAAACCGGAGGACTCAGCAATCTTCTTCAAGTACTCGCCCAAGACATCGAACCGCGCCGAGACCGAAATGGAAGGACCATAGTCGACGTCAGCGACGGTCAGGTATGGGTGTATGCGATCGGGCAAGGCCTGGGGGCCGAGGTTGTACCGAACGAAATAGCTCAGCGCCCCAGCAACGTTCATAGTGCCAGAATCGCGATCCCGGGTTTGTGAACCGATCGGCGATGTCGGCAACGGGTAGATGACCCGTTCGTGTAGCCATAATTCATCCGTCTTGCCGGTGAAGGTGATCAGCCCGCCGGGGTTGGATTCGTTCCATTCCCGCTGAACCCCCTTCAAGGGGCCTGAGAAAAGCGGCTGGTTCAGGCCTTGCGTCCAGGCGATGATGCCACCACCTTCGACCAGGAGGCCGGCCTCTTGAAGACCGGCGTCGATCGTGAGAGCCCAAGAACCAATGTCGCAGTATCGGATGATCGCCTCGAAACGGGTGTACTGCTCGATCAGGCCGACCCTTCGGTATTGAGGATCGCGGACTTCAATGACGAATTTAGGCACTAAGATACCTGGGTCTGTACTCTAGGGTGATTTCTGTTTCATTGGTGACGCCGTTGACGGTCAGTTCAATCTCATTCCAGTAAGGCGCGATCGGCCAGATTTGGGGATTGGGTCCAAGCTTGTCCCAAAGGTTCGTCCCGACGCCATCGAGGCGGACAGTCTTTTTCCCTGGGGTGGTGTCGATAGTCACTGACTGCCCGGAAAGAAGCTGGTGGGTGAGCGTGAACGATTGACCAATCGAGTGGTTAACGAATGTGACGTCTTCAAGAGGGCCGGTCACATACCAAATGGGCCACGTGTCCACATCCCCATAAACGTCCAAGGTGACTTGGCCGTTGAAGGAGAGCGTTTTGGCGAGGTGTAACCCTAGGAAGGGAGATGAGAAGAAGGGGACGAGGTCTTCTACGTCGCCGCGCCAAGTCCGAGTTTCCACTGTCGACGAGTAGAAGTACGGGTCTAGAGCCATGAAGCGAAGTCCGTACCGCTGCCAGTGGAACCCGCCTACATCAACCCCGTAGTCGCCTTCGGCGCCGTCGAAATAGTGCATGTCGATGGTGCGTGTACTGGAGTCGCCTTCGACGACGTACAGACGGCCGGCGCCGTTCGAACCCAAAGGGTTCAGGCTGCGGAGAAGCGACCGCTTCTTTTCCAAGAAGTCGCCGCGGTCGCTTCCCTCAATGTAGACGGGGATGAAGATCTCCCGGCTGGGGATGCGCACACGGTTGATATGTGCGCCGTCTAGGGCGGGAGTCTCCGTGTAGCTGTATTGGAAGGTCGGTGCGTCGAACCCACGGGCGCCCGGCTGGACGGCAACCCCGCTCGGGGATACGCCTTCACCTGACGCGAGCGTGACAGCGACGGCACCCGCCTGGTTGGGGAGCCAAACCAGGCGGGTTTGAGGCCAAAGGGGCAACCAGCCTCCTAGTTGTAGAGCGAATCTGCGTAAGACAGCACAGTGAGCAGCTGCCGTTCAGTGGGGGTCGTGGGAGCCGCGTGCAAGGCGATGTTGTAAGTACGTTCCGGCCGGGCCTGGTGGTGTGGCTGTGTGCGGAACAGCTGCTCGCCTCTCGCTGATCGAGGCGGCGAGCTGGGGCGCGCGGCCGTCGTCAGCGCGGGCATCGTCAGGGTTGGCCAGGAGTCTTCGACGGACGACGCCATAGCCCGCGTCGCGTCGGCTACCAGGCTCATGGAACCCCGGATGCCGAGGGCCAGGCCCTCACCCACACCTTCACCCACGCGCTTCATGGCCAACGAAGGCGAATTCTGCTGAAGAATCATTCGCGCGATGCCTTCGATGTTCGCAACCGAATCACGCCACCACTGCATGAACCGATCCCATTGGCCGCGCATGCCATCCCACAAACCTTGGACGATGTCCCATCCCACTTTTGCCCAATCGGGCATAAGAGACCTGACAAGGGCCAGGATTGCTGGTCCCCAGTTTTGAATCCAAGTGGAGATCTCTTCGAATTTACGAACGACGGAATCCTTGACGCTCTGCATAGTGCCGGTAAATCCGGCAATGAGATCGCTCCACCATTTACGGAGGTCGAATCCCCATTGGTCTAGGGTGTCGCCAACATCGTCTTTGAATTCGTACCACGTGTTGGCGGCTTTCTTGGCCACGTCCCGAAGGGATACGCCAAAGATTTTCTTAAAGTCGTCTTCAATGCCTTTGATGCCTTCGGACATTTGCTTACTGCCGTCCTCGACATCGCCGGAAAGATACTTAAATCCACCGGAGAAGAGATCCAGCTCATTTTTTGCGACCTGAAGGGTGTTCGGCCAGTCGTCCGGCATCATCAGATCCAAGGCTTCGCCGACCAAGGTGATAATGGGAGCCAGGACATCTAGGGCGTCAGAGAACGCCTTGATGAGCCCAATGATTCCCTCGCCCTCATCGCCCGCCAAGGCTTTAGCGACCTTCACAATTGCGGGTAGAAGATCCTCGCGAACGCTTCTGATGATCGTCGCAAAATCAACATTGTCACCGAGATCCTTGAAATCGACGACAATATCTTTAATGAGGCCCCCAAGCTCCTCCATGGCGGCGCGGCCCTTTTCGAACCAGTCGCGGAGGGTCTGCCGGCCCTCGGTCGATTCAATCCAGTCGGCGAACTCTTTAACGTTATCGCCAATGAGCCCTAGTAGCTTCTCGCCAGGCGGGTAAGCCTCATCAAAAGCGACAATGAGAATCCGGCCGATGTCGCCAGCAATCCCGCTAATGCGCTCTAAGGTGTCGCCGACGCGGCCAAAGAAATCGGTGAGCTTCCCGCTATCGTCAGCTTGCTGAACCATTTCCGAAACGCGATTGATGATACGTGTTACCAATCCGGCCATTCGCTCTAGGAACGGCCCGGACCTTTCGACCATACGGCCGACAGCATCGCCGATTTCATCGGCAGAGCCCGCCAAGATCTGGAAAATCCGGTTATTCGAATCCATGATCCGGCCAATGCGGTTCTTCTCCTCATCCGTATTGAGCCAGTCGATAACGTCACCGGCGAAATTGCCGAAGATCCGCCCCGTGTCGGTGAGCTTTCCGCCGAAGAGGTCAAGAAGCCCATCGGACTTTTCCAGGGCCGCCTGTAGAGGCGGGTAGAAAGCATCCTGAACAGACCATTGGATCTCGCGGATCTTCGGTAGGAATTCGCGATCCAGGTAGAGCACGAACTCTCTTGCGGCGGGGCTTAGCTTTCTGAGGGCAACTTCGGCGTTGTACGCCTGCGTGTTTTCCTTCTCGGACGCCTTGGCGACGTCCTCAATGGCTTCCCTCAAGGCGCGCTGCGCATCGGCGATATCGCGGGCACCCTTCTTCCTGGCGTCCGCTAGGGCCTTCTCGGCGTCAAGCACATCGCGGGCACCATCCCGGCGGGCGTCCTGTAGGTCTTTCTCGGCCCGCGCGATCTGCTTAACCCCGTCTTCGCGGGAATCCTGCAAATCCTTTTCGGCCTTGGCGACCCGCTTAGCGCCTTCAATGGCTGCATCGTTCGCGGCCCGTTCCGCGGCTTCGACCTGCTTCGCGCCGTCGATGCGGGCATCACTCAAACCTTTTTCGGCATCGGCGATTTGTTTTGCGCCTTGCTTTCGGGCGTCCGTTAGAGCGCCCTCGGCATCGGTCACCGACCGAACTGCATCGCGCCGGGCGTCCGCTAGGGCCTTCTCGGCGTCCGCGATACTTTCCGCTGAATCCCGGCGGGCGTCGGCTAGCCGCTGCTCGGCCTCGATCTGCTTTTCGATCGCCTTCTGAATGGCGTCCTTGGCATCCGTGACTTCCTTGGAGCCTTCGATGCCGTCGCGGTCGGCCTTCTCTTGTTGCTGCCGGAGGTCCTCATTCTTCTCACGGATCTCGTCTAGCTTCTGAACGGCTTGACGATACGCCAAATCCGCCTCATGCAAATCGCGGGGCGTGGCGTCAGGATCGTTAGTGAGATTGCGTAGCCGCTCGGCTGCCTTCTCGACAGCAATAGCGGCGGCTTCCTCGTCAAGCTGCCCGCCGGAAAGCGCAAGCTTCAGATCCTCAATGCGCTCCCGGGCTGTCGCCCTGGCCGCGTTGAGCGCATCCTGTGCCGTCGTGACGTCATCGAGGGTGCGCGCATAGTCAGCCTCGGCATCGGTCACCCTCCGGGCGCCGTCGGCACGCGCACGGGTGAGGCGCTCCTCTGCGGCGGCAACCCTCTCGGCTGCGTCCTCCCGTGCGCGGGTGAGGCGGTCTTCTGCGTCGGTGATGCGCTCTGCGCTGGCCTCGGCCACCTCGACGAGGCGGGCCTGGGCGTCCGCGATGCGGTCGGCGACGGCCGCTTGTACGTCAGCTAGGCGGGCCTGGCTCTCCGCTATGCGGGTAGCTGCGTCGGCCTGCGCTTCGGCTAGCCGGTCCTCGGCGTCGGTGATGCGGTCTGCTGCGTCCGCTGTCACGTCGACGAGGCGGGCCTGGGCGTCCGCGATGCGGTCGGCGCTGGACTCGACGGCCCTTTGTAGGCGCTCCTCTGCGTCTGCGATGCGGGCTGCCGTCTGCTCCTGGGCGTCCGCCAGGGAGCGCCTGGAGGCCTGTACGCGACGGTTGGCCGCCTCCATGGCATCCGCCATCGCTTGGGAGTTGCGCCCCCCCTTGTCCTGGTCGGCCTGGAGGGCGGTAAGTGCCTCGGAGACGCCAGCGAAGGCGAGGCCCAGTGTTGCGCCGCCTTGGATGATGGCACCGAAAACGGCCGGGACGGCAGCGAGAGCCCCCGCAGCGTAAGCGGCCTGACCGCCCAGCACGGCGAAGCCGCTAGCCAGGGAAGAGACGGCAGACGCGACAGGCGACAGCAGGTAACCGACCGTGGCAATAGCGGTCGGTAGGCCCACCACTAGGCGGGCGATTCCGAAACGGACCGTCGTATCGATCGCGTCGCTTAGCGCGCTTCCGAAAGAGCGGCCGACCCGTTCGCCGGTTCGAGCAAGGGTGATGCCGTTGTCTCTCGCGAAGCCCTCGAAAAGCCTCGCAACATCCGACATGCCTTTTTCGGTGGCCTCGCGAAAACCCTCACGGACAACCTTTTGGGTGTCGAAGACTCCCCGGTTGAATTTGTCCATCGACCGCAGAGAGTTCCCGGACATCTGCTCAATGGCCGGAGCGATCTTCGAAAACTCAGTCCGAATGGATTCCGTGTGCGGCTTGAGCGCCCGCGTCGCATTTTCAAGATTCCGAGCCACCGTGTTCCGGTAACGCTCCATGGAGGTCTCAGCCGACGACACCAGGCGATCAGTTTCTGCGATGGTTCGCTTAACCTCAGCCTCGATATCGTCGTTCGCCTTCTTGACCGCGTTCGACTCGCGCTGAATGGTGCGGGAGACGCGGTTCTGAAGGGTTTCCAATTCCGTGATCCCGGACCTAATGGCCGTAACTTCGCGGTCAGAATAGGCCTCGATGTCTTCGACCATGTCGCGGTAAGCGTTCGAGACGACGCCTAGATTTTTCTCGACATCCCACGAGCGCTCGGGAGTCAAACCGGCCTTGATGGCGACGTCCACCTCACGCATAAGACGCTTAATGGTTGCCGTGGCGGCCTGGAAGCCTTTGGAGAGGCCATCGCCGGACTGTTGTCCGGCCTGAACGGCGGCGACTGTGACGCCGCTGAAAGTGGCGGTCACAGTGTCTTTGTCGAGGCGGACTGCAACCTTCACCGTCAGGTCTTTGACCTTCTGGTTCAGGGTGCTTTGCACCTCTTCTTGCCAAGCCTTCGTGATCCCAACAATCTTGGGCGCGACGTTGAACTTGCGTTCCGTGATGCCCTTAAGTTGGGTGTCGATTTTGGTTTTGAGTGTGTCGAAACCGACTAGTTCAGGCCGGATCTCCACATAGCCGGAACCCACCTTGGTGCCCTCAGGCAATTAGCCTCCCCTCACGGCACGGCCAGCCCCGCAAGCACGCCGTGAATTTCGTGAGCGGATGCAAAAGATTGAGCGACTTCCTTCTCCGAAGGCGCGACGTACCCGGGGCGCGGATACGGGTCGGGGAAAGGATTGTTGGTCCCCTCGGATTTATTGATCTCCACGAGGAGCCAGTTAGTGACCTCGATACGGTCGATCGCGTCAGCGATCAAGTAGTCTGTGTTGCTCCACAATGCCACGTCGCCCAGAAGGGCAACGGCGAGAGCGGATCGGCCGTGCATTTGTAGTAGCCGGTTGATGACGACCAGGAGGCGACGGAGAGACACCCGCCCCCGGTAGAAGTCCAAGAGATCTACCGTGGGGAAGTGCATCAAAAGGTCAGCCTCTAAAGCCTCCTCGTGTCGGACCAAGACACGGGCGGCAAGGATCAGTTTCCCGAATCACCAGCGCTAACGGCCTCGGCAATCATGTTCAAGAGGTCTCCAGCTTCGCGGATGGTCGGATTGGTGCGGCGGAGCTGACCGTATTGGGCGGGGCCGAGCATGCCCTGTAGGGAGGTGGCGAGCTTGCCCATGTCCAAGGCCTCCATTGTTTCGAAACCCCACTCGACGGGGCTCAAAGGGACGCTGAACACGAGGTCCTTATAAGGGACGTCTACCTTCTGGGGGATGCCGTCAGGGTTGCCGCTAGACGCTTCGCCTCGGACGGTGCTTTTGGTGCTAGTCATACGGGAAACCTTTCGTCATAAATCATAAATCAGGCAGGGCCGACGGCCGCGTTGGTCAGAAGCCAACCCAGCTTTCCGCCTGCGTCCAACGCAGAAAGCGTGACGCCCAACTGCTGGTTCGTGGTCCGAACCAGCTTCAAGCCGTCCCGGGCCGAAACGGTCGCCCGCGGAATGACCAAACGGTTCTTAACTGAGGCGTCGGACCATTCAACGATCATGGCGGTTTCAACCATGGTCGGGCTGGAATCCAGGTCGAGCCGGAAAACGCCTTCAACAGGCGCCGGCGTCGCTGCACCGTCCATTGCCTGGGCGAACGCAGCACCGAAATAAAGTTCAGCGGTCTCGCGGTCGAACTGCTGAAGGACGAACTTCAGACTGAACGCTGCCGACGTAACGACGTACGTGATCGGCACCGCGCTTTGCCAAGCTTCAATGGGCTGCGTGGTGACGGCCGGAGTCATCTCGACGCCTGCGGGGTCCACGTAGCCGAGCGGCTTCCACGTGTTTGCAAGGGCCGTAGCAACATCAATCGGAGGGGCCGTCGCCACCGGGGCGACGTAGACAGCCCCGTTAGGAGCTAGCCGGATGGAGCTTGCGGAGTTAGCACCCAAAAAGGAGCCTCCTAAGTTTCGTAAACGTACAAAGAAATTCGGTGGATGAACCGCTGCTCTTGGGAATCCTCGTCAGACAGGTCAAACGGCGCATCAAGCTCTGTGACCTCGTCAACAGCGACAGGCGGGAACGTCAGACCGGGAAGAACCTCTAGGAGGTACTCGCGGGCTGCGAACGCCTGATTGGAAGCGGCTTCTTTGGAAGCCGCGTAGTGATTGAGGGTGAAGGTGAAGCGGTCCAGGCGGTTTTGGACTACACGCCTGCCGCCAGGCTCTAAGACGACCTCGACCGCCCGATCTCCTGGGCGGTGCCCCTTCAAATCCGAGCCGACCAGCACGCCGTCAAGAACGGGTAGTGAACGCAGGCGGGCCACCAGGAAGGGGATGGGGTTGATATTCAGTTAGTCCTCCTTGTGCGCGTTCAACGCCCGCGTGAGGACGTACTTTCCGGGATGTTTGATTTCGTCGCGCCATTCGGTCCAGCCGAACTCAATGACCATCGCGTGACGCTCAGCGAGGACGTAGGCGGTCCACCCGGTGACGCGGTCATGCTGTAGCTCGGTGCTGATGTTCGACCGGTACTTGTTCCGGTACTCCGGTCGAGTGGCCGGAGCTGTCCGAACCGCTGTTTGAGTGATGCGAGCCGCGGAGCGTTCAAGCAGCTGCGCCGTCACAGGGCCATGGGTCGCGATGCCTCTGATGGCCTCGATGTCGAGGTGATCGAGGCCGCTAGGCATCTATGCGCCTGGCCGTGATCCTCATGTAAGAAGCTGTCCGGCCGCGCCAGGTGATCGGAGGTCCTTGAACCTCGTACCAAGCTCCTGAGATGCGAACCCGGTCGGTGTGCTTCACGTCGGCCGGGCGCACATAGACGTTCACCGTCACCTCGTACGCCTCACGGTCGGGGTCGTTCGCCTCGGTAGAGGAGGACGGAAGAACGATCGCGGGGACGGAAGCGATGCGCCTGGGGGAGTCCCACGACCGGTGTGACCCGAACGCGTCCGTCACCAGCTCGGCGCGGAAAACGTCGACGACGTCGTTAAACTGCATCTGGCACCCACCCCCCGGCGTGAACCGAAGCAGCGCGGGTCTTGTACTTCCGGAGCACAGCTTTCGCGTCAGACGACAAGCCGAAGCGGAACACTGCGTAACGAGTGCCGATCTCCCCAATGTCCTCAGACAAAATGCCTGGGTTCGAGTTCATGAAGCGGATCACCTCATGGGCGCAAACCGCTTTCACTTCCGGTGGAACCGTGGTGAAGTCGCGCGGATACTGCGACTGGATGAGAGCGGTAACGTCCTCGATCAGAGCCGTGACGCGGGTTTCCTCATCGCCTTCGAGGGAGCGCCCTAGTCTGGCCGAAACATCATCGACTGTTGCCAGCATGGCACCTCCTTAAAGAGCTTCAAGAAAACCGATCACGGAATGATCTTGCCGATTGCTAGATGCTCCGGTCGCATGACCTGTCCGCCGAAAACGTAAAGACCCCTCACGGCGTCCGCGAAGAATTTCTCAGGCCGGTAGTACTCGACCTCAACCAGCTGTTCGGCGAAAGTCGTAGCAATCTGGTGGCCCGCCACAAGGTGCACATCGGTCGGCATCGCATTGCACACGGCAACCTCGAAACCGAGGATTCGGCCGACGACACCGTTCTTGATCGGGGCGTCGCTGGCGTACTGGGATGCGTCGACGAACCGTGAATCCTGAAGGAGCAGGCCGTGAAGGTCGGGAGTGATGACCATGAATCGGCCACGCCTCGGCGTGTTCGTCTTGTCGAGCTGCACCTTCACCTGAACGATCTGCTTATACAAAGCGTCGACGGTGCCAGTCAGGTCAACATCAATCAGCCGGTTACCAGAAGGAACCGCATCCACAAGCTTCTGCGCGATATAGGAGTCCGCGGCCTCCGCCAATTTGCGGCCGGCGCGCTGAACGCCGTGGTCCATGTACTGGCCGCCGATCTGGCTTTGAACCCTGGTAATGTCCTCAACCCGGAAACGGAAGGCCTTCGCCTTCTCAATTTCGAAGGTCAAGCTCGCACCGGTGTTCTCCGCAGGGTCACCGGCGAAACCAACGGTCGGGTCGTAGTCCTGCGTGGTGGGATCAGTCACGGTCGGAATCCGAACCGTATCGCCCATGGCCTGAATTTCACCTTCATAATCGCGGTTAACGATCAGAGGAGAGCCGAGAACAAGCTCAGCTTCTAGGGCCATGAAAATGCCCGAGATCCAAACCTCGGGCACGAACCGCGCTGCACGCGCGGCAGTATTAAAAATAGTCGCCATCTAAGGGCGTGTCTCCTTACGTGGTGCCGCCCAGAAGGTTGTCTAGTCGCCCTTCTTCGCGGGCTTTCCAAATCTCTGCGGGGCTCATGCTCTTTAGGTCGTCGCGGCTCAACTGGCCAGTCCCGGCGGCGCGCTGGCCGATGCCGAGGTCATTCGCGGGGGCGAAGCTTTGCCTAGCCGGAAGAGACGAAATGAATGCTTCAATGGCGGCCGAATCAGGCTTGCCGTCAGAGGCGAATTTGCCGAGGTTCAAGGACTCCATGACGGCGTCCGGAATCTCTCGGCCTTCCTTGGCGGCCTTACGAATCAAGGCGGCCTCTACGCGGTCGTGTAGCGCCTCGGTCAGCCCTTCGGCCCTGCCCTCTTCGCGGGCGGCCGTGATGGCCTTTTCGGCTTCCGACATGGAAGCCTGCTGAAGGTCGTCCCTTTCCTTAGAGACGGTCTTCCAGTTCTTTTCGTCGCCCATGCCGGGATCGGTCACGTCCTCGTTCTCGGAAGTCGGAGAAGTGTTCTGGTCATCGCTCAATTCGTGTCACCTAATCCATGTCGGAGCCAGTGAGAGCCATGGCGGCATCACTTGGCGGTGGTGGTGTTCTTCGGATTTTTGTTCGCAGGGTTGTTCGGCTGCCCCTGCGGGGCAGAGGGCGGCATCGTCTTCAAAGCGATTTCCGCCTTGCGTTCCGCGAGTTTGTAGTCTTCCTCGCGAAGCTCGGGGAAGCGCTCGATTTGCTGAGGCGTGTATCCGACGTCTTGCCAAAGCTGTTGGCGGGGAACGTCAAGCCCCTGAGCGAGCTTCACGGCGGAATCGATCAAAGCGGACTGGTTCCGGTACTGCGGGTCAGCCCAAATGATTTCCGAATCGAAAGCCTCGGCCCGCTTATCGCCCTTTACCTTGAAAGCAAGCCTCAGCACTTGCTCCCAGGCTTCGCCGAAGTACAGCATCCGTTCACGGCTTTTGGAAACGAGGCCGGCCTCTGCTGAAGTGATCGCTTCACCTGAAGGTGGCTGGCCGCCCCTGCCGATCAGGAAGTAATGGAAAGGGATTCGGCTGATCGCAGCCAACGAAGCCACGTAGGCGTCAATCAATCTGACGTAGTTCCCGAGGTCCGCGGCGGCGAATTGCCCAAACGTGGTGTTCGGGTCTTCACTGAGAAGAAGCCGGTCGATCGCAATCTTGAACGGGGACTTCGGATTGCCGTCCTCGTCTTCCTCAATCTCCATACCGGCGATGTAGCGCTGGGGGAACGCCGCATACTCGGACGCGACGAGCGCATCAGCAGCAATCTTGGAGATGGCGTCGGCTAGGGGAACGATGGGTTCCAGCTCGCTGAAGGGGTCCGGCCGGAGGCGGGTGCGGTTGTAGAGGGGCACTACAGGCACGACCCCCAAGGGGTTGTCGTGGTGTATCGCGTCCGTCCACGTAAGTCGGGGGTTCCCCGTGCTAGGCGTGGCCGTCGATGTCCACACGGCCTCAGGAGTCCACAGGGTCGCGTACTGCACCCCCCAGTCGTCTTGGTACCTCTTAAGGGCTGCGTCGACGACGCGGCGAGAACCGGCCTTGTAATGGACGTACACCTCAGTAGCGGACTCAGGCGTAATCGTGGGTTCGCCGTCATCGTCGGCCCATACGGTCGCGTACGCGGACCCGAGGGCCAGTGCGTCGATATGGCTTGCGTTGGAGTCGCTGTCCATGTTGTTGCGCTGCCAGATCTGCCACGCCTCTTTATCGGCCTCCGGCTCCTCCGTCATGCGGAAGCCCTCGATACGGAGGCGCTCACTGATGGAGTCGATGATCAACGGGCAGAAGTTGACTTGCCATCCGCTGAACATGTCGCCGAACGCCTCGCGAAAGCGCACTTGGGCGAACTCAAGATTCGTGTTCTTGCTGTCGTAGTAATTGGCGTACTTCTGCGCCTTCGACTTCTGCCCAGAAAGTTTCGAGTCTAGGAACGAAATCCACTCGTTTGGGGTCTTAGGGGGCGCACCTGTGCTTAGTGGTATGAGGGGTTTTCCTTTGAGCTAGAATCCGTAGACTTTGGCCCCTCTCTTCCGTAGGCGGCCATCAGCGATGGCGTCACCGCGAGCCTCATAGGCCAGAATCGCGGCGACCGCTGCGTCAATCTTTTTCCTGGAACGCGGAGCTTCCTTGCGAATCAAGGTGCCCGCTCGCACGAGCCGCTTTCGAGCGTTCAATACGTGGCGGGCAATCGTCCCATTGCCATCGTGCTTCAGCTGGCCGGTAACTGTGGCGGTGTGGAAACGTTCGATGGCCTGGCTCATGCGGGTGTCCTTGTTCGTCCAGAACTCAAACACCTTTTTGTCGCCATGCTCGGCAGCCCAACGGCCGACAATGTCTTGCCAAAAAGCGGGGTCGGCGTAAACCCACTCGACCCTGTACGTTTTGAACGCCTCGGCTAGTGTGGCATCTACTTCGAGAACGTCAACTTCCCAGTCGTCATCAGTTTCAGGCTTCTCCCAGATGCCGAGAAGGAAGAGTTTCCCGTCGCGCAAGCGGCAGCCCACCAAGGAAGTCGCGTCGTCTCGGATGGAGCCGTCGAAACCGATTGCGATCTGATCCTTCGGCCGGATCGGATCGTTAACGTCTTTGCAGGCGTCCCAAGCGGCTTTATCCATCCACTGGTCCGAGCCTGAAACCACTTGGTTAAGGAAGTACCGGCGGGCGTCCGCTTCTTCCGTGGCCGGGTTCCGAATCTCCTTGATGATCCGGTTGATGTCCATGACGGAGGCAAACGAGCCGTACACATGAATGAGGGCTTCCTTCAGGGCCTTGTCGTCCCGGAGGTTCACCCAGGGGCCTTCGCGGTGATCCATCAGAAGGCCTGAACCGTCAATTAAACCTTCCGCGGCTTGCTTGAAATGCTCGTGCGTCTTCTCGGCAACCGAGTCTTGCCCAGGCGCATACATCGTCGATGTTTCCAGAGACCACGGTTCAGCAGCTTTGCGTTTAACCAGATTCCTTCGAACCGTTTTGTAAGTGTTCTTCAGTTCGGCGGTAACCCACAGGTGGGACTCGTCGTAGACGACGAACGTTTCCTTGCCCCCATCTTTCGAGGCGGCCGTTGCCGTGGATGGGGTGATTTCCCCACCGTCCGGAAGGATGATGCGAGTCAATCCCGCGTCAATCCCCGGGATCGCGGCCAAAGGGCCGTGTTCAAAGTTGTATTTGACGACGTCGTAAACGTTGCCGGCCTGGTTCTCCTCGGTAGCCATGATCCGGATATAGGGAACCCGAACAGGTCCCCCAACCGGTTCGCTGAATTCATCCCAATGGGAGAAACGGGCAGGGCCGAGAGCCTCGGCGCACGCGATGAAACCGGCGAGTTCGCTTTTGGCTCTGCCCTTCGGGCGGCTCAAAAAGGCTTGGTCGACTCGGCGCTTCCCGTGACGGTCGATCTCGTATGCGTCCACAATGAAACGGGCAAACTCGACATCTCGCCAACCGGCCTCGTTCGGCGTCAGAAGGTGGACGGGGTCGCCCTGGACGTCTCCAGGTCCGTGAACGCACCATTCTTCTATCCAGAGACAGAGATCCCACCCGAGGGAGATTCCAGGCGGCTTCCATGTGCCGTCCTCCAGGTACGGCAATCAGCCCCCTTGAAGTTGTAGTTGCTCCCCGCCGTGGACTCGAACCACGATCACCGGATTCAAAGCCCGGGGTCCTGCCGTTAGACGAACGGGGAAAGTTTTCGCCTCCGGCGGGGCCTTGTGGCCGGTCTATCCGGCCGCCAGAAAGTAGCCCCCGAGGGGCTCGAACCCTCACTGGAACCCTTTTGAGGGGTCTGCCTCTGCCAATTGGGCTAGAGGGCCTGGAAGCCGGGGGAAGGGCGAACCTTCAAGCGCGGCTGTTCGTCCCCCTGCCGGGGATCGAACCCGGTAGTACCTGAGTCACAGACAGGCGCCTCACCATTTGGCTTCAAGAGGTATCGCGTACCGATCCAGGGATTCGAACCCTGAACGCGCGGCTTCTAAGGCCGCCGCCTCTACCGTTGGGCTAGATCGGCAAGACACTGCCCTTGCACGGCCGTCCGGTGGCCACCCGGTACAGCAAGGGACCGGGATCAGCGCCCGGATTTACCAGTGTCGGCGTGCACCCCCCAGGACTCGAACCTGAAACCCACCGGTTAAAAGCCGGTTGCTCTGCCCATTGAGCTACGGATGCAAAACCCCACCGCAAGGGGTGGGGTGGTCTTCGTGGCGGGAACGGGAGTCGAACCCGTGATTCCGGGTTATGAGCCCGGCGTGATGACCATTTCACCATCCCGCGTTGCCGGGGGAGTCCCCGAAGGTGTTCAGGTGTTCAAGTGGCCGGCTGGTTGAACGGATGGGTTCAGACGTCAAACCGCCCGTAAGGGACGTGTTCTCGCGCCGTCCTGACGTACTCGACCCGCCTCGCGGGGATCGTCACCACGACGGCCGGTAGGTCAACCCACTCGTCGTCAACGGCCGCTTCGGCGATCGTCGCGTCAAGGCGCCTGTCGTTGATCCACACCTCCCAGTCGCCGTCAAGGTTCTGGATCGTCACGACCTCGGCCAGCTCGCTCATGCCGCCTCGCTCAAGTCTCGAAACCCCTTCCGGCCTCGTAGAGAAGTCACGGAAGCAATCGGCCTGTCGTCTTCGTCGTCGGGGGCGAACTGGAGGCGTAGGCGCTGCCTGTCCTCCGGGGTTGCGCCCAGCTTGCCGACGCGTAGCCGTAGCTCGCCTGCAACCGTCAGATTGCCCCCATAGAAGGCGTCGGCAATGTAGGCCGTCTCGACCAGGAACGCCCAGTCGGTCACAGTGAACATGTGGGCCTGCGGGCTCCTGATCCAGGTGTCCCACCAAGTCAGCGTTGCCGGTAGCCAATCCCCGGCGGGGAGATCAGGCACCGGGCCGTCATACGGCTTGTCGGGGACGATGGTTGCCTTGGCGTCTATGCGCCTAGCCGTGTCCCTTGCCCTCTGGTGCGTTGCCCTAGGCGGTGCTCCTCTGCCTGCCACGGTAAGTCTCCTGTCGAGTCTTGAGATCACTGCATGGCTGGCATAAGACCTGTAGGTTCCCCAACTCCCATGACCCTCCGCCTGCGACGGAGACAATGTGATCGACGATGTTTGATTGCTTCGCGCCGCAAATGCGGCATGTGTATTTGTCTCTCAGGCGCACTTTGAGGCGCCTGGTGTTCCAGTCCGTTGGGCGATTCCGGTTCCGTGGACTCCCCTCCCAGGGGAGGGGCTTATGGGCCTCACAGTAGCCTGATGGGCTGGTTTTTACTTTCAGGCAGCCCCGACGGGCGCAGATCGCTTTAGCTCTTGGCGTCGGAGCCTCCAAGGCGACGGATGATTTAAGTATTTAAGTACTATGTATAGGGGAGCGAAGCTCCCCGTAAGCTGAGCATCGTTCTATGTTCAATGGGGGCCGGAGGCCCCGTGAAGAACTGCTTGTAACAGCTTTTGTGTCTGGCAGCCCGGCGGGCTGCGCTCGCTTCGCTCGCTGTAGTGGAAGAGGCTCATGGGTTAGCCTGTGTCCCGTTTTCTGTCCCAAGATCAACATCTCCTCCCCGAGACCGGTTCGTCACCCTACGTGTCATGTTGTTACGAAGTGCCAACATGGCGTAGCCTCTGCGCCATGAAGGCAACGAGCACCATGGAAAGCCTGTTCAGGGCGGTAGCGAATGCGTCGGAGTGGGCGGCCAAGACGGGCACGCTGAGCAGGGTCCGGCTTGACTGTTGGTCGCAGAGGGTCACGGTTCTTGCTACGGACTCGGTCGCCATGTGCCTCACCAGTGCTCCGGCGGAGACGACGGAGGCTAGGCACACCTGGCTAGAGATCACCAGGCCTGATCTGGAGGCCCTCACGAAAGCCGTGAAGCCAGGGGCGACAAAGGAATCCAAGGAGGCGCAAGTCTCGCTGAACTTCGTTCCCGAAGAGGGGCTTCACGTCCAAACCGGGACGGATGATTTTACCTTCAAAGACATCTACAGGGAGGGCGAAGCGGACCCCCTAGGGGGGCTCATGGGCTACTTCACGGAGTGGCGCACAGAGCAGGTCTCCTACCCAATGGGAGTCATGCTCTCGGCCACCTACCTTGCGCGACTCAATCGGATGCGCAAGGAGGCCCCCGATATAGGGGCACACATCATCGTGCCCGATCCTGCCGAGCCTGTATTAATTAAGCTCGGTAGGTACACGAGGGTTGTGATCCAACCCATTGACCCTGTCAGGCATGTAAAAGCATTCGGTGGAGGAGTTCTTTGGGACTGACCTTTACGGCAGACGACCTTAGGGAGGTCTGCCCGGCGATCATCGTGCAGACGCTATGGGCTGAGATCGCCAGACTGGCCGCAGAGTGCGAGGCGCTGCGGGAAGATAACCGGCGCCTCGCAGGGGGCGCACTCATGGACGTCCCGGCGGTCGCCCGGTACATCGGCATGGAAGATCGGTGGGTCACCCGTGACGGCCCAACGTACGGGTTGCCGATCTTCAAGGTCGGCAAGTACTACAAGGCCCGACGAAGTGACCTAGACGCCTGGCTGGACGCACTCAGAGCGGGCCAGACGGCCCAGCCGGTCGCGGCATGACAAGAGCCCCCAGGACATTCCTGGGGGCTCTCTTGTAGCCCTGCTAGCGCCCGGCTTGCGTAGCGCTCTGGCTGCGCTCGCACCGCGCGGCGGCGGCCTGCTCTAGGAGCTCCTGGCGCACACGCTGTTGCTCGGCCGTCGCGGCGTTGCCCTGCCGGGGGCCGCGTGCTTGCGCTTCTGCCTGTGTTCGCAGCACCACGGTTTTCATGCTCCAGTCGCGGAAGGACTCCACAAAGGCCGGATCAACAGTCCCCGCTAGGGCGTCGTTGATCCTGTCGGCCAGGTCATCGGGGTAGATCATGTGAAAGTCGGGGGCCTTCATGGTCCCCCCGCAGTACAGACGGATGCCTGTATCCCGGAGTATCTGCCCGCGTTCCGCCCAATCTCGCGCACGAAGCCATTGTTCACGGAAGGTCTCCCCTGTGCCGTTCTCCTCCCACCGGTCGGGCCTGGAGGGGGCCGCCTCTAGCTCCGATAGTCGCTCGCTGTGCTGGTTGATCTTCTCGATAATGTTCAGCGCCGCCATGCTGCCCGGCTTCATGTAGGCAAGGTTGCCGTTCAGGTTTTCGATGGCCTCTCTTTCGATGTTGATTTCAGACTGGTAGTCAACGCCAGGAATGAAGGTCTTCACAGTGATCTCCATGTCTCCCACCGCGTGCAGGTAGGAGGACTCGATGTAGGATTTCAAGAAGGCCTTTGGCCAGCTCACGACGTGTTCGCACTCTTCTTGGCGGCTTCTGGAGGAGCAAAGGTAGTAGTCGTAATGGGTGAGTCCGGCCTTCGTCTGCTTTCGCGTTCCCCCGGAAGACAGGCGGCGGGTGCACTTACAGAAGACGACGCCCACGAGGTCGGTACGGCCTTGGGTTTCCTTGCTGGAGTTTTCGCCGCGAGCATTGAGAACCCGTTGGAGCGCTTGGAACTCGGAGGGGGTGAGGACGCCTTCCGCCCACTGAACAGGCTCACCATCGCGCATGCGCACCTTGCCTTTGTGCACGGCGTAGCCCATGAGGGACGGCTTACGGAGCATGGTGGACAAGGGGGAGCTCTGCCACCGACTTCCCTTGACTTCCGTTTTTGCGTATTCTCGCTCCAATAGTGCGTTGGTGTGGCGCTGGTGATCCATCGGGGTCATGATTCCGCGAGCATTCCAGTCCTTGCAGATGGCCCCAAGGGAGTGCTTCTTGTTGACGAGCCGATCGTAAGCCTCTCGCACAAGGGGGGCGGTTACGGGGTCGAGGACAAGGCGCCAGCGTTTGCGTCCGTTGAATTCGATCCGCTGGGACCTGTACCCGTAGGGCCAAATTCCGCCGGGCCATAGGTCTACTTCGCGGAAGTAGTCGACCTGGCCGCTTCTCTTCTTCTTTACTGACTCCCGGTATTTTGCGGCTTGGCTGGCTTTGATTCCGGCGATCATACGCCCTTCGATAGTGGTTAGATCAAGACTTGGGTCGTCAAGAACAATTACGCTTTTATTGTTCTTCATGAGCCAGGTGACGAATTCCCACCAATGCATGTCGTCGCGCGTGATGCGGTCCTGTTCGGTGACCATGAGCACTTCCCATTCACGCAGGAGGGGTGCCTTCATCCACTTGCCTAGGCTCTTGCGGTCTACCAGGTTGACCGCGCCGGATACGGTGGCGTCCTCCACCCATCCGGCGATGACGTGCCCGCCGGACTGGATTTCTGCCAGCAGGGCGGCCCCCTGCCTCTCTAGTGCGCTGCTGGTCTCGGTGTCGCGGGAAATGCGCTTTACCGGGAGGACGCGTGCCATTGATGAGCCTTCCTTGTCCTGCTTGCATCGGGTTACGAAGTGCCACCTACGGACACGCTTCTTACGAAGTGCCATGGGTGGGCGGTGGCCTGCGGGGGCGTTCCTTACGAAGTGCCACAAGGCTAGGGCATGGTTTGCATCAGCTCAAGCTCGACCAGACGATCGTGGGAACGGCGCTACCCCGGATCGTCCAGGAACTCGGCGGCGCAGGCCTGTACACCTGGGTCGTGACCGCCTACCTGCTGACCTCGACGATCACCGTCCCCCTGTACGGCAGGCTGTCGGACACCTACGGCCGCAAGCCCCTGCTGCTGACCGGGGTCACGCTCTTCCTGGTCGGTTCCGCGCTGTGCGGCGCGGCGCAGGACATGGGCCAGCTCATCGCCTTCCGCGCCCTGCAGGGACTGGGGGCAGGGGCGCTGCTGCCGCTGTCCCTCGCACTGGTCGCCGACCTGTTCCCGCCCGGCAGGAGCGGCCGGGTGCAGGGCGCCCTGGGCGGGGTGATGGCGTTGAGCTACATCGCCGGGCCCTTCCTCGGCGGACTGTTCACCGACCAGGCGAGCTGGCGCTGGGCCTTCCTGGTCAACCTGCCCATCGGCGTCGCCCTCATCGCGATCATCGTCGCCAGGCTGCCGCACACCGCCGGGCAGGGACGGGGCACCCGTCCCGACTACCTCGGCATCGCCGTCTTCAGCGTGGCGATCAGCGTGCTGCTCATCGGCCTGACCGAGAAGGGGATCGACGGGCACACCTGGACCAGCGCTCCCGTGCTGTGGCCCGTCCTGGGCTCCGTCGCGCTGCTGGCGCTGTTCGTCCTCGTCGAGAGCCGGGCCCAGGCGCCGATCATCCCGCTCGAACTGTTCCGCGTCCGCACCTACGCCCTGGCCAACGTCGCCTCCTTCTTCACCGCGTTCTGCCTGTACGCCGGGGTGGTCTTCCTGCCGCGCTACTTCCAGGAGTCCGTCGGCCTGAGCGCGACCGAGTCAGGCCTGCGCATCTACCCGCTCATGCTCGGGATGGTCGTGGGCAGCGCGGGCACCGGCCTGCTCATCACCAGGAGCACGCGTTACCGGCCGTGGCTGATCTGCGGGGCGTTCCTCATCGCGGCCGGGGCCCTGCTGTGCTCCGGGATCACCGCCGGGACCTCGGGTGTCCTGCTCGCCGGATGGATGGCGCTGCTCGGTCTCGGCATGGGGCCGATGCTGTCCGGCCTGACCGTCGCGGTGCAGTTCGCGGTGCCGCCCAGGTTCATCGGCACCGCGAGCGCCAACCTGACCTTCTTCCGGCAGATCGGCGGCTCGGTCGCCCTGGCCCTGGCCGGAACGCTCTACGCCTCCGTCGTCAGGCAGGAGGCGCCCCTGCGCGGACTGAGCGCGGCGCACGCGGCGGCGACCGCGAACGTCGTCCCCTGGCTCGCCGTCAGCGGGGCCGCCGTGGCGCTGATCGCCCTGATCGCGCTGCCCTCCGGCCGGATCAAGGTACTCGCCGCGAGGTCGGCGACCGTCGACGGGTAACATCCGAACGTCGCAATTCATCCTACGAGTGGGGGAAGGTCATGGCCCAGACTCCCGTAAAGGTCACCGTCACCGGCGCCGCCGGTCAGATCGGCTACGCGCTGCTGTTCCGCATCGCGTCGGGCCAGTTGCTGGGCGCCGACGTCCCGGTCAAGCTGAGCCTGCTGGAGATCCCGCAGGCGGTCAAGGCCGCCGAGGGCACCGCGATGGAGCTCGACGACTGCGCCTTCCCGCTGCTGAGCGGCATCGAGGTCACCGACGACGCCAACAAGGCCTTCGACGGCGCCAGCGTCGCCCTGCTGGTCGGCGCCCGCCCCCGTACGGCGGGCATGGAGCGCGGCGACCTGCTGCAGGCCAACGGCGGCATCTTCGGCCCGCAGGGCAAGGCCATCAACGACAACGCGGCCGACGACATCCGTGTCCTGGTCGTGGGCAACCCGGCCAACACCAACGCCCTCATCGCCCAGCAGCACGCCCCCGACGTCCCGGCCGAGCGCTTCACCGCGATGACCCGCCTCGACCACAACCGCGCGCTGTCCCAGCTCGCCGCCAAGCTCCAGGTCCCGGTCACCGAGATCAAGAAGATGACCATCTGGGGCAACCACTCCGCCACGCAGTACCCCGACCTCTATCACGCCGAGGTCGGTGGCAAGATCGCCGCCGAGCAGGTGGACGAGGCCTGGCTGCGCGACACCTTCATCCCGACCGTCGCCAAGCGCGGCGCCGCGATCATCGAGGCCCGGGGCGCCTCCTCGGCGGCCTCCGCCGCCAACGCCGCGATCGACCACGTCTACGACTGGGTCAACGGCTCCGAGTGGACCTCCGCCGCCATCCCCTCCGACGGCTCCTACGGCGTGCCCGAGGGCCTCATCTCCTCCTTCCCCGTCATCTCCCGTGACGGCAGGTGGGAGATCGTCCAGGGTCTGGAGATCGACGCCTTCTCCCGCGAGCGCATCGACGCCTCGGTGCGTGAGCTTGAGGAGGAGCGCGCCGCCGTACGCGAGCTCGGTCTCATCTGATCCGAGCGGTCGCGTTCCGCACGCGAGAGGGGGTCCCGGTCTGCCGGGGCCCCCTCTCGCGTCTCCCCGGGTGAACCGGTTCAGGTCTCCAGAGCGTCGGCGGGCGGCGTGTCAGCATGCCCCGGGAGGGTGTCTCGCGTTGAATGACCACTGACGTTCGGGGGATCGGTGTTCACAGCGTATGGTGCGGGGCGTTTTGTCGCCGCAGTTGTAGGTTTTGCCCTTTTCACGGCTTTCGTAATGCCGGGGGCGGCTCAGGCGGAGAACAGGGGAGAAAGACCCGGTGGAGCGGACCTTTCGGTACGGATCCACGCCCTACCGGGAGTGGCGCAACCAGGGCAACCACTGTCCTACCGGGTGGAGGTGCACAACGCGGGCCCGGAGGACGCGGTGCTTCCCCTCCTCGTCGTACGGCTACCGCACGGCGTGGACGTCCTCAGCGTCAACGTCGCCGAATGCGTGCCGGGCAGGACGACCAACGAGGTGATCTGCCCCTCCCAGCAGGACGTCCTGGCCGGGACCGACGGCGGGGTGACCATCAGCGGCATCGTCAGGACCGGCGCGCACGGCCCGCTGACCGCCACCGCCGCCCTCACCTCCGAGGTGGTCGACGCCGACGAGACGAACAACTCGGCCCGGCTCACCACCCAGGTCGACGAGGGCGCCGACCTGGCCGTACGGCTGGCGCGCAAGACCCGGCAGGGCCGCCTGGTGACGATGGACGCCGTGGTCCACAACCGGGGTCCCAGAACCGTCAGGGACGCCTCCGTCTTCCTGCGCACCGTCAAGGCGCGCTTCCTGTCGGCCGAGGGGGCGCGCTGCCACGCGTACGCGGGCTACGTCGGCTGCGCGCTGGGCGCGGTCGGCTCGGGCAGCCGGATCAACCTCAGACTCGCCTTCCGCGCCAGAAGAACGGCCCCCAAGGCCAGGGCGACGGTCTACTCCTCCCACGTGGGAGACCGCCGCCCGGCGAACAACATGGCGCGCATTAGGTTGTGATCCTTTGCTCCGCCTTCGGCGTCGCGGGGCTTGGGCGCGTCGGTGCTTTCCCTCGTCGTTCGTCCGCTTCGCTCCCTCACTCCTCAGTCCAAGCACCGACGCGCCCAAGCCGG
>NZ_JBEYAB010000014.1:0-289768 GCF_040631445.1 Streptosporangium sp. NPDC020072 | reverse complement strand
GGAAGTTAAGCTCTTCAGCGCCGATGGTACTGCACCGGGGACGGTGTGGGAGAGTAGGTCGCCGCCGGACAATCTTTTGTGGGGGGTCATCCTTTTGGGTGGCCCCCCTTTTTTTGTTGTTTTTCAGGGGTGCGTGCGTGGGTGGGGGGGCTGTGGGCTGCCCCCTTTTTGTGTGTTTGGCTGTTGGGGTGTTCCCTGGGTGGGGTTGTGTTCCAGGTGGGGGTGTCTGGGGTGCGGGGTGGTCGGCGGCTGCCCCTTTTTTTGTTTGTGCCCGGCCTGGAAAGGTGACGTGAGGGGCGGCGAGGCTGCCCCTTTTTCTGTTGCGGGGGCGGGTGGTGGGAGGACCAGGTGGTGCCGTAGAGGTGTGTTCCATTGTTTGAAGAACGGTGCCTGGCGTTTTGTGCGCAGTATGAATAAGCCCGCCTGGCGGAGGAGAAGCCGACCCAACACCTTTCATGTCCAACCAGCTGGCCAACCGGATCAGTGAGGAATCTGCCGAGCGGCACGGCGTGTCCTCAGCGGGCCGGGTGATCAAGATGAGCATGCCGTCGAGGACGACATAGGCCAGGTAAGAGGCCTTCAGCGAGGCAGCGTACGTGTGGTGTGGTCGGCTTTCACATCTGTGTTGGTCAGTGCCAATCAGGTCGTGAAGTTCTCAAGGTCGGTGGGAGCCATCGTGATGGTTGGCCGCTGCCGCCGGTTGACTCCTCCGGGTGAGGGCCAGGCGTCTTCCGCGACCCGTGTCCCCCACCGACGCATGTAGTGCCGGAAGCCGGTCTCCGTCAGTGGCATCTCCAGCCACTCCTGGGCCGCGAGTCTGAACTCGCGCATGGCCAGGGCATCGATGTCGGTCCCGTAGCCGGCGGGCCAGCCATCGAGGACGTCGTCGATTCCCATCCAGGCGCTGTAGAGCTCGCCTACTTCCGGCAGGTGCTCGAAGTACGGCCTCTCCGTACAGCTCCACGCCGCTTCGCGGACGAAGCCACTCATCTGCTCCGCATCCCCACTGACGAGGACGCTCTGCGTGAGCGGATCAATCTTCGCGGCGAATCCAGTGAGCAACTCCAGATCGACAGGCTCAAGATCGGTCATGGCTTCAGCATCGCAAGAGGTGCGATCTGCTTGCTGTTGGCGCGGCCAGGGTTTCTGCTGATCGTGGGGCTCACCGGCTATGAGCTGCGATTTCAGGATAAAAAGACTCCAGGGAACCGTACGGGGGCTGCGGAACTGTAAAGGCAGGTAGGGGCTGGGCAGTCCGTATCCTTGGCCGCCTTCGATACGACGGCATAGGCCTCCGGACTTTGAGTGGCTTGCTAGGCTGGAGGAGCCGGGCCGCCCCACCGAGGGTGGCCTTCGTTGCGCCAGACCACGATAGGACAGGGCAGCGATAGCGAACGGGATGTGTCCTGCGGCCGGAGATCGCCCGCACAGCGAATCGTCCCATTCATCTGAAGATCGGGACGCGCTCGCCGAGTGAGCAAACGAAATGGAACCAGAAGTGAACAGTGACAACGGGCGTGACGGCGCGGGCCGGCGCGAAGAAGGCGAAAACCGCGGATTCGGCGGTCAGGGGGGCTACCGCGACAACCGCGGGGCCGGTGGCAGGGGACGTCCAGGGGACGGTCCTCGATATGGCGAGCGCCGAGAAGGGCGTTCAGGAGGTTCGTACGGTTCCCGTGATCGGGGGGATCGTCCTTCGTATGGTCGTGATGACCGTCCCGGTGGTGGTTACCGCGACAACCGTGGTGGCGGTGAGCGCCGTTCCTACGGTGATCGTGATCAGGCTCGTGGTTCGTACGGTTCCCGTGATCAGGGTGATCGCCCCGGTGGTGGCTACCGGGACAACCGTGGCGGCGGTGAGCGCCGTCCCTATGGTGACCGTGACAACCGTGGTGGTGGCGAGCGCCGCTCCTATGGTGATCGTGACCAGGCTCGTGGTCCGCGTCCTGGGGGGGATCGTCGTCCGTTCAACCGTGACGATCGTCCCGGCGGTGGCTACCGCGACGACCGCGGCGGTGGTGAGCGCCGTCCCTACGGCGACCGCGACAACCGTGGTGGTGGCGAGCGCCGTCCCTACGGTGACCGTGATCAGGCTCGTGGTTCGTACGGTTCCCGTGATCGGGGGGATCGTCCTTCGTATGGTCGTGATGACCGTCCCGGTGGTGGTTACCGCGACAACCGCGGTGGCGGTGAGCGCCGTTCCTACGGTGACCGTGACCAGTCCCGTGGTTCGTACGGTGACCGTGACAACCGTGGTGGCGAGCGCCGTTCTTACAGTGATCGTGACCAGGCTCGTGGTCCGCGTCCTGGGGGGGATCGTCGTCCGTTCAACCGTGACGACCGTCCCGGCGGTGGCTACCGCGACGACCGCGGCGGAGAGCGTCGCTCCTACGGTGATCGTGATCAGGCTCGTGGTTCGTACGGTTCCCGTGATCGGGGGGATCGTCCTTCGTATGGTCGTGATGACCGTCCCGGTGGTGGTTACCGCGACAACCGCGGTGGCGGTGAGCGCCGTTCCTACGGTGATCGTGATCAGGCTCGTGGTTCGTACGGTTCCCGTGATCAGGGTGATCGCCCCGGTGGTGGCTATCGGGACAACCGTGGCGGCGGTGAGCGCCGTCCCTATGGTGACCGTGACAACCGTGGTGGTGGCGAGCGCCGCTCCTATGGTGATCGTGACCAGGCTCGTGGTCCGCGTCCTGGGGGGGATCGTCGTCCGTTCAACCGTGACGATCGTCCCGGCGGTGGCTACCGCGACGACCGCGGCGGTGGTGAGCGCCGTCCCTACGGCGACCGCGACAACCGTGGTGGTGGCGAGCGCCGTCCCTACGGTGACCGTGACAGGCCTTCCTACGACCGAGGCGACCGAGGTGACCGGGGCGGCGCGTTCCGCGGCGAAGGTGAGGGTTCCCGCACGCGCTACAGCAGGAACCAGGAGCCCGGCGAGCGCGGCGAGGCCCCGGCCAACGCGCGCGAGGAACTGCCTGCGATGGCTCCCGACATCACCGCCGAGGAGCTCGACAAGGAGGTCAGGGAAGAGCTGAGCTCCCTCCCGCTCGACCTCGCGGACCTGGTCTCCCGCCACCTCGTGGCGGCGGAGCGGGCCCTCGGGGAGGACGAGGCCGAGCAGGCCTACGAGCACACGAAGGTGGCTCGTCGTTTCGCGGCCCGCATCGGCGTGGTCCGCGAGGCCGTCGGCATCGCCGCCTACCGGGCGGGGCACTTCGCGGAGGCGCTCAGCGACCTGCGCGCCGCCCGCCGCATGACGGGTTCCGACTCCTTCCTGCCGGTCATGGCGGACTGCGAGCGGGGACTCGGTCGTCCTGAGCGGGCGCTGGACCTGGCCCGTTCGAAGGAGGCGGAGCGCCTCGACAGGGCCGGCAAGATCGAGCTCGCCATCGTGGAGTCCGGTGCCCGTCGTGACCTTCACCAGAAGGACGCCGCGGTCATCACCCTCCAGCGTCTGCCTGAGCTGCGTGACACGCGTCCGCACCCCTGGTCGGCGAGGCTCGCCTTCGCCTACGCCGACGCGCTCGCCGACGCGGGGCACGAGGAGGCCGCCACCGAGTGGTTCGGCCGTGCCATGGCCTTCGACGAGGACGGCGAGACCGACGCGGCCGAGAGGTACGCGGAGCTGACCGGAACGATCATCGACGACATCGAGGATCTTGAGGACGACGAGGACTTCGACCTCGACGGGCTGGACGCCGACGAGGTGGCCGACCTTCCCGAAGCGGAGGACGAGGGAATCGTCGTGGAGACCGTCATGATCGACGACGCCGCCGTCCTCGACGCGGAGATCGAGGCTGAGGACGACCTTCAGGACCTTGAGCCTGTGGGCGACCTCGCCGCTGGAGAGCCGCTCCTCGGCGAGGCCGAGCTCAAGCCCGAGGGCGAGGAGGACAAGGTGACGGAGCGGATCGAGCCCGGCGTCGGTCCTGCCTTCATCGAGCCCGACTTCGGTGACACGCTCGGTGACTCTCCGGCCGACGACGACGATGACGTCACCAAGGACGAGAAGAAGAAGTGACCCGTACCCGTCCCGGGTGAGGCGCCTGCCCGCCCGGGACGGGACGTCGTCTCACGGCTGGACGCGGTCCAGCCAGTGGATGATCCCCGCCACGTTGGACGGAGCGCCGCTGAGCAGTTCGAACTGTTCGGCTGTCGCGTCGTCGGCCTGCAGTGCCGCGTATCTCTCCCGGGTGCGTTCCCTGACCATCGCCACGGCGTGGTCCAGGTCCATACCGGCGGAGTGCGCCTGGCGGGTCAGGTCCACCCAGACGCGTAGTTCCTCAGCGGAACGCTCCAGAGTCTCCTGGACGTCGTCAACGGGCCCGTAGTGGCTGAACAGTAGCCGCTGCGGGCCCAACGCCTCGAACAGGGCGATCGAGTCCAGCGCGGTCCGCAGGTCGAAGTCCGGCGGGGGAGTGGCCGGACGCAGATCTCCGGTCTGCGGCAGGTAGACTCCGGCGGCGTCGCCGACATACAGGTCGCCGGTCCCCGAGTCGATCAGTCCCACATGGTGTTTGGCGTGGCCCGGCGAGTAGTGGCTGCTGAGCGTACGGCCGTTGCCGAGGTCGACGCTTCCCGTGTCGCCGAGCGCGCGGATTCTCGCCGCCTCGGTCGGGGACATCTCGCCGAACAGGACGTCCAGCTTGTCACCCCACACCATTCTCGCGCTGGCCATCAGCCGGGAGGGGTCGGCGAGGTGTCTGGCGCCTTTCTCATGAACCACGATCTCCGCCTCGGGATAGAACCCCGCCAGATCGCCGACCCCACCGGCGTGGTCCAGATGGATGTGCGTCACCACGATTGTCGCGAGATCACCGGGGCCGACGCCGAGGGAGGCGAGGGCGTCGCGGACCACGGGAGCGGAGGTCGCGGTTCCTGTCTCCACCAGACAGGGACGATCTCCCAGAATCAGGTATCCAGCCGTGATACCTGAGTATCCCGCCATCCTTGTGTCGATCTCATAGACCTCTCCGCCGAGGGCGGTGATGTTGTCCACAGGCCACCTCAGAACTGGAACGGTTATCCCCAGAACGGCGTTCTAGTCGTTCCGGCACAGCTCACATCGTAAAGAGTGGTCCTCGGTCGGCAGAGATCGAAGGAGGATCCGATGGACCGTAACGAGGTCACACTTGTGGGTCGACTGCCCGAGGCGGTGCGCATCCGGTCACTGCAGAGCGGCGGCACGCTCGGCACCTGGCGGATGATCGTCAGACGGCAGCGCCGTGGCAGAGGAGGCCAGGTGGACACCATTCCGTGCGCGTCGTTCGAGCCTGAGGTCACCGTGACCGCAGCCGAGTGGCTCGCCGACGACATGGTGGAGGTGGAGGGAGCACTGCGTCGCCGTTGGTGGGGAAGTGAGGGTTCGAAGTCGTCGGGTTACGAGGTCGAGGTCCGCTCGGCCAGACGTCTCGGGCATCCGGGCGAGCCCGCAGGTGGAAAAGAGGGCGGAGTTTCCGGCCCGGAGCAGCCCACGCCGGTGATCACGTCGTCGGCGGCTCCGGGGCAGGCGTCTGAAGGCGGGGCCGCTCTTACGAAGGGCGCTCACGAACCGGCCTCGCCTGGGCACCCCCCGGAGGGCGTAGATCCGGTGTCCTTTCCTGGGGCCAGGAGAGCGGGGCGGGCCCGTCTGGTCACGGGCATGAGCCGATCGGATGGTGGCTGACCGGGAGTCTTCTTCCGTACGGAGCCTCAGCCGAGGGACAGCACGCGCAACACCAGTCCCGTGCGGGGTTTGGGGCCGAAGGAAGTGGACTTGCGCGGCACCCGCTCCGCCTGGGCCGCGACCGCGAGCACGTCGTCGACCGTCAACGGGTTGAGCAACACGGCCGTTCCCCCGCTCACCCGCGCGAGCCGTACGGCTGCCGCGGGGTCGTGGTGCACGATGCGTACCGTCTGTTCGTCGTCCCGCAGTCCCCAGAGTCCGGGCAGGACGAACTCCGCGAGGACTGCGGTGTTCAGCGCGCGCCATCGAGCGGAGCGATGTTCGGGCATGGCGCTGCCGAGCCGCACGGGGTCGGGGTCGGTGAGCAGATACGTGTCGTCTCCGTCCGACAGGAGAAAGGAGGGTTCCTCCGCTTGGGCCAGGGCCGCCAACCCCTCCGTGAGGTCGGTGTGCCGGCGGGCTTTCCAGGCCCGTCCGGCTCGGTCCACGGCCTCCCGAAGCGGCAGACCCGGGATGACGCGGTGGATGGCCCGCAGGTTCGGCGGATAGGAGTCGGAGTCCACCAGAAGAGCCAGACCGAAGTCCCAGGGTCCCGGCTCAACGGGCTGGTCCTGTGTGCTCGCGCCTGGCGGAAAGCTGTTCATCGGGGAAGCGGTGCCCGCAGAAGAGGAAGGAGCAGAGCCGGAGGCGGCGTGGTGTTCGCGCTGAAGGGCGAGATAGGTGGCGTAACGGTGATGGCCGTCCGCGATGAGGGCCTGGCGGGAACGGAGGTCGGCGTTGATGCCGGAGAGTTCCTCCGGATCGGTAACGGCCCACAGCCGGTGCCTGACCCCGTCCTGGGTCCACGCCTCGACCAGGGGCGACCGGTCGGCGGCGATCCGGTCGACAAGACGGGTGGCGGTTCCTCCCGCGCCCTCGTAGAGAAGGAAGATCGGCTCCAGGTTCGCCTCGGTCACCCGCATGAGGGCCAGCCGGTCGGCGACCGGGCCGGGCATCACGTCCTCGTGCGGCAGGATGACACCCTGTTCCGGCTCGGCCAGGCCGACGTCGCCGATGAGCCCGCGTTGCAGGACCCCGGGGCCATCCTGCTCGTAGACGTAGACGGCCGGCGTCTCGTCGGCGGCCAGCACCCCGGAGGAGAGCCACGCGTCCAGGGTCTGCCGTGCCTCGGCGTACCGGTGACGGTCGGCTCCGGGAAGGATGAGCCGCACCACGTTGTTGGGATGTGAGGTGAGCAGGTCCTGAACGCCGTTTTCCTCGATGAGGTCGTAGGGGGGAGAGGTCACCTCCGCGGGATTGCCGACCGTGAACCGTACGCCACGGAACGGGCGAAGCACGAGCCCGTCGTGTATCGGCAGTTCAGGATTCGCCATATAGGGCATGCTGCCATAAAGGCCTGAAACGTCCAGGGGCCGCCTCGGTGATGCGGTACCCGGGTCCGTCAGGGGATCGGTCAGATCTGTCGTCTGTCGATGAAGGAGGCCTAACGCATGGTCCAAGGACGTAGCGGTCCGTCTGATTCCCCCAACCCCGAGACGGGCGCTCCGGTCGGGGACGTCTATGAATGGTTTCAACGAGGGATGAAGCTGCTGGGCGAGGGCAGTCCGGCCGCGGCCGCCGCGCTGCTGGAACGTGCCGCCGACGCGGAGCCGGAGTCGCGAAGCATCCGCGAGGCACTCGCCCGTGCCCAGTTCAACTCCAGACAGTACGCCGACGCCGCCGACAGCTTCCGATGGATCATCGACGCGAACCCGGCCGAGGACTACGCCTATTTCGGGCTCGGGCTCGCTCTGTGGCGGACCGGTGACATGGAGGGGGCACAGGAGCCCCTTGCCATCGCCGTCGCCATGCGTCCCGACCAGCGGCACTACGTGTCGGCCCTGAAGAGCGTCCGGGCGACGCTACGCGCCCGCCGGGCGTGATTCCCGCGGGTGATGGAATGGGCGGGTGGACACGCAAACGTTGATCGACCCCTATGACACTCTTCTCCTCGATCTCGATGGGGTGGTGTATCTCGGGCCCGACGCCGTGCCGGGGGCTCCCGAGGCGCTGCGTGAGGCGGTGGAACGCGGCGTACGGCTCGCGTACGTCACCAACAACGCCTCACGCACTCCTCGCGCGATCGCCCAGCACCTGAGCGCGCTCGGCGCTCCCGCCACGCCCGATGACGTGGTCACCTCGGCTCAGGCCGCCGCGAGACTGGTGGCCGAACGGGTCGATCCGGGCGCCGCGGTGCTGGTCGTCGGCGGGATGGGTCTGCGTGACGCCGTACGCGCCCATGGGCTGCGTCCGGTCAGCACCGCCCTGGAAGACCCGGCGGCGGTGGTGCAGGGCATGGCCCACGGCATCTCCTACGGCTTGCTGGCCGAGGGGGCGCTGGCCGTACGGCAGGGGGCTCTGTTCGTGGCCGCGAACGCGGACTCGACCATGCCCACGGGACGCGGTGAGGTCCCGGGCAACGGCGCGATGATCAGGGTGATCGCCACGGCGACCGGGGCCGAGCCGATCGTCGCGGGAAAGCCGGAGCCGCCACTGCACCGCGAGTCGATCCTGCGGACCGGTTCGAAGCGGCCCCTGGTGGTCGGCGACCGGCTCGACACCGACATCGAGGGAGCGACCAACGCCGGGGTCGACGGGCTGCTCGTGCTGACAGGCGTGACCACTCCGCTGGACCTGCTGACGGCGCCACCCGAGCACAGGCCCTCGTACGTCGCGGCGGACCTGTCGGCTCTGCACCTGCCCTACCCTCAGGTGCGACGGGCCGGAGACGGCTGGTCCTGCCGCAGGTGGAACGCCCGCTGGCAGGAGGGCCGTCTCAGGCTGGAGGGGGAGGGGGACCCCGTCGACGGCCTCAGGGCGGCCTGCGCCGCGGCGTGGGAGGCGGCCGGTGCCGGCCGGGCGGACGAGGACGCCGTGAAGGCCGTCCTCGGCTCCCCGCTCTCCGGCCGGACGTCCTCACCCGGGTGAGACGTCCCGAAACCGGGGGCCGTGACGGCTCACAGGAGCTTACGCAGGCGCATCAGGTCGCCGAAACTGGCATCGATCTTGACACGGCCGCCGAACACCGCGCGCCCCATGTCGAGTTCACCGTTGACCAGGGCGATCAGGTCGTCACTGCCTATGGTCAGCTTCACGTTCGCGGATCTGGCGTCACCCGGAGGAAGGTCGTCGAAGGGGCCGAGCCCTCCGTGGTGGATGCGGCCGTAGAAGGTGACCCCCAGGTCGCTGATGTGACAGCTGATGCTGCGGTCGACCACGTGCCTGGCGCGGCTCTCCTGGTCGAGTTCGTCGAACTGCTCGCCGAGTTTGCGCAGTGCCACCCGGCACTCGTCGACGGTCGCCATCGTTTGGCGCTCCCTTCTGTCCGGGCGGCCCGAACTCCTTGTCGTCTCTACGGACGGTAGCGTTCCACATCGATGTGGCACGTGATCCGGTGCGTGCGAGAAGGCTCCCGACACGGTGTTCCTGGATGACGTGAGGGTACGCGCGGGCGGCCTTCCGTTCCATCAAGGTGACAACGGGCGAGACACGTACAGTAGTTCGCGGACCGCCCACTTCGGTCGGTGAGTGGCCGATGCGACGCGCGGCACGGCTTCCGATACGGTCAAGGCGACACGGGGTGGTGTGGATCCGTTCCCGTGCGACCACCACGCCGGCCGCCGAGCCGGCGGGGAACGGCTTTCGATGGGGGGCGCATGACGGACCTGCCGGGGGAGACCGGAGAGGAGCGGGTCGACACGGCGCTGGGCGGGCTGGCCCGGCTGGGTACGACGCCTGTCTCCGCGCACGCGAGTGTGTTCGAGGAGGTGTTCGCCGGGCTCGAACAGGCACTCGCCGCGGCGGACGGCACCGCGGACCAGCACCGGTGAGCCGCCGCACACGCCTCGACAGCGAACTGGTACGGCGCGGCCTGGCCAGGTCCCGCGAACAGGCGTCCCAGCTCATCGAGGCGGGCAGGGTCACCGTCGGCGGCCAGGTGGCCGCCAAACCGGCCACCCAGGTGGAGACCGCCTCCGCGATCGTGGTCGCCGAGGCCGCGGAGGGCCCCGACTACGTCTCGCGGGGGGCGCACAAGCTGCTCGGCGCCCTTGAGGCCTTCGGCCCCCGGGGGCTGACCGTCGAGGGACGCCACTGCCTGGACGCGGGAGCCTCGACCGGGGGTTTCACCGACGTGCTGCTGCGCAACGGCGCCGCGCACGTGCTGGCCGTCGACGTCGGTTACGGCCAGCTGGCCTGGTCGTTGCGGACCGACGAGCGGGTCACGGTCATGGAGCGGGTCAATGTCAGGGATCTGACCCCCGAGATGGTCGGGCAGCCGCCCACGCTGATCGTCGGGGACCTGTCGTTCATCTCGCTGCGTCTGGTGCTGCCCGCCCTGGTCGCCTGCGCCGCGGAGCGGGCGGACTTCGCGATGCTGGTCAAACCCCAGTTCGAGGTCGGCAGGGAACGGGTCGGCGCCGGCGGGGTCGTCAGGGACCCGGTGCTGCGGGGCCAGGCCGTACAGGACGTCGCCGACAGCGCGCGGGCGCTCGGCCTGACCGTGCGGGGTGTCACCGCGAGTCCGCTGCCCGGCCCTTCGGGAAACGTCGAGTACGTCATCTGGCTGGGCCGGGGAGAAGGCCCGCCACAGGTAGCGGACGTCGCGGCCGAGATCGGGCGCGCGGTCGCGGAAGGTCCCCAGTAGTGCCCGCCCTCCGGGAGAGTGGAACATGACTGCCAAGCGCACCGTGCTGGTCACCGCCCACACCGGGCGGGGCGCGGCCGTCGACAGCGCCCGTCTGGTGATCGGCAGGCTGGTCAAGGCCGGGCTGACCGTCCGTGTCCTGCGAGCCGAGGCCGAGTCGATCGCGTGCGCGGGCGTCGAGGTGACGCCCGCGGGTGAGACGGCGGTACACGGCGCCGAGATGATGATCGTTCTGGGCGGTGACGGCAGCCTGCTGCGGGCCGCCGAACTGGCCCGTCCGGCGGGGGTGCCGCTGCTCGGCGTCAACCTCGGGCACGTCGGCTTCCTGGCCGAGGCGGAGGTCGAGAACCTCTCGGACGCGGTCGACTCCGTGGTGCGGGGCCGCTACGACGTCGAGGAGCGGATGACCGTCGAGGTCACCGCCCGCCTCAACGGGCAGCTGCTGGCCGACACGTGGGCGCTCAACGAGGCCACGGTGGAGAAACGCGAGCGGATGCTCGAAGTGGTCGCCGAGGTCGACGGACGGCCGCTGTCGCGCTGGGGGTGCGACGGGGTCATCTGCGCCACGCCGACGGGTTCGACCGCCTACGCCTTCTCCGCGGGCGGCCCGGTGGTGTGGCCGGAGGTCGAGGCGATGCTGCTGGTGCCGATCAGTGCCCACGCGCTGTTCGCCAGGCCGCTGGTCGTTTCGCCCCGTTCGACGCTGGCGCTGGAGGTCCAGCCCGCGACGGCGGGGGCGGTGCTGTGGTGCGACGGGCGCCGCCGGTTCGACCTGCCCGCCGGGGCGCGCGTCGAGGTCCGCAGAGCCGACCTCCCCGTACGGCTGGCGCGTCTGCACGGGATCGAGGACACCGGGGCGCCTTTCACCGACAGGCTGGTCGCCAAGTTCGACCTTCCCGTCCAGGGGTGGCGCGGCCGGACGCGAGCCTAGATCGTCCGGGCGGTGGTCGTCCCGAACGCGTAGGATCGTGCCCGCGCACCGCACTGATGTTCGGTGAATTCGATGTGACGGGAGGGACCAGTGCGACCCAGGGTCGAGGAGGTCCGCATCCAAGGGCTCGGTGTGATCGACGAGGCCGTCCTGGTGCTCTCGCCGGGGTTCACCGTGCTCACGGGCGAGACGGGTGCGGGTAAGACCATGGTTGTGACCGGTCTCGGGCTGCTGTTCGGAGGCAGGGCGGACCCGGCCCGTGTCCGGCCCGGTTCGGACAGGGCGACGGTCGAGGGCACTCTCGTGGTCGATCCGGCGGGCCGGGTCGCCCAGCAGGTGCAGGACGTGGGCGGCCAGGTCGAGGACGGCGAGCTGATCATCTCCCGCACCGTCTCGGCGGAGGGCCGCAGCCGGGCCTGGCTCGGCGGGCGGAGCGTGCCCGTCGGCACCCTCACCTACCTGGCCGAGGATCTGGTCGCCGTGCACGGCCAGATGGACCAGCAGCGGCTGCTGCAGCCGGGACGCCAGCGCGCGGCCCTCGACCGCTACGTGGGCGAGGAACTGGTCAAGCCGCTGCGCTCCTACGAGCAGGCCTACAAACGGCACAGGCAGGTCGCCGACCAGCTGGCCGAGCTCACCGACAGGGCCAGGGAACGCGCCCAGGAGGCGGACCTGCTCAGGTTCGGGCTTCAGGAGGTCGAGCAGGCCGACCCCAGACGTGGGGAGGAGACCGAACTGCGTGAGGAGGGGGAGAGACTCGCCCACGCCGACTCCCTCAGGAGCGCGGCCGAGACCGCGCACGGCGCGCTGCTCGGCGACCCGATGTCCGGCGAGGGGGAGATGCAGGACGCCGTCACCCTGGTCGGACGGGCACGAGCCGCCGTCGAGGCGGTCCGCGAATTCGACCCGGTGCTCGCCGGGATCGCCGACCGGCTCGCCGAGGCGGGTTACCTGATCTCGGACGTGGCCACCGAGCTGGCCTCCTACGCCGAGTCCGTCGAGGCGGACCCGGCTCGGCTTGCGGCCGTGCAGGAACGGCAGGCCGTGCTCAACCACCTGCTGCGCAAGTACGGCGAGGACACCGGCGTCGTGCTCACCTGGGCCGAGCAGGCCGCGGCGCGGGTCGCCGAGCTGGAGGGTGACGACGAGCGGATCGGTGAACTCGCCCGCGAACACGAGGAGCTCACCGGCAGGCTGACCGAGCTGGCCGCCGAGCTGACCCGCGTCAGGACGGCCGCCGCCGAACGGTTCGGACAGGCCGTCACCGAGGAACTCACCGCTCTGGCCATGCCGCACGCCAGGGTGACCGTCGTCATCACCGCCGCGGCGGAGTTCGGGCCGCACGGGATCGACGAGGTGGAGCTGCGCATGGCCCCGCACCCCGCCTCGCCGGCGCTGCCGCTGAACAAGGGCGCCTCCGGCGGCGAGCTGAGCCGGGTCATGCTCGCCATCGAGGTCGTCTTCGCCGGTGCCGACCCCGTCCCGACGTTCGTCTTCGACGAGGTCGACGCGGGGGTCGGAGGCAAGGCCGCGGTGGAGATCGGCCGCAGGCTGGCACGCCTGGCGCGCACCGCACAGGTGATCGTCGTCACTCACCTGCCCCAGGTCGCGGCCTTCGCCGACCAGCACCTCGTGGTGGAGAAGGCGAGCGACGGCAGCGTCGTACGCAGCGGTGTGGTCGCCCTGGACAAGGACGGCCGGGCGCGAGAGCTCTCCCGGATGCTCGCCGGGCTTGAGGACTCCGAACTGGGCAGGGCACACGCGGAGGAGCTTCTGTCGATCGCCGCCGCGGACAAGGCCTGAACCCGTCGCGCGAAGGCCCGGCCACCGACGGCGGCGAGGTAGGAATAACGGGAGGTCTTTCGGATAGCTCAGGGGGCGGGGCCGCGTGGGGATCTTCAGTGACGAATCTGACACACCGTCAACCGCATGGCTCGGCCGGTCTTTCCCTCTGGCAGGATGGGCGTGATGAAGGTGCCGACGGACGAGCTTCAACGCAGGCTCAACGGTTACCTCCGCCGCAGGAAGGCCACGGACCTTCCCGGGGTGACGGCAGTGGCGAGAATCGATCGGCGGACCAAGAGGCTGACCAAGCGCCTCAAGGCCGGGGAAATCGCGATTATCGATCACGTTGACGTTGACCGGGTGAGCGCGGAGGCGCTTGTCGCGTGCGGTGCGGCGGCGGTGATCGACGTCGCGGCGGGCATCAGTGGCCGTTACCCCAACCTGGGTCCGCAGATCCTCGTCGAGGCGGGCGTGACGTTCGTCGACAACGCCACCGCCGAGATCTTCGACCGTGTCAAGGACGGCGACCTGGTCAGGGTGCACGAGGGCGTCGTCTACCTCGACGACGAGGTGGTCGCCAAGGGCGACGTGCAGTCGGCCGAGTCGATCGAGGCCGCGATGGTCGAGGCCAGGGCCGGGCTGACCGTCCAGATCGAGGCGTTCGCGGCCAACACCATGGAGTACGTCAGGCGCGAGCGCGACCTGCTCATCGACGGGGTCGGCGTCCCCGACATCGCGACCGTCATGGAGGGGCGGCACGTTCTCATCGTGGTGCGCGGCTACCACTACAAGGAGGACATCGCCGTCCTGCGCCCCTACATCCGGGAGTACCGCCCGATCATGATCGGGGTCGACGGCGGCGCGGACGCCCTCCTGGAGGCCGGTTACGTGCCGGACATCATCGTCGGCGACTTCGACTCCGTCTCCACCAAGGCCCTGACCTGCGGGGCCGAGCTGGTCGTGCACGCCTACCGGGACGGCAGGGCACCGGGTCTCGAACGGGTGCAACAGCTCGGCTGCAGCGCCGTGGTCTTCCCCGCCATCGGCACCAGCGAGGACATCGCCATGCTGCTCGCCGACGACAAGGGCGCCGACCTGATCGTCGCGGTCGGCACCCACGCGACGCTGGTCGAGTTCCTCGACAAGGGCCGCTCCGGCATGGCCAGCACCTTCCTCACCCGGCTGCGGGTCGGGGGCAAGCTCATCGACGCAAAGGGCGTCAGCCGGCTCTACCGCAGCCGGATCTCCACTCCGTCCCTGCTCCTGCTCGTCGCCACCACGCTGATCACCATGGGGCTGGCCGTCATCGTCTCCCCGGTGGGCAAGATCTGGCTCGACAGCGTCCGCGACATCTGGAACGGCTTCATCTTCTGGTTGGTCGGACTCTTCTCGTGATCGATTTCCGCTATCACCTCGTCTCCATCGTCGCGATCTTCCTCGCGCTCTCCGTCGGCATCGTGCTGGGCACGACCCTGCTGAAGGAGCCCGCCATCGACACGGCGGAGACCCTGGCCAACCAGCTCAGGCTGAGCAACAACGAGTTGCGCGCCGAGCTGAAGACGGTGCAAGGCCAGAACGCCGCCAACGACGCGTTCGTCACGGCCGACACCCCCAGGCTCGTGCGCGACACGCTCGCCGGTGAGCGTGTCGTCATCGTCGAGGCCCCCGGCAGTTCGGTGAGCATGCGCGAGGCGGTGCAGCAGGTGGTCACCGAGTCCGGGGCGATCGTGAGCGGCCGGGTCACCCTCACCGACAAATACCTCGACGCGACCCAGTCGGACGTCGTCGACAGGCTGGCCACCGACGCCAAGCCTGTTGAGATGACCTTCACCGCCGAGGACACGCCGTACGACAAGGCGGCCGCGGTGCTCGCGAACGCGATCGTGACCGGCGACCCCGCGCAGGTCGGCAAGGCGAACCCGGTCGCGACCGGAGTCCTTGAGGCATTCCAGCGCGGCGGTCTGATCAACGTCGCGGAGCAGCCCGCCAAACGCGCCGACCTGGCCCTGGTGATCGGCCCGGCCGAGCCGTACGCAGGGGAGACCGCCGTCGCGCAGTCGGCCGCGGTGGTCTCGATGGCCACGGCGCTCGACGAGGCGGGCCGGGGGACGGTGCTGGCCGGTCCGCTGAACAGCAGCGCCGCAGGCGGCGCCCTGGCCGCGCTGCGGGAGGACACCGTCGCCGCGGAGAAGGTCTCCACCGTGGACAACGTCGATATGCCCGCGGGCAGGGTCGTGGTGGTCTACGCTCTGCGGGAACAACTGTCAGGCTCTTCAGGCCAGTACGGCATGGGCCCCGGCGTCTCGGCCATCGAGCCCAGCGCGCCCGCCGTCCCCACGCCCACCTCCGGAGGATGAACCCCATGGCTCGTCGCGCTCTTCTCGGCGCCCTGGCCGGCGCCCTCGCCGGAGCGGCCGCCGCCAGGCTCGCCTACGCGGCCTTCAGCCGCAGGCCACCGGTCGGTGACGCGGAGACCTGGGAGAGGACCAATCACAGAGGCGAGCCGATCACCCTGCTCGAAGGGCCCGCCTTCGCCGCAGGCGCCGCCGCGGCCGCCGCGGCGCTTCCCGGGCTGCCCGTGAGGACCCGCGCGGCCGTGCTGCTCGCCGTGACGGGAAGCGGTGCTCTGGGCGCCTACGACGATCTGTACGGCGCGACCTCCTCGAAGGGCTTCAGAGGGCATCTGAACGCCCTGGCGAAGGGGGAGATCACCAGCGGTGCCGTGAAGCTGGTCGGCATCGGCGTGACGGGCCTGGCCGCCGCGGCCCTGACCGCCCGCGGCCCGGTGGACGTCGTGGTCGACGGGGCGCTCGTCGCGGGTTCGGCCAACCTGGCCAACCTGTTCGACCTGAGGCCGGGACGTGCGATCAAGGTGGGCCTGCTGGCCGGGGTTCCCCTGCTGGCGGCCGGGCTGCGCCGTGGCGACCCGGTCCCGGCGGCTCTGATCGCACTACCCATGGGTGCGGCGCTCGCGCTGCTGCCCGAGGACCTGGGCGAGCGGGCCATGCTGGGAGACGCGGGGGCGAACGCCCTGGGCGCGCTGGTGGGCCTGGCGGCGGCCACGACTCTCGGCAGACCTGGCCGCCTCGCCGTGCTCGGCACCGTGGTCGCGCTCACCGCGGCCTCGGAGCGGATCAGCTTCACCAGGGTCATCGCCGCCAACCCGGTGCTCAACCGCATCGACATGCTCGGCCGTCGTCCCGTGGAGCAGGCGCCCGCCGACTGATGATCAGGAAGATCGGCCAGGGGGTCGCGGGGGCGGCGCTCCTGATCGGGATCGTGACCGTCGTGGCTCGGGTGGCGGGGTTCGGCCGCTATCTCGTTCAGTCCCAGACCGTCGGCAACCTCTGTCTGAGCACCGCGTACAACACCGCCAACTACGTTCCCAACATCGTCTTCGAACTGGTCGCGGGGGGCGCGCTGGCCGGGACGGTGGTTCCGGTCCTGGCTTCGGCGGCCTCCAGGTCCGCCACCGATCCCGAGGCCAGGGCCGAGGTCGGCAGGACCACCTCGGCACTGCTGACCTGGGTACTGCTGGCACTGGTCCCGCTGACGCTGCTCATCGCCGCTTTCGCGGGGCCGGTCGTCACCCTGCTGGTCGGCGACGTCGGCGACTGCGACGTGAGTCAGGTCATCGGGGTGGGCACGGACATGCTCGTCGTCTTCGCCCCTCGGATGATCTTCTTCGGACTCGCGGTCATCCTCTACGGTGTGCTCCAGGCCCACCGGCGCTTCATGGGGCCCGCCCTGGCGCCGCTGGTGTCCAGTCTGCTGATCATCGGCTCCTACCTGGTCTTCCAGCCACTCGGCGGTGACGCCGCGCACGACCTCTCCGCCCTCACCACGGCGGGGCAGCTGACGCTCTCCCTCGGCGCGACCGTCGCCGCGGCGGCCATGGTGGTCACGGTGATCGGTCCGGTGGCCCGGCTGCGGTTGCGGTTGCGGCCGTCGTTGTCCTTCCCGCCCGGCGTCGCCGCCCGCGCCCGGCGGCTCGCGACCGCGGGCGTCGCGGTCCTCGTGGCGCAGCAGATCGCGTTGACCGTGGTCGTCCGCCTGGCCAACGACCTGGGCGGGGCGGGGGCGACGGGCGTCTACACATACGCCTGGGCGCTTTACCAGCTTCCCTTCGCGGTGCTCGTGGTGCCGATCGCGACGAGCTCGTTCCCTGTGCTCGCCACGCGGGCGGGTGAGGGGGACCTGGCCGGGTTCGACGACCTCACCGCCTCGACCACCCGGGTCGTGCTGCTGGTCACGGGGCTGGCCGCCGGGGTGATGGCGGCGGTCGCCGTGCCCGTGGCCCGGGTGTTCCTCCAGGGGACCCCGGGCGGTGATCCCGCGGAGATGGCACGGGCGGTCGTGCTGTTCGCGCCGGGCCTGGCGGGATACGCGCTGATGTTCCACCTCGCCCGGGTGCTGTACGCCTGCGGCCGGGGCAGGTCGGCCGCGATCGCCTCCGTCGCGGGGTGGGTGGCGGCGCTGGTGGCGCAGATCCTGCTGGCCGGGGCCACGGGTGAGCGGACCGAGGTGGTCGGCGACCTGGCGCTCGGCAGCACCGTCGGCATGACCGTGGGCGGGATCCTGCTGGTGTTCGCCGTGCTGCGGGCCAGGGGGACGACGGCGCTGCACGGGGCCTGGCGGGGCCTGCTGGCCGCCGTGGCCGGTGGCGGGGCGGCCTGGGCGGCGGGACTGGCGGTCGTCACGCCCTTTCAGAACGTCTCCAAGTGGATGTGCGTCCCGGTCGGGCTGGGCGCCGCGTCGGCGGGTTGCGTGGCGTTCGCGATCGTGGCCTCGGTGATCGACGGGCCGGACGCCCGGATGCTGCTGGCGCGGTTCAGACGGGCGCCCTCCAAAGGCTCTCAGGACATTCAAGACTCTCAGGGCTCCCGGGACCCGCAGGAGTCACGGGAGAGGAACGGTGCCGATGAGTGAGCGGACGGCGCTGGTGCTGGGCACCAGCACGGGCGGTGTGGGGCGGCACGTGGCCATGCTGGCCGAGGGCCTGACCCGCGAGGGACACCGGGTGGTCGTTGCAGGGCCACCGGGTACCCGGGAGGTCTTCGCCTTCGAGCGGTTCGGCGCGGTCTTTCTGCCCGTGCCGATCTCCGACAGGCCGCGCCCGCTGCACGACCTGCGGGCCGTACGGGTGCTGCGGGGGCTGCGGGGGGCGGACGTCGTGCACGCGCACGGGCTGCGGGCCGGGGCGCTGGCCGCGCTCGCCCTGGCCGGGACCGGGACAGGTCTGGTGGTGACCCTGCACAACGCCGCGACGGCGGGCGGGGCGGTCGGCACGGTTTACGCCCTGCTCGAACGGATCGTCGCCCGGCTGGCGGACCGGATCCTGGTGGTCTCCCCGGACCTGGGCGAGCGGATGACCGGGCTGGGCGCCCGGAACGTCGCGGCCGCCGTCGTCCCGGCGCCCGTCTTGACCCCATCGGGGCGATCGGCCCAGGACGTCAGGGCGGGACTGGGCGTCGGCGGCCGGCCCGTCCTGCTGACGGTCGCCAGGCTCGCCCAGCAGAAGGGGCTGGAAACCCTCCTGGACGTCGCCTCGGCCTTCGCAGGGAGGGAGAACACCGAGGGACCGGTGTTCCTGGTCGCCGGGGACGGGCCGTTGCGCGGGCCGCTTGAGGAGCGCGTCGCCCGGGAGGGCCTGCCCGTGAGGCTCCTCGGGAACCGGGAGGACATCGGGGATCTGCTCACCGTCGCCGGAGCCCTGGTGGTGCCCAGCCGCTGGGAGGGCCAGCCGCTCGTGGTGCAGGAGGCCCTGCGGGCGGGCACACCGGTGATCGCCACCGCGGTCGGCGGAATCCCGCCGATGGTCGGGGACGCCGGGTTGCTGGTGCCGTACGGCGACGCCGTCGCGCTGCGCGGGGCGGTCGGGAGGTTGCTCGCCGACGGCGGCCTGGCCACGGCCCTGAGAGAGGCGGCCGTACGGCGAGGCCGTGAGCTGCCCGGTGCGGTTGAGGCCCTTGAGGCGGTGCGGGAGGTCTACGGCGATCTACGTGGGGATCGGGGAGGGATTACCTGAAGGATCCCATGGCAGGCGGCGGTCCGCCGTGGGAACATCCTTGTGGAACCCACCGCCGAATTGGGCACTGCCAGGCCCGGCATCTATACTGGTTTGGTTAGGGGGGGAGTATCCCTTCGTGACAGTCTCGTCATCACGGTGTTGCCTCACTCCACGGGGCCCCCGGGGCTGTCGGTTCGTGCTTGGTTACGCACGGGCGGGAGAGACCTCCGGCTGTCAGTCATGCGCGCCGCCGGAGGTTTTGTTGTGACTATTCCCGTATGGGCTTGGATCGCCGTTATTGGTGGTTTGCTGGTCATTCTTGCCTTTGACCTGTGGATCGTTGACCGGGGTGAACCCCGGGAGTTCTCCCCGCGGCAGGCCGGCTTCTGGGTCGGCTTCTATGTGACGCTCGCGGTGATCTTCGGTGTGGTGTTGTGGATCTTCGCCGGGCCGACCTCGGCGGGCCAGTTCTTCGCGGGTTACCTGACCGAATACAGCTTGAGCGTCGACAACCTCTTCGTCTTCTACATCATCATGAGCCGCTTCGCGGTGCCGAAGATCTACCAGCACAAGGTGCTGCTGGTCGGCATCCTGATGGCCCTGGTCATGCGAGGCGGCTTCATCGCCGTCGGCGCGGCCGCGCTGTCCAGCTTCGGCTGGCTGTTCTACGTGTTCGGCCTGTTCCTCATCTACACCGCGGTGCAGCTGGTCCGCCAGCACGGCCAGGACGAGGAGGAAGAGGTCAAGGAGAACCTGGTGCTGCGCTGGGCCCGCAGGGCGCTGCCCCACACCGACGACTACGTCGGCTCCCGGGTCCTCGTCAAGGTGGACGGCAGGCGCATGGTCACCCCGCTGCTCATCGTGATGATCGCCATCGGCACCACCGACCTGCTCTTCGCGCTCGACTCGATTCCCGCCATCTTCGGCCTCACGACCGACGCCTTCATCGTCTTCACGGCCAACGCGTTCGCGCTGATGGGACTGCGTCAGCTCTACTTCCTGCTGGGCGACCTGCTGCAGCGTCTGGCCTACCTCAGCTACGGTCTCGCGTTCATCCTCGGCTTCATCGGGGTTAAGCTGATTGCCGAGGCGCTGCACTCCAGCGGCGTGTCCTGGGCACCCGAGGTGCCTATCTGGCTGTCATTGTCGGTCATCGGCGTCACCATGGTGATCACTACCGGAGCCAGCCTGATCAAGGCCCGCCGCGACGCACGCGAGGGCGAGCACATCACCACCGCCGCGAGCGCCGACCAGGGCTAGCGGATTGGCTTGTGACGCGCTTTGCTTGTCTCGTTACGCCGTACCAGGGCTGAGAGACGGGTAGCATCCTGCCGGAGAGCAGGCAGACAATACCGGTCTAATGCCGCAAGACATCAAAAGGTTTCCTGTGTCCCACGATTCAGCAAGCCATAAGCCGGGCCGTGTACGGCTGGCGCGTGGCGTCTCCCCGTGGTTGCTCCCAACCGTGGCCGCCACTGCAGCGACCTCGCTGCTCAGCCGTCGTGACCGGCGCTGGGCGCTGGCGGCGGCTCCGCTGGCCGTACTCACCGGTGGCATGCTCTGGTTCTTCCGGGACCCCGAGCGCACGCCGGGTACGGCGCGGATCCTGTCGCCCGCGGACGGCGTGGTGCAGAGCATCGACCCGTGGCCGGACGGCCGCACTCGTGTGGCGATCTTCATGAGCCCGCTCGACGTGCACGTCAACCGTGCCCCGCTGGCCGGTACGGTGACCTCGATCGAGCACGTCACCGGAGGGTTCGTTCCCGCGTTCAACAAGGACAGCGACAAGAACGAGCGGGTGGTCTGGCACTTCGCGACCGAGGTCGGCGACGTGGAGCTGGTCCAGATCGCCGGTGCCGTCGCGCGGCGCATCATCCCCTACCTGACCGTGGGAGCCAAGGTGGCCAGAGCCGAGCGCATCGGTCTCATCCGGCTCGGTTCCCGGGTGGACGTCTACCTGCCCGAGGGGATCGAGCCCGCGGTCTCGGTCGGCCAACGGACTGTCGCGGGGGTGACCGGCCTTGACCACGGCTGACGCGAGCTGGCCTCTTGACGAGACGGACGAGGAGCCGAGGGGGCCGGTCGGCAAGGCCTTCCGGCTCTCCGCGGCCGACTCGCTGTCCCTCGGCAACGCGCTGTGCGGCTTCCTGTCGGTCTGCGTGCTCGCCTGGTCGGCGATCCGCGCGCTGCAGGAGCACAAGCCCTTCGCCGCAGACCCCCGGTTCTTCGGCACCGCCGTGGTGCTGTTGCTGATCGGCGCGACCTGTGACCTGTTCGACGGTCTGGTCGCGCGCAAGTTCCGCGCCTCGGCGATGGGCGCCGAACTGGACAACCTGGCCGATGTGATCAGCTTCGGGTTCGCCCCGGCGTTCATGGTGGTCATCTGGGCCGGATTCACTCCCCAGGTGCCCTTCCCGCTGGTGATGACCGCCGCGGGGTCCGTGCTGCTGGCCGGGGTCATCCGGCTGGCCAGATTCGCCTGCGTGAAGACCAAGAGCGGTGACTTCATGGGGCTGCCCATCCCGATGGGCGCCATGACCGTGGTCTCGGTCGTGATGTTGTTCGCACCGTCGATCTGGACGGTGCTGCCGATCTTCGGGATCGCCTACCTCATGGTCAGCCGGATCGAGTACCCCAAGCCCAAGGGCAACCTGGCGGCCGCGGTCCTGGCCTGGATGATGATCAACGTGGCCTGCCTGACCATCTGGGCCGCGGGCCTGGCGGGCGGTGACACGCTCATCAAGGTCGGCGCGATCATGCAGATAGCGATGGTCTCGGCCATCCCGCTGCGCGTGCTCATGTTCAAGCGGGAGAAGCGCAGGGAGCAACGCCGGGAGTCCGAGCTGTCCTCCCTGTGACGGCCGCCTGAGGGACGTTCCGTTCGCCCGGGGACCATCCGAGGTCCCCGGGCGAACGCGTTCCGGGGAGGCTCACCAGCCGCGTGCGCGCCACTGCGGCAGGGACGGGCGTTCGGCGCCCAGCGTGGTGTCCTTGCCGTGGCCCGGGTAGACCCAGGTCTCGTCGGGCAGTCGGTCGAAGATCCGCTCGGAGACGTCGGTGAAGAGCCGGTCGAACCGCTCGGGGTCCTTCTCGGTGTTGCCGACGCCGCCGGGGAAGAGCGAGTCACCGGTGAACACGTGGCCCGGCCGGTACAGGGCGATCGAGCCAGGCGTGTGCCCGCGCAGGTGGATCACCTCCAGGGTGACCACGCCGACGGTGACCCCGTCTCCGTGCTCGACCTTCAGGCCGACGGGAACCGGTAGCGCGGGCGCGTCGAGCGGATGCGCCACGACGGTCGCACCCGTCGCGGAGGCGACCTGCTCCAGGGCCTGCCAGTGGTCACCGTGCCGGTGGGTCGTGACGATCTTGCTGATCGGGTGGTCCCCGATGAGCGCCAGCAGCCGATCGGCCTCGGCGGCGGCGTCGATGAGCACGCCGTCACCGGTCTCGTTGCACCGCAGCAGGTAGGCGTTGTTGTCGTAGGGGCCGACCGCCAGCTTCGAGATCGTCAGGTCGGGCAGCTCACGCACGTCGGCTGGACCGCCGACCTGCACGTCGCCGGTGTACGTCATGGATACTCCTCTGGCGGGTTCGAGGGAAGGCCGGTAGGAGCGGAGCGGGCGGGCCATCCGGGCGGTGCGGGCGCTGCCCGCGCCTCCGCGGGCAGGTTGCCCGCCGTTCCCTCCGGCATCACCTTAAGCCCCGCACCCGACGCCCGGCCGGTAAGCCACCCGAGCAGGCTCCAGACGTCGCCCTGGAGGACCGGCCCCGTGCCGAGGTCCCGCCAGACCTGGTGGTGGTTCTCCCCGTCCCTGACCTCCTCGACCACGATCTCGCTCACCACCGAGAGTTCCCGGGGCCAGCACAGCATCGCGTCGTGCAGTTCTCTGCGGGCGAACGCCTCCGGCCAGTCGGCGGGTCCGTACCCTGTGCCGAGGTCGGCGTGGTGCACCTCGACCTCGCGTGCCCTGCGCGCCAGCACGTACCAGGCCGGGTGGAGGACGGGGGCCGTGCCGACCGGGGCCGACCAGTTCGCGCCGGACAGGGCGGCGGCCGCCTCGGCGAAACGCGCCGTGCTGGCTTCGAGGTCGGCGAACTGTTCCCGCGCGGGCCGTCCCGCGCCCGCCTCGATGTCCAGGTCGCGCCTGCCCGGGTCGGGATACTGAGGGGTCTTTACGCCCGTCCTGGCCCACGTCAGCAGGTTGACGAGGCTGTCGGCGTTGCGGGCGAGATGAGTCAGGACGTGCCCCCTGCTCCAGCCGGGCAGCCGTGAACCGCCTGTGACGTCGGTGTCCGACAGCTCGGCGACGTCGGCCAGCAGGCGGTCGTTCGAGGCGGAGAGCTCGGCCTGGAGAACGTCTGTGACATCCATCCCTCCACTCCACCACCGCGGCGGGTGATTGGGCCAGGGCATAAAGGGCGTGTCCCGGCGGTTGACATCGACAAGCGGCCCGAAGGGCCCCCGGGAAGGCCGTAACCTGGTGAGGGCGGGGAAGGACCACCAGGCGCATCGCCGCTTGCGGATTTTTGTCGGACCCCGTGGCTAGTCTTCCCGCGACCGCTTCTCAACCCTCTACATCGACGTCGGGATCGCAGTGGCTGACCGCCTCATCGTGCGTGGCGCACGTGAACACAACCTCAAGGACGTCTCGCTGGACCTGCCGCGGGACTCTCTGATCGTCTTCACCGGGCTGTCCGGCTCGGGCAAGTCGAGCCTGGCCTTCGACACCATCTTCGCCGAGGGCCAGCGCCGCTACGTGGAGTCACTGTCCGCATACGCCAGGCAGTTCCTCGGGCAGATGGACAAGCCGGACGTCGACTTCATCGAGGGGCTCTCGCCCGCGGTCTCGATCGACCAGAAGTCGACGAGCCGCAACCCCCGTTCGACCGTCGGCACGATCACCGAGGTCTACGACTACCTGAGGCTCCTGTGGGCCCGCATCGGCAAGCCGCACTGTCCGCAGTGCGCCCGCCCGATCGCCAGGCAGAGCCCCGAGCAGATCGTCGACCGGGTGATGGAGCTGCAGGAGGGCACCCGTTTCCAGGTGCTCGCGCCGGTCATCCGCGGCCGCAAGGGGGAGTACGCCGAGCTGTTCGGCCAGCTCCAGGCCAAGGGCTTCGCCAGGGCACGCGTCGACGGCACCGTGGTCCGCCTCGACGAGCCGCCCACGCTGAAGAAGCAGGAGAAGCACGACATCGAGGTGATCGTCGACCGCCTCACGGTCAAGGAGAGCTCACGCAGCCGCCTGACCGGGTCGGTCGAGACCGCCCTGCAGCTGTCCGGCGGCACGATCACACTGGAGTTCGTCGACCTTCCCGAGACGGACCCGAACCGCGAGCGCTTCTACTCCGAGCACCTCTACTGCCCCTACGACGACGTGTCGTTCGAGGAGCTCGAACCCCGCTCGTTCTCCTTCAACTCGCCCTTCGGCGCCTGTCCCGAGTGCACGGGTCTCGGGGTGCGCATGGAGGTCGACCCCGAGCTCGTCGTGCCCGACCCGGAGAAGACGCTGGAGGACGGCGCGATCTCCCCGTGGGCGGGTGGCCACACCAGCGACTACTTCGTCCGTCTCATCGAGGCGCTCGGCCTGGCCACGGGGTTCACCCTGGGCACCCCGTGGGAGCGGCTGCCGAAGAAGGCCCAGAAGGCGCTGCTGTACGGCCACGACGAGCAGGTCCACGTCCGCTACAGCAACCGCTACGGCCGTCAGCGCTCCTACTACACCACCTTCGAGGGGGTCATCCCCTGGGTGCAGCGCCGCCATGCCGAGTCCGAGAGCGACGGCATGCGGGAGAAGTACGAGGGCTACATGCGGGAGATCCCCTGTCCCGCATGCCGGGGGGCCAGGCTCAAGCCCGTCTCGCTGGCCGTCACCGTCGAGGGGCGCTCGATCGCCGACGTCTCGGCGATGTCGATCGGCGACTGCGCCCGCTTCCTGGCCGGGCTCACGCTGTCGGACCGGGACATGCAGATCGCCGAGCGGGTGGTCAAGGAGATCAACGCCCGGATGGGCTTCCTGCTCGACGTGGGCCTGGACTATCTGACCATGGACCGCGCCGCGGGCACCCTCGCCGGTGGCGAGGCGCAGCGTATCCGCCTGGCCACCCAGATCGGCTCCGGCCTGGTCGGCGTCCTCTACGTGCTCGACGAGCCGTCCATCGGCCTGCACCAGCGTGACAACCAGCGGCTGCTGGAGACCCTGATCAGGCTGCGTGACATGGGCAACACGCTCATCGTGGTCGAGCACGACGAGGACACCATCGCCGCCGCCGACTGGGTGGTCGACATCGGCCCCGGCGCGGGCGAACACGGCGGCCAGGTCGTCGTCTCCGGCACCGTGGCCGACCTGCTGTCCGCCGAGGACTCGCTGACCGGCGCCTACCTGTCAGGCCGCAGGACCATCGCCGTCCCCGCCGCCCGCCGTAAGCGGGACAGGAAGCGGCAGATCACCGTCAAGGGGGCCCGTGAGCACAACCTCAAGGGCGTCGACGTCGAGTTCCCCCTGGGCGTGTTCACCGCGGTCACCGGCGTCTCCGGCTCGGGCAAGTCCACGCTCGTCAACGACATCCTCTACAACGCCCTGGCCAAGGAGCTGAACGGCGCCCGCACCGTCCCCGGGCGTCACGCACGGATCAACGGCATGGACCTGGTCGACAAGGTCGTGCACGTGGACCAGTCACCGATCGGCCGCACCCCGCGCTCGAACCCGGCGACCTACACCGGGGTCTTCGACAAGGTGCGCGACCTGTTCGCGCAGACCACGGAGGCCAAGGTCCGCGGATACGCCAAGGGCCGCTTCAGCTTCAACGTCAAGGGCGGCCGCTGTGAGGCCTGTTCCGGCGACGGGACCATCAAGATCGAGATGAACTTCCTGCCGGACGTCTACGTGCCGTGTGAGGTCTGTCACGGCGCGAGATACAACAGGGAGACCCTGGAGGTCCACTACAAGGGCAAGACCATCTCCGAGGTGCTCGACATGCCGATCGAGGAGGCCCTGGAGTTCTTCGACGCGATCCCGGCGATCAAGCGTTACCTCAAGACGCTCAACGACGTCGGCCTGGGCTACGTCCGTCTCGGCCAGCCCGCGACCACCCTGTCGGGAGGCGAGGCCCAGCGCGTCAAGCTCGCCTCCGAACTGCAGCGCCGTTCGACGGGCCGGACCATCTACGTGCTGGACGAGCCGACCACCGGCCTGCACTTCGAGGACATCCGGCGGCTGCTCGGCGTGCTGGGCAAGCTCGTCGACGGAGGCAACACCGTCATCGTCATCGAGCACAACCTCGATGTGATCAAGACCGCCGACTGGATCATCGACATGGGACCGGAGGGCGGTTCGAAGGGCGGCACCGTGCTGGCCACCGGTACGCCCGAGGACGTCGCCCTGGTCGAGGACAGCCACACCGGGCGTTTCCTGCGCAAGATCCTGGGCTCCTAGGGCCTGTTCCGCGAGCGCCACCCGGGCGGTCGCAGAAGGTATGAAGATCCACAGAACGGGACCCAAGGGTCGATCCGGAGGGCGGCACTCCTCGCCAATATCCTTGACGAGGATGCCCGCCTCCCGGCCGGGCGACGTCGGGGGAGGTCCCAGTGAGCGGTAACGACGACTTCGCCGCGCCCACACGCAGACATGTGATCGGTGCCGCCGCCGTGGCGGCGTGCGGGGCGGCGCTCACCGGGTGCGCCGCCGCCGAGCCGGGGCCGGCCATCGTGCCCCCGGGCATCAAGGGGCAGGTCATCGTCAAGACCGCGGACGTCCCCGTGGGGGGCGGCAAGGTCGTCAGCAAGTGGAAGATCGTGATCACCCAGCCGAAGGCGGGGGTGTTCAAGGCCTTCAACGCGAGCTGCCCCCACCGGGGCTGTTCGGTCGGCCGGGTCGCGGACGGCGTCATCCACTGCCCCTGTCACGGCAGCGAGTTCGCCGCCGACTCCGGCAAGTGCCTCAAGGGCCCGGCTGAGGCCCCGCTGGTGGAGTACGCCCTGAGGGTCGACGGTGATGGCATCGTCATGGTCTGAGCCCCGGTGACCGTTATGAGAGAAGATTAAATCTTCCGCATGCGTAATTCTTCACAGTCTCCTGACGGCGGGTACGGCATGCTGAACCAGCGGCGATGCGCTGGTGTGCCGGCCGTACCCGCAGGAACAGGAAGACGAAAGGACGACCATGACGGAGACGACGCGTCGCTCGGTGATGCTGGGCGCGGGAGGCATCGGGGTCGCGGCGCTGCTGACCGCGTGCGGCAGCGAGGGGGGCGGTACAGGCGGCGGCGAGCCGGCCGCGGAGGCCCCGGCCTCGACGCCCTCGGGTTCGCCGGTGGCCGGCAAGAAGGAGGCCCTCGCGCAGACCGCCGACATCCCGGTGGGGGGCGGCACGGTCTTCAAGGACAAGAAGATCGTGGTCACCCAGCCGAAGGCGGGGGAGTTCAAGGCCTTCACCTCCGTGTGCACCCACCAGGGGTGTGACGTGGGGAGCGTTTCCGACGGTGTCATCGTGTGCCCCTGCCACGGCAGCAAGTTCGCCATCGCCGACGGCTCGGTCACCGACGGCCCGGCGGGCAGGCCCCTGGAGAAGAAGGAGATCAAGGTCGAGGGCGGCTCCATAGTCCTGGGCTGAGCGGCGGTCCACGCGGCGCCGGAGCAGGAGGGGGCGGCGCCGCGTGCCCGCGCCGTACCGGATGCGCGGGGCTCGCCGGGCAGGGGTCCTGTCGGTGAGGGCCGATAGGCTTTCGGGCGTGGCGAGATCTATGGGCGGTCCGGTGAGTTTCCGGCCCGAGCCGGGCACGATTCCCGAGTCCCCCGGCGTCTACCGGTTCAGGGACGCCGGTGGCAGGGTCATCTACGTGGGCAAGGCCAAGAGCCTGCGCCAGCGACTCAACTCCTACTTCGCGGACTTCGCCGGGCTGCATCCGCGCACCCAGACCATGCTCACGACGGCCGTCGGCGTCGACTGGACGGTCGTCGGCACCGAGGTCGAGGCGCTCCAGCTCGAATACTCCTGGATCAAGGAGTACGACCCCCGGTTCAACGTCAAATACCGCGACGACAAGTCCTATCCCTATCTCGCGATCACCATGGGGGAGGAGTTCCCCAGAGTCCAGGTGCTGCGCGGCGCCAAGCGCAAGGGCATCCGCTACTTCGGCCCCTACTCCCACGCCTGGGCCATCAGGGAGACGGTGGACCTCCTGCTGAGGGTCTTCCCGATCAGGAGCTGCTCGGCCGGGGTGTTCCGGCGCGCCGCCCAGATCGACCGCCCCTGCCTGCTGGGCTACATCGGGAAGTGCTCGGCTCCCTGTGTCGGCAGGGTCACCGCCGAGGAGCACCGGGCGCTGGCCGACGACTTCTGCGACTTCATGGCGGGCAACACGGGCCGCTTCACCAAACGCCTTGAGCGTGAGATGCGTCAGGCCGCAGCCGAGCAGGAGTACGAACGCGCGGCCAGGCTGCGCGACGACATCCAGGCGCTGCGGCAGGCGATGGAGAAACAGGCGGTGGTGCTGGCCGACAACACCGACTGCGACGTGATCGCCCTGGTGGAGGACAACCTCGAGGCCGCGGTCCAGGTCTTCTACGTGCGTTCGGGGCGGATCAGGGGCCAGCGCGGGTGGGTGGTGGACAAGGTCGAGGACGCGGAGCCCGGCGAGCTCGTCGAGCAGTTCCTGCTCCAGATGTACGGCGAGGCCGCCCCCGAGGCGCTGCCCCGCGAGGTCCTGGTGCCCGCCATGCCCCCCGACGCCGAGGCGGTCGCCGAACTGCTCGGCGAGCACCGCGGGACCAGGGTGGAGATCCGCGTCCCGCAGCGTGGCGACAAGAAGACGCTCATGGAGACCGTCGAGCGTAACGCCAAGGAGGCCCTCAAGCAGCACAAGCTCAAGAGGGCCAGTGACCTGAACACCCGCAGCAGGGCGCTGCAGGAGGTCGCCGACGCGCTCGGGCTCGACCAGGCGCCGCTGCGGATCGAGTGCTACGACGTCTCCCACACCCAGGGCACCAACGTGGTCGCCTCCATGGTGGTCTTCGAGGACGGTCTGGCCCGCAAGAGCGAGTACCGCAGGTTCTCCGTCAACTCCACCGAGGGTGATGTCGCCTCGATATACGAGGTGATCTCGCGCAGGTTCAAACGCTACCTGGAGGAACGTTCCGAGACCGGGGAGCTCGACGTCGAGACGGGGGCGGCGGCGGAGGCCGGCGGGACCGGTACCGGGGCGGCTCTCGACCCGGAGACCGGCAGGCCGCGCAAGTTCGCCTATCCCCCCAATCTCGTCGTCGTCGACGGCGGCCCCGCCCAGGCGGCCGCCGCCCAGCGGGCGCTGGACGAGCTGGGGGTCGACGACGTGGCGGTCTGCGGCCTGGCCAAGCGGCTGGAGGAGGTCTGGCTGCCAGGAGAGGACCTGCCGGCGATCCTCCCCCGGTCGAGTGAGGCCCTTTACCTCCTGCAGCGCGTACGCGACGAGGCCCACCGCTTCGCCATCACCTACCATCGGTCGAAGCGGTCGAAGAGCGTGAGGGAAAGCGCCCTGGACGAGGTTCCCGGGCTCGGCCCAGCCCGCAGACAGGCGCTGATCAAACACTTCGGATCCGTGAAGCGGCTGAGTGAGGCCACCGCCGAGCAGATCCGCGAGGTTCCCGGGATCGGCCCCGCCACGGCCGAGACGATTGTGTCGGCGTTGAAGGGGGAGCACCCATGAACGACAGAGAGACCGCGTTCGTCATCGTCACCGGCATGTCGGGCGCCGGACGCAGCACCGCGGCCAAGGCGCTTGAGGACCTGGGCTGGTTCGTCATCGACAACCTGCCCCCCGGCCTGCTGTTCGCCATGGCGGAGGAGGCCGGGCGGGTCAAGCTGGCCGCGGACAAGGTGGCCGCCGTGGTCGACGTGCGCAGCCTGGCCTTCACCACCGACCTCAACGCCGCGATCGAGGAGCTCGACGGGCGCGGCGTCGCGGTGCGGGTGGTGTTCCTTGAGGCCAGCGACGAGGAACTGGTCCGCAGGTTCGAGAACGTCCGCCGCCCGCACCCGCTGCAGGCGGAGGGCCGGCTGGTCGACGGCATCGCCAGGGAACGCGGCATCCTGCGTGAGGTCCGTGCCAACGCCGACCTGGTCATCGACACCTCCAACCTCAACGTCCACGAGCTTCGCGGCAAGATCGTCGCCTTCTTCGGCGGGGAGGACCGCCCCGGGCTGCGGGTCAACGTGGTCTCCTTCGGCTACAAGTACGGCCTGCCCGTGGACGCCGACCTGGTCGTCGACTGCCGCTTCCTGCCCAACCCGCACTGGGTCCCCGAGCTGCGCCCGATGAACGGTCTGGACGCCTCCGTGCGCGACTACGTCCTCAACCAGGCGGGCGCCAAGGAGCTTCTCGACGCCTACGAGGAGGTGGTCGGCATCATCGCCGCCGGTTACACCCGTGAGGGCAAGAGCTACGCCACGCTCGCCGTCGGCTGTACCGGCGGCAAACACCGCAGTGTCGCGATGGCCGAGCAGCTCGGCGGCCGATTGCGAGATCGGGGAGGAATGGAGGTGCAGGTGAGCCACCGGGATGTGGGCCGCGAGTGAGCGAGGATCTCAAGGTCGTCGCGCTGGGCGGCGGGCACGGGCTGTACGCGTCGCTGTCGGCGCTGCGCAGGGTCACCTCCGAACTGACGGCCGTCGTCACCGTGGCCGACGACGGCGGGTCGAGCGGACGGCTTCGCCGTGAACTCGGCGTGCTGCCTCCCGGAGACCTCAGGATGGCCCTGGCCGCGTTGTGCGGCGACGACGATTGGGGCCGCACCTGGAGTGAGGTCGTCCAGCACCGCTTCCGCAGCGAGGGCGACCTGCACGGGCACGCGGTCGGGAACCTGCTGATCGTCGCCCTGTGGGAGCGTCTCGGTGACACGGTCGCCGGGCTCGACTGGGTCGGGCGGCTGCTCGGCGCGCACGGGCGGGTCCTGCCGATGGCCTCGGTGCCGCTCGACATCGCCGCCGAGGTCGAGCTGGACGGCCGGGTGAGCACCGTGTACGGCCAGGTGGCCTGCGCGCTCACCCCGGGCAGGGTTCGCGCGATCTCGCTGCTGCCCACCGACCCGCCGGCCTGCCCCGAGGCGGTCCAGGCGGTGCTCGAAGCCGACTGGGTGGTCTTCGGGCCGGGGTCGTGGTTCACCAGCGTGCTGCCTCACCTCAAGGTGCCCGAGCTGGCCGACGCGCTGCTGCGCACCCGGGCGCGCAGGCTGGTCGCACTCAACCTGGCCCCGCAGCCGGGTGAGACCGACGGTTTCTCACCGCAGAAACACCTGGAGGTGCTGCGTCAGCACGCCCCCTCCCTGACGATCGACGTGGTCCTCGCCGACACCGGTGTCGCCGAGGACGGTGAGGAGCTGGAGAAGGCCGCCGCCGAGCTGGGCGGGCGGCTCGTCATGGCCCCGGTCGCCGACGAGGACGGCTCCCCGCGGCACGATGCGCAACGTCTTGCCTCCGTCCTGGACGAGATTTTCCGTGAGAAGCGTTGATCCTGGTCAGCGCCGCTCAGGAGTGCGAGAAACTTCTGTGAGCCTGGTTTCTCGGCCGCATGAGGTCTGTATGGGGGAGGACGAACGCGCATGGCGATGACAGGTGTGGTGAAAGACGAGCTGAGCCGCTTGCCGGTCCTGAAGCCTTGCTGTCGTAAGGCCGAGGTGTCGACGCTGCTGCGGTTCGCCAGCGGGCTGCACCTGGTGGGCGGGCGGATCGTGATCGAGGCGGAGCTGGACACCAACGTCACCGCGAGGAGGCTCATCAAGGACATCGGAGAGGTGTTCGGGCACAAGGCGGAGGTGCTCGTTCTGGCGCCCGCCGGGTTGCGCAAGGGGTCACGCTACGTGGTCAGGGTCTACCGCGACGGCGAGGCCCTCGCCCGTCAGACGGGGCTGATCGACAACCACGGCCGTCCGGTCCGGGGCCTGCCGCGTCAGGTGGTCGCGGGGGCGACCTGCGACGCGGAGGCCGCCTGGCGGGGTGCCTTCCTGGCACACGGCTCCCTCACCGAGCCGGGCCGTTCCATGTCGCTGGAGGTGACCTGTCCCGGCCCGGAGGCGGCGCTGGCGCTGGTCGGCTCCGCACGGCGGCTGAAGATCCACGCCAAGGCGCGCGAGGTGCGGGGTGTCGACCGCGTGGTGGTCCGTGACGGTGACGCGATCAGCGCGCTGCTGACCCGGCTCGGTGCCCACGACAGCGTGCTGGCCTGGGAGGAGCGGCGGATGCGCCGCGAGGTGCGGGCCACGGCCAACCGGCTGGCCAACTTCGACGACGCCAACCTGCGGCGCTCGGCCCGTGCGGCGGTCGCGGCGGGGGCCCGGGTACAGCGGGCGCTGGAGATCCTCGGGGAGGAGGCGCCGGAGCATCTGGTGATCGCGGGCCGTCTGCGGGTCGAGCACAAGCAGGCCTCCCTGGAGGAGCTTGGCCAGCTCGCCGACCCGCCACTGACCAAGGACGCCATCGCCGGCCGCATCCGCCGCCTGCTGGCCATGGCCGACAAGCGCGCCCAGGACATCGGCATCCCCAACACCGAGGCGAATCTCACGGTGGACATGCTGGCGCCGTAGTCCGGTCTCCTCGTCTCGCGGGCGGTCCCGGTTCCGGGACCGCCCGTTCGCATGCCCGGCCATCGTTTTGAGATGTCTTTGCTGGTCACAGCAGCGTTGTACGGATTTATCGTGACAAGCCGGGCACTTCACTTGAATAGTGCGATACCTACGCATGAGGCAAAGGAGAAGAGACCTGCCCCCGCAAGTGGTCTAAACCAATTTGGGTCCGATAGTGTTCGTGCTTGAGGTATCAGCCCGCCCAAGTCGCCGGTCTTCTCGGCCGGCGCATGACGTACGAGGAGACCGGAACCGTGAGCATCCGCGTAGGCGTCAACGGATTCGGCCGTATCGGCCGCAACTTCTGGCGTGCGGCCGCCGCCAGCGGCAAGGACATCGAGATCGTCGCGGTCAACGACCTGACCGACAACGCCACGCTCGCCCACCTGCTCAAGTACGACAGCATCCTCGGCCGTCTGCCGTACGAGGTGAAGAGCACCGCCGACGAGATCATCGTGGACGGCAAGACGATCAAGGCCTTCGCTGAGCGCGACCCCGCCAAGCTGCCCTGGGGCGACCTGGGCGTGGACGTCGTGGTGGAGTCCACCGGTTTCTTCACCGACGCCAACAAGGCCAGGGTGCACGCCGAGAACGGCGCGAAGAAGGTCATCATCTCGGCCCCGGCCAAGAACGAGGACGTCACCGTCGTGATGGGCGTCAACCACGACAAGTACGACCCGGCCAGCCACACCGTCATCTCCAACGCCTCCTGCACCACCAACTGCCTGGCCCCCATGGCCAAGGTCATCAACGACACCTTCGGTATCGAGAAGGGTCTGATGACCACGATCCACGCCTACACGCAGGACCAGAACCTGCAGGACGGCCCGCACAGCGACCTGCGCCGCGCCCGCGCCGCCGCGCTGAACATCGTGCCGACCTCGACCGGCGCGGCCAAGGCCATCGGCCTGGTGCTGCCCGAGCTGAAGGGCAAGCTCGACGGCTTCGCGCTGCGCGTGCCGATCCCCACCGGCTCGGCCACCGACCTGACCGTCGACGTCAGCCGCGAGACCACCGTCGAGGAGGTCAACGCCGCGCTCAAGGCCGCCGCCGAGGGCGCGCTCAAGGGCTACCTGACCTACACCGAGGACCCGATCGTCTCCGCCGACATCGTCACCGACCCGTCCTCCTGCATCTTCGACGCGGGCCTGACCAAGGTGATCGGCAACCAGGTCAAGGTCGTCGGCTGGTACGACAACGAGTGGGGTTACTCCAACCGTCTCGTGGACCTCATCGAGCTGGTCGGCGCCGACCTCTGATGAAGGACCTCTCCGAGTTCGACGTGAAGGGTCGGCGCGTCCTGGTGCGCGTCGACCTCAACGTCCCCCTGGACGGGGACGTCATCACCGACGACGGCCGCATCCGGGCCTCGGTCCCGACGATCCAGGAGCTGGCGGGCAAGGGCGCGCGTGTGATCGCCTGCGCCCACCTGGGGCGTCCCAAGGGCGAGCCCAATCCGAAGTACTCCCTGGCCCCCGTCGCCAGGCGCCTGGGCGAACTGCTCGGCGCCGAGGTCGCCTTCGCCTCCGACGTGGTCGGGCCGTCGGCCCAGGCCGTCGTCGCGGGTCTTGAGGACGGCCAGGTGGCGCTGCTGGAGAACCTGCGCTTCGAGCCGGGCGAGGAGTCCAAGGACGACGCGGTGCGCGCCGCCTTCGCCGAGAAGCTGGCCGCCCTGGCCGAGCTCTACGTCGGCGACGGCTTCGGTGCCGTCCACCGCAAGCACGCCAGCGTCTACGACGTGCCGCTGCTGCTGCCGCACGCGGCGGGCAGGCTCGTCCTGGCCGAGGTCGAGGTGCTCAAGAGGCTGACCGAGGAACCCGCCAGGCCGTACGCCGTGGTGCTGGGCGGGGCCAAGGTCTCCGACAAGCTCGGCGTCATCGGCAACCTGCTCACCAAGGTCGACCGGCTGCTCATCGGCGGCGGCATGGCCTACACGTTCCTGGCCGCCCAGGGATACGAGGTCGGTCAGTCGCTGCTGCAGCGTGACCAGCTCGACCAGGTGCGCGACTTCCTCAACGAGGCGATCAAGCGCGGCGTGGAGATCGTCCTGCCCGTCGACGTGCTGGCCGCCACGCACTTCGCCGAGGACGCCGATCACGAGGTCGTGGACGCCACCGCGATCCCGGCCGACCGGCAGGGGCTGGACATCGGCCCGCGCAGCCGTGAGCTGTTCGCGATGAAGCTGGCCGACGCCCGGACGGTGTTCTGGAACGGCCCGATGGGCGTCTTCGAGTTCGAGGCGTTCTCCGGGGGAACCCGGGCCGTTGCTGAGGCGTTGATCCGTTCGGAGGCCTTCACGGTCGTCGGGGGCGGTGACTCCGCCGCCGCCGTACGACAGCTGGGCCTGCCGGAGGACGGTTTCTCGCACATCTCGACCGGTGGCGGCGCCAGCCTCGAATACCTTGAGGGCAAGACCCTGCCCGGCCTCGTCGCCCTGGAGGCGTAGGGGTGGACCGACGCGACGAGCGCCGTGCCGCCCGCCGTCCCCGGAACACGGGGGCGGCGGGTCCGGGACATGACCGAGACGAAGGCGGACGAGAGACGGTGAGCCACTGATGAGCACGACGCGCAAGCCGCTCATGGCCGGCAACTGGAAGATGAACCTCAACCACCTTGAGGCCATCGCCACCACCCAGAAGCTGGCCTTCGCCCTCAACGACAAGGACTTCGACAAGGTCGACGTGGCGGTGCTGCCGCCGTTCACGGACCTGCGCAGCGTGCAGACCCTGATCGACGGCGACAGGCTGCGCCTCCTGTACGGCGCGCAGGACCTCTCCCTGCACGACGCGGGCGCCTACACCGGGGAGGTCTCCGGGGCGATGCTCGCCAAGCTCGGGTGCACCTTCGTCGTGATCGGGCACTCCGAGCGGCGGCAGTACCACCGCGAGGACGACGACGTGGTCAACGCCAAGGTGCAGGCGGCCTACCGCAACTCGCTCACGCCGATCCTGTGCGTGGGGGAGGGGCTGGAGGTCCGCAGGGCGGGTGACCAGGTCTCCCACAGCGTCTCGCAGCTCGACGGGGCGCTCAGGAAGGTCCCCGCGGAGCAGGTCAGGTCGATCGTGCTGGCCTACGAGCCGGTCTGGGCGATCGGGACCGGTGAGGTGGCGACCCCGGCCGACGCGCAGGAGGTCTGCTCGGCGCTGCGTTCCCGACTCGCCGAGCTGTATGACGGCGAGGTGGCCGCCGCCGTCCGTATCCTTTACGGAGGATCGGTCAAGTCTGACAACGTCGCCGGCATCATGGCTCAGCCCGATGTGGACGGTGCCCTGGTCGGCGGCGCCAGCCTCGACCCCGGAGAGTTCGCCAAAATCTGCCGCTTTAGCGAAATGTCCGGCTGACTGGGCCATTCGGAGGGTACGACTTGACAACAGGTCGTACCCTCTTAGAGCAAGTTTGAATCGTCACGCCACAGGCGTCATCCAGGGACACACCCGGACGCGGGTCGCACACAGGGACAGGTCACGGTGACAATCGGAATCTCCATCGCCCTCATTTTGTCGAGCATGCTGATGGTGCTGCTTGTTCTGCTCCACAAGGGCAAGGGCGGCGGCCTCTCGGACATGTTCGGCGGCGGCTTCTCGTCGTCGTTTGGTGGCTCCTCCGTGGTGGAGCGCAACCTCGACCGGCTCACCGTCATCACCGGTGTGGTCTGGTTCGTGTGCATCATCGCGTTGGGCCTCATTCTCAGGCCCTGATCCGGCTACGCAAGCGTGACAGTGGTTCAGCCCCCCGCATCCAACCGAGCGCAGGGGCCATCGAGCGAGGAGTTCATCCGTGGGTAGTGGCAACGCGATCCGTGGCAGTCGTGTCGGCGCGGGCCCGATGGGGGAGGCGGAGCGTGGCGAGGCGGCTCCCCGGGTAAGGGTTCCGTTCTGGTGCGCGAACATGCATGAGACGCGCCCAAGCTTCGCCAGTGACGCCGCCGTCCCTGAGTTCTGGGACTGCCCCCGGTGCGGTCTTCCCGCCGGTCAGGACGAGGCGAACCCGCCCGCTCCGCCGCGCAACGAGCCTTACAAGACGCACCTGGCCTACGTGAAGGAGCGTCGCAGCGACAAGGACGGCGCTCAGATCCTGGCCGAAGCCCTGGAGCGGCTGCGCTCCTCCTCGCGACCCATTTACTAGTACGGCATGCCGAGAGGCCCTCGTGGAACATCCGCGCGAGGGCCTCTCGGCATGACTACGGAATGATTACGGATCTTGTCATGCGGAGATTTCTCCGCTTATATGGGGGGTGATGGCTCCGGCTGGGGCCGATCTTCGAACTCGAAGTCCGGTTGCCTGAGTGTGCGCACCAGTTCGTCCAGACCGGCTTTCACTCGTTCGACGTCCATGCCCAGTGTCCTGCGCTGGTGCAGGTAAAGAGGAGCGGCCAGCGGGGCAAGCAGGGCGTCCGCCAGGTAGTGGACGTCCGTGTCGGGACGAAGGTTCAGCAGCAGCGTCGTCAGATGCAGGTGGTAGGCGGCGTAGGAGCCGCCGGTGTACCGCGCCTCCGGTGCGCTGGCTTCTGCGAAGAGCAGCAGGTCGGCCTGTTCCTCGGTGCGGTCGACCAACGCCTCCATGAAGGCGATGATGCGTTCGGAGGCTGGCGCCCCCGGCCCGAGCGGTGGCGGCCCGTGCAGGAACGCGGCCTGCAGGGTGCGTTCTCGCTCGTCGATCAGCGCGTACGCCAGACCGGCCCGATCCCCGAATCGCCGGTAGACCGTGCCGACCCCGACACCTGCGACCTGAGCCACTTCGTCCATTGACAAGCTCTCCACACCGCCGGAGGCCGTGATACGCCGGGCGGCGGAGAGAATCTTTCTCCGATTCTCCGCCGCGTCGGCCCGCTCTCTGGGAGCGTCTCCGACGAGTGGTAGCTCCTTCCCCGTTACTGAGGGCTCCTTCCTGGTCGGCTCAGCCATCGAAGGCGGTTCCGGATGCGGCGCCCGTCTCCCCGGCCGCGCCCATGTCCTTCTTCATATTCATGATCGTATCTGTGTGGAGGCTCCCGCGCGTCTCGGCGGCGAAGATCCTTATATCTTCCTTTCTGGACATAGGGGATATAGCGGATGCATCTCCTGTTCTTGCTGGACTGTGCTGGTTTATCCGTTGGCTCCTGTCCCGGCCGGGACTGTAGGTTCCTGCCGTGACCGGCACAGAGGCGACGACGAAGATCAGGCCCGCGAACACGGCGGACGCGGCGGCGATAGCGCACATCCACATGACCTCCCGGGCGGTGACCATGCCGTACCTGCCGCCGCAGAGACGCGACCACGCCCAGGTCACCCGATGGATCGAGGAGGTCGTGCTCGCCTCGTGCCGGACCTGGGTCGCGGTGCGGGACGGAGAGGTCGTCGGCTACGCCGCCCTTGAGGGGGACATGCTCGAACATCTCTACCTGAGGCCGGACATCCGCCGCCAGGGCGTCGGCACGCTCCTGCTCGACGAGGTCAGGCGGCACAGCCCGGACGGCCTCTCCCTGTACGTCTTCCAGAGCAACGTCGAGGCCCGCGCCTTCTACGAACGCCACGGGTTCACGGTCTTCGACACCGACGACGGCCAGCGGAACATGGAGAAACTGCCCGACATGACTCTTCGCTGGACACCGTACGACGCGCACCGCTGATTCGCCCGCGAGCCGTGCGGTCACGGCATCATGGGGAAAACGGGGATAAGCCCTCGGAAGGGGGTGGAAGCAAATATCGTTTCCCGTGTCTCCGGGGGCAGGAAGGCCGGTTGTCACCCGTCGAGGCGGTGGCCGTACCCGGTGAATTGGATCTTCGTCGTGACTCCGGGTAGCGTGCGCGAGGCCGCCGGACGCTCCGGCGCGGCCCAGAGCCCGGATGACCGCAACGCTGGAAGGACACGAACATGAACGCCGGAAACCCCCGTCCCCTGCGGATGCTCGTCACCGGAGGCGGAACCGGCGGTCACACCTACCCCGCGCTGACCACGGTCGCGGCCGTGCGCGAGCAGGCCGCCGCCCGCGGCCTCGGCCTCGACGTCCTCTGGGTGGGTACGGCAAGCGGCCTTGAGGCCCGTGTCGCGGCCGAGCACGGCATCCCGTTCCGCGCGATCAAGGCGGGCAAGCTCCGGCGTTCCCCCAATCCGCGTGAACTGCTCACCAATCTCGCCGACATGTTCCGCATTCCCGTCGGTGTCCTGCAGGCCTTCGGCATCGCCGCCCGCTACCGTCCCGACGTGGTGCTGTCGACCGGGGGATACGTGTGCGTGCCGCTGGGACTGGCCTCCAGACTGCTCGGCCGGCCGCTGGTGATGCACGAACAGATCACCGCGCTCGGCCTGGCCAACCGCATCCTGGCGCGCTTCGCCACCCGCGTCGCGCTCACCCATCCCTCGTCGGTCGAGCACCTGCCCGCCTCCGCGCGGGAACGTGCCGTGGTCACCGGCAATCCCGTCCGCCCTCACCTGCTGAACGGCAACGCCCCGTCGGGCCGCTGGCACTTCCGTCTGTCGCCCGAACTGCCGCTGGTCTACGTGACCGGAGGGGCACAGGGCAGCAGGCAGATCAACACCATGATCGAGGCCGTCCTGCCGTCGCTGCTCACCAGGGCGCAGGTGCTCCACCAGTGCGGCGCGGGCTGGATCGACGGGCTCAGCCGGACCGCCGCGGCCCTGCCCCCCGAACTGGCGGAGCGCTACCAGCCGGTGGCCTACGTGGGGGAGGAACTGGCCCACGTGTTCGCCGCCGCCGACGTCGTCGTCTCCCGCAGCGGCGCCGGTACGATCGCCGAACTGACCGCGATCGGCAAGCCCTCCGTCCTGATACCCCTGATCCCGTCGGCGGGGGACGAACAGCGGCAGAACGCCCGCTACCTGGCCGAGGCGGGGGCGGCCAGGGCGCTCCTCGACGCGGGTCCCGCCCCGGAGCACCTGCTCGCCGAACTCGGATCGTTGCTGGCCGACCCCCACGCCCGCGCCACCATGGCCAAGGCCGCCAAGTCCCTCGGCCGTCTCGACGCCGCCGACGCCCTCGCCCGCGTCGTTCTCCAGGAGGCGGCCGTCGGCTGAGCCCGCTCGGCTGAACACCCGAGAGCGGGGAACGGGCGGCCGTGTCCCGGGGGTGCCGGGCCGGACCGGTACGTGCCCCGGGCACAGGATCGAGGCGTGGCGCGCCGAGGGCGCCGGGACAGGGCCGCCATGAGGCGTTCACGGCCGCGCTCGGCCGGTGGACCTGAGACGCGGTCCGCCTCGGTCACCAGTGCGCGACCTCGAACATCATGCCCGGCCGGATGTCCTGACGCGCGGGGCGGCCTGAGCCCGTCGCCCTGTCCGGCTCGGGCACGGTCTCGCCCGAGAGCAGCGCCTGCAGGATCGTCTCCCAGGTGCCGTCCGTCGACCAGCGCCGATGGCGGTTGTAGACGGTCTTCCACCGGCCGTAGACCTCGGGGACGGCACGCCACGAGCAGTCGGCCCGGCTGCGGAAGAACACCCCGTTGATGGTCGCCCGGTGATCGGCCCAGCGATGACCCCTGCGGGGATGCGAGGGTAAAAGCGGCGCCAGCCGTACCCACTCGTCCTCGGTCAGGTCGTGACGCTTCAACCGGTTGTCCACGACCTCATGATGTACACCATTTGTGCCCACTGATCTATCCGCCACGTCTTCGCCCTGACGGGACGGCGTGTCGCCGGGGTGTATCGGGTGCCCGTTAGGCGGGCGCGCCCGCGGGGTCCTCGCCGCCACGGGGCCGGGGAAGGGACGGCGCGGTCGTTACGGGACGCCTCTCGCGAATCGCGGGCCGCGCGGCCGGTCGTCCGAAAAGCGCCGGACATTGCTGTGCCGCCTGCGAATTTGTATTTTCCAGGAGAAAACGACCCGGGCGACGGGCGTTCTCCACGTGTCGATTCTGACGAGGAACCCCCCAGAAGAAGGAGCCGTCAGATGACCTCCAAGATCGTGCTGGGCGCCGTCGTGGTCGTGACGGCGCTGACGTCGGCCACACCGGCGACGGCGTCCGAGCCGGAGAGCCCGGTCCAGCAGGGCGTGGGCCACAGCTACTACAACGGCGATCCGGTGTCCCTGCGGACCGCGGGAGGCCCCGACCACTACATCATGAGCGATCCCACCTACTCGGGACTGAGCTGCAACGTCGGGGCGTTCGGTGTGCCCCTCGTCAAAAGTGGCAACGACTGGGGCGACAGGAGCCCGGTCAACCAGGAGACCGCCTGCGTCGACGGCATGTTCGCCGCGCAGCGGTACATGGACATGCTGCGCGACTGGTTCGGGCGCGACGGCACCGATGGGCAGGGCCGTACCCTCCCGGTGTATCTCAAGCCGGACGTGGTCGGCTCCTACCTGAGCGGGTGGGTCGCCCTGGGCCGGAACCAGGCGGGCACGAAGTGGGCCACCTCACTGGACACGGTCGGGCACGAGTACGGTCTGCGGACCTTCCTGGAGTCCGGCTCGGGCTGGAGCGGCTCCTCCGGCGGTGACGGCCAGGAGCACCAGGGACTCAACGAGTCGTCGGGTGACATCTTCGCCACGCTGCTCGAACACTACGTCGGCCACCCGGACACACTCGACGAGCCGGACTACCTGATCGGTGAGGAGTTCGACCTGAAGGGCGACGGGCCGGTCCGCAACATGTACAACCCCTCCCGGCTGGACGGCAAGAACTGCTACACCCGCTTCACCACCGACGCCGGCCCGCAGAACCACTGGTTCTACCTGCTCGCGGAGGGGACCAACCCGGTGGGCAAGCCCTCCAGCCCCGTCTGCTCCGGGCCCTCGGTGCTGAGGGGCATCGGCATCCGTAAGGCGGGGGAGATCTTCTACCGCGGCATCCAGCTCAAGACCGCCCCCTGGAACTACGCCAAGGCACGCGCGGCCACCGTACAGGCCGCCGCGACCCTCTACCCGGGAAGCTGCACCGAGGTGAACGCCGTCAGGGCCGCCTGGAGCGCGGTCGGGGTCGCCGCCAAGACCGGGGAACCGATCTGCGACTGAGATCCCGTCCCGGAGACTCCGCATCGCTCCCGGCGGCGGTGAGGGCCCCGCCGGGCGCGCCCCGGCCGGATGGGCGGTCCGAGGTCTCCCGTCCCGGCGCCTCCGCCGGGACCACGGCCGCCCAAGCGAAACGATCGAGGTGTGGGCCGCCGGTCAGCGGTGGTAGACTTCCTCGCCGCCGACGAAGGTCATCGCGACCCTGGTCCGCCAGATGTCCGCCGCCGGTTCGGTGAACGGGTCGCGGTCCAGGACGACCAGGTCCGCGCGGTTGCCGGGGGAGATGACCCCGGCCTCGTCGTCTCCGTTGATCCAGGCCGAGCCCGCGGTGTAGGCGGTCAGCACGGTGGACAGGTCCAGGCACTGGCCCGGCAGGAACGGCGTCCGGGCGGTGGGGTAGTCCACGTGGACCGAGCCGCCGGGTTCGGTGCGGTTGACCCCGACGTGCATGCCCTGGAACGGGTCGGCGGTCGAGACGGGCCAGTCACTGCCCGCGCAGAACCGGGCGCCCGAACGCAGCAGGTCGGCGAAGGGGTACTGCCAGGCGGACCGCTCCTCGCCGAGGAAGGGGATCGTCAGCTCGTCCATCTGCGCGTGATGGGTCGCCCACAGCGGCTGCAGGTTGGCGGTCACTCCGAGGGCGGCGAAGCGCGGCACGTCCGAGGGCTCGATGATCTGCAGGTGCGCGATGTGGTGCCGGTTGGCGGGGTCCGTCCCCTCGAAGCTGTCGAGGGCCTCGCGGACCGCGCGCTCGCCGATGGCGTGGAAGTGCACCTGGAAGCCGTGCCGGTCCAGTTCGGCGACGTGGCCCTTCAGCAGCGCCGGGTCCACGTAGGAGAGGCCGGTGCCGCCGCAGCGGCAGTAGGGCTCGATCACCGCGGCGGTGAAGTTCTCGGTGATGCCGTCCTGCATGATCTTCACCGAGGTGGCGCGGAAGCGCTCCAGGCCCTCGGCCGAGGCACGGCGTTCGATCAGCTCGGGGATCTGCTCGGCGCCACGGGTGCGGTCCCACCACAGCGCGCCGACGACCCTGGCCCTCAGCCGCCCCGAGGCGGCGGCCGACAGGTAGACGGGCAACTGGTCGTCCCAGCCCGCGTAGGAGCCGACGATGGCGTCCTGCCAGCCCGTGACGCCCAGGGAGAACAGGTGGTTCTGGGCCTCGACGAGCGCGTCGGCCATGTCGCCCGGCGTCGGGCTCGGTGCGAGCAGCCCGACCAGGTCCATCGCGCCCTCGTGCAGCACGCCGCTCGGCGTGCCGTCCGGGTCGCGCTCGATGCGTCCGTCCGGCGGGTCGGGCGTCTCGCGGGTGATGCCCGCCCGCCGCAGGGCGAGGGTGTTGACCCAGGCCGCGTGGTGGTCGCGCTGGAGCAGGTAGGCGGGCCGGTCGAGGAAGTCGATCTGTGAGCGGTGCGGCAGGCCGCCCGGGAAGGCCGCCATGTCCCAGCCGCCGCCGTCGATCCACTCGCGGGTGGTGTTCGCCTCCGCGTAGGAGATGATCCGCTCCAGGTACTCCGGCAGGCCGTAGACCTCGGACAGGTCGCACCTGGCCCGTTCGAGGCCCGCCTGCACCGGGTGGATGTGCGCGTCGGTGACGCCGGGGATCAGCAGGCCGCCGTCCAGGTCCACGGTCTCGTGGCCGGGGGCGGCCCGCCGTAGGAGGTCGGTCTCGGGGCCGACGGCGGCGATCCTGCCGTCACGGACCAGCACGGCCTCGGCGAAGGCGTCCGCGGCCAGGAACGCCCGGCCGCCGCGGAACAGGATGTCGTTCACCGCTCCTCCGCGTACACGTGGGACGGGTGGGTCATGGCTCTCCTCTGTGTGCGGTGACGGTCGTGGCTCAGCGTCCGGTGATGGAGTCGGCGACCCGTGCCAGGACGGAGGTACGGCCCAGCCCGGCCCGCTCCCTGGCGTCCGCCCTGCGGTACAGGTCGTACATGGCGTGTACCCCGATCCAGCGCAGCGGCTCGACCTCCCAGCCTCGCACCCTGCGGCCGACCCAGGGCAGCGAGGCCAGCTCGGTGTCCCGGCGCAGGATCAGGTCCCGCAGTGTACGGCCCGCCAGGTTGGTCGTGGTCACCCCGTGCCCGGTGTAGCCGCCCGCCCAGCCGATGCCGGTGGCGTGGTCGACGTGCACGCTCGCGCACCAGTCGCGGGGCACGCCGAGCACGCCGGACCAGGCGTGGGCCACCCTGGAGGCGCGCACGGCGGGGAACATGCCGGTCAGCAGCTCCCACAGCGCCTCGATCGTCCAGCTGTGCGTGTGCCCCCTGTCGTCGACGCGCGAGCCGTACAGGTAGGGCTTGCCGCGCCCGCCGAAGGCGATCCTGCCGTCCGCGGTGCGCTGGGCGTACATGTAGTAGTGCGCCATGTCGCCGAGCAGCTCGCAGCCCTCCCAGCCGATCTCGTCCCACAGCTCGCCGAGCGGTTCGGTGACGATCATGGAGCTGTTCATCGGCAGCCAGGCCCGGTGGTACTGCCGGAGTTCCGCGGTGAACCCCTCGGTCGCCCTGATGACGTAGTCGGCGCGGACGGTGCCGTACGGCGTGCGGGCCCGCCCCGGCGTGATCTCGATGACGGGGGTGCGTTCGACGATCTCCACCCCGAGGTCCCGTACGGCCCGCGCCAGGCCACGGGCGAGCTTGGCCGGCTGGATGCGGGCGCAGTGCGGGCTCCAGATCGCGCTGACCGCCCCCTCGACGCGAAGGCGGGCCTCCCGTTCGGCCGGGTCGAGCAGCCTGACGTCCTCCTCCGTCCAGCCCCAGTGCCGTTCGTGCGCGAGCAGCTCACGCAGCCGCCGGTCCTGGGCGGCGTTGGTCGCCACCGTGGTCACGCCGCCCTTGACGATGTCGGCGTCGACGCCCTCCTCCCCGGCGACGGTCACGACCTCGTCGACCGCCTCGAACATCACCCGCTGCAGCCGTCTGGCCGCCTCGACGCCGTGTGTCCTGGCGTAGCGTTCCGGCGTTCCGGCCAGCTCGCCGACGAGCCAGCCGCCGTTGCGTCCCGAGGCGCCGTATCCGGCGAACTCCTTCTCCAGTACGACGACCCGCAGTTCCGGTCGCGCCTTCTTCAGGTAATACGCCGTCCACAGACCGGTGTAGCCCGCGCCGACGATCGCCACGTCGGCGTCGCGGTCGCCGCCGAGGGGGGCGCCCGCCTCGGGAAGGCCGAGGGAGCGGTACCAGAAGGAGACGTCTCCGTTGACGAAGTCATCGGAGAACGGAACACGCGTGCTCATGGCCATACATACTGCTATATCCGTCAATTAGTACGAACCTTCCAACGGAAACCGTTGTATAAACGCATCATGGGTGATATTTCATGACGTAACTGGGGTCTCACTCCCGTGTAGCGCTCCCGTAACGGAGACGCGGCAGGCTGTGCCTGACAGAGGGAGTGATCCGATGGGGTTTCTGAGGATTCGTACCACGGTTGACGAGCGTCCCGGGCGGCTGTCCTCGCTGGCCGCCGCACTGGCGGACAAGGGTGGCAACATCCTGGGCCTGAGCGTCCAGTCCGACACCGAGGGCACCGTGGACGAGTTCCTCGCCGACATCCCCTCGGGACCCGAGACGGTGCGCCGGGTGCTTGAGGAGGCGGGCGGCCGCCAGGTCCAGGTCGTCACCGCGACCGCCCACGAGCTGACCGACGAGCCGACCCGCGCCCTGCTGCTCGCCGCCGGGCTGCGCGCGGAGCCCTGGCGCCTCCCCGAACTGCTGGCCGAGCTGCTGCGCGCCGAGGACGCCCGCTGGGTCGACGGCACGGAGAGGGGCGACCTTCCCGACCCGACGCTGCTGACCGTCCCGGTGACCCCGCGCCGCTCCGTGCGGCTGCGCAGGGCCGGGCTGCCCTTCACCCTGACGGAGGCCGCCAGGGCCGCCTCCTTCGTACGGCTGGCCCAGCCGACCCTGCGGCAGCGGCCCGGCGCCGAACGGGTCGTCACGCTGTCCGACGGCACCCAGGCGCGGGTCCGCCCGCTCACCGAGCTCTACCGCGAGGCGGTCCGCGACCTGCACGACCGCTGCTCGCCGGAGTCCCGCCGCTTCCGCTACCTCACCCCGGAGCCCGTGCTGCCGCCCCAGGCCTTCGACCGGCTCTGTGACCGCTCCCGGGGCCGGTCGCTGGTGGCCGGGCACGACGGGCAGGTCATCGCCGTGGCCACCCTCGCGCTCACCCCCGGACCGGGGACCGCAAGGATGGCCCTGCTGGTCGAGGACCGCTGGCAGGGCATGGGACTGGGCGCCGCGCTGGCCAGGATGATCCTCACCGCCGCCCGCGATCTGGGACTCGCCGAGGTCAGGGCCGCGATGCTCACGGACAACGCGCGAATGCTCGCCCTGCTGGCCTCGCTGGGAGCGGCGGTCACCCCGACCGACGACCCCGGCGTGGTCGAGGCCAGGCTCGCGGTCGGCACACTGGCCGGGGCGTTCCCGGGGTGAGTCTCCAGCCGGGTGCGCGACCTGTCCGCTGACCCGCCGTCATACGACGGGGACGGGTCAGGGGGAGGAGATCCGGCCGAGGGAGGCGGGGATCTTGGCGGCCGCGGCCCTGTCCAGCAGGAACAGCGTCCGCTGCCTGCCGCGGGCGCCCGCCGCGGGAATCTGCACCGGCCCCGTGTCGGACAGCGCCAGCCGTACGGCGGAGGCCTTCTCCGCACCGGCGGCGACCACCCACACCTCACGCGCCGCCTGGATGACCGGCAGCGTCAGTGAGATCCGGGTGGGCGGCGGCTTCGGCGAACCGTGCACCGCGACCACGGGACGGGTCTCGTAGAGCGCGGGCATGCCGGGGAACAGCGAGGCGACATGGCCGTCCGGGCCCATGCCCAGCAGAAGGATGTCGAACGACGGCGCGGGCCCGTGATCCTCGGGGAGCGCGGCGCGGTGCAGCTTCTCGGCGTAGGCGTCGGCGGACTCCTCGGCCGTCATCCCGGAGTCGGGTCCGCGCATCACGTGGACACGGGCGGGGTCGAGGTCGACCTGGTCGAGCAGGGCGGCACGGGCGCCGGTCTCGTTGCGCTCGGGGTCGCCGGACGGCAGGAAACGCTCGTCACCCCACCAGATGTCCAGGTGCCGCCAGTCGATCGCGTCACGGGCGGGGCTGGCCGCGATCTCGGCCAGGGTCGCGATGCCGACGGTGCCGCCGGTCAGCACCAGGGAGGCCGAGCCCCGGCTCGACTGGACGTCGACGAGGCCGGTGATCACCCGGGCGGCGACCGCCTTGGCGAGCATGTCGGCGTCACGATGAATGATCACAGTGGGAACGCTCACGGGACTTCTCTCTCAAGAACTCTCGGCGGGTGCCACAGCCGGGCCTTCGGTACGGGAGCCCCGCCGTGAGGGCGTCCCGCGGCGGACCGCGGGACGCCTCACCCGGATTTCAGGACTTGCGGCCGCGGGCGATCCGCCGGATCGCGGCCTCGTAGATCTCGTCCGGGTCGAGACGGCGCATCTCCTCGGCGAGCAGTTCCGCGGTCGGCCGTCTGGTCAGCGCGACCTGCCGGTCGGGCCTGCCGGGACGTGACAACGTGGCCAGCCGCCCGTCGCCACGGGTGATGGAGATGTCGCCGTTGGTGGTGGTCAGCCTGACCGCGGTCAGGCCCGGCCCCTCCGAGTCGACGACCTTGACCGGGACGCCGAGGCGCTCGCTCAGCCACGCCGCCAGCAGCAGCGCGCTCGCGTGCCCCGGCACGGCCTCGACGACCCCCTTCTTGACCTTGCCGACCGGCTGGTCGAACACGGCGGCCAGCAGGCTCCGCCACGTCGTCAGCCGGGTCCAGGCCAGGTCGGTGTCGCCGGGCACGTACCCCTTCGACCGGCCCGTGATCGCCTCGACCGAGTCGGCGGCCGACCTGGCGTCGACGATGCGGCGCTGCGCGAGCAGGCCGATCGGGTCCTTCGCCGGGATGGCGGGGCAGGAGCCCGGCCACCAGACGACCACCGGGGTGTCGGTCAGCAGCAGCGGGCCGACCACCGATTCGGCGTGCTCGGTGAGCTCGCCGTACAGGCGCAGCAGGATCACCTCGCCCGGGGTCGTCTCGCCGACCCGGATCTCGGCGTCGAGACGGTTGGGCTCCCTCTGGTCACGGGGGATGACGACCAGTATCCGGGAGGGGTGCTCCCTGGCCGCCTCGGTCGCCGCCCTGACCGCGTCGTACTGGTTGCCCTCGTCGCACACCACCACCAGCGTCAGCACCATGCCGACCGCGGGGGTGCCCATCTGGTGCCGCAGCTGGGTGAGCTGGGAGGAGATCTTCGACGCCGTCGTGCCGGTGAGCATGAAGCTCGTCATCTACAACCTCCTCCACTCGCGTCCGTCGCGGGCCATCATCTCGTCGGCCGAGGTGGGGCCCCAGGTGCCGGAGGGATACTCCTCCGGCGGGCCCTGGGTGGCCCAGAAGTCCTCGATCGGGTCGAGGATCTTCCACGACAGCTCGACCTCCCGCTGGTGCGGGAAGAGCGGCGGATCACCGATCAGCACGTCCAGCAGCAGCCGCTCGTAGGCCTCGGGGGAGGACTCCATGAACGACTCGCCGTAGGCGAAGTCCATCGAGACGTCCCTGACCTCCATCGCGGTCCCCGGCACCTTCGAACCGAAGCGCACCGTGATGCCCTCGTCCGGCTGGACCCGGATGACCAGGGCGTTCTGCCCCAGGATCTCGGTGTCGTCCTTGCTGAACGGCAGGTGCGGCGCACGCTGGAAGATCACCGCGACCTCGGTCACCCTGCGGCTGAGGCGCTTGCCGGTGCGCAGGTAGAACGGCACCCCGGCCCAGCGGCGGTTGGCGATCTCCAGCTTGACCGCGGCGTAGGTCTCGGTGATGGAGTCCGGCGGGATGCCGTCCTCCTGGGTGTAGCCCGCCACCGGCTCCCCGCCCTGCCAGCCGGGCCCGTAACGACCCCTGGCGGTGGACAGCTCCAGGTCCGGCGGGAGCTGCACCGCCTTGAGGACCTTCTCCTTCTCCCTGCGCAGCGAGTCGGCCCCGAACGACGTCGGGTCCTCCATCGCCACCAGCGCGAGCAGCTGCAGCAGGTGGTTCTGGATGACGTCACGGGCCGCGCCGATGCCGTCGTAGTATCCGGCCCTGCCGCCGATGCCGATGTCCTCGGCCATCGTGATCTGGACGTGGTCGACGTAACCCCGGTTCCAGATCGGCTCGAACAGGTTGTTGGCGAAGCGCAGCGCCAGGATGTTCTGGACGGTCTCCTTGCCCAGGTAGTGGTCGATGCGGAACACCGAGCTCTCCGGGAAGACGGCGCTGGTGATCGCGTTGAGCTCCTGGGCGCTCCGCAGGTCGTGCCCGAAGGGCTTCTCGATCACCACGCGGCGCCAGGAGCCCTCCGGGGCGTTGGCCAGCCCCGTGCGCTTGAGCTGCTGGACCACCACCGGGAAGAACTTCGGCGGAACCGACAGGTAGAACCCGTAGTTGCCGCCCGTCCCCCTGGTCTGGTCGATCTCCTTGAGCATCATGGCCAGCGCGTCGAAGGCCCCGTCGTCGGTGAACTCCCCGGGGCAGAAGAAGATGCCCTCGGAGAGCTGCTTCCAGACCTCCTCGCGGAAGGGCGTGCGCGCGTGCTCCTTGACGGCGTCATGGGTGAGCTGCGCGAAGTCCTGGTCCTGCCAGTCGCGGCGGGCGAAACCGACCAGGGAGAAACCGGGGGGCAGCAGCCCCCGGTTCGCCAGGTCGTAGATCGCCGGCAGCAGCTTCTTGCGCGCCAGGTCGCCCGTCACGCCGAACAGGACCAGCACGCACGGGCCCGCGACCCGGGGCAGCCGCTTGTCGCGGGGGTCGCGCAGCGGATTGGACTCGATCAGGGCCTCGGTGGTGCTGACGGTCGCCGCCGCGGACGTCTCGGCCGCGGACCGCTCGCCCCCCACGGGGTCGGCGTGCGCGTCCTCGCCGCGCACGTCCTCCGGCTCCGCCTCTGCCGGGCGGGCTCCGGACTGCTTGTCACTCATTCAGGCCTCCCGCGCAGCCTCAAGGAGGCGTGCGACACCGGCGGTGCGGTCGGTCAGGTGGAGTCGTACCGCGGGCCGTCCCCGCCCGGCCAGCGCGTCCTGGTCTCCCAGAGCCTGCGCCAGCTGCAGCCTGCCCAGCGTGTACGGCTTGCCGGGCACCTCGACGTCCTCCTCGACGGCCCCGGTGATCTGCAGGAACACACCGTTCTGCGGGCCGCCCTTGTGGTACTGGCCGGTCGAGTGCAGGAAACGGGGGCCCCACCCGAAGGTGACCGGCCGCTCGGTGCGCACCGCCAGGCGGCCGCGCAGCGTCGCCGGGTCGGCGGCGCTCCAGGCGTCGGTCATCTCCTCGAAGGAGGCGTCCTCGGCGTGCGGGGCGTCGAAGGCCGCCTCCCTGTCGAGGTAGGCCATGATCGCCAGATAGCCGTCCTCGGGGACGGCCTCCAGCAGGCGGGTGAGCACCTCGGGCAGGTCCTTGGGGACCTCGCCGCCGGGCAGCTCGCCGTACACCTCGACCGGGCCGTCGACCAGGATCGGCGTGCCCGTGGGCAGCTCCTCCCGGTCGAGCAGCCTGCCGGTGTTCTCCTTCGACTCGGCCACGTTCGGCTGGTTGAAGGGGTCGATGCCCAGCAGGCGGCCCGCGACGGCCGTGGCGTACTCCCACACCAGGAACTGGGCTCCCAGCGGGCCGCCGACCGTGACCACCCCGTCGGAGTCGATCCCGGCGACCAGCTCGTCCGGAGCCTCACCGGGGTCGGCGCCGACGACCGGCAGGATGCCCCTGCCGGACTTGCCGGTCGACTCGGCGATCAGCTGCTCGATCCAGTCGGGCAGGCCGTTGATCTCGGACAGGCCGTCCTCAAGCACGAGCTTGTCGCGCCCGGCGAGCGCGGCGGCGCCGAGGGCGGCGCCCAGCTCCAGGCCGGGGTTGCCCTCGGACCGCGCGAGCAGCGGCCGCACCTCGGCGGCCTCGTCGAGCAGCCGCTCGACGTCGGCGCCGGCCAGTGCGCTGGGCACCAGGCCGAAGGCCGTCAGGGCGCTGTAGCGGCCACCGACGTTCGGGTCGGCCAGGACGACCGGGTAACCGGCCTCGACGGCGATCCGCTCAAGCGGTGAGCCGGGGTCGGTGACCACGACGATCCGCTCGGCCGGGTCGATGCCCGCCTCACGGAAGGCCTTCTCGTAGATGCGCCGGTGGCTGTCGGTCTCGACGGTGCCACCGCTCTTGCTGGCGACGACCAGGACCGTGCGGTCGAGCCTGTCGCGCAGCGCGCGCAGCACCTGGCCGGGGTCGGTCGTGTCGAGCACGGTCAGCGGCACGTCGGCGGTCGTGGTGATGACCTCGGGGGCCAGTGAGGAGCCGCCCATGCCGGCCAGGACCACGTGGTCGAGGCCCCGCTCGCGGGCCCGCTCGACCAGCTCGCCGATCTGCGGCAGCAGCTGCCTGCTGCTCAGCGGAAGGTCGAGCCAGCCGAGACGGATCGCGGCCTCGGCCGCGGCGTCCGGGCCCCACAGGGCGGGGTCTCCGTTGGAGAGGGCCTCGGGAACGCCCTCTGAGGCGAGCCGGGCGGCCGCCTCGGCGGCCTGCTCGGCGAGCTTCTCCTCGGCGAACGTCACGGAAACCGACATGTGTTTCACGCCTTCCGGAGTTCGGCGGCGACGGTGGCCAGCAGTTCGTTCCAGGAGGCCTCGAACTTCTCGACGCCCTCCTCCTCCAGCACCCGCACGACGTCGTCGTAGTCGATGCCGGCCTCCTTGAGGGCGGCCATGGTGTTCCAGGCGTCCTCGTAGTGGGGGCGAACGGTGTCGCCGGTGACGCGGCCGTGGTCGGCGACGGCGTTGAGGGTCTTCTCCGGCATGGTGTTGACCGTGTTCCGGGTGACCAGCTCGTCGACGTAGAGGGTGTCGGGGTAGCTGGGGTCCTTGGTGCCGGTCGAGGCCCACAGCGGGCGCTGCGGGCGGGCCCCCGCGGCGCTCAGCGCCTGCCAGCGCGGAGAGTTGACCACGTCCTCGTAGGCGGCGTGGGCCAGGCGGGCGTTGGCGACCGCGGCCTTGCCCTTGAGGGCCCCGGCCTCGGGGGTGCCGACCTTGTCCAGGCGCTTGTCGATCTCGGTGTCGACCCGGCTGACGAAGAAGGAGGCGACCGACTCGATGCCCGCCAGGTTCAGGCCGTTGGCCTTGGCCCGTTCGAGGCCGGTCAGCCAGGCGTCCAGGACCGCGCGGTAGCGTTCGAGGGAGAAGATCAGCGTGACGTTGACGCTGATGCCCTCCGAGATCGCCTGCGTGATCGCGGGCAGGCCCTCGGCCGTCGCGGGGATCTTGATGAACAGGTTGGGACGGTCCACCATCCACCACAGCGCCCGCGCCTCGGCGACGGTCTCGTCCGTCTTCCTGGCCAGGCGGGGGTCGACCTCGATGGAGACCCTGCCGTCGACGCCGCCGGTGGCGTCGTAGACGGGCCTGAGCACGTCGGCGGCCCAGCGGATGTCGTAGGTGGTGATGGCGCGCACCGCCTCCTCGACCTCCACCCTCCGCACGGCGAGGTCGTGCAGCTGGGTGTCGTAGGCGTCGCCCTTGCTCAGCGCCGAGGCGAAGATCGTCGGGTTGGAGGTGACGCCGACCACGTGCTTGTCGCGGATCAGCGCCTCCAGGTTGCCGGTGCGCAGGCGCTCCCGGCTGATGTCGTCAAGCCAGATGGAGACGCCCTGGTCGGATAGGCTCTTGAGAATCTCACTCATGATCAATTTCCCGTCGTCTCGCCCTTGTCGGCCCCGGTCCTGGCGAGGCTTGCCTTGGCTGCGGCGGCCACGCGCTCGGCGGTGAGACCGAACTGCTCGTAAAGGGTCCTGTAGGGAGCCGAGGCTCCGAAGTGCTCCAGGCTGACCACTTCCCCCTCATCTCCCACGAACTCCCGCCAGCCCAGCCCGATTCCCGCCTCGACGGCGACCCTCGCGCGGACCGCCGGCGGCAGCACCGTCTGCCGGTAGGCGGCGTCCTGGGCGTTGAACCACTCGACGCACGGCATCGAGACGACCCGGGCGGAGATGCCCTGGGCCTCAAGGAGCTCACGGGCCCCGACGGCCAGTTCGACCTCCGAGCCGGTGCCGATCAGGATGACGTCGGGCTGCCCGTCGGAGGCGTCCTGGAGCACGTAGGCGCCCTTGGCGACCTTCTCCGCGTCGGCGGTGCCCTCGTAGACCGGCAGGTTCTGCCGGGTCAGCGCCAGCGCGGCCGGGCGGTCGGTGTGCTCGATCACGGTCCGCCAGGCGGCGACGGTCTCGTTGGCGTCGGCGGGCCGCACCACGTCGAGGCCGGGAATGGCGCGCAGCGACCACAGGTGCTCGATCGGCTGGTGGGTCGGGCCGTCCTCGCCGAGGCCGATGGAGTCGTGCGTCCACACGTAGACGACCGGCAGCTGCATCAGCGCAGCCAGCCGTACGGCGGGGCGCATGTAGTCGCTGAAGACCAGGAACGTGCCACCGTAGGGCCGGGTGCCGCCGTGCAGCGCGATGCCGTTGAGGATGGCCCCCATGCCGTGCTCGCGGATGCCGAAGTGCAGCGTCCTGCCGTAGCGGTTCCCGGGGAACTCCTTGGTCTGGTACTCGTCGGGGATGAAGGACGGCTCGCCCTTCATCGTGGTGTTGTTCGACTCGGCGAGGTCGGCCGAGCCGCCCCACAGCTCGGGCAGCACCCGTGCCAGGCTGCCCAGCACCTCGCCGGAGGCCTTGCGGGTCGCCACGGAGGCGCCGGGCTCGAAGGCCGGCAGCGCCTCGGTCCAGCCGGCGGGCAGCAGCCTGGCGGAGATGCGGTCGAACTCCGCGGCCCGCTCGGGGTTGGCCTCCCGCCAGGCGATGTAGCCCTTTTCCCACTCGGCGTGGGCGGCGCGGCCTCGCGCGACCACCTCGCGGGCGTGCTCCAGCACCTCGCCGGGAACGTCGAAGCTCTTGGCCGGGTCGAGCCCCAGGATCTCCTTGGTGGCGGCGACCTCGTCGGCGCCCAGGGCCGAGCCGTGGACCTTGCCGGTGTTCTGCTTGTTGGGGGCGGGCCAGCCGATGACGGTGCGCAGCCTGATGAAGGAGGGCTTCCCGGTCTCGGCGCGGGCGGCCTCAAGGGCCTGGTACAGCTCCGCGACGTTCTCCGAGTAGGTGTCGCCCGCCGTCCAGTCGACGGTCTGGACGTGCCAGCCGTACGCCTCGTAGCGCTTGACGATGTCCTCGCTCAGCGCGATCTGGGTGTCGTCCTCGATGGAGATGTGGTTGCTGTCGAAGACGACGACCAGGTTGCCGAGCTTCTGGTGACCGGCCAGGGCGCTGACCTCGTGGCTGATGCCCTCCTCGATGTCGCCCTCGGAGGCGATGCACCAGATGGTGTGGTCGAAGGGGCTGGTGCCCTCGGCGGCGGCCGGGTCGAACAGGCCGCGCTCACGGCGGGCGGCCATGGCCATGCCGACGGCGTTGCCGATGCCCTGGCCCAGCGGGCCCGTGGTCGTCTCGACGCCGACGGTGTGGCCGTGCTCGGGGTGCCCCGGGGTGAGGCTGCCCCACTGGCGGAGGCTCTTCAGGTCGTCGAGGGACAGTCCGTAGCCGGACAGGAAGAGCTGGATGTAGAGGGTCAGGCTTGAGTGCCCGGCGGAGAGCACGAAACGGTCCCGGCCCACCCACGTGGGATCGGAGGGGTCATGGCGCATCAACCGCTGGAAAAGCAGGTAGGCGGCGGGCGCCAGGCTCATCGCGGTGCCCGGGTGACCGGATCCCGCCTTCTCTACCGCGTCCATCGCCAGGGCCCGTACGACGTCGACCGCCCGGCGGTCAAGGTCGCTCCATTCAAGGGCTGGCACGAGTTCGCTGCTCAACTGCTCGATCTCCGGATCTATTCGTGTGATGGTGGCGCCGGTTTGGCTTTTCCCGCCCACACCGGACCCTAACGGTTCGGCATCGCTACCGTTGCGTAGGCTGAGCCGGGGCGAGTCCGCAGGAGCTTCAACAGATGTGGACACAGCCCCCCAAGGCATCACATCGTGCCGCTTCCCCACCCCATGCCGGAACCGGCCACCCCAACAACTACAGTTGATTGCTCAGGCTGGCTGGTGCCCGCATCCACGGATTCGCTCTCAATCAGAGGTTACGCGTTGACCCCGCACGTGCTGGAAGCGCCGTAAATGGTGCTGACCGACAAGCAATCGACGACCCCGCCCGCGACGGAGGCGGCCGCGTCCGACGCGCCGCGCTCGTTCGGCGACGTCGTGAAGGCCTATGTCGCCCTCACCAAGCCGCGGATCATCGAGCTGCTGCTGATCACGACGCTGCCGGTGATGTTCCTGGCGGCCAAGGGCCTGCCCCCGCTGTGGATCGCCGTCTGCACGCTGGTCTTCGGCACCCTTTCCGCGGGCAGCGCCAACGCGCTGAACTGCTACATCGACCGCGACATCGACGCGGCGATGCGCCGCACCCGGCGCCGCCCGCTGGCCCGTGACCAGGTGCCGCCGACGAACGCGCTGATCTTCGGCGTCGTCCTCGGCGTGCTGTCGACTCTTGGCCTGGGTTTGACGGTGAATTGGCTCGCCGCGCTGCTCTCGCTGGCGGCCAACCTCTTCTACGTGCTCGTCTACTCGATGATCCTCAAGCGCAGGACCCCGCAGAACGTGGTGTGGGGCGGCATCGCGGGCTGCATGCCGGTGCTGATCGGCTGGGCGGGCGTCACCGGGAGCCTCTCCTGGGCCCCCGTCGTGCTCTTCGGCGTGGTGTTCTTCTGGACGCCGCCGCACACCTGGACCCTGGCCATGCGCTACAAGGAGGACTACGCCGCGGCGAAGGTCCCCATGCTTCCCGTGGTCGCCACCGAGCGCCGGGTGGTGCTGGAGAGCCTGGCCTACACCTGGGCCACGGTGCTGTGCTCGCTGCTGCTGTGGCCGATCGCGGGGACGACGCTCCTGTACCCCGTCGTGGCCACCGTCCTCGGCGCGGCCTGCCTGTGGGAGGTCTACCGCCTCCTCGGCCGGGTCAACGCGGGCAAGACCGGTGTGGACCTGCGGCCGATGCGCTTCTTCCACTGGTCGAACGCCTATCTGGCGTTGCTCTTCCTCGCGGTCGCCGTCGACTCCCTGCTCGTCTGAGCCCGCCCGTTCCGAGGGGTCCCACCGTTTCGTGCCGCCCTGTCCGGCAATACCTCTTCGTGGCCGGTTACGGACCACCATGAGGCGAGAGGGGACACGTCGTGGCTGATCGGTTACGGTTGCCGCATGGCGAGCCGTGATCCCCGCTGGGTCTTGAGGGACCGCCCGTCCGTCGCGCTGATCGCGGGGCTCGTCGTGGCCGGTCTGTGCGCGCTGGCCTCCTTCTCCTTCGACCTGCTCAACGGAGATCCGGTCTACTTCTTCATCGCCCTGGCCCTGGCGCTCGCGCCGGTCCCCGTGCTGCTGGCGGCGGTGCTGGCGCTGGACCGGATGGAGCCCGAGCCCCGCAGCAACCTGATCTTCGCCTTCGCCTGGGGCGCCGGGGTCGCGGTCCTGGTGGCCGGTGTGGTCAACTCCCTCGGCCTGATCTACATCGAGAGCACCGTCCAGCTCGGCTACGACAGCGCGCGCAACATCGCCGCCACCTTCGGCGCCCCGGTGGTCGAGGAGACGATGAAGGGCCTGGTCCTGCTGGGCCTGCTCAGGTTCAGGCGGGCCGAGCTCGACGGGCCGACCGACGGCGTCATCTACGCCAGCATGGTCGGCCTCGGCTTCGCGATGAGCGAGAACGTCAGCTACTACGTGGCCGCCCTGCACGAGATGGGGGCCAGGGGGCTGGCCGTGACGGTCGTGCTGCGGGGCATCCTGTCGCCGTTCGCCCACCCGCTGTTCACCTCGATGATCGGTGTCGCGGTCGCCTACGCCGCCCAGCGCCGGGGGCCGGGACGCACCTGGGTGGTCGCGGCGGGCTGGGCCGGCGCCATGCTGCTGCACGGCATCTGGAACGGCCTGGCCTCCTACGTGGGCGTGGGCGGCCTGGCCGCCGCCTACCTGCTGCTGCTGGTCGTGCTGGTGGTGCTGATCTGGATCGTCTTCAGGGACCGCAAGCGGATCGTCGGGCTGATCACCACCTACCTGCCCGCCTACGGGGCGACGGGCCTGGTCGGGCCGTATGACGTGGTCATGCTCTCCTCACTGCCCGGGCGCCGCAACGCCAGGCAGTGGGCGAAGGAGAACGGTGGCGGCGCGGGGCTGCGGGCGATGCGCGACTACCAGCTCGCCGCCACCGAGCTGGGCCTGCTGCACGAGCGGGCCAGACGACACGTGATCGACGAGCACACGTTCAACGAGGAGCAGCAGGCCCTGCTGCAGTGCATGGCCGACGCCCGCTCGGCGTTCCCGCCGCCGAGCGCCCCCGGCGGTGCCGGGCCGTACGGCGCGCAGGCGCAGCCCTGGGGGCCCACGCCGTACTCACCGCACCCCCGGCAGGCCCCCTACCCGCGTCCCGACTGAGCCGCCGTGTGGAGCGCGGTGTCCAGGGTGGTCTCGCGCGGCCCCGGGAAGACGGGGGAGGAGCGCAGCACGACCGCGTCCAGGAAGCCCTTCGCGGCGGCGCCGAACTCGCGGACGGCGCCGGCGTAGGTGGTCGCGGCCCATCGGGTGGCCGAGTCGTCGCCGACGCCGAACGTCTCCAGGCCCGCGGCGCGGCACAGCGTCACGGCCCTGGGCAGGTGGAAGAGCTGCGTCACCACGGTGACCTTCGTCGCCCCGAACACCTGGCGAGCCCGTACACACGAGTCCCAGGTGTCGAAGCCCGCGTAGTCGAGCACGAGGGCGCGTGGGGGGACGCCGCGGGCGATCAGGTAGTCGCGCATGGCGGTCGGCTCGTCGTAGTCCTTCCTGCTGTTGTCGCCGGACAGCAGCAGGGTCCGCACCCTGCCCGACCGGTACAGCTCGGCGGAGACGTCCAGCCGCCTGGCCAGCATCGGGGAGGGACGGCCACCGGGGGCGGCGGCGCCGAGGACCAGCGCCGTGGGGGCCGGGGGGACGCCCGTGGTCCAGGTGGGGGAGGAGTCGGCGACCGCTGTGTGCCCGGAGCTGGACAGCCGGGCCCAGGTCGGCGGGGCGAGCGCCAGCACGCTCAGCAGGACGAGCCCCTGGTAGAGGCGTCGCATGGTGGGGCGTGACAGTGCCAATAAGCCGGTCATACGGCCATTTTTGCCGATATTTCCGGGCTATTTGCGATCTTTGGGTGGATCAGGAGGACGCGAGGCGCTCGGCCCCGAGCGGCCCCCGCGAACGCAGCGTGAACCCCACCCGCAGCGCGTAGATCCACACCAGCGTCGAGCCGAAGACGTGCAGGCCGACCAGGAAGGCGGGCAGGGCCAGGAAGTACTGGACGTACCCGATGACGCCCTGGGCCAGCTCCACGCCCAGCAGCGTCAGCGCCGCGCGCCGGGCCGCGGCGGGCGCCCCGGTGACGTACAGCGCGAACAGCAGGGCGAAGGTGAGCCCGACCACGACGTAGACCACGTCGGCGTGGATCCTGGCCACGGTCTCGATGTCGAAGGCGAAGCGGGAGGCGGCCTCGTCCCCCGAGTGCGGCCCGGTGCCGGTCACCACGACACCCGCGACGAGCAGGACGGCCACCGCGGGCACGAGCGCGAGACCGAGCGTGCGGATGGCCGGATGGACCAGCGGTTCGGGCGCCGCGTCTCCCTCCTGGGCGCGGGCGAGGAAGACGACGGCGGCGGCGAGCATGCCGATGGAGAGCAGGAAGTGCACGCTCACGGTCACCGGGTTGAGCATGGTGCGCACGACCAGGCCGCCCCACAGCGCCTGCGCGGCCACCCCGGCCGGCTGGATCCAGGCCAGCGTCGTCAGGTCGCGGCGCCGGGGACGCAGCCGCGCGGCCGAGACCAGGCAGGCCAGCCCCACGATCAGGACCACGAAGCTCAGCAGCCGGTTGCCGAACTCCACGGCCATGTTGATCGGGGAGATGTCGGCGTGGGCGACCGGGATGAAGCTGTCGGCGGTGCACCGGGGCCAGGTGGGGCAGCCGAGGCCGGAGCCGGTGACCCGTACGACGGCGCCGGTCACCACGATGCCCACGTTGACGACGACGGTCGCCAGTGCCCAACGGCGCAGGATCGCGGGCGTGGGGGACAACACCCCGGGCAGGAAGCCAAGGGCACGTGGACGTGCCTGGTCGAGGAGGTGGTTCACGGCTCACATGCTAGGTGGCGTGGGCGGTGGTCCCGCCGCTGCCCCACGCGCTCGGGCCGGGACACGGCAGGGCGGGTGGACCGCGCGGCGGAGATCGGCTGAACTGGAGGGTGGCGGCCGATTGATCCCCCGAAAAGCATGTGACATGTTACTGGTGGGCCGATCCGGGAACGAGGTGGATCATGCCGGACGTCGTGGTGATCGGCGCGGGAGCCGTCGGGGCCGCCTGCGCCTACTACGCGGCGCGCGCGGGCCTGGACACCCTCGTCGTCGACCGGGGATCGGTCGCGGCGGGCACCACGGGGGCCGGAGAGGGAAACGTCCTCGTCTCGGACAAGGCGCCGGGACCCGAGCTCGCCCTGGCCCTGCTCTCCCGCGACCTCTGGCTCGGCCTGGCCGCCGAAGGCGGTGGCGGGGGGTTCGAGTACGAGCCGAAGGGCGGCCTGGTGGTCGCCAGGACCTCCCGGGAGCTCACCGCCCTCACCGCCCTGGCCACGGCGCAGGCGGGGCAGGGAGCCGAGCACGTCGTCGTCCCCCCGGACGCGCTCGGAGACCACGAACCCCACCTGGCGGACGGCATGGCCGGAGGCGTGCTCTACCCGCAGGACGCCCAGGTCCAGCCCGCGCTGGCGGCGGCCGGGCTGATCCGGCGCGGCGCCGAACGCTTCGGCGGGGGCACCCTGATGCTGCGTACCGGCGTCACCGTCACCGGCCTGCTGCGCGCCGGGAGCCGGGTCACCGGCGTCGCGACCGACCACGGCGACATTCTCGCCGGAGCCGTCGTCAACGCCGCGGGCACCTGGAGCGGTGAGATCGCCGCCATGGCGGGCACCGGCCTGCCGATCCTGCCCAGGAGGGGGTTCGTGCTGGTCACGGAGCCGATCCCGGAGCCGCTGATCAGGCACAAGGTCTACACCGCCGCCTACGTCACCGACGTGGCCAGCGACTCGGAGGACCTGGAGACCTCGGCCGTCGTCGAGGCGACCCCCTCGGGGCCCGTGCTCGTCGGCGCAAGCCGGGAACGCGTCGGCTTCGACCGCACGACCTCGATCCCGGTGCTGGAACGCCTGGCTTGCCAGGCCGTCGAGTTGTTCCCCGTGCTGGCCGGGCGCAGGGTGATCCGGGCCTACTGCGGCTTCCGCCCCTACAGCCCCGACCACCTGCCCGTGATCGGGGAGGACCCCGCGGCTCCGGGACTGCACCACGCCTGCGGCCACGAGGGCGCAGGCATCGGCCTGGCCCCCGCGACCGGTCACCTGCTCGCCCAGACCCTGGCCGGCGTCACCCCCGACCTGGATCTGAGCCCCTTCCGGCCAGGACGCTTCGAGGAGGCACGCCGATGAGACCCGAGGACCGCGGACGGCCGTACGACCTGGTGCGGGCCCGTCCCGAGGCGGAGTTCGAGATCAGCGTGGACGGCGTTCCCGTCCCCGTCGTCCCCGGGCAGACCGTCGGCGCGGCCCTGCACGGCGCGGGCGTGCGCTCCTGGCGGCTCACCCGCCGGGAGGGCAGGCCACGCGGGCTGTTCTGCGGCATCGGCGTCTGCTTCGACTGCCTGGTCACGGTCAACGGCGTCCCGTCCCTGCGGGCCTGCCTGACCGAGGCGCGGCCCGGCGACCGGATCACCACCGGGGAGGGCGACCGGTGAGCGGCGGATACGACCTCGCCGTCGTCGGAGCGGGCCCGGCCGGGGTCGCCGGTGCGCTCAGCGCCTGCCTGGCCGGGCTGGACGTCGTGCTGATCGACGGCGCCCCGCGTCCCGGCGGCCAGTACTTCCGCCATCTGCCCGAGGGGTTCCACGCCACCCGTCAGGAGACGCTTCACCACGGGCTCGGCAGGTTCGCCAGGCAGTGGGAGACGCTCACCTCCCGCGCGGCCGTACTGCTCGGGCACCGCGTCTGGGCGGTTGAGGACACCGGCGACGGGTTCGCCGTGCGCTGCCTCGAAGGCGACCGTGAGGAACGGCCCCGCACGGTCACCGCCAGGAGGCTGCTGTTGGCCACCGGCGCCCACGACAGGCCGCTGCCCTTCCCCGGCTGGGACCTGCCCGGCGTGCTCACGGCGGGCGGGGCGCAGGCCCTGCTCAAAGGCGACCTCGTCGTCGCGGGGGACAGGGTCGTGGTCGCCGGGACCGGGCCGTTCCTGCTGCCGGTGGCCGCCGGCCTGGCCAGGGCGGGAGCGGACGTGCGCGGCGTCTACGAGGCCAACGGCCGCCTCGGCCTCGCCAGGCACCCGCTGCTCGCCGCGGGCAGGGCCGCCGAGGCCCTCGGGTACGGCGTGAGCCTGGCCGGGCACCGCGTTCCCTACCTCGGCCGTCACGCGGTGATCGAGGCGCACGGCCGCGACGCCCTGACCCACGTCACGGTGGCGAGACTGGACGCACGCTGGCGCCCCCTGGCCACCAGAACCGTCGAGTGCGACACCCTGGCCTGCGGATACGGCTTCGTCCCCCAGATCGAGCTGCCCGTCCAGCTCGGTTGCCTGACCCGCCAGGAGGCCGACGGCACCCCCGTCGTGGCGGTCGACGCGGGCATGCGCACGAGCGTGTCCGGCGTCTACGCGGCCGGGGAGACGACCGGGGTGGGCGGGGCGTTGCTCGCCGAGGCCGAGGGGCGGGTGGCGGGCCGGGCGGCCGCCGCGGACCTGGGCCGCCGTGTCCCGCCGCTGCCCGCCCTCTCCCGACGCGTGGCCCGCCTGTCCGCCTTCGCCCGCGCGCTGGCCCGGGCCTACCCCGTACGGCCCGGCTGGCAGGGCTGGCTGCGCGAGGACACCCTGATCTGCCGGTGCGAGGAGGTGCCCCTCTCCGCCGTGCGCGAGGCGCGTTCCCTGGGCGCCCGCGACGCCCGCGCCGTGAAACTCCTGGCCCGGCCCGGCATGGGCTGGTGCCAGGGCCGGATGTGCGGACACGCCGTCGCCGCCCTCGCCGGCGACGGCCCCGAGCCGCCCCGGCGCCCGATCGCCCAGCCGGTACGGCTCGGCGACCTGGCGAACCCTCCCCCCGAGACCCCCTGAGGAGTCTGATGACGACGGACCGGGACAGGCCCTGGCACGGCGTGACGGTGGCCACCGCGCTTCCCCTGACGGACGACCTTTCCATCGATCTGGACGGCTACGCCGCTCACTGCCGGGGGCTGCTCGACGGAGGTTGCGACGGTGTGGTGCCGAACGGCTCACTGGGCGAGTACCAGACGCTGACCCCGCAGGAACGGGCCCGGGTGGTCGAGACGGCGGTCGCGGCCGTCGGCGGAGACCGGGTCATGCCGGGAGTGGCCGCCTACGGGGCGACCGAGGCGCGCCGCTGGGCCGAGCAGGCACGCGAGGCCGGATGCGGCGCGGTGATGCTGCTGCCGCCGACCGCCTACCGGGCCGACGAACGGGCCGTGGTCGAGCACTACCGCGAGGTCGCCGCGGCGGGCCTGCCCGTCGTGGCCTACAACAACCCCCACGACACCAGGGTGGACCTCACCCCGGACCTGCTGGCCAGGCTGTACGGCGAGGGCCTGATCGTCGCGGTCAAGGAGTTCAGCGGCGACGTCCGCAGGGCCTACCGGATCGCCGAACTCGCCCCCGGCCTCGACCTGCTCGCGGGCGCCGACGATGTGATGCTCGAACTGGCCGTCGCGGGCGCGGTGGGCTGGGTCGCCGGATTCCCCAACGCGCTTCCCGGCCCCTGCGCCGCCCTGTACCGGGCGGCCGTCGCGGGAGACCTGGTCACGGCGCTGCCGCTGTACCGCGCTCTGCACCCGCTGCTCCGCTGGGACTCGGCGACCGTGTTCGTCCAGGCCGTCAAGCTGTCCATGGACCTGGCCGGGCTGCGGGGCGGGCCGTGCCGTCCGCCGAGGCTGCCGCTGTCGCCGGAGCAGGAGACCGCCGTGCGCGAGGCGACGCTGCGGGCCCTTACGGTCACGGGGGCCCTTACGGTTACGGGGGAGGGAACCGAGAAGGAGGGCCGATGAGGACGAGACGGGTCTTTCACGCGGTCGACTCCCACACCGAGGGCATGCCGACCCGCGTGATCACCGGGGGAGTCGGCGTCGTTCCCGGCGCGACCATGGCCGAGCGCCGCCTGCGCTTCATGGCGGAGATGGACCACGTCAGGACCCTGCTCATGTACGAGCCACGCGGCCACTCGGCGATGAGCGGGGCGATCCTGCAGCCGCCGGCCCGTCCCGACGCCGACTTCGGGGTCCTCTACATCGAGGTCTCCGGCTGCCTGCCCATGTGCGGGCACGGCACCATCGGCGTGGCGACCGTCCTGGTCGAGACCGGGATGGTCGAGGTCACCGAACCGGTGACGGTCGTGCGCCTGGACACCCCCGCCGGGCTGGTCGTCGCCGAGGTGCGGGTCGAGGACGGCGCGGCGACCTCGGTGACCATCACCAACGTGCCCTCCTTCGTGGTCGGCCTCGACCGTACGGTCCGGGTCGACGGGCTGGGCGAGGTCGTCTACGACCTGGCCTACGGCGGCAACCACTACGCGATCCTGCCGATCGAGTCCGTCGGCCTGCCGTTCGAACGTTCGCACGGGCGGCGCATCCTCGACGCGGGCCTGGCGATCATGGAGGCGATCAACGAACAGGACGAGCCGGCGCACCCCCTCGACCCCGCGATCAGAGGCTGCCACCACGTGCAGTTCACCGCCCCCGGCTCGGACGCCCGCCACTCGCGGCACGCGATGGCCATCCACCCCGGCTGGTTCGACCGCTCGCCGTGCGGCACGGGCACCAGCGCCAGGATGGCCCAGCTGCACGCCAGGGGTGAGCTCGCCCCCGGCGCCGACTTCGTGAACGAGTCGTTCATCGGCACCCGCTTCGTCGGCAGGATCGCCGGGGAGACGAGCGTCGCCGGGCTGCCCGCGGTGATCCCGGCCATCACCGGCAGGGCGTGGATCACCGGGACCGCGCAGTACTTCCTCGACCCCCGCGACCCCTTCCCCGAGGGGTTCCTGCTGTGAACCCGGGGACGTCCCGGCGAGCACGCCGTACGCCCCCGGGATTCCCCTCCACGGGAGTAGGCTGACCCGCGACGGCCTACCGTGGTCACGGCCGCCCCCTCCCGAGCTGTCCGCCGGGTACGGCGGCGCGCACCGGGCGTCGGAAGCCGTCGGAGCCCGCGGAGTTGTCCCCCGAGTGCGGAGGATCGGCCCATCCCCTCTGCGGAGCGCTATGATCACCACCGGTCATCCGGCCGGGAACCCGGGAACCTGTCGCCGGTGCCTCACGGCACGGGACCCGGGCGTTCGAGAAAGTGGGCACGGAGCGGGGAGGCCTCGACGGCGTCCGCCGCCTGCAAGAGTCGACGAGTGCGAGACGAGAGGCACGGGAATGGCTCCTTCGGCGCAGGACCGGCTCGACCTGCCGGCCGTGGGCGAGCGGCAGAGCCTGCGCGAGCAGGTGGCCCACGCGTTACGGGCCGCTCTGATCACCGGTGAGATGCGGCCCGGCGTCGTCTACTCGGCGCCGGTGCTGGCCGCCCAGTTCGGGGTCTCCGCGACCCCGGTGCGCGAGGCGATGCTCGACCTGGCCAAGGAGGGCCTGGTCGAGGCGGTGCGCAACAAGGGCTTCCGGGTCACCGAGCTGTCGGAACGCGACCTGGACGAGATCACCGAGATCCGCAAACTCATCGAGGTGCCCACGGTCGCGAGGCTGGCCGACACGGGCCTGGCCGAGAGCTTCGAGGCGCTGCGGCCCGTGGCCCAGGAGATCGTCGACGCGGCCGAGCGTGGTGACCTGCTCGCCTACGTGGACGCCGACGTCCGTTTCCACGTGGACCTGCTGGCACTCGCGGGCAACACCCACCTCGTGGACGTGGTGCGCGACCTGCGTAAGCGCGCCCGCCTCTACGGCCTGTCCGCCCTGTCGGCCCGGGGCGCGCTGGTCGGTTCCGCCCGTGAGCACCTCCAGCTCCTGGACCTGCTCGCGGCCGGCGACAGCCAGGGCTCGGAACGGCTGATGGACGAGCACATCCGGCACGTCAGGGGCATCTGGGCCAAACCCGGGCCCGAATAGACGGCTCAGCCCGGCGTTCCCCTGGAGGTCCGGGTGGCGCCGACACTGGCGATGACCACGCAGCCGATGGCCGCCCACTCACGCGCCTGGAGCACCTCACCGAGCACCAGCAGCCCGACCAGCGCGGCGACCGCGGGCTCCAGGCTCATCAGGATGCCGAAGACCCGCTTCGGCATCCTGCGCAGCGCCTCCATCTCGATCGAGTACGGGATCACCGAGGACAGCAGGCCGACCCCGAGCCCGATCAGCAGTATCTCGGGACGCAGCAGGTCGGCGCCCCCCGCCGCGATCCCCGCGGGGGCGGCCAGCAGAACCGAGACGATCATCGCGAAGGACAGTCCGGTCGCGCCGGGGAAACGACGTCCCGCGGCGGCGGCCAGCAGGATGTAGCCCGCCCAGCAGACCGCCGCGATCAGGGCGAACCCGATGCCCGCCCAGCCGATGCGCGAGCCGGAGGTCCCCCACGGCGCCAGCAGCACCACGCCGGAGCCCGCCAGGACGACCCACAGCAGGTCGAGACGGCGGCGAGAGGCGGCCACCGCGACCCCGAGCGGGCCGAGGAACTCGATCGCGACCGCGATGCCCATGGGCAGTTCGGCGAGCGCCTGGTAGAACGACAGGTTCATCACGCCCAGCGTCACGCCGAAGCCGATCCCGATCCCGAGGTCGGAGCGGCTGAGCCCCCGCAGCCTGGGCCGCGCGACCAGGCCGATGATCAGCGCGCCCGTCGCGATCCGCAGGAAGACCACCGCGCTCGGCGGGAGCTGGGCGAACAGGTTCTTGGCGAAACCCGCTCCCACCTGGACGGACAGGATCGCCAGCAGCACCAGCCCGGACGGCGGGATGGCGTCGGAGGCGGACCGCAGCAGCATCCCCGGCCTGGGCATGCCGGACTTGTACGGCTCGGCGGGCCCCTGCAGGGCTTCGGCGGTCATGGAACTCCTCGTGTCACGAACCACATAGGCGTTCACACCTTACCTATCCGGTGGGTCACTCCCAGCGGAATGTCCGGGATGCGAGACCGAGGGTCAGCGCGGCCCACGCGGCCAGGACGAGCACCGCTCCCAGCGGCAGCCCGGCGCCCGAGGTGAGGACCGAGCGGAGCCCGCCGGTCAGCGCGCTGATCGGCAGCAGCCGCAGCGCGGGCTCGACCGAGTCGGGGAAGACCGACAGCGGGAAGACGACCCCGCCGCAGCCGAGCAGGACCAGGTAGACCAGATTGGCCCCGGCGAGCGTCGCCTCGGCGCGCAGCGTGCCCGCCATCAGCAGCCCGAGCCCGCTGAAGGCCGCGGTGCCCAGCAGGAGCAGCAGCAGCGCGGCGAACGGGGAACCCGTGGGACGCCAGCCGAGGGCGAGGGCCACCAGGCACAGGACCACGATCTGGAGGGCCTCGACGGCGACGACGGAGAGCGTCTTGGCCAGCATCAGGCCGGTCCGCGACAGCGGGGTGGCGCCCAGCCGCTTCAGCACGCCGTACCTGCGCTCGAAGCCGGTCGCGATGGCCTGCCCGGTGAAGGCCGTCGACATCACCGCCAGCGCGAGCACCCCGGGGGTGACGAAGTCGACCCGGGAGCCGCCGCCGACGTTCACCAGCGGGGCGGCGGAGAAGCCGACGAGCAGCAGCACCGGGATGACCAGCGTCAGCAGGAGCTGCTCCCCGTTGCGGAGCGTGGCTCTGATCTCCGCCCCGGTCTGCGCGAGCACCATCCGGCTCAGCGGCGCGGCGCCGGGGGCGGGGGTGAGGTCCAGGGTGGTCACTGCGTTCTCCTGCGGGTCCGACACGGGCCGTGCTCGGGAGGGGTCACCGCAGCTCACGTCCCGTCAGTTCGAGAAAGACGTCCTCCAGGGTGCGGCGCTCGATGCTCAGATCGTCCGCGGTGACCCCCTCCGCGGCGCACCAGGTCGTCACGGTCGCCAGCAGCTCGGGCACGACCTGCCCCTCGATGATGTAGTGCCCGGAGGGCGACTCCTTGGCCGCGCTGCCCGCGGGCAGCGCGGTGAGCAGCTCGTCCAGGGCGAGGCCGGGGCGGGCGCGGAAGCGCAGCTGCCGTTCGGCACCGGTGAGCGAGGCGGGGGTGCCGTCGGCCACGACCCGGCCGCGGTCGATGATCACGACCCGGTCGGAGAGCTTCTCCGCCTCGTCCATGTGGTGGGTGGTGAGCACCACGGAGACCCCGGCGGCGCGCAGGTCGCCGACCAGCTCCCAGCAGGCGTGCCGCGCCTGCGGGTCGAGGCCCGCGGTCGGCTCGTCGAGGAAGACCAGCTCGGGGCGGCCGATCACGGCCGCGGCCAGCGAGACGCGCTGCTGCTGGCCGCCCGACATCCTGCGGTACGGCGTGCGGACGTGTTCGGACAGGCCGAGCCGCTCCAGCAGCGCCGGGGGATCCAGCGGACGGGCGTGGAAACGGGACATCAGGCGCAGCCACTCACCGCAGCGCGCCGCCGGGGGCACCCCTCCGGCCTGCGGCATCACCCCGACCCTGGCGCGCAGCTCCGGCCTGGACGGGTCGAGCCCGAGCACCCGGACCGTGCCGCCGTCGGCCCTGCGGAACCCCTCGCAGATCTCGATGGTCGAGGTCTTGCCCGCGCCGTTCGGGCCGAGGATCGCGGTCACCGCGCCACGGTCCGCGCTCAGCGTGAGACCGTCGATCGCGGTCGCGCGGCCGTATCTCTTGACCAGATCGCTGATCTCGACGGCTGGGGATTCCATGGGCACGAGTTTAGGGACTCACCGGGGCGGTCACGCTGGCGGACCTGAGCCGGGGAACACGGCGGCGCCCGCGGGGGCGTCACGGCCACGCCCGGCCGGAGATCCGGGGAGGATCGCGCCGAAGCTCCGGCCCCGTGACCTCGTGCGCCGCACGCGCTGACACGCCCTCCTGCCGCCCGGGGGACGGTCGTCCGGGCCGTCCCCGATCCGGGGTGTCAAGGACGCCGGACACCTGGCGTGCCGTACACGTGACGGTGCCGTACGGCGCCGCCGCCACGGCGTCACGGAGCCGGGTCCCGCGGAGAGGCTCGGCCGGGTAAAAACTTCTTTGCCGAGACTTCTCGTGACGGGGAATCGGGAGGCCCCGGCCCGGGTTGGGAGTCCCGGGCGTTGGAGAGGTCCGGGACGGTGGGCGCCGCCCGTGCCTCCTCGCCAGCGCCTGCCGTGGGCGTGCGGCCGGGCAAGCCGCAGGATGACGTTTGCGCAGCTTAGGTAAGCCTTACCTGCGTGATAAATCGCATTCTTCGCAAGCCGGACGACGGTTTGTAAGCGGGGAAGCAATTACGGCACACTGATGTTGTGAAATACGTGACCAAGATGTCGGGCACGGAAGAGGCCGCCCCCGCGCGGCTCTCCGGCGTGTCCGCCGAGCGCAGCACGCGTGCGCGTGTCGCCCGGCTCATCCTGGAACGCGGACCGATCACCGCCCCCGCCCTCGGCGAACGGCTCGGGCTCACCCCCGCCGCCGTCCGCCGCCATCTGGACGCGCTGCTCGCCGACGGGATGATCGAACCCCGTACGGCACGCCCCCGGGGCCAGCGCGGGCGAGGACGGCCGGCGAAACTGTTCGCCATAACCGACGCGGGCCGCAGCGCCTTCGAGCACGCCTACGACGGGCTCGCGGGAAACGCCTTGCGCTTCCTGGCCGAGCGGGCGGGCGAGGGAGCCGTCGCCGAGTTCGCCAGGTCACAGGTGGCGGGCCTGGTCCGGCGCCTGCGCCACGAGCTGCGCGAGGTCCCCGCCGACCAGCGGGTGCGCTTCCTGGCCGAGGCCCTGTCCGCGGACGGCTACGCCGCCTCGGCGAGCAAGGCGAGCCTCGGCGGCGAGCAGCTGTGCCAGCACCACTGCCCGGTGGCGCACGTCGCCGCCGAGTTCCCTCAGCTCTGCGAGGCGGAGACGGAGGCGTTCGCGCAGATCCTCGGCACCCCGGTGCAGAGGCTGGCGACCATCGCCCACGGCGACGGGGTGTGCACCACCCACGTGAGTCCCCACCGGGGGGACGGCAGGGCCCGGGACGGCCGCGTGGCAGGCGCGGCGACGGACCCGCGGGGCACCGCCCCGGCAACCCATGAAGTGATCGACGAAACGAGCAAGGAGACCGGAAGGTGACTGTCACCGACCGCCCGGAGCTGGAAGGCCTCGGGAATTACAAGTTCGGCTGGGCCGACTCCGATACCGCGGGGGCCGCGGCCCGCCGTGGGCTGTCCGAGGAGGTCGTCCGCAACATCTCCGCGCTCAAGAGCGAGCCGGAGTGGATGCTGGACCTCCGTCTGAAGGGCCTGCGGCTGTTCGACAGGAAGCCCATGCCCAACTGGGGCTCCGACCTCAGCGGGATCGACTTCGACAACATCAAGTACTTCGTGCGTTCGACCGAGAAGCAGGCCTCCTCCTGGGAGGAGCTTCCGGAGGACATCAAGAACACCTACGACAAGCTCGGCATCCCCGAGGCGGAGAAGCAGCGCCTGATCGCCGGCGTCGCCGCCCAGTACGAGTCCGAGGTCGTCTATCACAAGATCCGTGAGGACCTTGAGGAGAAGGGTGTCATCTTCGTCGACACCGACACCGCCCTCAAGGAGCACGAGGAGATCTTCAAGGAGTACTTCGGCACCGTGATCCCGGTGGGCGACAACAAGTTCGCCTCGCTGAACACGGCCGTGTGGAGCGGTGGCAGCTTCATCTACGTGCCGCCGAACGTCAACGTCGAGATCCCGCTGCAGGCCTACTTCCGGATCAACACCGAGAACATGGGTCAGTTCGAGCGGACCCTGATCGTCGTGGACGAGAACTCCTACGTCCACTACGTGGAAGGCTGTACCGCGCCGATCTACTCCTCCGACTCGCTGCACAGCGCGGTCGTGGAGATCATCGTGAAGAAGGGCGCCCGCTGCCGTTACACGACCATCCAGAACTGGTCGAACAACGTCTACAACCTGGTCACCAAGCGCGCCGTCGCCTACGAGGGCGCGACCATGGAGTGGATCGACGGCAACATCGGCTCCAAGGTCACGATGAAGTACCCGGCCGTCTACCTCATGGGCGAGCACGCCAAGGGCGAGACGCTGAGCGTGGCCTTCGCCGGTGAGGGCCAGCACCAGGACGCCGGCGCCAAGATGGTGCACCTGGCTCCCAACACCAGCTCGACGGTGATCTCCAAGTCCGTCGCCAGGGGCGGCGGCCGTACCTCCTACCGCGGTCTGGTGCAGATCGAGGAGGGCGCGCACGGCAGCGCCAGCACGGTCAAGTGCGACGCGCTGCTGGTCGACCAGATCAGCCGCTCCGACACCTACCCCTACGTGGACGTGCGCGAGGACGACGTCTCCATGGGACACGAGGCCACGGTCTCCAAGGTCTCCGACGACCAGCTCTTCTACCTCATGAGCCGCGGTCTGGACGAGGACGAGGCCATGGCGATGATCGTGCGCGGCTTCGTCGAGCCGATCGCGCGCGAGCTCCCCATGGAGTACGCCCTTGAGCTGAACCGCCTGATCGAGCTGCAGATGGAAGGAGCCGTCGGCTGATGGGTCTCGAAACCAAACCCCTGTCGACCCTCCACGAGAAGGCCTCCTACGACGTCGCGGACTTCCCGGTCCCGACGGGCCGTGAGGAGGAGTGGCGCTTCACCCCGCTGTCTCGCCTGAAGGGCCTGCACACCGGTGCCGCCGCCTCCGGTGGAGTCGTGGTCCGCATCGAGGCGGCCCCCGAGGTCACGGTCGAGACCGTGGGCCGTGACGACGAGCGGCTCGGCAGGGCCTACGTGCCCGCCGACCGGGTCAGCGCCCAGGCCTATGCCGCCTTCGAGAAGGCGACCGTCATCACCGTGCCGCGCGAGGCGGTCGCCTCCGCCCCGACCGTCGTCACCGTGACCGGCTCGGGCGACGGCCCGGCCTACGGCCACACCCTGGTCAGGCTGGAGCCGATGGCCGAGGCCGTCGTCGTCATCGAGCACCAGGGCAGCGCGGTCTACGCCGACAACGTCGAGTTCGTCGTCGGCGAGGGCGCCACGCTCAAGGTCGTCAGCCTGCAGGAGTGGGACGACGACGCCGTCCACGTCTCGCACCACCATGCCCTGCTCGCCAAGGACGCGACCTTCCGCAGCTTCGTGGTCACCCTCGGCGGCGACCTGGTACGGCTTTCGCCCTCGGTCTCCTACGAGGGGCCCGGCGGCGACGCCGAACTGACCGGCCTGTACTTCGTGGACGCGGGCCAGCACCTCGAACACCGCCTGCTGGTCGACCACTCCAAGCCCAACTGCAGGAGCAACGTCGTCTACAAGGGCGCGCTGCAGGGTGAGGACGCGCACGCCGTCTGGATCGGCGACGTGATCATCCGGGTCGAGGCGGAGGGCACCGACACCTACGAGCTCAACCGCAACCTCCTGCTGACCGACGGCGCCCGCGCCGACTCGGTGCCGAACCTGGAGATCCTCACCGGAGAGGTCGCGGGGGCCGGTCACGCCAGCGCCTCAGGGCGTCTCGACGACGAGCACATCTTCTACCTCCAGGCCCGCGGCATCCCGTTCGAGGAGGCCCGCCGCCTGGTGATCAGGGGCTTCTTCGCGCAGCTCCTGGAGAAGATCGAGCTCGACGAGCTGCGCCGGCGGGTGTTCGCCAAGGTCGAGGCGGAGCTGGAGAAGTGACGTTCGAGAAGGTCTGCAAGATCACCGACATCCCCGACGACGGGGTGATCGGCGTCGAGGTCGGGGAGACACCGGTCGCCCTGGTCCGCAGGGGAGCCGAGGTCTACGCCCTGCACGACGTGTGCTCCCACGCGGAGGTGAAGCTCAGCGAGGGCGAGGTCTACGACGGCACGCTCGAATGCTGGCTGCACGGCTCGTGCTTCGACCTGCGCTCAGGCAAGCCCACCGGCCCGCCCGCCTCAAAGCCCGTCCCCGTCTACCAAGTGAAGATCGACGGCGATGACGTTCTCGTCTCGCTCTCGAAGGAGTCGTAACAGTGTCTGATTCGAGCCGAGTCCACCAGGGTTCCACCCTTGAGATCCGTGACCTGCAGGTCGCGGTCGAGGACAAGGAGATCCTGCGCGGGGTCAACCTCACCGTGCGGGCGGGCGAGACCCACGCCATCATGGGCCCCAACGGTTCGGGCAAGTCCACGCTCGCCTACGCGATCGCCGGTCACCCGAAGTACACCGTCACCGGCGGGCAGGTCCTGCTCGACGGCGCCGACCTGCTGGACATGACGGTCGACGAGCGCGCCCGCGCCGGCCTGTTCCTGGCCATGCAGTACCCCGTCGAGGTCCCCGGCGTCAGCGTCTCCAACTTCCTGCGCTCCGCGGTCACCTCGGTGCGCGGCGAGGCCCCCAAGCTCCGCGAGTTCGCCAAGGACCTCAAGGCCGGAATGGACGCGCTGTCCATCGACGCCGCCTTCGCCCAGCGCAACCTGAACGAGGGCTTCTCCGGCGGCGAGAAGAAGCGCCACGAGATCCTCCAGCTCGAACTGCTCAAGCCGAAGATCGCCGTCCTCGACGAGACCGACTCCGGCCTCGACGTCGACGCGCTGCGGGTGGTCTCCGAGGGCATCAACCGTTTCCGCTCCTCCGGTGAGACCGGCGTGCTGCTCATCACCCACTACACCCGCATCCTGCGCTACGTGAAGCCGGACTTCGTCCACGTCTTCGCGGGCGGCCGCATCGTCGAGCAGGGCGGTCCCGAGCTGGCCGAGAAGCTGGAGGCCGAGGGGTACGAGGCCTACGTGAAGGCCTCCGCCTGATGGAAACCGGATTCGACGTGGAGAGGGTGAGGAAGGACTTCCCCGCTCTCTCCCGCGAGCTGCCCGGCGGCAGGCCGCTGGTCTACCTCGACTCGGCCAACTCCTCGCAGAAGCCGACGCAGGTCATCGAGACCATGCGCGAGCACCTGGCCACGCACTACGCCAACGTCGGCCGCGCCATGCACGTGCTCGGCGCCGAGTCGACCGAGGCCTACGAGGGGGCCCGCGACAAGGTGGCCGCCTTCGTCGGAGCGCCGAGCCGTGACGAGATCGTCTTCACCAAGAACGCCTCCGAGGCGCTCAACCTGGTCGCCTACGCCTTCGGCAACCCCGCCGGCGACGACCCCAGGTTCCGGGTCGGCCCCGGCGACGAGATCGTCATCTCCGAGATGGAGCACCACTCCAACATCGTGCCCTGGCAGCTGCTCGCGCGGCGCACCGGTGTCACGCTGCGGTGGTTCTCCGTCACCGACGAGGGCCGTCTCGACCTGTCCAACCTGGACGAGCTCGTCAACGAACGCACCAGGATCGTCTCCGTCGCGCACCAGTCCAACGTGCTCGGCACGGTCAACCCGGTCGACCGGGTGGTCGCCAGGGCCCGTGAGGTCGGCGCGCTGACGATGCTCGACGCCTCCCAGTCGGTGCCCCACCGGCCGGTGGACGTCACCGAGCTCGGCGTCGACTTCCTTGCCTTCACCGGGCACAAGGCCGTCGGCCCCTCGGGCATCGGTGTGCTGTGGGCGCGTGGTGAGCTGCTCGACGCCATGCCTCCGTTCCTGGGCGGCGGGGAGATGATCGAGGCGGTCTGGATGGACCACTCGACCTACGCCCCCGCGCCGCACAAGTTCGAGGCGGGCACCCCGCCCATCGTCGAGGCCATCGGCCTGGGCGCGGCGCTCGACTACCTGACGGCGATCGGGATGGACGCCGTGGCCCGGCATGAGCGCGAGCTCACCGGCTACGCGCTTGAGGCCCTGAAGGAGGTCGAGGGGCTGAGGGTGATCGGCCCGGGGAACCTCGACGAGCGCGGCGGGGTCGTCTCCTTCACCCTTGAGGGGATTCACCCGCACGACGTCGGGCAGATCCTCGATGACAACTTCGGGGTGGCCGTGCGGGTCGGGCACCACTGCGCCCGTCCGCTGCACCTGAGGTTCGGGATTCCCGCGACGACGCGGGCCTCCTTCTATCTTTACAACACCCCGGCCGAGATCGACGCCCTGGTCCGCGGCCTCCACCACGTGCGGAAGGTGTTCGCCTAGCCATGCCGGAGCAGCCCAGATGATCGCCGAGTCCATGTACCAGGAGCTGATCCTGGAGCACTACAAGCATCCCCAGGGGCGGGGACTTCGAGACCCGTACGACACCGAGGTCCACCATGTGAACCCGACGTGCGGCGACGAGATCACCATGCGCGTGAAACTGGGCGACGGCGGCAAGGTCGAGGACGTGTCCTACGACGGCCAGGGGTGTTCGATCAGCCAGGCGGCGGCCTCGGTGCTGTACGAGCTGGCCACCGGGTCGACGGTCGAGGAAAGCCTCTCCGTCGTGGAGGAGTTCACCCGGCTCATGCAGAGCAGGGGCCAGGTCGAGGCAGACGAGGACGTCCTCGGCGACGCCGTCGCCTTCGCCGGGGTGGCCAAGTTCCCCGCGCGGGTCAAGTGCGCGCTCCTCGCCTGGATGGCCTACAAGGACGCGGTCGTGAGGAGTAGTGAATGAGCAAGCCTGTTGAGACGCCGACCTCGGCGTACGACGGGGAGACCACCCTTGACGAGGTCATGGAGGCCCTCAAGGACGTGGTCGACCCCGAACTCGGCATCAACGTCGTCGATCTCGGCCTGATCTACGGGATCAACCTGGACGAGACCGAGGCCGGCGGACCGCCGATCGCCACCATCGACATGACGCTGACCAGCGCGGCCTGCCCGCTGACCGACGTCATCGAGGACCAGGCGCACTCCGCCCTGGACGGCATGGTCTCCGACGTGAAGATCAACTGGGTCTGGCTCCCCCCGTGGGGTCCCGACAAGATCACTGACGAGGGGCGCGAGCAGCTGCGCATGCTCGGTTTCAACGTCTGATCGGCGTTCCGGTACGGCCCGCGCCCGGAAAAACGGGTGCGGGCCGTACCGGAATGTGTGAGAGAATGCCCGGGCCGGGAAGAAAGGCCCGGCGGCGGAGCGTTGACTTCGTAACGGACAAGCGTCGGCCCGTGCCGTACGCCCCGGCCGGACCCGGCACTGCGAACGCCGGGTATGCTTGATCGTGGTTTGACTGCGTGCGGGTAATATTCACCCGTCTCGTGCGGTGCGCCTCGACTTGCGCCGCACCACCGCCCCCACAGTGGGCGTAGATCGAGCGTGGCCTCAGGCCACGCGTTCCAGGCTCGTCCTTTCGCAGAAGTGACGTGCCCCCGTCCTTCTATCGAAAGGCACGAATCTTCGTGACCATGCTTGACGCTGCCCTGCCCGAAATCACCGAGGTCGCCGAGGTCTCCGCGGCCCCCTCGGAGGTGTCCGAGTTCACCCTCCTCGGCCTGCCCAAGCCGCTGGTGAACGGGCTCTCCCGTCAGGGCATCGACAGCCCCTTCCCCATCCAGCGGGCCACCATCCCCGACATCCTCGCCGGCAACGACGTCCTCGGGCGCGGCCAGACCGGTTCGGGCAAGACGCTGGCCTTCGGCCTGCCCATGATGGCCCGCATCGCCGGAGGCAAGGCCCGTCCCGGCCGTCCGCTGGCGGTCGTCCTGGTGCCGACCCGCGAGCTGGCCATGCAGGTCACCGACGCGCTTGAGCCGCTGGGCCGTGGCCTGTCGCTGCGGATGAAGACCGTCGTCGGCGGCATGTCCATGGGCCGTCAGATCGAGGCGCTGCGCCGCGGCGTCGAGGTCGTCGTCGCGACCCCCGGCCGCCTCACCGACCTGATCCAGCAGGGTGAGTGCACCCTGGACGAGGTCCAGGTGACCATCCTGGACGAGGCCGACCACATGTGCGACCTGGGCTTCTTCCCGGTCGTCAGCGCCATCCTGCAGCAGACGCCCCCCGACAGCCAGCGCCTGCTGTTCTCGGCGACCCTCGACGGTGACGTGGACAAGCTGGTGCGGCGCTTCCTCACCGACCCGATCACCCACTCGATGGCGCCGCCCGCCTCCTCGGTCGAGACCATGGAGCACCACGTGCTGGAGGTCCACCGCGACGACAAGTTCCCGGTGACCGCCGAGATCGCCAACCGTGAGGGCCGCACCATCATCTTCGTGCGCACCCAGCACGGGGTCGACCGCCTGTGCAAGCAGCTCGCCCAGGTCGGCGTCAAGGCCGGAGGCCTGCACGGCGGCAAGCGCCAGAACCAGCGGACCCGCATCCTCGCCGAGTTCAAGGAAGGCGAGATCAACGTCCTGGTCTGCACCGACGTCGCGGCCCGGGGCATCCACGTCGACAACATCAGCCTGGTGCTGCACGTGGACCCGCCGCAGGACCACAAGAGCTACCTGCACCGTGGCGGCCGTACGGCGCGCGCGGGGGAGAAGGGCACCGTCATGACGCTGGTGCTCCCCAACGAGCGCCGCTCGACCGACGCGATGACCCGCCGCGCGGGTATCAAGCCGTTCCGGCTCAAGGCCACCCCGGGGCACCCCCGCCTTGAGGAGGTCGCGGGGGCTCGCCAGCCCAGCGGCGAGTCGATCCCGGTCTGGGAGCCTGCGGCTCCGGTCGCCAAGCAGCGCGAGCGGCGCGGCGGCTTCGGCGGCGGACGCGGCCCGCGGCGCTTCCGTGACCGTCCCGGCCACGGCGGCGAGGGCTACCAGCCGCGCGAGCGTTCCGCGGGTGAAGGCGGGCGGGGCGAGCGTCCCTTCCGCGCCGAGCGTCCCGAGCACTCCGACTTCCGCACTGAGCGCCCTGAGCGTCGTTCCGAGGGCCGCGGCACCGGCGGCGGCTACCGCGGTGGTGAGCGCAGGGAGCCGTTCCGCGGCGACCGTCCCCCCTTCCGCGGGGAGCGTCCCTTCAGGTCCTCCGAGCAGCGCCCCACCGGCGACCGCGAGGGTTACCGCGGTGGTGAGCGCAGGGAGCCGTTCCGCGGTGACCGCCAGGGCGGCTTCCGCAGCGGTGGCGGTGAGTTCCGCAGCGGCGGCGGCAACGGCGAGTTCCGGGGCGGGGAGTCCCGTTCTGGCGGCCGTCCCGACAGCCGCGGCAGGCGCGGCGGCTACCACGGGCGCTGAGCGTCCCGCACCTTTCCACGACACCCCGACGGGGCCGGTACGGCACACGCCGTACCGGCCCCGTCCGGCGTTTCACGGTGATATGCCCGGGTGGGAGGGGACGCGGCCGTGTCCAGAGCGTGGACGCCCATCCGTGGTGGTCCCCGGGGCCGTTAGGCTTGGCAACGACATCCCACGACGCCGAGAGAGACCATGAAGACCTTCGAAGAGCTGTACGCCGAGCTGTCAGACAAGGCACGGACCCGCCCCGAGGGGTCGGGCACCGTGGCCGCGCTGGACGCCGGGGTCCATGCCATCGGCAAGAAGGTCGTCGAGGAGGCCGCGGAGAGCTGGATGGCCGCCGAGCACGAGTCGAACGAGCGGGCCGCTGAGGAGATCTCCCAGCTGCTCTACCACGTGCAGGTTCTCATGCTCGCCAAGGGGATCGGGCTGGACGAGGTCTACAGGCATCTGTGAGCCGGTGCGCCCGGCTCACGTTCCCATGACCGCAGATCCGTCAAGGAAAGCCACCACCATGCTCCGTCTCGCCGTTCCCAACAAGGGCGCCCTCAACGAGGCCGCCCAGACCATCCTCAAGGAAGCCGGATACCGTCCCCGCAAGGACAGCAAGGAACTCGTGGTCGTCGACCCGGAGAACTCCTGCGAGCTGTTCTTCCTGCGTCCGAAGGACATCGCCGTCTACGTCGGCGAGGGCACCCTCGACGCCGGCATCACGGGCCGTGACATGCTCCACGACTCGGGCGCGCAGGTCGAGGAGATCATGCCGCTCGGTTTCGGCGCCTCGACCTTCCGCTTCGCGGCCAACCCGGGCGCCTTCGCCACGGTCACGGACCTCAAGGGCAAGCGCGTCGCGACCTCCTACTCCGGCCTGCTCGGCGCCTACCTGGCCGAACAGGGCGTGGACGCCCGGGTGATCAAGCTGGACGGCGCGGTCGAGACGGCGATCCGGCTGGGAGTCGCCGACGCGGTCGCCGACGTCGTCGAGACCGGCACCACGTTGCGCAACATCGGCCTTGAGGTCTTCGGCGAGCCGATCGCCACCTCGGAGGCCGTGCTGATCAAGCGGATCGGCGCCGGGGAGAGCCCCGGGGTGCAGCAGCTCGTCCGCAGGCTGCAGGGCGTGCTGATGGCGCGTGACTACGTGATGATGGACTACGACATCAGGGCCGAGCGCATCGAGGAGGCCATCGCCCTGACCCCGGGTATGGAAGGGCCCACGGTCTCCCCGCTGCACCGGGAGGGCTGGGTCGCGGTCCGCGCCATGGTGCCGCGCAAGGGGCACCAGCAGGTGATGGACCAGCTCTGGGAGATCGGCGCCAAGGCCATCCTGGTCACCGCGATCTTCGCCTGCCGGGTCTGAACCGGTTCCTCTCGTCCTCGTCCGAGGTGCGGGCCTTCTGGCAGATGTCACCGTCAACGCCGGATCACCGGCACTGACGCCGTCGGCGGGCCCGCTCCCGGTGTCGCGCCGTGAACGGCATCAGGGGACGGGATCACCGCCGGGGCGGGTGTCCGCACGGCCCTGCCCGGGATCGTGATCCTGACGACCTTCGGTCGTCCCGGCCGCCCGCGGCGGCCTTCCCGGTGAAGGAGGGCCCGGCCCGTGAACTCGCCGCCGCCATCCGCGGGGTCCGTGCGGGTGAACGGGTCATCGGCCCGGGACCGGCCGCCGCCGCGCCGAGTGCCGAGCCCAATCCGCTCTCGCCCGGGGAGCGCGACGTCCTGGCCGTGACGTCCTGGCCGCGGCGGCCGACGGCTCGGCCGTCGGTGACATCGCGCTGAGCCCGCACCCGCCAGAGGGGACGGTCGGTGATCACCTGTCCTCGGCCATCCGGAAGGCCCAGGGCCCGCGACCGCATCGAGGCGGTACGGCGCGCCCAGGCGCAGGGGTGGCTCGGGTCGGCCCGCCCGCGTCAGGACGGCAGGGTCGCGGCCTCCTCTTCCTCGATCTGCCGGTTCCAGTCCTGCTTGACGGCGCGCCAGGTCTCGTCGTCGCGGCCGACGCGCCAGTAGCCGGAGATGGACAGCCGCGACAGCGGAATGCCGCGCTCGGCCCGCAGGTGACGGCGCAGCGTCCTGACGAAGCCGGCCTCGCCGTGGACGAAGGCGTGCGGGGTTCCCTCGGGGAAGTCCAGTTCGCGTACCGCGGTGACCAGCGCCTCGCCGACCGGGGCGTCGCCCCGGTGGAACCAGACGATCTTCGTGTCGCCGGGGGAGTCCAGCCGCTGCTCCTCCTGCGGGCCCGCGACCTCGACGAACACGTGGGCCGGGACACCGGAGGGCAGCCGCTCCAGGGAGGCGGCGATGGCGGGCAGCGCGCTCTCGTCACCGACGAACAGGTGCCAGTCCGCCTCGGGGTCGGGGGCGTAGCCGCCGCCGGGACCGAAGAAGTGGATCTCCTCGCCGGGCTGTACGGCCGCCGCCCATGGGCCGGCCAGGCCGCTGTCGCCGTGGTGGACGAAGTCGATGGCCAGTTCGAGCGTCTCGGGATCCCACGAGCGCACGGTGTAGGTCCGGGTGGTCGGCCACTGCTCGCGGGGCAGTTCGCCCTGAATCCGCTCCAGATCGAATGGTGCGGAATAGGTTACCCCGTGTGGGGGGAACAGGAGTTTGACGTAGTGGTCGGTGAACGCGCCCGCGCCGAATCCCGCGAGTCCGTCGCCGCCGAGCACCACCCGGATCATGTGCGGGGTGATCCACTCGACCCGTTTCACCTGGCCACGGATGGTCTTACGCGCCGGTCTGCCCTCTGCCATGGTCGCTCTCCGATGGTCGTCAAGTTAGGTTGCCCTAAGTAGTAGCATACGGTGATTTAAGTGGCATAGCCGCTCGGCGGTTTCTCTGGATGACCCTTGGTCATGTCGCCTTAAATCCCTTTTGTGGATCAATATCCCTATTTTTGGCTCGCGACGAGTGCCTGGAGTCCGCTTCCCTGTCCTTTCTCGTCCATGAGGTATCCAGACTGCTATTCTAGATAGCACTCTCTAGAACTATTGGAGGTTCAGGTGAACGCGGTCGACCGTCTGTACCGGGGGTTCGCCGCCCGCGACCCCGAGGGGATCCTGGGCGCGCTCCATCCGGAGTTCGTGGGCACCGTGAGCGCGGGCATGCCGCTGGGGGTCGGCGGCACGCACGCCGGCCCCGAGGCGATGCTCCGCGACTGCTGGGCGGTGGTCTTCTCGCACCTGGACAGCGTGCCCCACGCCGAGGAACAGGTCTGGCCGGAGCCGGAGCGGGCCGTGGTGTTCGGGCACTACCGGGGGACCGCCCGTGCGACCGGCAGGGCGCACGAGGCGGCCTTCGTCCACGACCTGCGCCTCAGGGACGGCCTGATCGCCGGGCTGGTCCAGATCACCGACACCGCCCGATGGGCCGAGGCGCTCGCCTGATGATCTACGGTGTGAAGATGTCAGCGCTGCGCGGCGACCTGGCGGATCAGGTCGGCCACCCGGACGATGCCCATGCATCGGCCGAACTCGTCCACGACGACCAGATCGTCGTAGACACGCTCGGCGTCGCGTCCGGCGACCTGCATGGCGGCGATCACCGGGGTGGTCTTCGGGGCGTTGCGAGGCGGGTCCGCCAGGCGTAGGGCGGGCTTCTTGCCGTACAGGGCGTGGCCGAAGCGGCTGGCGATGGACAGCAGGAACCGGCTGCGGTCGAGACTGCCCTTCGGCCGCTGGTACTCGTCCACCAGGATCACGCTGGTGATGGACGGGTCGGTGCCGAAGGCCTCGACGACGTCCTCCGCGGTCGCCTCGACGGGCAGGGTCATGGCGGGCAGCAGGAACTCCTGGACGCGGGGGCCCAGCAGCGCCTGCGACGGCTCCTGGCGCGGGGCCGCGATGGGCACGTGGACCCTCCCCGAAGGGCCGGGCACCAGCAGCGGGCCCTGCGCCAGCCGTACCCCCCAGGAACGCAGCGCGGTCAGCTGGGCCTCCTCGGACACGCCGGGGGCCAGGACATGGGCGCCGATCCCGCGGGAGAACGTGGCCAGCGACTCGGTCAGGGCCGCACGACGTGGGTCGCGGGGCATCTTGGCGACCAGGTCGGGGGAGAGCACGGCGAGGTACGGTGCCGCGTCGGTGAGCAGGTCCAGCGGGATGTGGGCGGTGCCCAGGTCGCCGACCGCGATCAGGTAGCCGATGGCGCGCAGCCCGTCGAGCCCGGTGATCAGGGACTGGCGTTCGACCTGCGCGAAGTCGCCCCTGACCATCAGGATGACCTCGCGCGGCCTGCGGCCCGCGGTGCGCAGGGCCTCATGGAGCGGGGCCAGCGCGGCCGATCCGCCGATCACCGCGGAGGAGGGGATCGGAAGCACCAGGGGGAGCAGCGCCTCACTCCTGGAGATCTGCAGGACCGTGCGGACGGCGGAGGAGAGGTTGCCGTGACCGTCGCCAGGCGCCTGGAGGGCGATGACGCCTCCGGTGTCGAGGTCGACGATCGGGGTGGCGTCCATGGCGGACGCCGCTGTGGGCCCCGCTGTGGCCGCTGTGGCGGCCGTCGCGGTGCCCGGCGGGAGGAGATGTGTTCTGCTCGACACGTACAGAGAATGGACCATCGTCAGCAACCGCATAAGCGACGTTCAATGATGTTCACCGATATTTCGCCGTTCGTTGAAGGCGGTTCGCCCGGACAGGAGCCGGTAGTGTCCCGTCATATGACGTCACGACCGGCGAAGGGGGGCGGACGCTGGGTCAGCGTCGGCCCGGCCCGCATCGGCCGCTGGATCGACGGCTTCGCCGAGCGGCACGGGCCGCCCTCGGTGACGGCCGGGGAGGAGGTCGTGCGGCTGCTGGGTGCGGACGGCGCCGCGGCGGAGTGTCAGGTGCCCTTCCCGCCGCTGACCACCTCGGGCGGTGGCCCGCTGGCGCGCCTCATCACCCACGCGCGCACCGAGCGCCGGGTCGGCGTCCTGCTGGTACGGCTCGGCGGCCACGCGGCGGGCGTCTTCCAGGGCGACGAGCTGTTGTCCTCCAAGGTGGGGTCGCGGCAGGTCCACGGCCGCAGCGCGGCGGGCGGGTGGTCCCAGCAGAGATTCGCCAGGCGCAGGGAGAAGCAGGTGGGCCAGGCGCACGAGGCGGCGGCCGAGGTGGCGCTGCGCGTCCTCGGGCCGCACGTGGCGGAGCTGGAGGCGGTGATCCTCGGCGGCGACAGGCGCGCGGTCGACGCGCTGCGCGCCGACCGCAGGCTCGCGCCGGTCTTCGCGCTGGAGACGGGACCGTTCCTGACGGTGCCCGACCCCCGGCTCGTGGTGCTCGCGGGGACCCCGGCGGAGTTCCGCGCCGTCAGGATAAGGGTCACCGATCCCGGCTGAGCGATCCGGCGCGGGACCGCCGGGGCAGGTCGAGGCGGCCGGACCGGCGGCTTCGGGGAGACCAGGGCTGCTCGGGTGCGCCGTACACTGATCGGTATGCGCACTTCCGATTGACGCCGCCCCCGATGAGGCGAGACAGCCGGGCCGGAGCCGGGAGACACAGGGCGGCGGCGGGTTCGGCCAGTGAGGTGAGCCCGTGTACGTCCATTCTGGGAGTGTTCTCCAACCATGATCGTAGCTTCTGACATCGAACTCCGCGCCGGGGCCCGGCTGCTCATCGAGGGGGCCTCGTTCCGGGTCGGCCCCGGTGACAAGATCGGTCTGGTGGGCCGAAACGGCGCGGGCAAGACCACCTTGACCAGGGTGCTGGCCGGTGAGGGCCTCCCCGCAGCGGGCACGGTCTCGACCTCGGGCTCCGTCGGCTACCTGCCGCAGGACCCGCGCACCGGTGACCTGCAGGTGCTGGCCCGCGACCGGATCCTGTCGGCGCGGGGTCTCGACGAGGTCCTGCGCGAGCTGCGCGAGGCCGAGCAGGGCATGGCCTCGGAGGACCGGCGCACGAGGGACCGCGCGGTGCGCGCCTACGGGCGTCTTGAGGACCGGCTGCACGTCCTTGGGGGCTACTCCGCCGAGTCGGAGGCGGCCTCGATCGCCTCCAGCCTGGGACTGCCCGGCAGGGTGCTCGGACAGCCGCTGGAGACACTGTCAGGAGGGCAGCGCAGGCGGGTCGAGCTGGCCCGCATCCTGTTCTCCGGAGCGGAGACTCTCCTTCTTGACGAGCCGACAAACCACCTCGATGCAGACTCAATCGGGTGGCTTCGTGATTTTTTGCGATCGCATCAAGGTGGTTTGATCATTATCAGCCACGACGTCGGGCTTCTTGAAGCGACGGTAAACCGGGTCCTGCACCTGGACGCCAACCGAGCGGTGATCGACACCTACAACGTCGGCTGGAAGGCCTATCTGACCCAGCGGGAGACCGACGAGAAGCGCAGGAGGCGCGAGCGGGCCAACGCGGAGAAGCAGGCCTCGGCGCTGATGTCGCAGGCCGACAAGATGCGGGCCAAGGCGACGAAGGCCAAGGCCGCGCAGGACATGCAGCGCCGCGCCGAGCGGCTGCTGTCCGGCCTGGAGGCCGAGCGGCGCAGTGACAGGGTCGCCAAGCTGCGCTTCCCCGAGCCCGCCCCCTGCGGCCGTACGCCGATCAGCGCGGAGGGCCTGTCGAAGTCCTACGGCTCGCTTGAGGTCTTCACCGACGTCGCCGCGGCCGTCGACAGGGGCAGCAGGGTCGTCATCCTGGGCCTGAACGGCGCGGGCAAGACCACGCTGCTGCGCATCCTGGGCGGTCTGGAGGAGCCGGACACCGGCGAGGTCAAGCCCGGCCACGGGCTCAAACTGGGCTACTACGCCCAGGAACACGAGACGATCGACCCGGACAGGAGCGTGCTGGAGAACATGCGCTCGGCGGGCGGGGAGCTCGCGGACTCCGACCTGCGCAAGGTCCTCGGCTCGTTCCTGTTCACCGGGGACGACGTGGACAAGCCCGCGGGGGTGCTCTCCGGTGGGGAGAAGACGCGGCTGGCCCTGGCCACGCTGGTGCTCTCCTCGGCCAACGTCCTGCTGCTCGACGAGCCTACGAACAACCTCGACCCCGCCAGCAGGGAGCAGGTTCTTTCTGCACTAAGATCCTATTCTGGGGCGATTGTCCTTGTTACGCATGATGAGGGGGCTGTAGAGGCTCTCCGACCCGATAGGGTGATCTTGCTACCAGACGGAGTTGAAGACGCTTGGAGCGAGGAATTTTCCGATCTTGTGGCACTTGCCTGATCTTAATTTGAGCGGGTACGGATCTTTTCCCATGGAGTAGGTAGCCGATCTCGCAGAAATGACTGATCATGGCGTGAGTAACGCTGCGGAAGTCTGGCACTACAGGAGGTACTCGTGGCCGAGACTCTCAAGAAGGGCACCCGGGTGACCGGGGCCGACCGTGAAAAACTGGCCGCCGATCTGAAGAAGCGCTACAGCGCCGGTGAGAGCATCCGGGCGCTGGCCGCTTCAACCGGCAGGTCATACGGCTTCATCCACCGCATCCTGAGCGAGTCCGGTGTGACTCTGCGTGGGCGCGGCGGCGCCACCCGAGGTAAGTCGAAGCGCTGACCCCGCCTCGGAAACGCGCGACCGCAGCCGCTCGTCCTCCGCTGACACGTCCCGCTCGGGCCTGTAGAACCTCCTTCTAGAGAGTCGATAGGCTCGGGCGAGACGTACGAACGACAGCTGGAGCGGGCGATGGCGGAAGCGGCGATCGGGGGGAGCGCGGAGAAGGTCTCTCACGAGGAGGCCGGTCTGCGCTTCGAGGTGGACGGCGAGATCGCGACGATCACGCTGGACCGGCCGGAGAGGCGTAACGCACAGACGTTCGCCACCTGGTCCGAGCTGGCTCGCATCGGTGACTCCCTGCCGCAGCAGGTGAGGATCGTCGTGGTCCGAGGTGAGGGGCCGTCCTTCTCGGCAGGCATCGACCTGCGTCTGCTCAACCCCGAGGGCATCCCGGGTCAGGGTTCGCTCGCGACTCTCGCGGCGGCCGACGACTCGACCTTCGAACAACGGATAGCCCAGGCGCAGCGGGGATTCCTGTGGTTGCGCCGCCCGGACATCGTCTCCATCGCCGCCGTGAACGGCCACGCGATCGGAGCCGGGTTTCAGCTGGCCCTGGCCTGTGACCTGAGGATCCTGGCCGAAGACGCCACACTGTGCATGAGGGAGCCCGCCCTCGGGCTGGTCCCCGACCTGACGGGCACCAAGCCACTGGTCGACCTGGTCGGCCTGCCCAGAGCCCTTGAGATCTGTCTCACCGCCCGTGCCGTGGGGGCGCGGGAGGCGGCCGCCCTCGGCCTCGCCGAGCTGGTCGTCGCCGGGGAGGAGCTGACGCGGGCCGTACGGGATCTGGCCGCCGCGCTGCTGTCGGTCGACAGGGGCGCCGCGACCGCGACCAAACGCCTGCTCCAGGGGGCACGGGAGCGCACGCTCAAGGAACAGGGCGCCGCCGAGCGCCGGGAGCAGATCGCCCGGGTCAGGGCGTTGTTCGCCGGGAGCTGACGAGGGAATGCCAGGGCCCGCCACGGTGCTCGCACCGGCGGAGGAGGCCACATGACGATGATGGGCGGGGGGTTCGGCCCCCAGACGATGCGTTCCCTGCGGCGTGACAGCTCGGTGACCAAGGAGCGGCTCGCGCCGGGCACGGTCAGACGCATCGCGGGCTACGCGCGCCCCTTCACCCGGCACATCCTCGCCTTCCTCACGCTGGTCGTGGCCGGGTCCGTCATCGTGATCGTCAACCCGCTGCTGATGAAGGCCATCATCGACGACGGCATCACCCCGGGCCGCTCCGGCGTCGTGGTCACCCTGGCGGGGGTCATCGCGGCGCTGGCCGTCGCCGACGCCGCGCTGACGCTGGCGCAGCGCTGGTTCTCCGCCAGGATCGGCGAGGGCCTGATCTACAACCTGCGCACCGAGGTCTTCGACCACGTGCAGCGCATGCCCGTGGCCTTCTTCACCCGCACCCAGACCGGGGCCCTGGTCTCCAGGCTCAACAGCGACGTGATCGGCGCGCAGCGGGCGCTGACGAGCACGTTGTCCTCCGTCGTCTCGAACGTGGTCATGCTGGTGCTCGTCCTGGGCGCCATGCTGGTGCTGTCCTGGCAGATCACGCTCGTCGCGCTGGTGCTGCTGCCGCTCTTCCTCCTGCCCGCGAGGTGGGTCGGCAGGAAGATGTCGGGGCTCACCCGCGAGCAGATGCAGCTCGACGCCGAGATGAGCTCCATGATGACCGAGCGGTTCAACGTCGCGGGCGCCACCGTCGCCAAGCTGTACGGCAGACCGCAGGAGGAGGCCGACGCCTTCGGACGCCGGGCCGGCCGGGTGCGTGACGTCGGTGTCGTCGTCGGCATGTACGGGACGGTCTTCCGGGTCGCGCTCGGCCTGGTCGCCGCGCTGGCCACCGCCCTGGTCTACGGCGTGGGCGGCGTGCTGGCCGTCGGCGGCGCCTTCGAGCTGGGCACCCTCGTCGCGCTCACCGCCCTCCTGATGCGCCTGTACGGCCCGCTGACCAGCCTGTCCAACGTGCACGTCGACGTGATGACCGCCCTGGTCAGCTTCGACCGGGTCTTCGAGGTGCTCGACCTGAAGCCGATGGTGGCCGAACGGCCGGACGCGGTCGCCGTCCCGCCGGGGCCCGTGACCGTCGAGTTCGAGAACGTCCGCTTCCGCTATCCCGCGGCCTCGGAGGTCTCGCTCGCCTCACTTGAGACGGTGGCCCGTCCCGAGACATCCCCCGGCCAGGAGGTGCTGCGCGGGGTCTCCTTCACCGCGAGGGCCGGGGAGATGGTCGCGCTCGTCGGTCCCTCGGGGGCGGGCAAGACGACCGTCACCAGCCTGGTCTCCCGGCTCTACGACGCCGACGAGGGCACGGTCAGGATCAACGGCCTCGACGTCCGCGACGTCGGCTTCGCCTCCCTGCGTGAGAGCGTCGGCGTCGTCATGCAGGACGCCCACCTCTTCCACGACACCATCGGGGCCAACCTCTCCTACGCCAGGCCGGACGCGACGGAAAAGGAGATCTGGGAGGCCCTGCGCGCCGCGCAGATCGCCGACCTGGTCGAGGCGCTGCCCGAGGGCCTGGAGACCGTCGTCGGCGACCGGGGCTACCGGTTGTCCGGCGGGGAGAAACAGCGCCTGGCGCTGGCCAGGCTGCTGCTCAAGGCACCCAGGGTGGTCGTGCTCGACGAGGCGACCGCGCACCTGGACTCCGAGTCCGAGGCCGCGGTGCAGCGTGCCCTGAAGACCGCGCTGGCCGGGCGGACCTCGCTGGTCATCGCCCACCGGCTGTCCACCGTCCGGGAGGCCGACCAGATCCTGGTCGTCCAGGACGGCCGCGTCGTGGAACGGGGCCGGCACGAGGAGCTGCTGGCCGGGGGAGGGCTCTACGCGGAGCTCCACCGCACCCAGTTCAGCTCCCCCTCGGGGCCGCGGGAGTGACGGCTCAGCGATAGCCGAGCCGGGTCAGCTCCTCACGGGCGACCTTCCCGACGAGCTCGGCGTCCGTACCGCGCAGCCGGGTGTGCCAGACGCCGACCTGTGGCGCGTGCCTGCCGTACAGAGCGACCTTGGAGACCCGGGTGCCCAGGAAGTCGGACAGCCCCTGGGCGGCCTCGGCGGGGGAGGCGGCCAGGTCCTCGTAGCGCAGGGTCAGCAGCTGCTCGCGGGGCAGCTCCCGGTGGAGCGTGGCCGACAGGCGTACGGCGCTGCGCCAGCGCAGCGCGCACTTGCCCGCCGTCGGCATGGCCTTCCAGCGCTCCCCGTGCTCGCCCGAGTTGACGCCGAGGAAGGGGTTGGGGAACTCGGTCTCCTCGCTCAGCATGGCGGGCCTGAACCACGAGAGCGCCGCGGGGTCGGCCATCATGTCGGCCGCCACGTCACGGCCGTCCCTGATGAGCTGGACGAACCTGGCGTCGGGGAACGCCTGCAGCAGCACCGAGGCGCTGTAGATCAGGTCGGGACTGGCGTCGCCGAACCGGGCGACGGAGCCGGAGGTCACGCACGGGCCCTCCCCGGTCACCCCGCCCGCCTCCCGGCAGGGGGCCGGGCACTCCCGGCAGGCGCCGGGAACGATCTGCCACGACTCGGCCAGGGCGTCGCGCAGCACCCGGGTCGCGCCCATGCCCCTGCGGGTGATGGAGGGCCGCCTGGCGAAGGCGTACACGACATGGGTCACCGAGGCGCGTCCCATGGTGACGTGGAAACCGGGGGAGCGCTTGAGGGCCCGGGCAAGCAGATCCGAACCGGAGTGCGGGGCGGCGAGCACGAACACCGGCTGGCGGACCTTGATGCCGTTGACCACGAGGATGTGGGTCGGAGGTCGCATATGTGAGCCCAGTGTGGCACCGTTTGGGGGGTGAGCGAACCGGTCGCGCCCGATCCCGTGCCCGATTCTGCGCCTGATCCTGTGCGTGATCACGTGACCGTCCCGCGCAGGCTCCGCCCCGGTGACCTGGTCGCGGTCGTGGCGCCCTGCGGGCCTCCCGACCCCGAACGCCTGGCACGCGGGGTGCGGCTGTTACGGGAGCTCGGCCTGGAGGTCTTCACCGGAGCCCACGTGCTCGACCGGGAGGGCTACCTCGCGGGGACGGACGCCGCGCGGGCGGCCGACCTGCAGGCGGCCTGGTGCGAGCCGGACGTGGCCGCGGTGTTCTGCGCCAGGGGCGGTTACGGGGCGACGAGGGTGCTCGACCTGCTCGACTGGGAGGCCATGCGGGCCGCGGGGCCGAAGACACTGGCCGGTTCGAGCGACGTCACCGCGCTGCACCGGGCCTTCGCCGTCATGCTGGGTGTCGCCTCGTGGTTCGGGCCGATGCCCGCCTGTGCGACCCTCAGTGACCCGGAGGGGCCGGAACCCCGTACGCTTGAACATCTCGCCGCTGCCCTGTTCGGCACGCCCGCGCCCGTCGAGGGAGATCGGGTGATCGTTCCGGGCCGGGTCGAGGCGCCGGTGACCGGCGGGAACCTCAGCCTGCTCGCGGCGCTGTGCGGCACGCCGTACGAGCTGCGGGCGCGGGGGAGGATCGTGTTGCTTGAGGACGTCACCGAGGCGCCCTACCGGATCGACAGGATGCTCACCCAGCTGCTCATGTCGGGGGCGCTGGACGGGGCCGCGGGCTTCGCCCTGGGCTCCTGGGAGCGCTGCGGCGATCCGTACCCGGTGCTGCGGGAGCGGCTCGCGCCGCTCGGGGTGCCGGTCATCGCGGGCCTTCCCGTGGGGCACGGCACACCACAGCTGAGTGTGCTGCTAGGGGCACTTGGTGCTATTGATGCAGAATCGTGCTCTCTGACCGGCTCAAACACCGCCCCCGTGGAGGCAGTCTAGGTGCGGACCTAGGAGGAGAGCGCAGAGGGGATGGGCGTGTGAGGCTGTTCCGGCGGCGTCGCGACCGGCAGGCCAGGAGAGCCGCGCGGCCGGTCGAGGACGTCGATCTCGACTCCCTGCTCTCCCTGGTCGCCGACACCCTCGGCTACTCCTGTGCCTTCTCCGCCGACGGCGGGACGCTGACCCTGTCGGACTCCGGCGAGCGGACGGTCAGGCACGTGGTACGGCTGGCGGGACTGCGGGCCGAGGCGCGCAGGCGCTCGCGCGAGGACTGGCCGGTGCTGGTCTCCGAGCACCTGTCCCACGTCCTGGCCACGGCCGGGGAGCCGTTCGACGCCTGCGACCTGGACCAGGTCCGCCCGCTGCTGCGCACCCGGCTCCAGCCCGCCGACGACCTGGCGGGCGCCGTCGTCGGCCGCCACCTCAGCGCCGACCTGGTCGAGGTGCTGACCGTCGGGCACGGCGAGGCCGCCAGGCCGCTCCGTCCCGAGGAGGTCGGCTGCTGGCCGGTCACCGCCGCGCAGGCGCTGGAGGAGGCCGTGGGCAACGCGGCGGGCGACGGGCGGCTGTCGGCCGACGCGATCGACCTCGGCGGCGCCACCGCGCTGCGGCTGAGCGGCGCGACCGCCGGCGCCGCCGCCCACCTGCGTCGCCTGGGTGACTACCTCCGGGTGCCGGCCGACGGGGTGCTGGTCGCGCTGCCGAGCCGTTCGGAGATGATCGTCCACCCGGTCGAGGGCATCGAGGTCGTCCGTGCGATCGAACGGCTGCGGCTGTTCGCCCAGCGCGAGTGCGACCTGCGGGCCGACGGGCTCAGCCCCCAGGTCTACTGGTGGCACGAGGGCAGGCTCACCCTCATCAGGGCCGACCTCGTCAGCCAGGACGGCCAGATCCGGCTGGTCGTGGCCCCGCCCAAGGCGTTCGCGCGGGTGCTCGCCTCCCTGGCCACCCGCCCGGAGGGCGGCCCCGGAGGCTGAGACGGCCCGGGAGGCCACCACGGGATCACCACGGGATCACCGTGAGAGCGCGGGGAACCGTAAGATGGTGCCTTCCCGCCCCGCACTCATCCCGAGGAGCCTCCCGCGCACCCCGGCCGCCCCCGGCGTGCCCGCCACGATCGGCCGCGGCCTGTGAACGTGGGACGACCGGGTCCGCATCTACGAGGAGTGGCAAATGGCGCAGTGGTGCCTCGGCGTCGATCTCGGGACGAGTTTCTCCGCCGGGGTCATAGCCGCCGAAGGGCGCTTCGACGTCCTGGAGGTCGAGGGGGAACGGCGCATCCCCTCGGCCGTCATGCTCGACGAGCGCGGCACGCTGGTCGCGGGCCGGATCGCCCAGCGGGGCATCGCGCTCAGTCCGGAACGCGTCGAGCGCAACCCCAAGCGCTACGTCGGCCGGGGCCGGATGCTGCTCGGCGGGGTGCCGGTCGCCGTCGCCGACGCCATGGCGGCGCTGCTCGAACTGTTCGTGAGCGAGGGCAGGCGGCGTTTCGACGGAGCCCCGCCCGACTGCATCGCGCTGACCCACCCCGTCGCCTGGGGTGAGGACCGCAAGGCCGTACTGCTTGAGGCGGCCAGGCAGGTCGTGCGCGGGGTGCGGATCGTGCTCGTCGACGAGCCCGTCGCCTCGGCCCGCTACTTCGCCACCGCCAAACGGGCCGACGGCTCCCACCTGGCCGTCTACGACCTCGGCGGCGGCACGTTCGACGCGGCCGTGCTCACCGCGGACGGCAGCGACTTCAAGGTCGTCGGCGAGCCCGGCGGCAGCGACGAGATCGGCGGGGAGGTGTTCGACGAACAGATCTTCGCCTTCCTCGGGGCGCAGATCGAGCGCCTGGACGCCGACTGGTGGCAGCAGGTGACCAGCAACCCGGAACGCCGCTACGTGAGCTACGCCGCCGACCTGCTCAAGATGGCCAGGGAGGCCAAGGAGGCGCTGTCGAAGTTCGACACCTCCTCCCACTACGTGGTCGGCATCAACGAGGACGTGCACATCGCCAGGAGCGACCTGGAGGACCTCATCGGGGCCGAGATCGTCAAGACGGTCGACATCCTGGAGGAGACGATCCGCGGGGCCGGGATCACGCAGGACGAACTGGCGGCGGTGTTCATGACCGGCGGCGCCAGCCGGATGCCGCTGGTCCAGGAGGCCGTGCGCGACAGGCTCGGCGACCGGGTGCGCACCTACGACGACCCGAAGATCGTCGTCGCGTACGGCGCCGCCCAGCTCGCCTGGAAGCTCAAGGTCGAGCAGCGGGACCCCGAACAGTCCCAGAGCGTTCCGGCGGCCCGCGCCGAGCCCTCTGCGCCCGCCAAGTCCTCTGCACGCCTCGGTGTCACCGGCGGCGGGCAGGTCTTCACCGGCCCGGAGGGCGGTCACACCGGCGGCCACAAGGTCGTCCCCGGGAACGGTCCGCAGCGGGGCGCGCAGGACGGGCCGGTCGTCCCGGGCGTGGCCAAGGTGCTCGACGGTGTGCTTGAGGCCCGCGCCGAGGCGGGCAGGGTCTTCGTCCACCAGGCCTTCGACAGCGGCCACCTGCTGCGCAGGCTCGACGGCGTCGAGGGCAGGCACGACCGTGAGCTGCGCTTCGGCAGGCTGGTCGAGTGGGACGTCTCACGTGAGGGCGTCGCCGCGGTCGAGCAGGTCGGGCCCGCGCAGACCCTGGTGCGCGTCCTCACCCCCGACCTGGCCATCCGCGGCACCCACCCGCTCCAGGTGTGGGGCAACCCGACCGTGATCGCGCACGGCCGTACCGCCTGGGTCTTCTTCCAGCCACGACAGCCGGTCCCGGTGGACAGCTCGGTCGGCCTGCCCTGGGGGGAGACGGGGCAGCTGTCGGTGGTCGAGTTCGACCTGGGCGGGGGCTTCATGTTCCAGGCGCCGCAGCCGCGCGACCTGGGGCCGTACACCCAGTGGTTCCTCAACGAGGACAACCGGTCGCGGCGGCTCGTCGACCAGGAGGGGCCCAGCGGCAACGACCCCGCGCCCTCCGTCGGAGCGCCAGGCTGCACGGTGGTGCTCGGGCAGTTCAGCAGCAACAAGCCGATGTTCCAGAACAGGCACCACGACTTCAGGCCCTGGCAGGTGCTGTGCCTGATCGACCCCGGCGGTGTCGTGCGCCCGACGGTGCGGGAGCCCGGCCGTAGCTGGCTGCACCAGGTCGTCCTGCACAACGGCAGGTGGTTCACCTCAAGCTCGGCCGGTCTTGAGGCCGACACCGCCGACGGCAGGACCAAGCTCGTCATGCCCCGCCCCAGGGCGGGCGCCCTGCGCTGGGTCCCGGCGGGCGGTCAGATCTACGCGGTCGGCGCCGACCAGGTGAGTCCCGCCAGGGGCTGGTCGGTGGGGATCTTCAACCAGCGTTCGCACACGCTGGAGTTCCTGATGGGCAAGCAGTCGGCGACCCTGGCCGGTCACCTGACCTCCCGAAACCGCTGGGAGCGGCCGAGGCTGGTCGTGGACGGCGACTCGATCTGGATGACGATGCTGGACGCCGGTCGCAGCAGGCTCGTGCACGTCACCCCCTCGGGGGCGCGGGAGGTACACCGCACGCCGGGGTTGTTCGAGCCGGTCGTCCGGGTCCCCAGCGGCCTGTTGTGCCTGCACCGGCCGGGAGACGCCACCGGCGCCACCCGTGACCAGCCGGCGGCCCTGGTGCACCTGCCGCTGTGACGCCAGGAAGACGACCGTGCCCCCGGCGGACGTCGCCGGGGGCACGGGGCGCGAACGGGGACAGGACGGTCAGGGGGCCGATCCCAGGGCGGCGACCGCCGCGGCGAGCTCCTCACGCAGCTCGTGGCCGCGCCTGGTGAGGGCGTTGATCGCGGCGATGCGGTCCTGGCCGGACTGCCGCGACCTCTGGCGGTCGGCGGCCGAACGGGCCGAGGCGGACTTCAGCTCCGCCCGCCTGCTCTCAAGGTCCTTGCGCCTTCGCATCAGGTTGTCGTCGGCGGCCTGCTCGACGCTGACCCGCCAGGTGGCGACCATCCGCTCCAGGTCGAGGGTCATCTCCCTGGCGACGACGGAGAACTGGTCGCGCAGCGCCCCCCTGATCGCGGCCTGGTTGCGCTGCACCTTCTCCAGCGAGCGCCGCCCGAAGAAGATGGAGGCCCCGATGGCGGGGGCGACCAGGAGGAAGCCGACGGGGCCGAGCATGGCCGCGGCCAGGCCACCGAACGAGGCGGCCATCGAGATCGAGGGCAGCACGTCCCGCACCATGTCCACGTCGACCGGCGTGTCCGCGGCCTGGTCCCCCTTGACCTGGACCTGCGACAGGTTGGGCATCGCGCGCCTGTCGGAGGTCAGCTCGACCGGGTCGAGGCCCAGGTCGCGGGCGAAGGCGTCCAGCGTGGTCCTGGCCAGGTTCTCCACGTCGTAGACGATCTGCGACCAGACGGCCTCAAGTGAGCGCTGGACGCTCTCCGGCAGCTCCGCCATGTACCTGTCGATCTGCTCCTGCTTCTTCAGCGTGGCGATCGCGTTCTCGTACGGCTGGCGGATCTCGGCCACCCGGGCGGCCACGATCCCGCCGACCTCACGCCCGAGGAAGGTGTTGGCGACGGCGCCCGCCCTGCGCTTGGCCGTCAGTTCCCCGAGGGCGGCCAGCTCCGCGTCCAGCTCGGCGAGCCGTGCGGTGACGTCCCCGGCGTCGTCGGAGCCCGCGGCGACGTCGTCCTGCGCCCCGGCCGCCAGTGAGTTCAGCGCGGAGAGCGCGGCGGCGACCACGGTCGCGCCACGCGCGGACTCCCGGCCGTCGGCGAACCCGCGCAGGTACCGCTCCAGGACGTCCATGCCGCTGCGGGCCCGCAGCGCGTCGGCCCGTTCGGCGCGTCCCTCCCGCCGTTTCGCCGCGGCGGCCTCGGCGAGCTTCGAGCTCACCGGAATCCAGGGCGCCCGCAGCAGCGGGCTCAGCGTCGTCGTCCTGCCGGGGTCGGCGGCGATCGCCTCGGTGACGAAGGTCCTCAGCCGGGCCTTGTTCTCCTCCTGCAGGCTGTGCCAGTTGGTGGAGTCCTCCACCTTGGTCAGCACGAACACGATCGCCTGGACCCGCTCGGCGGCCTCGGCGAGGAACTCCAGCTCGTGCCTGAGCACCGGCTGGTCCTGCGCGCTGAGCGTGAACAGCAGGGCGTCGGCCCGCTGGAGCATGGCCACGGTCACCTGCCTGTGCCCGACCGTCAGGCTGTCCACCCCGGGGGTGTCGAGCAGCCGCAGGCCGTCCAGCAGCGGGTTGTCCAGGGTGACGTCCACGCTGACGACGTCGCGCCGCTTGCCCGCGTCACCGCGCATGGAGGCGTAGTCGGGGATCGACTCAACGGTGATCGGGGTCTCGACGAGCCCGGTGTCGGTGTTGCGGTGCACGACGGCGGTGAGGCGGGGGCCGCGCCGCAGGGAGAGGAAGCAGTTGGTCGCGACGTCGGCGTCGACGGGCAGCAGGTCGGGGTGGCCGACCAGGGTGTTGAGCAGGCGGCTCTTACCGCGTTTCTGCGCGCCCGCGACCACGATGTCGGTGCACTCGTCCTTCCACCTGGCCGCGCTCGCGGCCAGCACCTCGGCCAGGTCCGGCCTGCCGCACCGGCCTGCCAGGCCGTGGACCTCGTTGGCGTAACGCAGCAGCCGGGCCACCGGGCCCGCCTGGTCGGGGGTCGTCAACTGACGTTCTCCTGTCGGGATCGTGCCGGTGAGGGGGTGCCGGAGGGGCCGTCCGGCCGGTCGCACCACGCCCAGACGGCCTCGTAGGCCTCGCAGAGGGTCTCAGCCGCCCTGCGCTGCCTGATGGGCAGGGGTCTGTGGGTCAGCACGCGGAACCTGGCGGCCAGCGCGGCGGCGTAGCCGGCCAGTTCGGCGCGGGGGGCCGAGGGCGGCGCGCCGAGCTGGAGCGCCAGTTCGGTCCCGGTCAGCAGCAGCTCGACGGAGCGCCGCTCGTCCGCGGGGACCATCGGGGACGAGCGCAGCGCCTCGGCCGCCGCCCGGTCCACGGAGACAGGGGGCAGCGGGCCCGCCCCCGTGGGGGTGGCCGGGCCCCGGTCCTCGGTGAGCGCCGCGCCGACGACGTCCTCAAGGACGGTCAGCACATCCCTGGCCCGGTGCCCGCCGGTGCGGCCCTCGCTCATCATGGCCAGGGTGCGCCAGCGCATCGAGGCGGCGGTGGCCGCGGCGGCGATCTCCGGCTTCGGCGCCCCGGCGGCCAGGCCGAGCTGCTCGGCGGGGTCGTCGTGGCGGGCCATGCGCAGCAGCTCCGCCGTCATCTCCTCGTTCAGGACGAGCGTGCCCCTGCCGAGCGCCTCGGCCGCGGCGAAGATCCGCAGGCCGCCGAGCGCGGTGGCGATCGGCTTGTTCTCGTCGAGCTGGGCCGCGAGCGCGTCCAGGGTGACGCGGTCCGAGCCGAGCGCCGGGGTGCGGGCGAGGGCGCGCAGCCTGGTCAGGGCGTCGAGGGCCTTCAGGTGGTCGGCGCGGCGGGCGAAGTGGGCGATGCCCGCGGCGACCGAGCCGGTCGCGGCCTTCCCGGCGGAGGCGTATCCCGACCGTTCCAGCAGGTGCGCCGCGAGTGCCCCGGTGTCCCCGGCGACGCCCTCACGCAGCGCGCGCACCGCGGTCACGATGCCGTAGCGGTGCAGCTTCGCGACCAGGCGGTGCCGTACCTCGGCGGGGACGGGAAGGTCGGCAGCGGTGCGGAAGTCCTCCAGGTCGAGGAGGTAGTCCTCCAGGTCGTCCTCGTCCATCCGAGCCAGTTCGGACAGCGCCGCGAACTCCTCGGCGTCCGGCGGGCACGCCCGCGCGGTCTCGGCCAGCAGGCCGATCACCGGGACCACGTCGAAGACGGAGGTCCGCAGGTCCTGGTAGCCCTTGGCCGCCAGGCGGCGCGCGGTGGGCCATGGGTCGTCCTCGTCGCCGCGCCGGTCGACCTGGCCCAGCACGGCCAGGGTGTTGACGCAGCTCATCCCGCAGGCGCCGGTGAGGCCGCGGAACTCGGCGAGGGTGGTGTCGTCGAACTTCTGGACGTAACGCAGCACGTAGATCATCGCCTGGGCGCGGTCGTCCTCGTCCCCGGAACCGAACAGCATGCTCCTGGCGGCCTGTTCGTTGGCCGCCGTCACCGTGTTCATGCCGGGGGTGTCGACGATGGTGACCGTGCGCAGGGAGGGCTGGTCCAGCGTGACGCGAAGGCGCCTGATCCGGGCGACCTCGACCCCCAGGTCCGAGGGCAGCCGGTGGCCGGGCAGCAGCCGCGAGTGGGCGACGCCCCCGTCCTTCAGCTCGATCGTGACGAGTCCGTCGTCCTCGCCGTACTCGTACTGGGTGACGACGAAGGTGCACTCGCCCGCGTCGACCGGGGCGACGGGCAGCCCGAGAAGGGCGTTGACCAGGGTCGACTTGCCGCTGCTGACCGCGCCCGCGACCGCGACCCGCAGCGGGGCGTCGAGGCTCGCGCGCACCTGGGCGATCCGCTCGCGCAGCTCGGGCCCGGCGAGCCTGGCCGAGGTGGAGTCGCAGAGGTCGCGCAGCAGGTCGGCGGGGCCCGCCGTCACGCGTCACCGCCGGATGCGGGCCGTGGGCGGGGGGCGGGCGGGAACGTCCGCGGCACCATGGGCAGGTTCTCCTCCTGTATCGGTTTCCCGGCCCTCCCTGAGGGAGTCGACGCAGGTCGGTCAGGCCGTCTGACTCGTGATGGGACGACCGGGAATGGGGATTATCACGGTCCAATATCATGGCGGACCACCACATACCGGGCGGTCGCGGAACGTGATGTCATTGGCTGATTTTCCGCTCCCGGACGATGGGTGACCGATGACGAGCGTGTCGCTGGGCGGGGCCGTCGAGGACAGGACCGAGGACGCCGCCGATGGTGAGAGCCTGCTCGTGGCGGCGGCCCGCGGGGGTGACGAGCGGGCCTTCGCCGAGCTGTGGTCGATGGCGCGGCGCCCGGCCTTCGGCGTCTGCTACCACCTGACCGGCAACCGCGCCGACGCCCTCGACGCGCTCCAGGACACGCACCTGGCGGCCTGGCGCGGCCTGCCGGCCTTTCAGGGCAGGTCGCCCTTCAGGGCCTGGGTGCTGGCCATCGCGCGCAACGCCTCCCACTCGGTGATCAGGCGCCGTCCTCCCCGGGACGCGCTCATGGCCGAGGTCGCCGAGGAACTCCTGGTCGCCGACCCCTTCGAGGACTCGGTCGCCAGGCTGGCCGACCTGCGCAGGGCGCTGACGGGGCTGCCCGCCTCCCATCGGGAGGCGCTGCTGCTGTGGGCGGGCGGACTGACCTACGAGCAGGTCGCGCTCTCGCTCGGGGTGCCGCTGAACACGGTCCGGGCCTGGATCCACCGTGCCAGGAGGCGGCTGCAGACCGGCCTGGCCGACGGCTGAGCGCCTCACCCCACACCCTCGCCTCCGGGCGCCGGGTGACGGTAGACGGCGACCTGCGGCACGCGGATCACCCGGCCGCCGTCGGCGTACCCCCTCTTGACGGTCTCCGCCACCGTGTCGTGCAGTTCGGGCCGGTCGGTCGGCTCGGAGCCGAACGCCTCGTGCAGGCGTGGGTCGAACCGCTGCCCGTCCGGGACGATCTCCCGCACCCCGGCCCGGTTCAGGCCGTCGCCCAGGGTGTCGGCCAGCCGGGGGTGGCGTTCGGCGATCTGGTCCCGGTAGCCGATGCAGGCCTCGACCAGGGTCTCCCTGCCCGGATGCCCTCCGGAGAACAGTCGCTCGACCTGCTGGGTGAGCGCCTGGCTGATCCCGCTGCCCGCCACCTCGGTGAGCGCCTCGGCCAGCGGGTCACGATCGGGTGCCCACGGGTGCGGCGGCGCCTCGGCGGCCATCGTCCCAGGGGGAGCCTGGGGGGTCAGGGGCATCTGAGGGGCCTGGGGGGTCTGAGGGGCCTGGGAAGCCGTCTGCCACGGCGGCGCCGGGGACGGTGTGGCGGCGACCGTCCGCCGGCCGCGCGACCACAGGTAGAGCCCTCCCGCGCCCGCCACGGCGACCCCGCCGCCGATCGCGAGCATCAGGGGGAGGGGGAGCGGGAACGGTCCGCCCGGCGTCCCCGTTTCGCCGGGCGTCACCCCCCGCCCCTTGCGCAGGGGCCGTACGGCCTCTCCTTGGGAGACACCCGGCTCGCCGGGCTCCGATGACGTGGCGACGGTCCGCGTCTGCCCGCCCGTCTCCCCTCCCACGAGGCCGCAGGCGGTCAGTGCCGCGCAGGCCAGCAGGAGCATCAGGGGCAGGAGCGCGCGTCGATCTTCCATCGGTTGTCTTCCTCGTCATTCGCCCGTGTGGTCCGCGACGGGATCACACGTGAGGACACACGGGCTCACGCTGCTCGTGCGGTCAGGCGGTGGGGAAGGGGCCCGAGGTCTGGGTGTAGTCGGCGACGCCGTCGCCGTCGTAGTCGACCCGGGCCTCGTCGATGTAGCCGTCACCGTCGTTGTCGAGGTAGACGACGTCGGTCACCCCGTCACCGTCGGTGTCGTAGCGCTCCTCGTTGGCGTAGCCGTCGCCGTCGGTGTCGATCAGCTGGGCGTCGGCGCTGCCGTCGCCGTCGTAGTCGACCAGGTCGGAGGTAGCGAAGTCGCTCATGTTTGTTCCTTTCGGGTGGTGTTCAACAGGTGAGAGTGACCTTGGCCGTGTTTAGTTGCACCCGAGGGGAAAAATTTTTTCACGACTTTTCTGGCCTTCCGGATCCGCCGCATTTCGGCTCGTCAGCGCCCTCCCGGGGAGTACGGCGGGCGGGGTCAGCTCAGCGCGCGGGCCGTGTGGATCAGCGGGACGTGGCTGAAGGCCTGCGGGAAGTTGCCGACCATGCGGCCGTAGCGGGGGTCGTACTCCTCGGAGAGCAGGCCGACGTCGTTGCGCAGCGCCAGCAGGCGCTCGAACAGCTCGACGGCCTCCTCCTTGCGCCCGATCATCGCCAGCGCCTCGGCCAGCCAGAAGCTGCACGCCAGGAACGCGCCCTCACCCCCCGGCAGGCCGTCCACGTCGTTGTCCTCGTCCAGCGGATAACGCAGCACGAAGCCGTCGACCATCAGCTCACGCTGGATCGCCTCGACGGTGCCGACCACCCTGGGGTCCTCGGGGGGCAGGAAACCCACCATGGGGATCAGCAGCAGGGAGGCGTCGAGCTCCGCCGAGCCGTACGACTGGGTGAAGGTGCCGCGCGCGGAGTCGAACGCCTTGTGGCACACCTCGGCGTGGATCCGGTCGCGCAGCTCCCGCCAGCGCGCCACCGGCCCCGTCCTGCCGAACTCCTCGACCTGCTTGACGGCCCGGTCGAGGGCCACCCAGCACATCACCTTGGAGTGGGTGAAGTGCCTGCGCGGACCCCTGACCTCCCACAGTCCCTCGTCGGGCTCGTCCCAGTGGGCCTCCACGTATCCGAGCAGCTCGCGCTGGATGGTCCACGCCCGGTCGTCGGGCTCCATGCCCGAGGCGCGCGACAGATACAGGGCGTTCATCACCTCGCCGTACACGTCGAGCTGGAGCTGGGTGACGGCGTCGTTGCCGATCCTGACGGGGCGGGAGGCCTCGTAGCCGGGCAGCCAGGACAGTTCGAGCTCGGTCAGCCTGCGCTCTCCGGTCACGCTGTACATGATCTGCAGGTCCTGGGCGCGGCCCGCGATGGCCCGCAGCAGCCACGCCCGCCAGGAGCGGGCCTCCTCCAGGTAGCCCGCGCCGATGAGGGCCTCAAGCGTCATGGTCGCGTCGCGCAGCCAGCAGTAGCGGTAGTCCCAGTTGCGGACCCCGCCGAGGTCCTCGGGCAGCGAGGTGGTCGGGGCGGCGACGATGCCGCCGGTGGGGGCGTAGGTGAGCGCCTTGAGCGTGATGAGCGAGCGGACCACGGCGTCCCGCCACGGACCCTGGTAGGCGCACTGGCCGAGCCACTCCTCCCACAGCTGCTCGGTCTGCGTGAGCTGCTCGAAGGGGTCGATCTCGACGGGCCTGGCCTCGTGGGAGGGATGCCAGGTGAAGACGAAGGCCAGGCGTTCGCCCTCGGCGACCTGGAACCTCGCCTTGTGGGCGTAGTCGCCGCCCTGCAGCGGGATCGGGGAGTGCAGCCACACCGAGTCGGGGCCGCCCACGGCCTGCAGCAGCCCGTCGGTACGGCGCACCCAGGGCACGATGCGGCCGTAGTCGAAGCGGACGCGGATCTCGGTGGCCATCTCGACCGTGCCGGAGACACCCTCGACGATCCTGACCAGGTCGGGATTGACGTGCCTGGTCGGCATGAAGTCCGTGACGCGGACCGTGCCGCCCGGGGTGTCCCACTCGCTCTCCAGCACCAGGGAGTCGCCCTTGTAACGACGCCTGGTGGCGTCGGGCCGCCGGGCGCCGGCGGGACCGAGCCACCACTGCCCGTGGTGCTTGTCGCCGAGCAGTGCCGCGAAGCACGCGGGCGAGTCGAACTTGGGCAGGCAGAGCCAGTCGATGGAGCCGTTGCGGCCGACCAGTGCCGCCGACTGCATGTCGCCTATGAGGGCGTAGTCCTCGATCCGCATGTGCTCGACGCTAACGCCTCCGCGGCGTCCCGATCAGTCCTTGGGGCGCATCAGCGGCATGAAGAACTGGCTCAGCGGGCCGATCGCCAGGGCGAAGACCACGGTTCCCAGGCCCACGGTCCCGCCGAGCAGCCAGCCGACGGCCAGCACCGTCACCTCGATGAGGGTCCTGGCCGAACGGATGGACATGCCCAGGCGGTTGAGGCCGGTCATCAGGCCGTCGCGCGGTCCGGGGCCCAGGCCCGCGCCGATGTAGAGCCCGGTGGCCGCGCCGGTCGCGACGACGCCGAGCACCAGATAGACCCACCGCAGGGCCAGCGGTCCCGGCTCGGGGGCCAGCCACATCGCGGCGTCGGCGAACAGCCCGAGGAACAGGACGTTGCTGAGGGTGCCGATGCCGGGCCGCTGTCTGAGGGGGATCCACAGCAGCATCACCGCCGCGCCGACCACGATGATCCAGGTGCCGATGGACAGGCCGAGATGGATGGACAGGCCCTGGTGGAAGACGTCCCACGGGCTGCCGCCGAGCCGTGACTCGATCTGCAGGCCGATGCCGACGCCGTAGAGCGCCAGTCCGGCGTACAGGCGCAGGAGGCGGCCGGGGAACGACCCGAGGGTGGGAAGTGTTGCCTCGCTCATAATGGCACTTATCGTCCATGCCATTACTGCCACCCAAAAGGGCCAATCACGAAAAGTGGCCTTATAGTGGGGCGGGTGGACCGCTATCTGAGTGGCGTCCAGCTCGCTCGCCTCCTGGCGATCGACCCCGGCGCCAAGCCGTACTACCGGACCCTGGCCGCGACCGTGCGGTCGCTGATCCTCGACGGGCGGCTGCCCGTGCGGGTACGGGTCCCGGCGGAGCGGCACCTCGCCGAGGCGCTGGGCGTCAGCCGTACGACCGTGACCTCCGCCTACGACCGGCTGCGCGAGCAGGGATACCTGGAGAGCAGGCAGGGGGCGGGGAGCTGGACGGCGCTGCCGGACGCGGGCTCGCTCGGCGCGGAGAACCCCTGGATCGCCGCAGAGGACGACGGGCTGCTGCCGCTGCACTGCGCGGCGCCGTCCGCGGCCAGGACGCTGCCCGCCGCGATCGCCGCCGCGGGGGAGGGCTATCCGCGCTACACCCTGGGCATGGGCTACGACCCGGTCGGGATCGCGCCGCTGCGCCAGGCCGTCGCCGCCCGGTACTGCGCGCGGGGGCTGGCCACCAGGCCGGAGCAGATCCTCATCACCGCGGGCGCCCAGCACGGCCTCCACCTGCTGGCCATGGCGCTGCTCGCGCCGGGCGACCCGTTCCTGCTCGATTCGCCGACCTATCCGCACGCCATCGACCTGGCCAGGGCGCGGGGCGCCAGGATCGTCCCGGTCGGCATCCCCGACGACGGCTGGCACCTGGACCTGCTCACCAGCGCGATGCGTCAGTCAGGGGCCCGCCTGGCCTACGTCATCCCCGACTTCCACAATCCCACCGGCCACCTGATGGACGACGCCACCCGGGCCGGGCTGGTGAGCGCCGCCAGGAGGCACGACACCACGCTGATCGTGGACGAGACCTGGAGCGAGCTGGACATCGACGAGGTGCCCAGGACCGCCCCGCTGGCCGCCTTCGACACCGACGGCAGGGTGATCAGCCTGGGATCGGCCTCCAAGCTGTGGTGGGGCGGCCTGCGCATCGGCTGGATCCGCACGGGCGCCGCCATGGTGCGCCGCCTGGCCGCCCTGCGCGCCTCGGTCGACATCGCGAGCTCCCTGTTCGAGCAGCTCGTCGTGGCCAGGCTCTTCGAGGACATCGAGGAGACCAGGGCCGAACGCCGCCGCAGCCTCGGCGCGTCACGGGCCGCCCTGACGGCCGCGCTGGCCGAGCACATGCCGGACTGGGACTACACCGTGCCCAGGGGCGGCGGCTCGCTGTGGATCAGGCTGCCCGACCACTCGGGCAGCCTGCTGGCCGAGGCCGCCGCCTGCCAGGGCGTACGGCTGGCCCCCGGCACCTGGTTCGGCGTCGACGGCACGCTCGAAGGCAGGCTCCGGCTTCCCTTCACCCAGTCCCCGCAGGTCGTCACCGAGGGAGTGGCCCGCATCGCGGAGGCCAGGATCAGGGGCCCGTACGGCGCCCGCCCGGCTCCGCCGCTCACCCCCGCCCTGTGATCGTCAGGCGGCCTCCGCCGCCTCTCCGGCCTCCTGCAGGAGGCCGGAGCGATGCTGCTCGGAGAGCAGGTGACCGGCCCCGACGACGATCGCGACGGGCCAGTCGATGACCTCAAGGGCGCCGAGCACCCCCAGCACCGCGTAGAAGGCCAGCCGTTCGGGTGGCGGCACCGCCACCGTCCCGACCAGCGGCAGATTGACGGTGCAGGGCCGTCGCCCGTGGCCCGCGGTCTTCTTCCCCTTGGCCATGGTGGCCTCCCGTGAGTTGGACGCCTACCGCCGCGATGCCCGGGCCGTACGCCGTGTAACGCGACTTGACCAGGGTTTTCACCGGGCTACTCCGGCGCGACTCCCCGGGCGAGCGGGGCGCGCCAGCGCAGCCGCATCGCGGCGATGCGCAGCCCGAACCCGAGTACGGCGGCGGCCAGCGTGGCGGGCCAGCCGTGCAGGTCCAGGATGTAGAGCACGGCCATCACCGCCGAGCAGAACAGGGCGGGCACCGCGTAGAGCTGGCGGTCGTAGAGCAGGATGGGGATCTGCCCGGACAGGACGTCGCGCAGCACGCCGCCGCCGACACCGGTGGTGACCCCGAGCAGTGTCGCGTGCAGCGGGCTCAGGCCGTAGCTCAGCGCCTTCTCCGTGCCCACCACGGAGAACAGGCCGAGGCCCGCCGCGTCGAACACGTTGACGGCGGGCATCACCCGCTCCACGTGCGGGTGCCAGAAGAACACGATGGCCGTCGCGATCACCGGGGCGAGCACGTATCCGGTGCTGGAGAAGGCAGCGGGCCGGACGTTGAGGATCAGGTCACGCAGGATGCCGCCGCCGAGCGCGGTCATCTCCGCCAGTACGGCCATGCCGACCACGTCCAGTCGCCTGCGGACGCCCACGAGTGCGCCTGAGAGAGCGAAGACGAAGATTCCGACGAGGTCAAGCCATTGGTTCACTGATAAATCATCCCATGACCGGCTCTACGGGTCTTACATCATATTTCTTGGTGTCCGGAAGGCGCGTGGTCGTGCTCCCGCATCAGGACGCGCAGCCGCGGCACGAACAGGAACAGCAGCACGCCCGCCACGACCGCGATCGCCGCCAGCGTGAGGAAGTAGGCGGGATCGGACATGTGCTCCCTGAGCCTGCCCGTCTGCCCGCCGACCGCGTCACCGACCGAGACGGCGATGAACCAGACGCCGAGCATCTGTCCCTTGAACGCCTGGGGGGCGAGCTTGGTGGTGACCGAGAGCCCGACCGGGCTCAGCGCCAGCTCCCCGAAGACCTGGACGAGGTAGACCGCCACCAGCCACCACACCGAGACCCTCCCGTTCCCGGCCAGGGCGGAGGCCGCCGCCATGATCACGAAGCTCAGGCCGACCATGACCAGCGCGAAGGCGAACTTCTGCGGGGCCGTGACCCGGTTGCCCAGCTTCACCCACAACGCCGCGAAGACCGGTACGAAGATCATGATGAACAGCGGGTTGAACGACTGCGTCGCCGCGGCGGTGATGCGCACACCGAACAGTGAGAGGTCGGTGTGGTCCGCGGCGAAGAACAGCAGCACGGTCGGAGCCAGGTCGTAGATCATCCAGAAGACGGCCGCGGCGGCGAACAACCAGATGTAGGCCCGCATCCCGGCGCGCTCCTCCGGCGTCAGGTTGTGACTGCCCAGCAGGATGTAGCCGAAGTAGACCACCGGAACGATCACGATCACCACGGTCAGCGCCAGCGCGAAGGCGTCGAGGCTGAAGGTCCCGGAGAGCACCCAGAGCGTCAGGGCCACGACGATCGCGGCCGTCGAGCCGAGCGCGACGAGGGTGAAGTGCCGGTGCTCGGCGGAGGTGAGCCGGTGCCCGGGCTCGTCGCCGGCGCCACGGAGGCGGGAGCGGCCCGCCACGTACTGGACCAGGCCGAGGGCCATCCCGACGGTCGCCGCCCCGAAGCCCAGGTGCCAGCGGTCGCCGTCGGCGAGCCAGCCGACCACGATGGGGGCGACGAAGGCCCCCAGGTTGATGCCGAGGTAGAACAGGGAGAAGCCCGCGTCCCTGCGCGCGTCGGCGTCCTCCGGATAGAGCTTGCCGACCATCGCGGAGATGTTCGGCTTCAGCAGCCCGGTCCCGGCGATGATGAGCAGCAGGCCGAGGGCCACGAAGAGGCCCGTCCTGGCCGGTATCGCCATGCTGATGTGCCCGAACATGATGATCAGACCGCCCCACAGCACCGCCCTGCGGGCACCGAGGACGCGGTCGGCGACCCAGCCGCCGGGCAGGGCCACCAGATAGATCAGGGCGCCGTAGACGCCGACGAGCGCCTGCGCGGTCCCCTTGCCCATGCCCAGCCCGCCGACGGCGGGGGAGGCGGCCATGAAGGTGGCCAGGATCGCGCGCAGGCCGTACCAGCTGAAGCGCTCCCACATCTCGGTGCCGAACAGCGTGGCGAGGCCGCGTGGATGCCCGAAGAAGGATTTCTCCTCCGCCTTTGTCTCCGATGTCATAGCGCCCTCCGACCTCAGTGTGTGATCGAACTGTAACTCTGCGTGTTCATTCCGGCGAGGGCGGACCGAAAGGTCGTGCGTCGTCGGTCCCTTAACGCCGAAGGTCTTGTCCCCCCGTATCCCGTGTGATGCGATGCATGCCTCACGAAGGCAAGTGAGCACTTCCAGGAGGCGCTTCGATGGCCGGTGTCCTTGAGGAACGGGCCGCGATCGAGCGGGAGATCGCGGGCCGTACCGTCTGCGCCCAGTTGAGGGAGGCGGCCGAACGGGACGCGGGAGCCCCCGCCTACTCCGACCCCTCGGGGCAGGGGTGGACGACCATGACCTACGGCGAGGCCAGGCGGAGGGTGCTGGAGATCGCCGCGGGCTTCGCCGCCCTCGGGCTGCGCAGGGGTGAGGCCGTCGCCCTGATGATGGTCAATCGCAGCGAGCACGTCCTGGCCGACCTGGGCGCGGTGCACGCGGGCGGCGTCTCGTGCTCGGTCTACCCCACCTTCGCCCCCGAGCAGGTCGCCTTCGTCGCGGCCGACGTGGGCGCGCGGATCGCGGTGCTCGGCGGTCCGGCCGACCTGGCCAGATGGGAGCCGATCCTCGGGGACCTGCCCGCGCTGCACAGGATCGTCATGCTGGAGGGCGCGCCCCGGGACGACCGTTTCGTCTCCTGGGAGGACCTGCTGTCCATGGGCCGCGAACGGCTGGCCGCCGAACCCGGCGAGGTCGAGGCCCGCTGGCGCGCGGTGACCGCCGACGACGTCCTGACGGTGCTCTACACCTCCGGCACGACCGGCGACCCCAAGGGCGTGCCGCTCACCCACGCCAACGTGTTCTACGAGGTCGTGGCCACCGACCGGCTGGCGCGGGTGCCCGAACGCGGCACCCAGATCTCCTATCTGACCTACGCGCACATCGCCGAGCGGGTGCTCAGCCTCTACCTGCCGCTCTTCAAGCTCTCCCACACCTACTTCTGCACCGACATGTCCCAGCTCGGCGCGATCCTCGGCCAGGTCAGGCCGGTGCTCTTCTTCGGCGTGCCGCGCGTGTGGGAGAAGATGATGGCCAGGCTCCAGGCCCTGCTGTCCATGCAGCCGCAGGATCGGCGCGAGCAGGCGCGTCTGGCCATGGCCGCCGGTCTCGCCCACATCGAGGCCTGCCAGTACGGCCGCACGCCCTCACCCGGGGTCCGCGAGGCCTACGAGCGGGCCGACGCCGCGCTGCTGTCCGGCGTGCGCTCGCTGATCGGCCTGGACAACGCGGGCTGGCTCGCCACCGCCGCGGCGCCGATGCCGCGCGAGGTCCAGCGCTTCTTCGCCGGTCTCGGCCTGCGCGTCCTGGACGTGTACGGCATGACGGAGACGACGGGCGCGTTCACCGCCAACGCCCAGGACCGCTTCAAACTCGGCACGGTCGGGCAGGCCGGGCCCGGGGTGGAGATCCGCGTCGCCGAGGACGGGGAGATCCTCACCCGCAGCCCGGCCAACGCCGTCGGCTACCTCAACCGGCCGGGGGAGACCGCGGAACTGCTGGACGAGGACGGCTGGCTGCACACCGGCGACGTCGGCGTGGTCGACGAGGACGGCTTCGTCAGCATCCTCGACCGCAAGAAGGAGCTCATCATCACCTCGGGGGGCGAGAACATCTCCCCGGCCAACATCGAGGGCCTCCTCAGGGAACACCCCATCGTCGGCCAGGCCCTGGCCTACGGCGACGGCAGGCCGTACCCGGTGGCGATCCTCACCCTCGACGGTGAGACGGCTCCCGGCTGGGCGAAGGAGCGGGGCATCGGGTTCACCTGCCTGGCCGACCTCGCCGAGCACCCCGAGGTCCTCCGCGAGGTCGCCGGGGCGGTCGCCGCGGCCAACGGGCGGCTCGCCCGGGTACAGCAGGTCAAGCGCTGGCGGCTGCTGCCGGTCGAGTGGACGCCGGAGAGCCAGGAACTCACGCCGAGCCTGAAACTCAGACGCCGGATCATCCACACCAGGTACGCGGAGGTGATCGACGGCCTGTACGCGTCCTGACCCGTGCCTGTCCCTTTGCCCAACGGGCGCGTGTCCGTCCCCCGGCCATTACCGCGCCGTTCCTAGCGTCCTGGGTCATGAGATTCCTTTTCGCGTTGCTGGCGGCGGCGACCGTCGTCCCGCCCGTCCCGGCCGGGGCGGGCGTGGCCGGGGAACCGGTGATCCGCTCGGTGACCGTGACCCCGGGCGCGCCCGTCGTCGGGCCGTCCGGATCGGTGCGGGTGGTGATCGAGGTGGTCGCGGGCGGGGTCGCGGGGCCGGACGGGGTGACGATCGAGGTCGAGCCGGGCGCCCCGGACGCGGCCGACGAGCCGGCCTCCCCGCCGATCCAGGAGGACGCCGAGGACACCGGGGTCACCGGGACCGCAGACGGTCAGGGGGCGTCGGCGCCTGCCCCGGCGCCGGAGTGGGAGATCTGGAGGTTCGTGCCCGACAAGGGTCTGACCCGCTGGTACCCGACGGGGCGCTGGACCGTCACGGTGACCGCCAGGGGCGCCGGCGGTGAGGTCGTCACCGGGCACACCGTCTTCAGGCTGCGCAGGGAGACCAGGTTCAGCGCGGTGCGGGTGGCCGCGGGGGAGACGGGCGCGCGGGTTCGCGGTGTCCTGAACCGGGTCGACCCGCAGGGCTACCTGGACTACGCCCCCTTCCCCGGCCAGCCGGTGGGCATCCTGCACCGGAGCGAGCCCGGGGAGCCCTGGCAGAGCGTGGCCTCGGCGACCACCGACGCGCAGGGCCGCTTCGCCAGGGACGTTCCGGGGATCAGGGACGGCCAGTGGCGCATCCTGTTCGCCGGGACGGGACACTACGCGGGCAGACGCAGCATCATCCACCCGACCACCGCATAAGTGTATTTAATAGGACAAATCGCCATATCGTTATTCCATTTGGAGTGGCTAATTTCCTATTTACTGTGACTTTTCCTTATGTTGAAGCGTCTTTGACGGTAGGCGCGCCCCACCGCGGGGCGCGTCCTTCAACGGGGAAGGAAGTTCCAGATGCTGCGACGCATCGCGACCGTCCTGGCCACGGCGGCGCTGAGCGCCTCCGCGCTCGCGGTCACCGCACCGGCGCAGGCCGCGACCACCCAGGCCGTGTCCGCGCAGGCCGGGAGCCGGGCCTACACCGAGACCAGGATCGCCGGCTTCAACGCCGACCCCAACCCGGCCCGCAGGTTCCAGCGCATCACGCTGAGCGGCCAGCTCCAGGTCGGTGAGGACTGCAACCCGCACGAGCGCGGTCCCGGCCTGGCCACCCGCCACAACCCCTGCGACAACGGCAGGACCCAGTGGGCGGGCTCCGCCGGCTGGCAGAAGATCGTGGTGCTCTTCCGCGCGAGCGGCAGGAGCAAGTGGGAGTTCGTCGACGCGATCGAGACCGGCCGTGACGGGCGTTTCGCCACGGACGTCCGCGTCTACACCTCCGGCACCTGGCGCGTCGTCTTCGAGGGCGCCAGGGGCCTGGCGCCGTCCGAGGACAGCGACTGGGTCAGGGTCTTCCGCTGACCGACCGGTGAGCGAGCCCAGGACCGCCCCGCCCGCGCGGGGCGGTCCGCCGCCCGCCGTAGGCGCGACCGCCGGGACCCTCACGAGAGCGCGTGCACCGCGGCCCCGAACAGGACGGGCAGCCGCCGGGCGGCCGGGACGATCAGCCGCGCGGCCCCGCGGTACCGCCGGGTCCCCAGCAGCGCCCCGGTGAGCAGCCTGTGCCTGCGCGACAGGCGCAGCCAGGCCTCCTCGTAGGAGTCGGGGTCCCCCGCCCGCAGGCAGCCGACGAGCGCCCGCGCGGACAACAGCGCCAGGGAGAGCCCCTCACCGGTGAGGGCGTCGATGTAACCCGCGGCGTCGCCGACCAGCAGCACCCGCCCCGAGACCCGGCGGCGCACCCGCTGGCGCAACGGCCCCGCCCCCCGCACACTGGTCGCCGCCGGTCCGGTGAGCCTGGCCGCGAGCTCGGGGAAGTCCGCCAGATGTTCCTGGTAGCCCCGCCGCCGTGAGCTGAGCACGGCCACCCCGACCAGGTCGTCGCCGACCGGCGTCACGTAGGCCTCGGACTCGTCGGCCCAGTGCACCTCGACGAAGTCCGTCCAGGGGGCGACGAGATAGTGCCGCCGCAGGCCGTACCTGCGGGGGCGGGTGTCGGGAAGCCGGAGCCCGAGCATGGCGCGCAGCGGGGAGTGCAGACCGTCGGCGGCCACCAGCCACCTGGCCCGCAGCCCCGCGGCCTCGACGCGGTCGTGGTGCTGCCGTACCTCCTCGACCCTGCCGCGTACGACCCGCACGCCCACCTCGGCGGCGCGCCGCGACAGCGCGTCGTGCAGGGCGGTGCGGCGCACCCCGAGCCCGCTTCCCTTCCTGAACTCGGCCTGGACCCGGTCGCCGCCGTCCACGTAGCGGATTCCCGCCAGAGGCCTGCCCTCGGGCCGCACGCCCAGCCCCAGCAGCGCCGCCGCGCCGCTGGGCATCAACCCCTCACCGCACGCCTTGTCGACAGGGCCCGGCCGGGGCTCGACCACGACGGCCTCCATCCCGGCCAGCGCCGCGTGGATGGCGGTGGCGAGACCGGCGGGCCCCCCGCCGGCGACCAGGACGTCGATCACGCGGGGGCCCGCCCGGCGGACGGCGCGGGGGAGAGCGTGGCCAGGGCGGCCTCCTCACAGCGGATCCGCACCACCATGAGCGCGGCGTTCAGCACCGTGAACGTCACCGCGGTGACCCAGGCGCCGTGCACCAGCGGAAGGGCCACCCCCTCGGCGGCGACCGCCACGTAGTTGGGGTGGCGCAGCCACCGCAGCCGGTACGGCCCGCCCGTCACCGGGGACAGGCCGGGGACCACGATCACCTCGGTGTTCCACTGCCTGCCCAGCGTGGTGACGCACCACCAGCGCAGCCCCTGTGCCGCGACGACCAGGGCGAGCATGGGCCAGCCGAGCGCGGGGACGAAGGGCCGTCCCGCCAGACCGGCCTCCAGCGCGCACCCGGCCAGCAACCCGGTGTGCAGGGCGACCATCCACGGATAGTGGCCGCGCCCGTGGACGATCCCCCCGCGGGCCAGGCTCCAGCGCGCGTTGCGCCGGGCGACCACCAGCTCCGCCAGCCGCTCCACGCCGACGAGCAGGACGAGCGACAGATACCAGGACACCGTTCCCCCCACGGGTCACCAGCGCAACAGGACGAGTTCGGAGCAGAAACCGGGGCCCATCGCGATGAGCAGCCCCGGAGTCCCCGCGGGAGGCGGGCGAAGCGCGAGGGTGTCCCGCAGCACGTGCAGCACCGAGGAGGAGGACAGGTTGCCGACCGAGGCCAGTGAGCGCCAGGTGAGTTCGAGCGCGTCCTGCGGCAGCCCGAGCGTCTCGGCGACGGCGTCGAGCACCTTCGGGCCGCCCGGGTGGCACACCCAGGCCGTGATGTCGTCCCTGGTCAGCCCATGGTCGGCGAGGAAGCCGTCCACGTCGTCGGCCAGGTAGGTTCGCACCACGTCGGGGACGCCGGCGTCGAGGACCACCTGGAACCCGGTGTCGCCGACGTCCCAGCCCATGACGTGTTCCGAGTCGGGATACAGGTGGCCACGGGTCGCCACGACCGTGGGACCCCCTCCTGGCAGGGCGGCGGCCCGTTCGGCGCCGCAGGCGACCACGGCCGCCGCGCCGTCGCCGAACAGCGCGCCCGCGACCAGGTTGGCGACCGAGGAGTCGCCGCGCTGCAGGGTCAGCGAGCACAGCTCGACCGAGAGCAGCACCGCCACGTGCCCGGGCCAGCCGCGCAGGTAGTCGTGCAGCCGGGCGATCCCCGCCGCCCCCGCCACGCAGCCGAGCCCGAAGATCGGCACCCGTTTGACGTCGGGACGTAACCCCAACCGGCCCGCCAGCCTGGCGTCGACCGAGGGCGCGGCCAGGCCGGTCACCGAGGTGAACATGATCATGTCCACGTCCCCCGGGGTGAGCCCCGCGGCGTCGAGCGCGGCGCCGACCGCCTCCGTGCCCAGCTCCACGGCGCACTCGACGAAGACGTCGTTGGCCGCCCCGAACCCGTCGAGCTTGGCGTAGCGGTGCAGGGGCAGCGCCAGGTGGCGGAAGCCGACCCTGGCACTCGCGTGTAACCGGTCGAGCACCCGCCGGTCGGCGCCCTCGGGCAGGCACAGCCGCGCGATGGCGTCGGTGATCTCGGCCTGGGGGTGGCGGTTCGGCGGAAGCGCGCCGCGGACGGCGGCGATTCGCGTCATGAAAGGGTCACTCCCGGGCCTCGTGGGAAAGGGGGGTGCGGACATCTGGCTTCTGCCCGTCCGTGTCCGTGGCAAGCCTTCTTCCCGCCGCGGGTGTGCCTAACATCGACTCTGTGACGAGCCGGTGGGCGGGGCGGGTGCGGACGGCGGGCAGGCCGGGGACCGGGTTCACGATGGTCGTCGCGCTGGCGCGCGCCTGCCATCCCGGGCCGACCGCGGCCGTCACCGTCCTGGTGGGCGCGCTGGCCCTGGTCTGCGGGCACGACGCGGCCGGATGCGCCCTGGTGGCCGCCGCCGTGCTGACCGGCCAGCTGTCGATCGGCTGGTGCAACGACGCGGCCGACGCGGCCAGGGACACCGCCGCGGGCCGTACGGGAAAGCCGGTCGCGGAGGGCCTGCTCGCCGCGCGCACGGTGTGGGCCGCGGCGTGGACGGCCCTGGCGCTCTGCGTGCCGCTCTCCCTGGCCTTCGGTCCCGTCGCGGGGGGCGTCCACCTCACGGGCGTCGCCGCGGCCTGGGCGTACGACCTGGGGCTCAAGGCGACGGTGTTCTCGTGGCTGCCGTACGCGGTCGGGTTCGGCTCCCTGCCGCCGTTCGTGACGCTGGGGCTGCCCGGCGCGCCGTGGCCCGCGTGGTGGGCGGTCCTCGCCGCGGCCCTGCTGGGCTGCGGCGCGCACCTGGCGAACGTGCTGCCCGACATCCAGGACGACCTGGCGGCCGGGGTCAGGGGCTGGCCGCAGCGGCTCGGCGCCGCGCGGGTGCGCGCGCTTGTCCCCGTCCCCCTGCTGCTGGCGACCGTGACGCTGGTCCTGGGACCGCCGGGGGCGCCCGGGCCCGGGGAGTGGGCCGCGCTCGCCGTCGCCGTGGCGCTCGCCTGCGCCGGGCCGCTGGCGGCGAACCGGTCGCCGAAGGCCCCTTTCGCGGGAGCCGTGGCCGTCGCGGCGCTCGACGTCCTGCTCCTGCTCGCCACGACCACCACGATCACCGTCGTGCCCTGAACCGCGTCCCGCCGGAGGCAACCGCGCATACTGCGATCTTGCAGAAGAACGGCGGGCGGGGCAAGATCCCGCCCGCCGTACGATCAGCCCTTGTAGTTGAAGATCTGGCGCAGGGTGTGCCGGACCTCGACGAGGTCCTTCTGGTCGGCCATGACCTGGTCGATGGGCTTGTACGCCTCCGGGTGCTCGTCGACCAGCGAGGCGGCCCTGTCGGAGTTCCACGTACGGCCCCGCATCGCCTGGGCGAGCGAGTCGGCCGAGAGCTCCCGCTTGGCCTTCGTCCGTGACATCCGGCGTCCCGCCCCGTGCGAGCAGGAGGTGTAGGACTCCGGGTTCCCCAGGCCGCGGACGATGTACGAACGGGTGCCCATCGAACCCGGGATCACGCCCTCGTCGCCGGTGTCGGCCTTGATGGCGCCCTTACGGGTGATCCACAGGGACTTCCCGTAGTGGGTCTCCCGCTGGGTGAAGTTGTGGTGGCAGTTGATCGTGCGGACCCGCTGCCCGCCGCCGACGACCCGGAACAGGGCGTTGACCAGCACCCGGTCCATCCGGGCCCGCGAGGCCATCGCGTAGCGCTGGGACCACAGCATGTCCTCGATGTAGGCGGTGAACTCCGGGGTGTCCTGGACGAGGTAGGCCAGGTCCGGGTCCTCAAGACCGACGGCCTGCTTCCTCATCATCCGCTTGGCGCCCGTGATGTGCATCGTGGCCAGCTGGTTGCCGATGCCGCGTGACCCCGAGTGGAGCACCGTCCAGACCCGGTCACGCTCGTCGAGGCAGACCTCGACGAAGTGGTTGCCCGAGCCGAGGGTGCCGAACTGCTCGGCGACCTTCTTCTCCTGCCTGGGGTTCAGGTCCGTGTACGGCAGGCCGAGGTCGTCGAGCGCCCGGTCGATGGACGGGTCGCTGTGCCCCTTGCCGACCCCGGCCGGGATGCGGTGCTCGACCATCGGCATCAGCGCGGCGAGGGTGTCCGGCAGGTCGGCGGCGGTGAGCGTCGTCTCGGTCGCCACCATGCCGCAGCCGATGTCCACTCCGACGGCGGCGGGGATGATGGCGTTCTCGGTGGGGATGACCGAGCCGACCGTCGCCCCGATGCCGACGTGCGCGTCTGGCATGAGAGCGACGTGGCCGGAGACGAACGGCAGACGGGCGGTGCGTGCGGCCTGCATGATCGCGCCTTCGTCGATCTCGCTGGCCCACGACAGCAGGTTCGGTGCGGGCTGGTTCGGCATCGTGTGAATCTCCTTGGACCGGCTGTCGATCAGTGTGGCGAGCCCAGAAAGGAAATCCCACTTATTTTACCGTTCGCCGGATTCACCCGCCGGGACACGGAGCCGGGACCGGCGGCTCAGGCGGGGGAGCCGGGCTCGGGTTCCGGGCCGTGCTCCTCCTGGGGGACGGCCCGGCGCCTCGAACGTTCCAGACGGGATCTCCGGTTCCGTTCCACGCGCAGGTCGGCCCGCAACGTCCCCCGGAAGAGCAGGGCGACGGCCAGCAGGATCACTCCGGAGCCGACGAGGAAGGGGACGGCGGGGATCGCGTCCTCCCCGGACTCCTGCGGCTTCTCGGACGGCTTTCGCGGCCCGGCCGCGTCCACGCCGGCCGCCCGGAACGCGGCATGTGGAAACGGGTGAAGAACTCTCTCCGGAATCGGCCCGATCGAAAACCCGGAAGGCGGATCCGGGATTTTCTCCATAAATCCGCTTCCGTTACCTTCCGGTGGTGTTCGGCGGTCGGGGAATAGGGCGTTCCCGGCGGTTCTCACGGGGGCGACGGCCGGGCCTGACGCAAGGCCGGTCACGCCCTGGGGCAGGCAGGGGGCGGTCATGAGCAGGGGTGCCGCGAGGATCAGCGCGCTCAGGCGGTTGTCCGCTACCGGTCTCACGTGGGTCCGGCTCCTTTCGTGATCCCGGGGTCGTCGCTACGGATTATCGGCGCGGTTCCCGGGGTCTCCTCGGCGTGCAGGGGCCTTGGCATCAAAGCGTTATGTGATAATTAGACATATATCCATGAATCGCCTGAATTTTTCTGTGATTTATGGAGGTGCTTGTGGCCTGCATGACGCCCCGGAATTCTGATCGCGCAGATGAGAGCGCTCCCAGAAGCCGGACATGTCCTCCTATGGAGGAATCAACCCTTCGATGGTGATGTTGTCGCCAGGAGGAGACCCGTGGGAGGTCCCGGCGGGTACCGGCCATAGGCTGGGCCCCTGCCGGAGCAGACGGATGTGAGGAGGTGGCGCCCCGTGCTGCGGGACTCGTTCGGCCGGGTGGCGACTGATCTGCGGGTGTCCCTCACGGACCGCTGCAACCTGCGCTGCTCCTACTGCATGCCCCCCGAGGGGCTGGAGTGGCTGCCCAAACCCGAGCTGCTGACCGCCGACGAGATCGTCAGGCTGGTGACCGTCGCCGTGGAACGGCTGGGCGTCACCGAGGTCCGCTACACCGGCGGTGAGCCGCTGCTGCGCCGCGAACTGGTCGACATCGTGGCCCGTACCTCGGCCCTGCGCCCCGCGCCCCAGGTCTCCCTGACCACGAACGGCATCGGCCTGGCCAGACTGGCCGCCCCCCTGGCCGAGGCGGGCCTGAGCCGGGTCAACGTCTCCCTCGACACCCTCGACCGGGAGACGTTCAGGAGACTCGCCCACCGCGACCGGTTGCCCGACGTGCTCGACGGCCTGGCCGCCGCCGACGCCGCGGGCCTGCGCCCGGTGAAGATCAACTCCGTGCTGATGCGCGGCGTCAACGACCACGAGGCCGCCTCGCTGCTGCGCCACTGCCTGGAACGGGGCTACGAGCTGCGCTTCATCGAGCAGATGCCGCTGGACGCCCAGCACGGCTGGCGCAGGCAGGACATGATCACGGCCGAGGAGATCCTCGCGGGACTGCGGGAGAGCTTCGACCTGACAGAGGCCGACCCGGGAGAGCGCGGCAGCGCCCCGGCCGAGCTCTTCCTGGTCGGCGGCGGACCGGCCAGGGTCGGTGTGATCGGTTCGGTCACCCGCCCGTTCTGCGGCTCCTGCGACCGGGTACGGCTCACCGCCGACGGCCAGGTCCGCAACTGCCTGTTCGCCACGGACGAGTCCGACCTGCGTGCGGCGATGCGCGCGGGCGCGGGCGACGAGGAACTGGCCGAGCGCTGGCTGGCCGCGGTGCGCGTCAAGAAGGCCGGGCACGGCATAGACGACCCGTCCTTCCTGCAACCGTCCCGCCCGATGTCCGCCATCGGCGGATGAGCGGGATGAGCGTCCGTCACGACGCCTGCATCCTGGCGGGCGGCATGGCGAGAAGGCTCGGCGGACAGGACAAACCAGGCCTCCACGTCGGCGGACGCCCACTGGTCGAGCGGGTCGCGGCGGCCGTACCGGACGCGCGGCGGCTGATCGTCGTCGGCTCCCCCCGTTCCGGCCTGCCCGGGGCCGTCTTCCTGCGCGAGCGCCCGCCGGGCGCGGGGCCCGTCCCCGCGCTGCGGGCGGGGATGACCGCCGTGACCGCCCCCTGGGTCGCCCTGCTCGCCGCCGACCTGCCGTTCCTGACGGCCGGGCACGTCTCGGCGCTGTTCGCCGCCGCCGAGGGGGCCGCAGGGGCGGTGCTCCTCGACGAGGAGGACAGACAGCAGTGGCTCGCCGGAGTCTGGCGTACGGCGGAGCTCACCCGGGCACTGGACGGCTACGAGGGACGGTCGCTGCACGGACTGCTCGGCCCGCTCGGGCCCGTCGGGCTCCGCCTTCCCGGGAAACCGTGGTTCGATTGCGACACACCGGATGATCTGCTGCGTGCCGGAGGCGGTGAGCCGGACGCGGCGGAGAACGCCGACAAGGCCGTCGACGAGGAGCGAGCGATGAACGTGCTGGAGGAGTGGACCGAGCTGGTCTGCCGGGAACTGGGCGTCGATCCGGCGCGGGTCGACAGGGACGCGGTGCTCGACCTGACGAAGGAGGTCGCCCACGGGGTGGCACGCCCGGCCGCCCCGCTGACGGCCTACCTGCTGGGCCTGGCCCAGGGGGCGGGAACCGCGGGCGACGACACGCTCAAGCGGCTGATCGAACTCGCTCAGGAATGGGAGAGAAAGACCGGAGACTGAGATTCCGGAGAAAAGGGCGACGCCGGGTGGTTACGGGGGCAAACCACCCGGCGTCGCTTCATCGGCGTTCCGACGGGGGCCCGGAACGCCGGCACCAGTGCCCCGACGGGGGACCAGGGCACTTGCTTAAAGCGTACACCTCCAACCCCTGAGATGCGTCAAGAGTTAGTCACGACCCGATCTCGCGTCGGTGGCGTGGGATCTCGTTCTGGCTGTCATCCGTAATGCCGAAGCCACTTTCCGCCTCGCGACGTGGTGCGTTGGCCCCGATCACGGCAACATACGGTAAAAAGATCGCGCCGGCGAAGAGCAGCAGCCTCACGGGCAGCGGGGCGGGCACGGTGAAGGCGAGGATGAGGCAGAGCAGCCGGATCCCCATCTTGATGAGGTAGTTCCTCTCGCGCCTGCCGATGTCCTCGCTCAGGGAGGGCTGCGCGTCGGTCACCTGGTGGACCTGTCGGCGCCTGTGCCATTTCCTCACATCTCCAACCTAGACCTCGCCTCCGGCGGGCGGGAAAGCGCGTGCGACCCTGGCCTCCAGGGGCCTACGGGGGTCTCCGGGGCCTTCGGGCAAGGAGGACACGATGACGGATCGTACGTACCGGGTGACCGAGATCGTGGGCACGTCGGGGGAGAGCATCGAGGCGGCCGTGCGCAACGGCGTCCGGAGGGCCGCGCAGACCCTGCGTCACCTCGACTGGTTCGAGGTGACCGAGGTCAGGGGGCACATCGTGGACGGCGAGATCGGGCACTTCCAGGTCGGCCTGAAGGTGGGCTTCCGCCTGGAGGACGACGCCTGAGGCCGCGCGGCGCCCGGGGACGTCCGTGAGGGACGGTCCGCGGGCGCCGCGGAGGGCTCAGCTGGCCTGACTGACCGTCGACATGTTGAAGTCGGGGACCCGCACCGCGGGCATGACGGCGCGGGTGAAGTAGTCGCTCCACTCACGGGGCAGCGTCCGCTCGGCGGCACCGACCTCGGTGAGGCGGCCGAGCAGGCCGACCGGGCTCTCGTTGAAGCGGAAGTTGTTCACCTCACCCACGACCTCACCGTTCTCGACCAGGTAGACGCCGTCGCGGGTCAGGCCGGTCAGCAACAGGCTCTGCGGGTCGACCTCGCGGATGTACCACAGGCACGTCAGCAGCAGGCCCCGGCCGGTCGAGGCCACCATCTCGTCGAGTGAACGGCCGTCCCCGGGACCCGTCATGATCAGGTTGTCCGTCGCCGGGGTCACGGGCAGGCCGGTCAGCTCCGCCGAGTGCCTGGTCTGCAGCAGGTTCGCCAGCCTGCCGTCCGAGATCCAGTCGGTGGGCGCCAGCGGCAGCCCGTTGTCGAAGACCGAACTCTGCCTGTTCGAGGAGTGCGCCACCACGAAGGGGGCGGACTCGACGCCGGGCGCCGCGGGGTCGCTGCCCAGGCGGACGGGCAGCGGGCAGAGCGTGTCCCCGACACGGGTGCCGCCACCGGGCCTGGAGAAGACCGTGCGGCCCTCCATCGCGTCCCTGGCCCCGGCCGTCCAGTACAGGTAGATCATCAGATCGGCGACGGCCGAGGGCGGAAGCAGTGTCTCGTAGCGGCCCGCGGGCAGGTCGATCCGCCTCCTGGCCCATTCGAGGCGTGTGGCCAGCGAGGCGTCGAGCGCCGCCACGTCGACGTCGGAGAAGTCCGGGGTCGCCACACCCGCCCAGGCCGAGCGCCGCATGTCCGGAGACTTGGCGTTCAGCTCCAGGCGCCCCGTCGGCTGCGTGTGGCGGAGCCTGGTGCCCGCCGAGGTGCCGACGAAGGTGGTGGTGACGAGGTGCTCGGCGAAGCCGTACAGCCTGCGCCCGCCCGACTCGGCGGCGGCGAACGTCTCGCCGAGCGCCGGGGCGAACGCGCCGAAGACCCCGATGGAGGTCGGCTCGGCCGCCTCCTGCCAGTCGGCCGACTGGGCGCCCTCGGCCAGCGGCCTGGCGTCCTCGGACGGCCTGGCGTCCTCGGCCGCGTGGTCGGCCGCCGCGACGATGTCGGCGAGCTGCTCGGGGCGGGCCGCCGCCCGCGAGACCACGCCGACCCCCCGTCCCGCGACCGAGATCACGGTGAGCTGCGACGAGCGGGTCACGCCGTTGGTCGTGAGCGTGTTGCCCGCGAACCGCAGGTTGGCGCTTGAGGTCTCGTCCACGATCACGACGGTCTCGTCGGCCGTGGACAACTCCAGTGCCCTCTCGATGATTTCCTGGGGACTCATCCCACTCCTTGCCCGGTGGTCCGCAGGGGCGTCCCCCGGCGTGCGGTGTTCGTCGGTTGCCCGCTCGTGGGCGTGCTCTCCAGGCCCGGGCCAGGGAGGGCGCACCCGTCTCCCCACCGGCTCACGTGCCACTCTCCCGCAGGGTATTCAGGACGCGCACATCCCGGAAGAGCGCCGTGGGGCAGCCGTGGCTGACCGGGGCCACCTGGCCGGGCTGGCCCTTGCCACAGTTGAACGCGCCGCCCAGCACGTAGGTCTGCGGTCCGCCGACGGCCGCCATCGACCGCCAGAAGTCGGTGGTCGTCGCCTGGTAGGCGACGTCGCGAACCTGGCCGGCGAGCCTGCCGTTCTCGATCCGGTAGAACCGTTGCGCGGTGAACTGAAAGTTATATCGTTGCATGTCGATCGACCAGCTTTTGTCACCGACCACGTAGATGCCGCGTTCGACCCCGGAGATGAGCTCCTCGGTCGAGGGGCCCTCGGGGGCGGGCAGCAGCGAGACGTTGGCCATGCGCTGGATCGGGGGATGGCCGGGGGAGTCGGCGAACGCGCAGCCGTTGGAGGAGCCGAGCCCCTTCAGCAGCGCCATCCTGCGGTCGAGCTGGAAACCGGTCAGGACGCCGTCCGAGACGATGTCGAACCGCCTGGCCGCCACACCTTCGTCGTCGTACCCGATCGTGGCCAGGCCGTGCTCGGCGGTGCGGTCACCGACGACGTTCATCGCCCGCGAGCCGTACACCAGGGTGCCGAGCTGGTCGAAGGTGGCGAAGCTGGTCCCGGCGTAGGCCGCCTCGTAGCCCAGGGCCCGGTCGAGCTCGGTGGCGTGCCCGACCGACTCGTGGATCGTCAGCCACAGGTTCGACGGGTCGATCACCAGGTCGTAGCGCCCGGCCTCGACGGAGGGGGCGGCGAGTTTCTCCGCGAGGTGCTCGGGGATGCGGGCCAGCTCGCCGGGGAAGTCCCAGCCGGTGCCGGTGAGGTACTCGTAGCCGCGACCGACCGGGGGGGCGAGCGTGCGCATCGACTCGAACCTGCCGTCCTGGGTCCGTGTCGCCTCAAGCTGGGGGTGCACGCGCACCCGCTGCTGCGTGATCGAGGCGCCCGCCGTGTCGGCGTAGAACTTCTGCTCCTTGACCTGCATCAGCGAGGCCTGTACGTGATCGACCCGCGGGTCTCGCAGCAGCCCCTCCGACCAGGCCGCCAGCAGGGCGACCTTGTCGCGCATCGGCACCTCGAACGGGTCGACGTCGTAGGAGGAGACCCAGGTGACCTCCGAGTGGACCGGCTCGGGGGCCAGTTCGACCGGCTCGCGGTTGACCGGCGCGCAGACCACGGCCACCTCGACGGCCTGCTCCGCGACCCGCGCGGCCGCCTCCGCGGTGAGCTCGACACCGGCCGCGAACCCCCAGGTGCCGTTCTTGACGACCCGTACGGCGTAGCCGAGGTCGTCGGCGTCGGAGGACCCCTCGGGCAGCGCGTCGGACAGGTTGAGTGTCTCCGCGCGGACGCGCTCGAACCGGAAGTCGGCATGCTCGGCGCCGAGGTCGCGGGCGCGCTGCAGAGCCGCGTCCGCCAGTCGCCTCATCGGCAGGGCGAGGAAATCGGGATCGATCTGGCGCATGTCAACGATCCTAACCCTGTGATCTTGTCCCTCACGGACAAGAGGTTTACCGCCGGGTAGCCGCTAGCGTCGGGTGCATGGCTCGATCTGTTCTCGTAACCGGCGGCAATCGCGGCATAGGCCTCGCGATCGCCCGCGAATTCGCCAGGGCCGGTGACTCCGTCGCCGTGACCTATCGCTCAGGGCAGCCCCCGGAGGGTCTGTTCGGCGTGCGCTGCGATGTGACCAGCATGGCCGACGTCGACGCGGCGTTCGGGAAGATCGAGGCCGAGCACGGCCCGGTCGAGGTGCTCGTCGCGAACGCGGGCATCACCAAGGACACGTTGCTGCCGACGATGAAGGAGGAGACCTTCACCGACGTCATCGACGCCAACCTGACCGGCGCCTACCGGGTCGCCAAGCGAGCCACGCGCGGCATGCTCAGGCTCAAGCGCGGCAGGATCGTGCTCATCTCCTCGGTGGTCGCCATGCTCGGCTCGGCCGGCCAGAGCAACTACGCCGCCTCGAAGGCCGGGCTGATCGGCTTCGCCAGGTCGGTGGCCAGAGAGCTGGGCTCGCGCGGCATCACGGTCAACGTGGTCTCGCCCGGGTTCGTCGAGACCGACATGACGGCCGAGCTCGAAGAGGCCTACCAGGAGCAGATCCGTAAGAACATCCCGCTGGGACGCTACGCGAGCACCGAGGAGATCGCGCGCGTGGTCGGGTTCCTGGCGAGCGAGGACGCCGCCTACATCACCGGGGCCGTGATCCCCGTGGACGGCGGCCTGGGAATGGGGCACTGACAATGGGAATTCTCGAAGGCAAGCGCATCCTGGTCACCGGTGTCCTGACCGAGGCCTCCATCGCGTTCTCCGTCGCCAAGCTGGCCCAGCTGGAGGGCGCACAGGTCGTGCTGACCGGCTTCGGCAGGCTCAGCCTGGTCGAGCGCATCGCCAAGCGGCTGCCCGAGACGCCGCCGGTGATCGAGCTGGACGTGCAGAACACCGAGCACCTCGACTCGCTGGCCGACCGGGTCGGCGAGCACCTCGACGGCCTCGACGGCGTGGTGCACTCCATCGGCTTCGCCCCGCAGAGCTGCCTCGGCGGAAACTTCCTGAACACCTCGTGGGAGGACGTGGCCACCGCGGTGCACGTCTCGACCTACTCGTTCAAGTCCCTCGCCGTGGCCTGCCTGCCGCTGATGAAGGAGGGGGGCGCGGTCGTCGGGCTCGACTTCGACGCCAGCAAGGCCTGGCCGGTCTACGACTGGATGGGCGTGGCCAAGGCCGGGCTTGAGTCCTGCTCCCGCTATCTGGCCCGTGACCTGGGCAAGCACAACATCCGGGTCAACCTGGTGGCCGCGGGGCCGCTGCGCACGATGGCCGCCAAGAGCATCCCGGGCTTCGCCGAGTTCGAGGACAGCTGGCCGGAGAAGGCACCGCTCGGCTGGGACCTGCGCGACACCGTGCCCGCGGCCAAGGCCTGCCTGGCACTGATCTCCGACTGGTTCCCCGCGACGACCGGGGAGATCGTCCACGTCGACGGCGGCGTGCACGCGATCGGCTGACCGGCGGCTCAGGCCGTCCTGTGCCGCTTCATCCGCAGCGGCTCAAGCGGGATGGACTTCTCGCCGATCCGCCTGACGTACAGCAGGCGGACGGCGAGGATCGCCGCGAGCAGCAGCACGGCGGTGAACGCCGTGCCCAGCGGGTCCGGTGTCTTGGTCGGTGTGACGGCCCGCTGGAACCTGCGCATGACCGGGCCCGCGGGCCACAGCAGTTCGAGCCGGGGCGCCTCGGCGTCGACCGTGGGCGGCGGGGTCTCGGAGCCGGTGGCCTCCCCACGCCTGCCGCCGCGTTCGCCGCCCCCGTCGGTCTCCGCCACGCGCCTGCGGGTCTGCGGAGGACGCGCCTGCTCGCCCGCCTGCCGCCGCGTGGCCTCCTCCGCGGGCACGGTGCCGCCGGCGTGGGAGGGCCGGGGGCTCGGGGAGGCGTGCGGGGACGGTGTCGTCTTGTGGGCCGGGTTCGCCGAGGTGCCCGCACATCCGGGAGAGTCGGACAGCGGGGAACAGGCGCCGCCCGGGTTCTGGGACGGCAGGACGTCGTTGTCCGCCGGATCCTGGATGTCGGGGACGTCCTGGACGTCCGCGGTGTCCTCGCCCCAGGGGGTCACGAGGATCTCGGGGACGGTCTCGGGAAGGACGGACGGCTGGGGCTGGTCCAGAACGCTCTCCGCGTCCAGCACGTCGGCCCCGCTCTGCGCCTTTCCGATTTTATCGCCTTTTTTGGCGTTATCGTCTTTCTTGCTCTTTCCGGCTTTTTCGGTATGCGGTGGGGTTTCCGCGTTCTGTCCGTAGCCGTAGCCCTCCACACCGGGGGAGGGGCCGCCGGCCGGTCCGTTCGCGGGGCCGCTCGTGGCACTGCTCATGGCGCCGCCCGGAGCGGCGCTCATGGTGTCGTCCGGCGGGCCCCCCGCCGTGTCGCTCACAGTGGTGCCCGCGGTGGTGCTCATGGTGACGTTCACGGTGTCGTCCACGACGACGCCGCCGAGCAGGGTGCCGCCCACAGCGTCACTCACAGTGTCACTAACGGTGTCGTTCGCGGTGGCACTCACGGTGTTGCCCAGGACGCCGACCGCCTCGCACAGACCGCCGGTCACCCCGCCGAGAAGCCCGCCGCCCTCACAGTCACCCGCCTGGGTGACGGCGCTCACGGGGGCGGGTGCGACGGCGAGCAGTACGCCGCCGAGTGTCAGCGCCAGGGCGCCGACGGAGATCGCGGTTCGCAATTGTCCCCCTTGTGCATCGGTGACGGAACGTCGCTGACACCTGAGTGCCCCTCCTGTCACCATTGACAGTTTTGTGGGGAGGCCAGGGTTTTCCACGTAAAGTTGCCATTCGGTATCGAGTAGTGATACGCGAGATGGATTCTCGTTCTGTTCGGGCTCGCTTTCCTCGTTCCGAGTTCCTCAGTCCGCCGAGACGTCGTCAAGAGCCTCTCTGATCTCCACCGGCAGGACGAGGTCCTCCGACTGGAGCACCCCGGTCAGCTGGGCACAGGTCCTGGCGCCGACGATCGCCGCCGCGACCCCCGGCTGGTCCCGCACCCAGGACAGGGCGACCGACAGCGGCGAGACCCCCAGCCCCTCGGCCGCGGTCGTCACCGACTCCACGACCCGCCGGCACCTCTCGTCCAGGTACGGCGTGACGAAGTCGGCGAAGTGCGGGGTCGCGGCCCGGGAGTCGGCGGGGATGCCGGTGCGGTACTTGCCGGTGAGGACCCCCCTGCCCAGGGGCGACCAGGCCAGTACCCCCGCGCCGACGTGCTCGGCCGCCGGGACCAGCTCACGCTCGGCCTCCCGCGCCAGCAGCGAGTACTCGACCTGGGCCGCGACGATCGGCGTCCGCCCGGGGACCGCCCGCTGGCTGACGGCCGCCGCCGCGAGCTGCCAGCCCGTGTAGCCGCAGACACCCGCGTAGGCCGCCCTGCCCGAGGACACGATGGCGTCCACCGCGGCCAGGGTCTCCTCAAGCGGCACCTCCTGGTCGAAGGCGTGCAGCTGCCACAGGTCGACCTCGTTGATCCCGAGGCGACCGAGGGAGGCGTCGATGGCCGCGATCAGGTGCCTTCTTGAGGCGTCGCGCGGCCTGTGCCCGGCCGGGGTGAGCACGGCCTTGGTCGAGATCACCAGCTCGGAACGGGGCACCGAGTCCCGCATCATCCGCCCGAGCAGCCGCTCCGCCTCGCCGCCCGAGTAGACGTCCGCGGTGTCGATGAGGGTGCCCCCGGCATCGGCGAACGTCCGGAGCTGCGCCGTGGCCTCCTCCGCGCCGGTGTCGCGTCCCCATGTCATCGTCCCGAGTCCGAGGCGGGACACCGACAGGCCGCTCCGGCCCACATAGCGCTGCTCCATGATCCGGCCAGGGTACCGCCCGGCCGGTTAAAAGTAGTGGAGCGAGGCCTGCAAGACTTGCCCGCGTGACGACCCTGTTGCTGGCCAGACACGGCCTGACCCCCCTCACCGGTCCCGTGCTGGCGGGCTGGACGCCAGGACTCCACCTCAGTGACGCGGGCCGGGCCCAGGCCGAGGCTCTGGCCGTACGGCTGGGCCCGCTGGAGCTGGACGCGATCGTCTCCAGCCCGCTGGAACGCTGCCAGGAGACGGCCGGAGCCGTGGCGGCCGGGCGGGAGACCGAGGTGGTGACCGACGAGCGGTTCGGGGAGTGCCGCTACGGAGACTGGACCGGCCGCCCGATCGCCGAGCTGGCCAAGGAGCCCCTGTGGCGGGTCGTGCAGACCCATCCGAGCGCCGTGACCTTCCCCGGCGGGGAGTCGCTGGCCGCCGTACAGCACCGGGCGGTGAGCGCCGTCAGGGAGTGGAACGAGCGGCTCGGCCCGAAGGGGGTCTATCTCGTCTGCAGCCACGGAGACGTGATCAAGGCCATCGTGGCGGACGCGATGGGCCTGCACCTTGACCAGTTCCAGCGGATAACCGCCGACCCCGCCTCACTCACCGCGATCCGCTACACCCCCCTGCGCCCCTTCGTGCTCAGGCTCAACGACCTGGGCGGAGAGGTCGCCGGGCTGCGCCCGCCAGAGGAAACCCAGGACGGAGCGGGGGAGAAGGACGGGGGACAAAACCTCACCGAGAGCGACGCCGCGGTCGGCGGCGGTGCCGGGACCACGTAAGGTCAGGGCTATGCCGGTCTTCGACTACGACCCACCTGAGAGATTCGTGGCCGGTGCCGTGGGGCAACCGGGATCGCGAGCGTTCTTCCTGCAGGCCCGCGGGCAGGGCCGGCTGACCACGGTCGGGCTGGAGAAGTTCCAGGTCGCCGCGCTGGCCGACCGGCTGGACGAGCTGCTCGACGAGGTGTTGCGGCGCGGAGGGGCCCAGGTGCCCGCCGCCGCCCCCGCCGCGCTGACGGACAACGACCCGCTCGACGTGCCCATCAGCGAGGACTTCAGGGTGGGCGCCATGGCCCTGGCCTGGGACGCGGAGACCGCCCAGGTGGTCATCGAGGCGCAGGAGGCCGTCGCGGAGGACGAGGAGGACTTCGAGCCCTCCCCGCTGTCGGAGCCCGCGGTGCTGCGCGTGCACATCAGTCCCGCCGCCGCCAGGGCCTTCACCAGGCGCGCCATGGCCCTGGTCGCCGCAGGACGCCCACCGTGTCCGTTGTGCGGCCAGCCTCTCGACGCGGATGGGCATATTTGCGTGCGTCTCAACGGTTACCGGGGTAGGAGCGCTTCACAGGCAGAAGGAGGCGAATGAGTGCCGAGGGCGAGTTCACGCTGAGCGCGGCTCCCATGGCGGGACTGGACGACGAGACCGCTCTGCGTCTGCTCCGCGACGGGCACCTGGAGGTCGAGGGCCGTCTGGTCGAGGCGAGCAACATGACGCTCTACTGTTCGGTCCGGCTCGGCGGCCTGTCCGCCGCCTGCGTGTACAAGCCGGTGCGTGGAGAACGCCCGCTGTGGGACTTTCCCGACGGCACTCTCGCCGCCCGCGAGGTGGCCGCCTTCGAGGTCTCCGCGGCCACCGGCTGGCGGATCGTCCCGCCGACGGTCTACCGTGACGGCCCGTTCGGCCCGGGAATGTGCCAGATGTGGATCGACGCCGACCCCGACGCCGACCTGATGGTCCTCATCCGCAGCCGCCAGCCCTCCCTGCGGCGGATGGCGGTCTTCGACGCCGTCGTCAACAACGCCGACCGCAAGGGCGGCCACCTGCTTCCGCTGCCCGGGGGGCACGTCCACGGCGTCGACCACGGGGTCTGCTTCGCCACGGAGAACAAGCTGCGCACCGTGCTGTGGCAGTGGCGTGGCAAGCCGCTGTCGCGCGAGGCCGTGAACGTCCTGGCCCGTCTCGAACGTGACCTGGAACAGGGAGGTCTCGGCCGCCGGCTGCGCGAGCTGCTGACCCCCGCCGAGGTCCAGGCGACGGGCGAACGGGTTCGCAGGCTCCTCGACACCGGCCTGCACCCCCTGCCCTCCCAGGACTGGCCCGCCATTCCCTGGCCCCCGATCTGAGGTTCTTGATCCGAGGCCCTGATCCGAGGGACCCCGGTCCGGCCCGTCCGGCGGCGGGGGCGTAGCCTGCCGGGCATGTGCACGGTTGTGGTCAGCGTCGATCCCGGCGCCGACGTTCCCCTGATCATGGTCGGAGTGCGAGACGAGTTCGTCGACCGGCCGTGGTCGCCCCCGGGGCCGCACTGGCCGGGCCTGTTCGGCGGACGCGACCTGCTCGCGGGCGGGACCTGGCTCGCCGTGCATCCGGCGGAGGGCAGGATCGCCGCGCTGGTCAACGGGCAGGGCGTGCCCGCCCCGCAGGAGGGCAGGATCTCGCGTGGGGGGCTGCCGCTGACGGCCGCGGCCGAGGGCGGTCTCACGGGCCTCGACCCCGCGGGCTACGACCCCTTCCACCTGGTCCTGGCCGACCGGAGCGGAGTCCGGCTGTGGCACTGGGACGGGACCGGGCTGTGGGACGAGGAGCTCCCCGGAGGAACGCACATGATCGTCAACAGCGGCTGGGAGCGCGGTGAGGAGAACGAGCGGGTCGCCTTCTTCCGCCCGCTGTTCGCCAAGGCGACCAGGCCGGACACCCTCGGCGGCCCCTGGCGGGAGTGGCGGGAGGCCGCCACCGGTGCGGGCCTGGCCAGGGACGATCCCCGGGCCATGATCGTCCGGCATGAGCTGCCCGACGGACGCGTCTTCGGCTCGCTGTCGGTCTCCCTGCTCGGGCTGTCCGCCGAGGGCGTCCGCTACGACTTCACCGGCGATCCGCGGGACCCGGCGGCCTTCCGCCGCGTCCTGCCGGAATGATCCACGGGGTCGCCGAGGTTGAGAAAGTGCCCCTGTACCACCCACCGTCCCTGCCTGACCGGGACGGTCTGTCTGCTGGATAGGCTCATCACATGAGATCGTGGTCTGCGCCGAAGGTCCCTCGGCTTCCCGGTGCCGGTGTCCCGTTGCGGTTGTTCGACACCGCCTCCGGGGAGACCGGCCCCACCAGGCCGGGCCCGACGGCGCGGATGTACGTCTGCGGCATCACGCCGTACGACGCGACCCACCTCGGGCACGCCAACACCTACCTCGCCTTCGACCTGGTCAACCGCGCCTGGCGGGACGCCGGTCACGAGGTCCACTACACCCAGAACGCCACCGACGTCGACGACCCGCTGCTTGAGCGGGCGGAGCTGACCGGCGTCGACTGGCGTGAGCTGGCCGAGCGTGAGATCGAGCTCTTCAGGACCGACATGGAGGCGCTGCGGATCCTCCCGCCGCGCGAGTACGTCGGGGTGACCGAGGTCGTCGACCAGGTCGCCGAGCTGATCGAGCGCCTGCGCGACAAGGGCGCGACCTACGAGCTCGACGGTGACGTCTACTTCGACGTCGCGGCGGCGCCCAAGTTCGGCGCCGTCTCCGGATATCCGGAGGAGCTGATGCTCACCCTGTCCCGCGAGCGCGGCGGCGACCCGGACAGGGCGGGCAAGAAACACCCGCTCGACTGGCTGCTGTGGCGCGCCGAGCGTCCCGGTGAGCCGTCCTGGTCCTCACTCCTCGGCAGGGGCAGGCCGGGCTGGCACATCGAGTGCACCGCCATCGCGCTGGCCAACCTGGGCAGCGGGTTCGACGTCGCGGGCGGCGGCTCCGACCTGATCTTCCCGCACCACGAGTGCGGCGCCCACGAAGGCCATGTGGCCTGCGGGGAGTGGCCCTTCGCCAAGGCGTACGTCCACGCGGGAATGGTCGCCCTCGACGGCGAGAAGATGTCGAAGTCCAAGGGCAACCTGGTCTTCGTCTCCAAGCTCCGCAGGCAGGCCGACCCGATGGCCATCCGGCTGGCGCTGCTGGCCCACCACTACCGCGCCGACTGGGAGTGGACCCCCGACCAGCTGGCCTCCGCGGAGGTACGGCTGGCCCGCTGGCGCTCGGCGACCGGGCTGCAGACCGGTCCCCAGGCGCGTGACCTGCTTGAGGAGGTCAGGGCCAGGGTCGCCGACGACCTGGACGCCCCGGGGGCGCTGGCGCTGATCGACGGCTGGGCGGAGCGGGCGCTGGCGGACGGCGGCACCGATCCGCAGGCGCCCGGGCTCGTCAAGGGCATCACCGACGCGTTGCTCGGCGTCGAACTCTGAGAACGCGCAGGCCCGTGCCGCGGAGAGCGGCACGGGCCCGAGGCCGGGACGTGCGACCGGAAGGCAATCCGGTGCTCCGGCGGGAGACCTGAGGTCAGGGTCAGACGATCCGGACCTGCTCGGCCTGCAGACCCTTCTGGCCCTGCGTGATGACGAAGCTGACCCGCTGGTTCTCCTCCAGGGAGCGGTAGCCCCTGGAGTCGATGGCCGAGTAGTGCACGAAAACGTCGGCGCTGCCGTCATCCGGCGCGATGAATCCGAAACCCTTTTCGGCGTTGAACCACTTGACGGTACCTTCGGACAAAACCCACTTCTCCTCGTCGGGAGCCTCACCGGACCGCCAAGCCGGCGGTTCGGGGCTGCGTTGCGGGCCTCGCCTGCACCCACGAAACCATCGGGAGAAACCGGAAAGCCCGCCGTCGGCGGACCTCATTGAGCACTTGAGATGATAAGGCTTGCTGAGAACTACGACTGCAACCGGGCGACCTTATCAGAGGGGTTACCGTCTGACAAGTCACGAGTTGGCGGCGAAGAACCGTTCCTGCTCCTCCTCGGGGAGCCGGTCGACGAACAGGACGCCGTCGAGGTGGTCGGCCTCGTGCTGCAGGACCCGGGCGAGGGTCCCCAGGGCGCGGACGGTCACGGGCTTGCCGAACATGTCGCGGCCACGGGCCGTGACCATGTAGGAGCGTTCCAGCGGCCACCAGAGGCCGGGCGCCGACAGGCACGCCTCATCGGCCACGATTCTGCGCTCTGACGCCTCGATGCGCGGATTGACCAGATGCCCGGACCTGCCGTCGAGCTCGTAGACGAGGACCCGCAGCGAGACGCCGATCTGCGGGGCGGCCAGACCGGCTCGGCCCGAGCCCGCGCGCAACGTCGCCTGGAGCGACTTGACCAGGCCGCGCAGCTCGCGGTCGAAGTCGGTCACCGGCTCGGACGCGGTCCTGAGCACCGGGTCTGCGAACAGTCGGATCGGCTGGACGGTCACGCGCACTCCCCGGGTCGGCGGGCGGACAGGCACACGATTCCCATTGTCGCCTCCGGCCAACCCCCGTGGGGGCCGCTTGGCCGTATGGGCGAAGGGTGCGCACCGGCCTTCCGGCCGGTGCGCGGGCTCACTCCGGCGGGGTGCCGCCGGCGGGGTCCTCACCGGGGGCGCGCTCCAGGCGCAGCTCGCGGATGATCTCCTCGGCGCTGTCGTCCCGCGACGGCAGGAAACCGGTGCCGACGAACATCTCGTAGTAGGCGTGGCGGAAACACCCGGCCAGCAGCAGCCGGGCGCTGGCCAGCGGGTCCGCGTCCGCCGAGATCCGGCCTATCCGCTGCTCGGCCGCGAGGTACTCGGCCAGGGGGACGACCTCGGACATGGGGCCCATCTCGCTGTCACGCATCGCCTCACGGAAGCGGACGGTGACCGAGGGGGAGGTGAAGGCGGGCAGCGCCGCGGCCTGGACCTCCAGGTAGTAGTCGATGCCCGCCCTCGCGATGGGCAGCAGGTTGTCGTTCACCCGCCCTTTTCCGACGAGATACATGAGGTCGTCGAGAATGCGCACCCAGACCGGAAGCCGGTCCTGCAACAGGGCGAGGAACATGTCGACCGCCTGCCCGGGGGTCGTGCCCCGCACCTGAGGGTAGGAGGGGACGTTCTCACCGTCCTCGCGTTTCATGATCACGGCCATCTCGAGGACACGGCGTCGCGCCTCCTGTGCCTTCTGGTGCGGATCGAGCTGTGGAGTGGCCATGATCGCCCTAACGTGCGCTGTCACGTGGACAATGTTCGGCGCGGTGACGGGCCCGTTCACCGGTGTTTACAGAACGGTGTTTCTCCTGGTCGTCCAAACGTCGTGAACCGGTTTCCCAACCCGGTGCGACCCGAAGGAAGACCCGGATGGTCACCGATTATCACTCTAAATCAGTGGAGAAAGGAGTAAACAATTATAACTATGTCGCGGGCGTCTCAGCCATCGCCGTCGCGATCTCTGCGCCGGAGATAGCGTTCGAACTCCGCGGCGATGGCGTCGCCGCTCGCCTCGGGCAGCTCGGCGGCGTCCTTGCGCTCCTCAAGCTCCTTGACGTAGTCGGCCACCTCGCTGTCCTGTGAGGCCAGCTCGTCCACCCCGTGCTCCCAGGCCCGCGACTCCTCCGCCAGGGCGCCCATCGGCATCGGGATGTCGAGGAGGTCCTCCATCCGGCTGAGCAGCGCCATGGTTGCCTTGGGGTTGGGCGGCTGCGCCACGTAGTGCGGCACCGAGGCCCACAGTGAGACCGCGTGCACCCCGGCGGTGCCGAGCGCGTGCTGGAGCACGCCGACGATGCCGGTCGGCCCCTCGTAGCGGTTCAGTTCCAGGTTGATCGCCCTGGCCAGCCCCTCGTCGGTCGCCGAGCCGACGATCGGCACGGGCCGGGTGTGCGGGGAGTCGTTGAGAAGCGCGCCGAGCAGTACGGCCAGCTCGACGCCCAGTTCGCGGCAGATCACGACGATCTCCTCGCAGAACGAGCGCCAGCGCATGTTCGGCTCGATGCCGCGCACCAGCACCACGTCGCGGTCGGCGCCGGGAGGACGGGCGAAGGACAGCTTGGTCGTCGGCCACGTGATGGACCTGGTCAGGCCCTCACCCATCTCCACGATGGGGCGCGTCACCTGGAAGTCGTAGTACTCCTCCGGATCGAAGGAGACCAACGGGGTGGCCTTCCACTCCTCCTCAAGGTGTGCGATCACTCCGCTCGAAGCCTCGCCCGCGTCGTTCCACCCCTCGAACGCGGCGATCAGCACCGGGTCGACGAGCTCGGGTAGACCTTCGAGTTCGATCACGCGCGGCCTCCTCCTGGTTTCCTCGCCGTACTGTCTATCCCGCTAAGCCTATGCTGTGAGGGGGCCTTTACGTCACCTTCCCAGGGGTGCGCATGATCAGGACGGCCACGGCACGTTCGCCCCGTCCTGCCCGCCGCGGTGCCGTACGGCGGGGCGGTGACGGTCGCAGGGGCCCCAGTAGTCTTGTCCCATGACGAGCACCCCGTCTTTCCGTGAGGCTCTGGCCGAGCGGGTGATGGTCGCCGACGGGGCCATGGGGACGATGCTCCAGGCCCACGAGATCACCCTCGACGACTTCGAGGGGCACGAGGGCTGCAACGAGGTCCTCAACGTCACCCGCCCCGACATCGTCCGCGCCGTGCACGACGCCTACTTCGAGGTCGGCGTCGACTGCGTCGAGACCAACACCTTCGGCGCCAACCTGGCCGCGCTGGGCGAGTACGACATCCAGGAACGCGTCTTCGAATACTCGGAGGCCGGGGCCAGGGTCGCCAGGCAGGCCGCGGACCACTGGTCGGCGCCCGGCCGTCCCCGATACGTGCTCGGATCCATCGGGCCCGGCACCAAGCTGCCCACCCTGGGGCATCGGCCGTACGGCGTGCTGCGCGACGCCTACTACGACAACGCGGCCGGTCTGATCTCCGGAGGGGCCGACGCCCTCATCGTCGAGACCTGCCAGGACCTGCTCCAGGTCAAGGCGGCCGTCGTCGGGGCGAAGCGGGCCGTGGCCGACGGGGGCAGGGACGTGCCGATCATCGCCCAGGTGACGATCGAGACCAACGGCGCGATGCTGCTCGGCTCCGAGATCGGAGCCGCGCTCACCGCCGTCGAGCCCCTCGGCGTCGACGTCATCGGGCTCAACTGCGCCACCGGCCCGGCCGAGATGAGCGAGCACCTGCGCCATCTGGCCAACCACGCGCGGGTGCGCCTGTCCTGCATGCCGAACGCGGGCCTGCCCGTGCTGACCTCGGACGGCGCCTACTATCCGCTCTCGCCGGAGGAACTGGCCTCCGCCCACGAGACCTTCGTCCGCGACTACGGCCTGTCCCTGGTCGGCGGCTGCTGCGGCACCACGCCCGAGCATCTGCGCCAGGTGGTCGAGCGGGTGCGCGGCCACGAGGTGCCCGCCCGCCGTCCCCGTCCCGAGCCGGGCGCCTCCTCGCTCTACCAGAGCGTCCCCTTCCGCCAGGAGACCTCCTACCTGGCCATCGGTGAGCGCACCAACGCCAACGGCTCAAAGGCCTTCCGCGAGGCGATGCTCGCGGGCGACTGGGAGGAGTGCGTCGAGATCGCCAGGGCGCAGGCCCGAGACGGCGCCCACATGCTGGACCTGTGCGTCGACTACGTCGGCCGTGACGGCGCCGGCGACATGCGGGAGCTGGCCTTCCGGCTGGCCACGGCCTCGACGCTGCCGATCGTGCTCGACTCGACGGAGCCCGCCGTGATCGAGGCGGGACTGGAGATGCTCGGCGGGCGCGTGATCGTCAACTCGGTCAACTACGAGGACGGCGACGGCCCGGACTCGCGCTTCCACAGGATCATGCGGCTGGTCCGCGAGCACGGCGCCGCGGTGACCGTCATGACCATCGACGAGCAGGGCCAGGCCCGCACCGCGGCCGACAAGGTCAGGATCGCCTCCAGGATCATCGACGACCTGCGCCGGGACTGGGGGATGCGAATCGAGGACATCGTCGTCGACACCCTCACCTTCCCCATCGCGACCGGCCAGGAGGAGACCAGGCGCGACGGCGTCGAGACCATCGAGGCGATCAGGGAGCTCAAGCGGCTGTACCCCGGCGTGCAGACCGTGCTCGGCCTGTCCAACATCTCCTTCGGCCTCAACCCGGCCGCGCGGGTGGTCCTCAACAGCGTCTTCCTCAACGAGTGCGTCAACGCGGGCCTCGACGCGGCCATCGCGCACGCCTCCAAGATCCTGCCGATGTCACGCATCCCCGACGAGCAGCGCCAGGTCGCCCTGGACATGGTCTACGACAGGCGCAGGGAGGGCTACGACCCGCTGCAGCGGTTCATGGAGCTGTTCGAGGGGGTGGACGCCGCCTCGGTCAAGGCCGACAGGGCCGCCGAGCTGCTCGCCCTGCCGCTGTGGGAGCGGCTCAGGCGCCGTATCGTCGACGGTGAGCGCAAGGGGCTCGAAACCGACCTCGACGAGGCCCTGGCCCTGCGCCCGGCCCTGGAGATCGTCAACGACGTGCTGCTCGACGGCATGAAGACCGTCGGCGAGCTGTTCGGCTCCGGCCAGATGCAACTGCCGTTCGTGCTCCAGTCGGCCGAGGTGATGAAGAGCTCCGTCGCCTACCTCGAACCCCACATGGAGCGGGTCGAGGGCGAGAGCAAGGGCCGCATCGTGCTGGCCACCGTCAAGGGCGACGTGCACGACATCGGCAAGAACCTGGTCGACATCATCCTGTCCAACAACGGCTACGAGGTCGTCAACCTCGGCATCAAACAGCCGGTCTCGGTGATTCTTGAGGCGGCCGAGGACAAGGGCGCCGACGTGATCGGCATGTCCGGCCTGCTGGTCAAGTCCACGGTCGTCATGAAGGAGAACCTGGAGGAGATGAACTCCAGGGGCATCGCCGAGCGCTATCCCGTGCTGCTCGGCGGCGCCGCGCTCACCCGCGCCTACGTCGAGCAGGATCTCGCCGAGCTCTTCCAGGGCGAGGTCCGCTACGCCCGTGACGCCTTCGAGGGGCTGCGTCTGATGGACGCCTTCATGGCGGTCAAGCGCGGTGAGGAGGGCGCCAGGCTGCCCGAGCTGCGCGAACGGCGGGTCAGGACCGGGGCGAGACTGGTCAGGACGCCGGAGGAGGAGCTGCCCGCCCGCTCGGACGTGGCCGCGGACAACCCCGTGCCGAGGGCGCCCTTCCACGGTGAGCGCGTCGTCAAGGGCATCCCGCTCGCCGACTACGCCGCCTTCCTCGACGAGCGCGCGACCTTCATGGGCCAGTGGGGCCTGAAGGCCGCGCGGGGCGGGGAGGGCCCCTCCTACGAGGAACTGGTCGAGACAGAGGGCAGGCCCCGCCTGCGCATGTGGCTGGAGCGGATGCAGACCGAGGGCCTGCTTGAGGCGGCCGTCGCCTACGGCTACTTCCCCTGCGTCAGCGAGGGGGACGCGCTGATCGTCCTGGACGAGGCGGGCGGGGAGCGCACCAGGTTCACCTTCCCGCGCCAGCGCCGTGACCGGCACCTGTGCCTGTCGGACTTCTTCAGGTCCAGGGAGTCCGGCGAGACGGATGTGGTCGCCTTCCAGATCGTCACCATGGGCGGCCGGATCTCCGAGGCGACGGCCGAGCTGTTCGCCAAGGACGCCTACCGCGACTACCTGGAGCTGCACGGCCTGTCGGTGCAGCTCACCGAGGCGCTGGCCGAGTACTGGCACGCCCGGGTCCGCGCGGAGCTCGGCATCGGTGGTGACGAGTCGCTTGAGGACATGCTGAAGGTCAACATCACCGGGTGCCGTTACTCCTTCGGCTACCCAGCCTGTCCCAACCTGGAGGACCAGGTCCAGCTGACCCAGCTGATCGACCCGGCCAGGATCGGGGTGAGCCTGTCGGAGGAGTTCCAGCTCCATCCGGAGCAGTCGACGTCCGCGCTGGTCGTCCACCACCCTGAGGCCAAGTATTTCAACGTCTGACGTGTAAGGGGTTTTCAGGGTATGGACGCGGTTCTCTTCGACATGGACGGTCTGCTCGTCGACAGCGAGAAGATCTGGTTCCAGGTCGAGAGCGAGGTGATGGAACGGCTCGGCGGCGACTGGAGGCCGACCGACCAGGAGAACCTGGTCGGCGGTTCGATGCCCTCGACCGTCGCCTACATGCTGAAGGCCTCCGGCTCCGGCGCGGACCCCGCGGACGTGGCGGCCTGGATGCTGGAGGGCATGACCTCCAGGCTCGCCGAGGGGGTCGAGATGATGCCGGGCGCCGCCGAGCTGCTGGCGGCCGTACGGCGGGCGGGGCTGCCGACCGCGCTGGTCACCTCCTCGCTCAGGCCCATCGCCGAGGCCTGTCTCGACGGCATCGGCAGGCACAACTTCGACCGGGTCGTCACCGGGGACGACGTGACGAGGACCAAGCCGGACCCCGAGCCCTACCTGCTGGCCGCGAGCCTGCTCGGGGTCGGCCCGGCCCGCTGCGTCGTGCTTGAGGACTCCCCGAACGGTGTGACCTCCGCCACCGCGGCGGGCTGCCGGGTCGTGGCCGTGCCCAGCGTGCTGCCCGTCCCGCAGGCCCCCGGGCGCCTGGTCGTCGGCTCGCTGCGCGAGGTCGGCGTCGAGACGCTGCGGGAGCTGTCCGCCGCGAGCCTGTGACCCACCCGGACTCTTCCCTGAGAGAGCCCCGGCGGCCCCCTAGGGGACGTTCCCTCCGCTGGGAGGAGGAACGGTCCTCGCACGACATGCCAGGATGGATCGGGTAAGCCGACTTTGAGGGGCGGTCCGCATGTTGTCGTACGGTCAGATCGCGTGGTTGCCGCTGTGCGCCGGGGTCACCGGGGTGGGGCTGGTGCTGAGCTTCCTGGCGCTGCGCCGCAGAGGCGCGGCCGCGGGACTGAGAGGGGCGGCCTGGTCGCTGCTGCCCATGGCGGCCTACCTCACCGGTGCGCTGCCCGCGCTCTGGCAGGCGGGTACGGCCATCGCCGGCTTCCTCACCGGCCTGGTCTTCAACCCCATCGTGTGGTCCGGGGTCGCCGTCACGGGGCTTTCCGCGCTGCTGTTCCTGGTGTCCGGCGTGCTGCGCCGCCGTGCCGCCCCCAAGGCGGCCGCGGCTCCCGCGGCCTCCGCCGCCCCCGCCGCGCCGGGGGTCACCGCCGGGTCCCCGGCCACCCAGCCCCTGCCGCGGCGCCAGCCCCAGGCCGGAGCGAAGCCGGGCGCCCAGACCGGTGCCAAGCCCGGCGCCCGGGGGGCCTCGCCCGCCGCCGACGACGACTTCTCGGATATCGAGGCCATTCTCAAGCGCCGCGGGATCGGATGACCCAGCGTCACCCCTTGGGTGCAATGTCACAAATCTGAGACACAAGCCGAACGGCTTCTGGACATTCGCTTCAAGATCAAAACAAATGAATTTCGCATGAATCACAGTTGAGCCACATGGTGTGCCAGGGGACTAGTCAGCGCAGATCAGCCCATAGATTCTGCGTCACGGGACCGTCAAACGGCCCATAGACTTCAGGCGCGCTACCCGACCCGGGCACGCGTAATAGGACAATGTCGTCTGGGACCCAGGGGGCCACTGGTATGACCGCACCGCTCGATGTCTCCGGGCAGGCCATGGAGGCCCAGCCCGAGGCCGTTCTCGAAGGGGCGGGCGGAAAGGCCATCGAAGGCCGTTCGCTCGGGCGGATCGCGTGGATTCGCCTCAAGCGCGACAAGGCGGCGATCATCGGCGCCTTCATCGTGGCCTTCCTGACCTTGGTCGCCATCTTCGCCGAACGTCCCTTCGGGGGCCTGATCGCGCTGTTCGGTGACAACCCGAACATTCCGAACAACGACCTGATCGACCCGCTCACCAGCGCCCCCAGCGGCGCCTGGGGCGGCATCAGCCTGGAGCATCCGTTCGGCCTCGAACCGGTCAACGGGCGCGACCTGTTCGCCAGGGTCCTGTCGGGTGCCCAGATCTCGCTGCTGGTCGCCTTCCTCGCCACCCTGATGTCGGTGGTGATCGGCTCGCTGATGGGTGTGCTGGCCGGCTTCTTCGGGGGCTGGGTCGACACGCTGATCAGCCGCCTGATGGACATCTTCCTGGCCTTCCCGCTGCTGCTGTTCGCCATCGCCATCGTGGGCGCGCTGCCCGACTCGGCGCTCGGCCTGACCGGCAACGGCCTGCGGATCGCCGTGATCGTGTTCATCATCGGTTTCTTCAGCTGGCCGTACATCGCGCGTATCGTGCGTGGTCAGACGCTGTCGCTGCGTGAGCGGGAGTTCGTGGACGCCGCGCGTTCGCTCGGCGCGGGCAACGGCTACATCATCTTCCGCGAGATGCTGCCGAACCTCGTGGCGCCGATCCTGGTGTACGCGACGCTGCTCATCCCCACGAACATCCTCTTCGAGGCCGCGCTGTCCTTCCTCGGAGTGGGCGTGAACGAACCGCAGGCCTCGTGGGGCGGCATGCTCACCCGGGCGGTGGACTACTACCAGATCGCCCCGCACTTCATGATCGTTCCGGGCCTCGCGATCTTCATCACCGTCATGGCCTTCAACCTGCTGGGCGACGGGCTCAGGGACGCCCTCGACCCGCGCGCCCGATAGCGGAACACGACCGTTTCTCCATATCACTGTCACTCATGACAAGGGGTGTACCACCACGATGAGGAAGACCAACGTCCTGGCGCTCGCGGCGCTGGGCACCGTGCTGACGATGGGGCTCGCCGCCTGTGGCGGCACAGCCGGTGGCGGTGGCAACACGTCCCCCGCGAACAACGGCTCGACGGGCACCGGTAACGCCTCGGCCGCCAAGCACAACGACGGCTACACCAAGGTCGTCAACCCGTCGGACGCCAAGGGCGGCACGCTCAAGTTCGCGCTGACCGACGAGCCGGACTCCGCCGACCCGGGCAACACCTACTACGCCTGGAACTGGAACTTCACCCGGCTCTACGCCCGCCCCCTGATGACCTACGCGGCCAAGCCCGGTCCCGAGGGCCTGAAGCTGGTCCCCGACCTGGCCGAGGCCCCCGGCGAGGTCAGCGCCGACGGCAAGACGTGGACCTACAAGCTGAAGAAGGGCATCAAGTACGACGACGGCACCGAGGTCAAGGCCGCGGACGTCAAGTACGCCATCGCCCGCAGCAACTTCACCGCGGAGCTCACCGACGGTCCGAAGTACTTCGCGCAGTACCTCGACGCCGGCGACTACAAGGGTCCCTACAAGGACAAGAACCTCGACGACTTCAAGGGCATCGAGACCCCCGACGACTACACGGTCGTCTTCAAGCTCAAGGCGCCCTTCTCCGAGTTCGACTTCCTGGTCGCCAACCCGCAGTCCGCCCCGGTGCCGCAGGCCAAGGACACCGGTGTCGACTACGAGAAGGCCGTCGCCTCCACCGGTCCCTACAAGTTCGAGAGCTACGAGGTCGGCAAGCAGCTCAACCTCGTCAGGAACGAGAACTGGGACCAGGCGACCGACACCACCCGCAAGCAGCTGCCTGACCGCATCGAGGTGCAGTACAAGCAGAACGCCGAGGACATCGACAACCGCCTGATCGCCGGGCAGATCCAGGTCGACCTGGGCGGCACCGGTCTGCAGCCCGCCGGCCGCGCGAAGGTCGTCAGCAACCCGCAGCTGAAGGACTCGACGGACAACCCGTTCACGCCCTTCAACCGCTACGCGATGATGTCCACCAAGGTCGCGCCGTTCGACAACGTCGAGTGCCGCAAGGCCGTGCAGTACGCCACCGACAAGGTCGCCACCCAGGCGCCGTGGGGTGGCCCGCTCGGCGGTGACATCGGCACCACCGCGATGACCCCGACCACGGTCGGCTACAAGCCGTTCGACCTCTACCCGAACGGCGCCGACCACAAGGGCGACCTGGCCAAGGCCAAGGAGGCCCTGGCGGCCTGCGGTCACCCGGACGGCTTCTCGACCAACATCGCGGTCCGCGGTGACCGGACCAAGGAGGTCCAGGTCGCCGAGGCGATGCAGGCCTCCCTCGACCGGGTCGGCATCAAGCTCACGATCAAGAAGTACCCCTCGGGTGACTGGAGCGCGCAGTACGCCGGCAAGCCGGACTTCGTGCACAAGAACAACCTGGGCATCATGATCGCCGGCTGGGGCTCCGACTGGCCGTCCGGCTTCGGCTTCCTGTCGCAGATCGTCGACGGCCGGGCCATCAAGCCCTCCGGCAACTACAACATGATGGAGCTCGACGACAAGTCGATCAACGAGCTGCTCGACAAGGGCGTCCAGACCTCCGACGCCGCCGCCCGCAACGAGATCTGGGCCCAGGTCGACCAGAAGGTCATGGAGTCGGCCGCGTTCATGTCCTTCGTCTACGAGAAGACGCTGATCTTCCGTCCCGCCAGCCTCACCAACGCGTACGTGCACCCCGCCTGGGGCATGTACGACTACACGTGGCTGGGTGTCAAGCAGTAGTCCTTCTCTAGCTAGCCAAAGGCAGGTGAAGGCCTGACGATGCCCGGGAGTGACCCTCCCGGGCATCCCGGCCGAACGATCGTGGTCGCTTTCATCGTCCGCCGCGTGATCGCCGCCGTGCTGATGCTCGCCGTCGTCAGCATGGCCACTTTCGCGATCTTCTTCCTCATCCCGCGCGCCCTGGGACAGACCCCTGAGGGCATGGCGTCGCGTTACGTGGGAAGGGACGCCACACCCGAGGCGATCCAGGGAGCCGTCAAGCGGCTGCACCTGGACGACCCGCTGCTCGTGCAGTACGGGCGTTTCGTCAAGGGCATCGTCGCCGGTGAGGATTACTCCCTCGGCCCCAAGAAGGCCGAGTGCCCCGCGCCCTGCTTCGGCTTCTCGTTCAACAACAACCAGCCGGTCTGGCCGACGCTGCTCGACCGGTTGCCCGCGACGCTCTCGCTGGCCCTCGGCGCCGCCGTCCTGTGGCTCGTCACCGGTGTCAGCATCGGTGTCATCTCCGCGCTGAAACGCGGCACCGCACTGGACAGAGCGGCCATGACGATCGCCCTGGCCGGAGTGTCGTTGCCGATCTACTTCACCGGCCTGGTCTCCCTGTCGGTGTTCGCCTACACGCTCGGGATCTTCCCCGGCGGCGGCAGCTACACCCCGATCACCCAGGACCCGGTCATGTGGTTCCAGGCGCTCGTGCTGCCCTGGATCACCCTGGCCTTCCTCTACGCCGCCCTGTACGCACGGCTCACCAGGGCGGGCATGCTGGAGACGATGGGTGAGGACTACATCCGCACCGCCCGCGCCAAGGGGCTCAGGGAGCGCACGGTCGTCACCAAGCACGCCCTGCGCGCCACGCTGACCCCCATCCTCACCATCTTCGGTCTCGACCTCGGGCTGCTGCTGGGCGGTGCGGTGCTCACCGAGAGCACCTTCTCCATCCAGGGAGTCGGCAAGCTGGTGATCGACGCGATCCGCGGCAACGACCTGCCGGTCGTGCTGGGGGTGACCCTGTTCGCGGCGTTCTTCATCGTCCTGGCCAACCTCATCGTGGACATCCTGTACGCGGTGGTCGACCCGAGGGTGAGGCTCTCATGACGACTCAGCCACCCGAGTCCTTCCTCGAACTGCGCGACCTGCGCATTCACTTCCCGACCGAGGACGGCCTGGTCAAGTCCGTCGACGGCCTGTCGTACAAGCTCGACCGGGGCAAGACCCTGGGCATCGTGGGCGAGTCCGGCTCAGGCAAGAGCGTGACGAGCCTGGGCATCCTCGGCCTGCACAAGGGCGGCAGCGCGAAGATCTCCGGTGAGATCTGGCTCGACGGCGAGGAGCTCGTCAGCGCCAGCGCCGACCACGTGCGGACGCTGCGCGGCAAGAAGATGGCGATGATCTTCCAGGATCCGCTGTCGTCGATGCATCCCTTCTACTCCGTCGGCGCCCAGATCGTCGAGGCCTACCGGATCCACAACAAGGTCAGCAAGGCCGTCGCGCGCAAGCACGCGATCGACATGCTCGGCCGGGTGGGCATCCCGCAGCCCGACAGGAGGGTCGACGACTTTCCCCACCAGTTCTCCGGTGGCATGCGCCAGCGCGCGATGATCGCCATGGCGCTCTCCTGCGACCCCGAGCTGCTGATCGCCGACGAGCCGACCACGGCCCTCGACGTGACCGTCCAGGCGCAGATCCTGGACCTCATGACCGACCTGCAGCGCGAGTTCAACTCCGCGCTGATCATCATCACCCACGACCTCGGCGTGGTGGCCGAGCTGTCGGACGACATCCTGGTGATGTACGGCGGCAAGTGCGTCGAGTACGGCTCCGCGGAGGACATCTTCTACCGGCCGGAGCACCCCTACACCTGGGGCCTGCTGGGGTCGATGCCCCGCCTGGACCGTGACCGGACCGAGCGCCTGCTCCCGATCAAGGGCACGCCGCCCTCCCTGATCAACGTCCCGAGCGGTTGTGCCTTCAACCCCCGGTGCGCCTACGCGGGCCGTACCGAGGGCAAGTCCACCACACAGGTGCCCGAACTGCTGGAGACCGAGGGCGGTCACCTGGTCCGCTGCCACATGCCCCGCGCGGAGCGGCGGTCCATCTGGGACAACGAGATCAAGCCGATGATGGAGAGCACGTGAGCGAGCGTAGCCAGCGAGCCGGTGGGCACACCGTATGCCCGCGAGTGACGGGAGAGGGCGCGTGACCTCGCACGAGGACCACAAGAACGAGGCCGAGGTCCTGCTGTCCGTCCAGGGGCTCCAGAAGCACTTCCCGGTGACCAAGGGGCTGCTGCGCCGCCAGGTCGGCGCGGTCAAGGCCGTCGACGGGGTCTCCTTCGACGTCCGCAAGGGGGAGACGCTCGGCCTGGTCGGTGAGTCCGGCTGTGGCAAGAGCACCACCGGCAGGCTGATCACCCGGCTGCTCGAACCGACCGGTGGGAAGATCCACTTCGAGGGTCACGACATCACCCACATGTCGGCGTCGCGGATCCGCCCGCTCCGCCGGGACATGCAGATGATCTTCCAGGACCCCTACTCCTCGCTCAACCCCAGGCACACGGTCGGCGCCATCGTGGGCGCCCCCTTCCGCATCCAGGGGATCGAGACCGAGCAGGGTACGAAGAAGGCGGTCCAGGACATCCTCGAACTGGTCGGCCTCAACCCGGAGCACTACAACCGCTATCCGCACGAGTTCTCCGGCGGCCAGCGCCAGCGCATCGGCATCGCCCGCACACTCGCGCTCAAGCCCAAGCTCATCATCGCCGACGAGCCGGTCTCCGCGCTGGACGTGTCGATCCAGGCCCAGGTGGTCAACCTCCTGGAGGACCTGCAGGACGAGCTGGACCTGACCTACGTCATCGTCGCGCACGACCTGTCGGTCATCCGGCACATCAGCGACCGGGTCGCGGTCATGTACCTCGGCAAGATCGTCGAGCTGGCCGACCGCAAGTCCCTGTACGACACGCCGATGCACCCGTACACCAACGCCCTGATGTCGGCGGTGCCGATCCCCGACCCGGCCAGGCGTAACGACCGCGAGCGCATCCGGCTCCAGGGCGACGTGCCCAGCCCGCTCAACCCGCCGCCCGCCTGCCGCTTCCACACCCGCTGCTGGAAGGCGCAGGAGGTGTGCAAGACGGTCGAGCCGCCGCTGGTCGAGCTGGCCCCCCGGCACCAGGTGGCCTGCCACTTCCCGGAGAACGCCCCGGAGACAGGCCGGGCGACCCCGGCCGAGACGGTCTCCGCCTGAGGCGCCGACGCGCCGGGGCGCCGAGGCATCCGGACCTCCCGCCCCGTACGGCCCCGCCGTACGGGGCGGCCGGCGTTCAGGGGAGCAGGGCCCCGGCGAGGGTGCCCAGCAGCACGGCGGGCAGGAACCCGGTACGGCGGGCGCACAGCCCGGCCACCGTGGCGGCGACGGCCAACCGGACCGAGGGAGCGCCGCCGGGCGCCGCCTGGACGGTCACCACGGCGGCCAGCAGGGCCACCGGCAGCGCCGCGGCCGCCGCGCCGAATCCCGGGCCGCCCACGCGTCCCGAGGCCGCCGCGCTCACACCGGCCAGCCGCAGCAGGTAGGTCGTCACCGCCAGCCCCGTCACGAACAGCACGACGCTCACGCCCGTCTCACCGCCCCCGGCAGTACGGCCAGCGCCGCGAGCGCGACCGGCAGGCCCGCGGGCAGCCACCACGAGGACACCAGCGCCGTCGCCGCGGCGCCCGCCGCGACGGCCAGATCGGCACGGGTGCGCAGCAACGGGGCCAGCAGCGCCGCGAAGGCCGCGACCGCGGCGCCGTCGACGGCCTGCCGGGCCCCGTCGGGCAGCGCGGCCCCCAGCGTCGCGCCCACGACGGTCCCGGCCACCCAGCCCGTGAAGAGCACCGACCCGACGACGAGGAAGGTCCGCCTGCGCGCGCGGGGGGACTCACGCGTCACCGCCGCGGCCACCGACTCGTCGGAGACCAGGTGCGCGGCGAGCGCGCGCCCCCACCGGGTCGGGAAGACGTCGCCGAGCGCCAGGCCGAAGGCGGTCAGCCGCAGGTTGACCAGCGACGCCGTGGCCACCGCGGCGCCCACTGAAACGGCCGCTGAGATGGCCGCCGTGGTTCCCGGGACCGCCGGAGCCCGCGTTCCCACGTCGTCCAGCGCGGCCAGCCCGACGATCTGGCTCCCGCCCGCGTGCACCGCCACGCTGGCCAGCACCGCCTCCCAGACGGACCAGCCTCGCTCGACCGCCGCCGCGCCGAACACCGCCGAGTAGACGGCGGCCCCGCCCGCCGCGCCCAGCGCGAGCCCGAGGTCCTCCCGGAGGCCGCCCCGTCGTCCGGGAGGGGGCGTGCCCGTTCGTCGTCTCATGTGCCGATCCTCGGCGAAGGACCCCCGTCCTGTTCAACAGCCTCCGGCTATGCCCATAGCCGGAGGCTATCGTTGCGGGATGGAGGTTACGCTGCCCGCGGTACGGGCCTTCGTGGCCGTCGTCAGGGAGGGCTCGTTCGGCGGGGCGGCCACCCGGCTCGGCGTCAGCCAGCCCACGGTGAGCGCCGCCGTCAGACGCCTGGAGACCGCCGTGGGACGGCCGCTGCTGGTCCGTGACCGCGACGGCGTACGGCCGACCGAGCTGGGCCACCGGCTGCTGGCCCACGCGGTGGCCGTGGTGAGCGCCGCCGACGACTTCGAGGCGCTGCTGGCGGGGGAGACCCCGGAGCTGACGGTCGGCTTCATGGGTGAGGCGGCGGGCCCGCTGACCTCCCGGCTGCTCGCCGTCGTGCGCCGCGCCCGCGGCGGAGAGGTACGGCTGCGCCGGTTCGACTTCGACGACCCGTCCTGTGGCCTGCTGACCGGGGCCAGCGACCTGGCCGTGGTGTGGCCGCCGCTGGAGGCGGGTGACGCCCTGGAGACCCTGCTCCTGGGCACCGACCGGCGTGCCGTGGCCGTACCCGTCGGAGACCCTCTCGCCGGGCTCGCCACCGCGGGGCCGGCCGAGCTGGCGGGCCGCGTCTGGGTGGTGCCGCGCAGCCGGGACGAGGTCTGGCGGGCCTTTCGCCGTCCTGAGGCGGTCGGGGTGACGGACGTGGCGGGGGAGGTCGGCTCGGACGCGATCGAGGAGACCCTGGAGCTGGTCGCGGCGGGACGGGGCGTCGCCCTGCTCTCTGAGGGGACCGACGAGCACTACGCCCGTGCCGGAGTGGTCTTCGTCCCCCTCACCGGCGGTCCCAGGTGCGCCACCGCCCTGGCCTGGCGGCGCGCGGACACCCGCCCTGTGCTGGCCGGCGTCCTGCGGGCACTCGGGGCTAGGGAATGGCGCCCGGAGTGATCAGGCCGGTCTCGTAGGCCAGGACGACGGCCTGGACGCGGTCGCGCAGGCCGAGTTTGGTGAGCACGTTGCCGACGTGGGTCTTGACCGTGGTCTCGCTGACCACCAGCTCGGCGGCGATCTCCGCGTTCGACATGCCTCTGGCGATGAGCTTCAGCACTTCGAGCTCCCGCTCGGTCAGCCGGTCCAGACGGGCCGGAGTCGACTGCTGGTAGGCCGAGGGCAGCCGCGCTCCGAAACGGTCGAGCAGCCTGCGCGTGACGCTCGGCGCGACGATGGCGTCTCCCGCGGCGACCACCCGGATGGCCTGCACCAGCTCGTCGGGCGGGACGTCCTTGAGCAGGAAGCCGCTGGCCCCGGCGCGCAGCGCCTCCACGATGTACTCGTCGAGGTCGAAGGTCGTCAGCACCAGCACCCTGGGAACGTGCGCCCCACCGGTCGCCTCCCGGACGATCCTCCTGGTCGCCTCGATGCCGTCGACCCCGGGCATCCTGATGTCCATCAGCACCACGTCGGGCAGCAGAGCCCGCGACTGGTCCTGGGCGGCCTTGCCGTCCCCGGCCTCGCCGACCACGGTGACGTCGGGCTCGGCCTCCAGGATGAGACGGAAGCCGGTGCGCAGCAGTGGCTGGTCGTCCACCAGCAGCACTCTGATCGTCATCACACGTCCTTGAGGGGGAACCGGGCATTGACCTCGAACCCGCCCTCTGGGCGCGGGCCGATCCTCAGGACTCCACCATAGAGGGCCACACGCTCACGGATGCCGACGAGGCCGTGGCCGCTGCCCTCCCCGGGGACGGCGTCGCCGTCGAGGCCCCGGCCGTCGTCCTCGACCTCGACGGCCAGCTGGCCGTGCTCGTGCCGTACCGTCACCCAGGCGCGGGCCGTGGGACCCGCGTGCCGCAGGCTGTTGGTCAGCGCCTCCTGGACCAGCCGGTAGGCGGCCAGGTCGACCCCGGGCGGCAGCGTCCCCGGGGTGCCCTCGACCCACAGCTGCGCGCGCAGGCCCGCCTCCCGCATCTGGTCGACCAGCGCGGGGATCTCGGCGACCCCGGGCTGCGGGTTGCGTTCGGCGGGGGAGGCGTCGGTCCTGAGCACACCCACGATGTTGCGCATCTCCGCCATCGCGGTGCGGCCCATCTCCTCGATCGCGGACAGGGCCTCCCGCGCCCCCTCCGGGTTGGTCGCCAGCACCCGGCGCGCCGCGGAGGCCTGGACGGTCATCACGCTGACGTGGTGGGCGACCACGTCGTGCAGCTCCCTGGCGATGCGGGAGCGTTCCTCCGCCCTGGCCGCCCTGGTGTCGGCCTCCCTGGCCCGTTCGGTGCGCCGGGCCCGGTCGCGCAGCTCCTCCAGGTACGCCCTGCGCAGCCGTACGCTCCGGCCGGTGAGCCACATGGTGACGGTGAGGACCGTGACCGGCAGGTGGACGCCCCAGTCGCCGAGCGTGCCGCCGGGAACCGTCGTGACGAAGTGGCACACCAGGCTCCACACCAGCGCGCACAGGCTCAGCGCCAGGCCGCGGTGGGCGGCGACCGTGTAGACCAGCAGCAGCACCGCGGGCCACAGCGGCAGCCCGTCGACGCCCAGCGTCGCCAGGGCGATCCCCGCCAGGCAGGTCGTCAGCAGCATGGAGAAGGGCGCGCGGCGGCGCAGCACCAGGGACAGGCACCAGGCCACGGCCAGCGCGGCGACGAGGCCCTCCTGCGTCCCCTCGCGGGGCGGGACGGCGCGCAGGAGGAGCACGGCGACCCCCGCGAGCGCCACCGCGAGAGCCGTGTCGGGGACCAGTGGACGGTCGTTGAGCCAGGCCCGCAGGACGCCGGAGGGGTTGCGCACACAATCAATTTAGGCGCCCAGTCTCCGCCGCCGCCCTGCTGCGGGTGGATATCGCACTCATACCCACGGATGACGCGGAACGCCTCGGAGGTGCTGCCGAGGTGCTGCGGAGGTGCTCAGAGTTCGTCGGTCGCGGCCCTGGCAGGACGTCTTCTCGTGCTGCGCACGGTGTCGCCGGGCTGCCGCTCGGGCAGCGGCGGGGGAGTGCCGCCGAACTGCGGGCACAGCTCCTGGTAGTTGCACCAGTCGCACAGGCGGCTCGGTCGCGGCGGCCACTCGCCGGTCTCCATGGCCCGCTCGATGGCCGTCCACAACGCCCGCACCTTGCGCTCCGTCGCCAGCAGGTCGGCCTCGTCGGGGGCGTAGCGCAGGACCTCTCCCTGGCCGCCGAGGTACATCAGCTGCAGCACGCGCGGCACCGAGCCGTGCAGCCGCCACAGCGCCAGCGCGTAGAACCTCATCTGGAACAGCGCCTTGGCCTCGAAGGCGGGGCCGGGCGCGCTGCCGGTCTTGTAGTCGACGACCCGGACCTCCCCGGTCGGCGCGACGTCGAGCCTGTCGATGTAACCCCGTAGCACCAGGCCGTTGTCCAGCGTCGCCTCGATGTAGAGCTCCCTCTCGGCGGGTTCGAGGAGGGTCGGGTCCTCAAGGGTGAAGTAGCGCTCGACCATGACGGCCGCCTGGGAGAGCCACGCGGCCAGCTCCGCCTCGTCGGTGAACATGTCCTCGTAGGACGGCTCGGCGGCCAGCAGCCTGCGCCACTGCGGTTCGAGCAGGTCGAGCGCCGCGGCCCGGGTGCGTTCTGCGGCCGGCAGGTCGTAGAGGCGTTCGAGCACCGAGTGGACCATCGTGCCGCGCACCGCGGCGGGTGACGGCGGCTCGGGCAGCCGGTCGATCACCCGGAAACGGTAGAGCAACGGACATGTCATGAAGTCGCCCGCCCGGGACGGCGACAACGCTCCGATGATCGTGGGCTCGGTCGGTGGCATGTCCGCACTGTAGGTCACGGTGGCGACAGTTCGGGACGGCTCGCGGAACCCCACGCGGACCTCACAGGTCCTTCCGGGGGCCTCACGGGTGGGAGGTCTCGGGGAGATCTCGGAGGGGTCTCGGGAGGACCAGGTTGGCCGCGGGCGGCTGCGGGTGGCCCGATGGCGCGTAGCATCGAGGCCTGAAGACGATGTGAGCGAGGAACGGTGAGCCAGCGGTGAGCAGCGACAGCCCGCGCCAGGACAAGCCAGGACTGCGGATGGGACGGCCCTTCGGCATCCCCGTCTACGTCTCGCCGACCTGGTTCATCGTCGCGGCGTTCATCACCTTCACCTTCCAGGGGTCGGTGAGCGCCCAGCTGCCCGAGCTGGACGTCCCGATGACCTACGTCGTCTCCTTCGTCTTCGCGGTGCTGCTGTACGTCTCGGTGCTCCTGCACGAGCTGGCCCACTGCGTGGTCGCCAGGATGTACGGCCTGCCGGTCCGCCGCATCACCCTCTACCTGCTCGGCGGCGTCTCGGAGATCGAGCGTGAGCCGGAGACCCCCGGCAGGGAGTTCATGGTGGCCTTCGCCGGGCCGCTGCTGTCCCTGGGCCTGGCGGTCATCGGGTTCCTGGCCTACCGGGTCATCGACCCCGGCACGGTCGCGGGCGTCCTGGTCTTCCAGCTGTGGCTGGCGAACCTGATCGTCGGGGTGTTCAACCTCCTGCCCGGCCTGCCCCTGGACGGCGGCCGCATGCTCCGCGCCGGGGTGTGGAAGCTCACCAAGAGCTCAGGCTCGGGTACCGCGACCGCCGCCTGGGTCGGCCGGGCGCTGGCCGTGCTCCTGGTCGCGGTGCCGGTCGGCCTCGCGCTGATCAGCGGGCAGGCGCCGAACACCAGCATGCTCATCTGGTCGATCCTGCTGGCCTCCTTCATCTGGCTCGGCGCCACCCAGTCGCTGCGCAGCGCCCGGGTGCGCGCCCGCATCCCGCAGGTCAACGCCCGGGCCCTGGCCAGGCGCGCCATCCCGGTGACCGCGGACGTGCCGCTGGCCGAGGCGCTGCGCCGGGCCACCGAGGCGCAGGCGGGGGCGATGGTCGTCGTCGACCACGACGGCCGCCCGACCGGGATCGTCAACGAGGTCGCGGTCGAGGCGACCCCGGAGAACCGCCGCCCCTGGGTGAGCGCGGGCTCGCTGGCGCGCAACCTCGAACCGTCGCTGGTGCTGGCCGCGGACCTGACGGGAGAGGCCCTGATCGACGCCATGCGTGAGAGCCCCGCCGGGGAGTACCTCCTGGTCGAGCGCGGCGGTGAGATCTTCGGGGTGCTGGCGACCTCCGACGTGAACCGTGTGTTCAGCGGGGTCTAGACGGTACGGTACGGGCCCGTCCCGCGGTTCCCGGGGGAGAGGCGCCGTCCGGGTTCGCCGGCCCTCGTTCCTGAAGGTCTTCTGCTGTACTTTTTGCTACGGTCCGATGCGGTTGATTTGATTGACCCGGTCCCACCTGCCGTGTTCCGGACGCGCACAACCGTCCGGGCTGGGTGCGGCTGGTGACGGACGGGCCGATGCGGGTTCCGTTCATCGGGTGGCGTTTCCGGGAGGGAGAGTTCTGTGACCGACGAGGGCTTCGGAGTGGTGCGTCCACTTCCAGGCAACGGGCTGGTCGCCCATGTGGGGGGCCTGCTGCTGGTGTGTGACGCGGCTGAGCCCGTCGTCGAGGACCTTCTGGGCGCGCTCAGGGAGACGGCGGCCTCCGGCGGCGACGGCCGGGCCCTGGCCCGCCGCGTCGCCCAGGTGCTCGCGGTCGTGATGGGCGAACCCGTGGCGTGCGCCGTCGCCGGTCCGGTGGCCTCCGGGGTGGCCGTGCTGGTCAGCGGCCCGGCGTTCGCCTCGGTCACCGGTCAGGGCGGTGAGGTGCAGCTCGCCGGGCGCGACGCCCTCACCTGGTCCGACCGGCTGGTGCCCGGCCCGGTCACCCGGGTCGAGCTGCGCCTTCCCGAGGCGGGGCAGGCGCATCCGCTGACCCGGCTGGACAGCGGTGTGGTCACCGCGGGCGGCGTCCTGTGCGACCCCGCCGAGCCCGGGCAGGAGCCCGTAGGGGTCCCGCGCCGTGAGCCGGTGGCCGAGGCCCTCCCGCGGGCCGCGTCCGCCGTGGAGCCGATGCCCTCAACGGGAGCTCAGGCGGCGCCCCCGCCGGTCCCGGCACCCGCCGAGTGGGCCGAGCCCGCGCGGTCCCAGCCGTCGGTGGACTGGTCCGTGCCCGAGGCGGCGTCACCGCCCCCCGCCTCCCCTGAGCCCGCGGTGTCCCCGATGCCCCCGGGGCCGCCCGCTCCCTATCCGATGGGCTCCCCGGACCACTACGCCTCCGGCCCGCCCGCGCACCAGTCCGCTCCCCAGGGATGGCACTCCGATCCGGGGCCGCAGATTCCCGCCATGGCCCAGCACGAGGAGCCGGAGCCCGTCCCCGACATCCGCGACCAGCCCTTCGAGTACGAGCTGCTGACGCCGGGAGGTCTCCAGGGCACGGCGGAGTCCCCGCTCTCCCCGGCGCCCGCGGACCAGCAGGCCGAGTCCCGCCCGCTGGTCTACGGGGTCGACTGCAAGAACGACCACTTCAACGACCCGCGCGTGCCGTACTGCGCGGTCTGCGGCATCGCGCTGGTCCAGCGCACGCTCGTCCCCTACAAGGGACCGCGCCCGCCGCTCGGCGTGCTCCTGCTCGACGACGGCATGACGCTCCGCCTCGACAGTGACTACCTGGTCGGCCGTGACCCCGAGCGGGCCCCCGAGGTCGCCGACGGGTCGGTGCGTCCCGCGAAGGTCACCAGCCCCGACGGGTCGGTCTCGCGCCGTCACCTGCGGGTCGCGCTGGACGGCTGGGACGTCAACCTGGTCGATCTGGGTTCGGTCAACGGCACCCAGATCCAGCCGCCGGGCGACCCCAACTTCTACGACATCCCGCCGAACGAGCCGGTCGCCATCCTGCCGGGCACGACCGTGCGGATCGGCGTCTCACGCACGATGCGTTACGAGTCGCACCGTAACCGCTGAGGACCGGCGCGGGCCGCGCTCAGCTCCGTACGGAGACCTCGACAGGGCTTTCCGCAGGGGTCCGGCGCAGCGCGGAGACGAGCGCGGGCCAGTCCACCGGGTCGGCGTCCCGCTCGGCCCGGACCAGCAGATGCGCCGCCGGCCCCGTGGCCTGCCCGGCGCCGTCCCCGGCCACGGTCAGGGCGTCCCCGGGCACCGGGCCGCCGGTCACCTCGACCCCGAGCCGGGCCAGCCGCCTGACGAGGGCCGGGGCCCTGCCGCCGCCCTCGACGACCAGCGGGCGCCCGCAGGCCAAGGCCAGGGTGAGCGCCACGCGGACGGTGTCCTCGCCGGCCTGCCCATGAGGCACCGCGACCGGCCCGGCGGGCGGCGGGCCCGGCGGACCGGGTGAGGCCACCGTCACCACGGGGCAGGCGACCCCGTCGCGGATCGCGGCGTGCCCGGGGGTTCCCCGGGGCAGCACGACGAGGCCCGGAGCGGCCTCCACGGCCAGCTCGGCGAGCTCGGCGCCGACGGAGGCGCTGAAGCGGCTCACCACCCTCACCTCGGGGCCGTGCGCGCGCACGGCGTCCGCGAGGACCTCAAGCTCGTGGAGCGTCTCGGTCAGCTCGGCCAGCTCCGACGACAGGCCCCCGCCGAGTTCGAGCCGGCCGCCGGGATAGGGCCGCAGATGGGCGAGGATCACCTCGGCGGGCGCGGCGGAGCGGGCCAGGAGGGCCGCCAGCTCCGCCAGCGGGACCTGCTCGGCGGGGGAGCCGGGTACGACGACCAGCACGCGGGTGGCGGCGCGCGTGCCGAGGGCCTCGCGTCCGGCCTGCTCGATGTCGCGCGCGACCCGCCGCCCGGGGTAGACCCTGCGCAGCAGCGGCTCCGTCATCGCCGTGGTCAGCAACGCCATCACCACCATCAGCGAGTACAGCTCCTCGTCGAGGACGCCCTTCTGCAGCCCGACGGACAGGATGACGAGTTCGGTGAGCCCACGGGTGTTGAGAAGCGTGGCGATCGCCAGCGCCTGCCGTCCGGGAAGCCGTGTACGGGCCGCGGCGTAGGAGCCGAGCAGCTTGCCGCCGATCGCGACCACCAGGATCGCGGCCAGAGTCCCCAGGCTGGACAGGTCGAGCGTGCGGAGGTTGACGTCGAGCCCCGCCACGACGAAGAACATCGGCAGCAGCAGGAGCACGGCGAGCTGTTCGAGGCGCTCCAGGATCTCGTGGTTGAGCCGTTCCGCGCCCTCACGGGGCATCACGGCGCCGAAGACGAACGCTCCGAAGATGAAGTGCACATGCATCCACTCGGTGGCCCAGGAGGAGGCCAGCAGGCCGATGAGTACCAGGGAGAGCAGCCCAGGGGTCAGCCTGCCCGCCCGCTGCCTGGCGGGCACCAGGCGGGCCAGCAGCGGCCGGACGACCAGGAACATCAGCAGCCCGTACGGCAGGGCCAGCGCGACCCGCCACTGGTCCGCGCCCTCGCTGACGCCTCCACCGGCGCTCCCGCCGGCGCCCGCGAGGCCCGCCACGACGGCGAGCGCGGTCCAGGCGAGCACGTCGATCACCGCGGCGGAGGCCAGCGAGAGGCCGCCGACCGTGGAGCGCTGCATCCCCCGGTCGGTGATGATCCTGGCCAGCACGGGGAAGGCCGTCGCCGACATCGCCGCGCCCATGAACAGCACGAACGGCAGCGTCCTGGCCCCGTCGACGTGGTCGCCCGCGATGCCGAGCGCCAGCGCGCAGCCGAGCACGAACGGCACGAGCGTCGAGCCGAGCGCCACGGTCACCGCGGTCCTGCCCCGGCCCCTGACCAGCTTCTGGTCGAGTTCCATGCCGACGACGAACATGAACAGCACGAGCCCGACGTCGGCCAGGGCGCGCAGCGGGGGCATCATCCCGTCGCCGAACAGCCGGTCGCCGAGAAGCGGCCCGAGCAGGGTCGGGCCGAGAAGAATGCCGGCCACGATCTCCCCGACGACCGGTGGCTGGCCGAGCCGCCGGGCCACGGCCCCCAATAATCGCGCGGAGATGAGGACGATCACGAGGTCGAGCAGCAGCAAATCAACGTGGAACACTGGGACACGCTTCCCCGTAAGTAATGAAAGTAATGAAAAGCCCCGAGAGTGACCAAGGCGACGTTACCGTCTTAATAGATCATCGCGAGCGTCGCGGGGCACGTCGAAGGGAACGCCGGTGGAGGGTATCGCCGACTACGAGTTCGTCCGCCCGCTGGGAACGGGCAACCATGGCGAGTTCTACCTGGCGAGGAGACCACGGCGGCTGCCGGTCGAGGCCGACCTGGTGGCGGTGAAGGTGGTCGGCGGCACCGGCAAGGACGCCTTCCGGCGGGCGACCAGGGAGCTGAAGGCCTTCGCCACGGTGCGCTCGCCGTACCTCGTGACGCTCTACGACGCGGGGCAGCAGGGTGGGGTCTTCTACTACTCGATGGAGTACTTACCCGAGGGCTCGCTGAGACTGCCCGCCGGGACGCCCTCGCGGGAGCGGGTCCTGCGTTCGGTCGCGTGCGCGGCCCAGGCCGTCCAGGCGCTGCACGAGGGGGGCATCCTGCACCGGGACGTCCATCCGGGCAACGTGCTGCTCACCGAGACCGGGGGCAAGCTGTCGGACCTGGGCCTGTCGCAGGTGTTCGCGCCCGGCGCGACGGTGACCGGGATGGGCGGCATCGGGTCGGCCGAGTTCACCGACCCCGCGCTGCTGCGGGGCGGTGACCCCTCTCCCGAGGGAGACGTGTGGTCGCTCGGAGCAACGCTGCACTGGTCGATGACCCGCACCGGCCTGTACGGCGAGCTGCCCGTCCACGACCCGCTGCTGACCCTGCGCAGGGTCAGCACGACGCCGCCGTCGGTCAGCGGCGATCTGGAGCCGGAGCTGGCCGACCTCGTCCGGGCCTGCATCGGGGACATGGCCGCGCGGCCGACCGCCAGGGGGGTCGCGGACCGCCTGCACGCGCTGCTCGACTGAAGGGGCCGGTCCTACCCTCGCAGCCTGTACCACTGCAGGTCGTCCAGGCGGGTGCCGTCAGGGCCGGGCAGCAGGCCGTGCACCAGGCCCTCCCTGGTGAAGCCCGCGCGCTCAAGCACCCGGTGCGAGGCGTGGTTGTCGGGGGCGGTGCCCGCGACGACCCTGGTCAGCGGGGTGTGCTCGAAGGCCCACTCGACGAGCAGGTTCACCGCCCGCGCGGTGAACCCCCTGCCGCGGAAGGCGGGCAGCAGGCTGTAGCCGGTCATCGCCTGGCCGAGCACCGGGACGATCGAGGTCAGCTGGATGTGCCCGGCGAAGGCGTCCGTCGCGGCCTCTCTGATGGTCAGCTCGACGCGTTCGCCCGCCAGCCAGTGCGCCCCCGCCTCCCGGCACAGTTTCTCGACCCTGGCCATGTCCGGCCCCTCCGGGGGGACGCTGTAGCGCACGACGTCGGGCAGGTTCTCCAGCGCGTGGTGGTCGGCGACATCCTGGGGGCCCAGGGGCCTCAGCCGTACCACGCCGTCGGACAGGGAACCGCCCGGCAGGGCGGGCAGGAAGGGCTGGACGCGTTCGCCGGACTCGCCGTACAGGCGGGCGAAGGCGATCAGGTCGCTCCTGCCGCCGTCCCTGCGGGCCTCGGCCGAGCGCCTGACGCCCTCGCGCTGGAAGCCCGCGGCGAGCGCGACCCGCTGGCTGGCCAGGTTCTCGACATCGGTCAGCAGTTCGAGCCGCCGCACCCCGAGGGCGAAGGCCCATTCGGTGAGCGCCCTGGTGGCCGCCGTCGCGACCCCCCGCCCCTGCGCCCACGGAGCGACCAGGTAGCCCACCTCGCCGTTGCCGCGCGCGTCGAGCGGCCTGAGGCCGATGTTGCCCATCCACTCGTCCGTCTCGGTGTCGGCGATGGTGAAGGAGGCGCCGCCGTCCCGCCAGGACCGCTCGGCCGCCCTCAGGTAGGCGAACGCGTCGTCACGGGTGTACGGCACCGGCAGGGTCGGCAGGAAACGGCTGATCCGGGGGTCGTCGCAGGCGCGGGCGATCGACTCGACGTCGGTCTCGGCCGGTGGGCGCAGGACGACGTCCCGGGAAAGGATCACGTCTTGTGGGAGCATCCCCAAGTGCTATCAGTTCCCCATGAAGGGGGACCAATCATTTCGGTCCGATCACGCTCTCCGGCGTGCGTCGAGGCCTTCATCGGGCCTTCATCGGGTCCTCGCCGGCGGGACGGGTGGCGGCCGGGCGCCGATAACCTTGCGGGCATGGGTTTTCGCAGGCATGGGCCGTTTCAGGCCGGGGATCAGGTTCAGCTCACCGATCCCAAGAACAAGCGTCACACGGTGACGCTGAAGGAAGACGGGGTCTTCCACACGCACAAGGGCGGCATCCCGCACAGCGACCTGATCGGCCGGCCCGAGGGGTCGGTGGTGCGTTCGTCCGGCGGCACCCAGTATCTCGCGTTCCGGCACCTGCTCCAGGACTACACGCTGTCCATGCCGCGTGGCGCCGCGGTCATCTACCCCAAGGACTCGGCGCAGATCGTCGCCATGGCCGACATCTTCCCCGGCGCGCGTGTCGTCGAGGCGGGGGTCGGCTCGGGCGCGCTGACCTGCTTCCTGCTGCGCGCGGTCGGCTCCGAGGGCCGGGTCACCTCCTACGAGCGGCGTGAGGACTTCGCCGAGGTCGCCACCAAGAACGTGGAGAAGTTCTACGGCGGCCCGATGGACCAGTGGCGCCTGGTCGTCGGTGACTTCGTGGACGCGCTCGACGAGAGCGACGTCGACCGGATCATCCTGGACATGCTCGCGCCGTGGGAGTGCGTCGACGCCGCGGCCAAGGCCCTCACTCCGGGTGGTGTCATCTGCTGTTATGTGGCGACAACCACCCAATTGTCCCGCACGGTGGAAACTCTCCGCGAACACGGGAGTTTCACCGAGCCTCATGCGTGGGAGACCCTGGTTCGCGACTGGCATGTCGAGGGCCTCGCCGTACGGCCGGACCACAGGATGGTCGGGCACACCGGGTTTCTCGTCACCGCGCGTCGCATGGCGGACGGGGTGACCCCACCACCGCGTCGCAGGCGTCCAGCAAAGGGGGCATATGGCGAAGAGTCCACCTCTTCCACCAGTTGATGACGATTCAGCCACGAGGGTGCGCCGGAGAGTGACGCGGGAACAGAACTCCGTGTTCTTATGCTCCAAGGACTAAACGCACCATAAGGGATTGTTAAGTGCCTACTTAATGTAGGCATACGAACACTGCTCGGCCAGGTAAGGGACAGCCCCCAGATGGGTAGGGTTTTGAGTAGTCGGTCTCGACTGGGAAGGAGGTGACGCCGTGGCAGCTCGCGACGACGCCGAGGCTCGTGCCGCGCAGCGCGAACGGGAGGTCGCCGACCTCACAGCACAGGTCTCCTTCCTGCAGGAGGAGATCACCACGCTACGTCGGAAGCTGACGGAGTCTCCCCGGCAGGCCAGGATTCTCGAAGAGCGTCTCCATGAAGCACAGGCGAACCTCGCGGCCGTAACCGGCCAGAACGAGCGGCTCGTGGCCACCCTCAAGGAGGCCAGGGACCAGATCGTCGCGCTCAAGGAGGAAGTCGACCGGTTGGCGCAGCCGCCCTCCGGCTTCGGCGTGTTCCTTGAGTCCAGGGAAGACGGCACGGTGGAGGTCTTCACCGGCGGTCGCAAACTTCGAGTGAACGTCAGTCCAGCGGTGGACGTCGACTCGCTGAAGCGTGGCCAGGAGGTCATGCTCAACGAGGCGCTCAACGTCGTCGAGGCCCTCGGATACGAGGAGGTCGGCGAGATCGTCATGCTCAAGGAGCTCCTTGAGGACGGCCAGCGCGCGCTGGTGATCTCGCACGCCGACGAGGAGCGGGTGGTGAGACTGGCCGAGTCGCTGCTCGACCAGCCGATCCGCGCGGGCGACTCGCTGCTGCTTGAGCCGCGCTCCGGTTACGTCTACGAGCGCATTCCCAAGTCCGAGGTCGAGGAACTCGTCCTGGAGGAGGTGCCCGACATCTCCTACGAGGAGATCGGCGGGCTCATGCGGCAGATCGAGCAGATCAGGGACGCCATCGAGCTCCCCTACCTGCACGCCGACCTCTTCCGCGAGCACAAGCTCCGTCCCCCGAAGGGCGTGCTGCTGTACGGCCCGCCCGGATGCGGCAAGACGCTCATCGCCAAGGCGGTGGCCAACTCCCTGGCCAAGCAGGTCGCGGAGAAGACCGGCCAGTCGGGCAAGAGCTTCTTCCTCAACATCAAGGGTCCCGAGCTTCTCAACAAGTACGTCGGCGAGACCGAGCGGCACATCCGCCTGGTCTTCCAGCGCGCCAGGGAGAAGGCCTCCGAGGGCACCCCGGTGATCGTGTTCTTCGACGAGATGGACTCGATCTTCAGGACCCGTGGCTCCGGCGTCTCCTCCGACGTCGAGAACACCATCGTTCCCCAGCTGCTGTCCGAGATCGACGGTGTCGAGGGCCTGGAGAACGTCATCGTCATCGGCGCCTCCAACCGTGAGGACATGATCGACCCGGCGATCCTGCGGCCCGGCCGTCTGGACGTCAAGATCAAGATCGAGCGGCCGGACGCCGAGGCGGCCAGGGACATCTTCTCGAAGTACCTCATCGAGGACCTTCCGCTGCACACCGACGACCTTGCCGAGCACGGTGAAAGCCGTGGCGGCACGATCTCGGCGATGATCCAGCGGGTGGTCGAGCGGATGTACGCCGAGAGCGAGGAGAACCGCTTCCTTGAGGTGACCTACGCCAACGGTGACAAGGAGGTCCTGTACTTCAAGGACTTCAACTCCGGCGCGATGATCCAGAACATCGTGGACCGCGGCAAGAAGATGGCCATCAAGCAGTTCCTGGACACCGGGCAGAAGGGGCTGCGGATCCAGCACCTGCTGGCGGCCTGCGTGGACGAGTTCTCCGAGAACGAGGACCTGCCCAACACCACCAACCCCGACGACTGGGCCCGCATCTCCGGGAAGAAGGGCGAGCGGATCGTCTACATCCGCACCCTCGTGACGGGCAAGCAGGGCACCGAGGCGGGCCGGTCCATCGACACGGTCGCCAACACCGGTCAGTACCTGTAGAAGCACGACCAAGGCGGCGCGTGCCCTCCGAGGGCGCGCGCCGCCTTCGCGTGTCCCCTCCACGGGCCCTCGGAAAACCGCCGCGAGGCCCGGAAGGCGGGTCACGGAAAACAGCGGGAACAAGATCCGGGCCGAGGGAACCCGGTTGATCGAAACACCGTCCAAGTGGCGTGCGTGAACACTTCGCCCCGGCGGGCACATGACCGGCACGGCCGCAAAGGGAACCGGCCGCCTCGCCGAACTCGACCTCCTGCGTTTCCTCGCCGCCGTCGGGGTCGTCGCCTTCCACTACCTCATCGCCTTCGCCTCGGTCTGGGGGGAGCGTCCGGCGAAGTTGTTCCCGGAGACGGCCACCCCGGCGGGCCTGGGCATCCTCGGCGTCGAGCTGTTCTTCATGATCAGCGGCTTCGTGATCCTGATGAGCGTCTGGGGGCGGGGGCTGGGCGCCTTCGCCCTGTCACGCCTGGTGCGGCTCTTTCCCGCCTACTGGATCAGCGTGGGCGTCGTCGCGGCCGTCTACGGCCTGGGCGCGGCCACCGCCCTGGACCCCAAGCTCGGCCTGCGCGACTACCTGGTCAACCTGACCATGTTCCAGCGCGCCTTCGGCCTGACCGACGCCAACGGCGTCTACTGGTCGCTCTGGGCCGAGCTTCGCTTTTACCTGCTGATCTCGATCCTGGTGATCGTCGGGGTGACATTCACCCGCTGCCTGGTCTTCATGGGTGTGTGGCTGCTGGCGGCCGGGATCTTCACCGGCAACGAGAACGAGTGGGTACAGCTGATCGTGATGCCGAAGTACGCGGCGTACTTCGTCGGCGGCATGGCCTTCTTCCTCATGACCAAGCACGGCCCCAGGCCGGTGCTGTGGTGCGTGGCCGGGCTCAGCGGCGGGCTGGCGGTCTACGCGGCCCTGGCCAGGGTCGAGGGCCGCATCGACGCGGTGGGCTACGCCGCGATGCCGGTGCCCGGCTGGGCGGTCGTCGTGACCGTCGTGATCTTCTACGTGCTCATGGCGCTGGTGGCGCTGGGCGCCCTCGGCTGGCTGCGCTGGCGCGGGCTGGTCGTGCTCGGCGCGCTGACCTACCCCCTCTACCTGTTCCACTCGACGGTCGCCGCCGTGCTCGTGCCCGTCCTGCGCGACACGCTCGCGCCCTGGCTGACCGTCGCGGTCACCGTGCTGGTCACGCTGGTGCTGTCCTACCTGGTACACCGGCTCGTCGAGCGGCCCATCCAGGAGTTCGTCAAGGCCAGGCGGCGGCGGGCGGCCGTACCACAGGGGAGGCACGGACGCGGTCCCGGCGGGGGAGCGGTTCCCGCTCCGGGGGCCCCGGGAGAAAACGCCTCAGAAAAGGCCTCTGTGCCATAACTGTCTGGTCACCGGGGATAGTGAAGGGTCTAGGGTCGGGGATATATACGGCGGAGTAGTCGTCCTGGATGAACAGAGGGTGCGCATGACGGTACGGCGGGTGATGGGCATCGAGACCGAATACGGCATCTCCGTGCCCGGACAGCCGGGGGCCAACGCGATGGTGACCTCCTCCCAGGTGGTGAACGCCTATCTGGCGGCCTCGGCGGCCAGGGCCAGGCGGGCACGCTGGGACTTCGAGGAGGAGAACCCTCTGCGCGACGCCCGGGGCTTCGACCTGTCCAGGGAGGTGGCCGACCAGAGCCAGCTCACGGACGAGGATCTGGGCCTGGCCAACGTGATCCTCACCAACGGGGCCCGGCTGTACGTGGATCACGCCCATCCCGAATACTCGACTCCCGAATGCACCAATCCACGAGCCGCGGTGATCTGGGACAAGGCGGGGGAGCGCGTCATGCACGACGCCGCGACGCGCGCCTCGGCCGTCCCCGCCAACGCTCCGATCCAGCTCTACAAGAACAACACCGACAACAAGGGCGCCTCCTACGGCTGCCACGAGAACTACCTGATGCGGCGCGCCACGCCGTTCGCCGACATCGTCAGGTATCTGACCCCGTTCTTCGTCTCCCGGCAGGTCGTCGTCGGTGCCGGCAGGGTCGGCATCGGCCAGGACTCCCGGGGCGAGGGCTTCCAGATCAGTCAGCGGGCCGACTTCTTCGAGGTCGAGGTCGGCCTGGAAACCACGCTCAAGCGGCCGATCATCAACACCAGGGACGAGCCGCACGCCGACCCGGAGAAGTACCGCAGGCTGCACGTCATCATCGGCGACGCCAACATGTCGGAGATCTCGACCTACCTGAAGCTGGGCTCGACCGCGCTGGTCCTCGCCATGATCGAGGACGGCTACTTCACCCGTGACCTCGCGGTCGACAACCCGGTCCAGGCGCTGCGCGCGGTCTCCCACGACCCCACGCTGAAGTACGAGATCGCGATGCGCGACGGCCGCAGGCTCACCGCGGTGCAGCTGCAGATGGAGTATCTGGAGCTGGCCCGCAAGTACGCCGAGGAGCGCAGCGGGAACGGCGTCGACGAGATCACCAAGGACGTCCTCGACCGCTGGGAGTCCGTCCTGACCCGTCTGGCCGAGGACCCGATGCAGCTGTCGCGGGAGCTCGACTGGGTGGCCAAGCTCGAACTGCTGGAGGGCTACCGTACCCGTGACGGCCTGGCCTGGTCCCACCCGCGACTGCAGCTGGTGGACCTGCAGTACTCCGACATCCGCCCCGAGCGCGGCCTGTACAACCGGCTGGTCGCCCGGGGCAGGATGCAGCGCCTGGTGACCGAGGACGAGGTACGGCGGGCCATCGAGGCGCCGCCGAGCGACACGCGGGCCTACTTCAGGGGTCGTTGCCTGAGCCAGTTCAGCGAGTCGGTCGCCGCCGCGTCCTGGGACTCGGTCATCTTCGACATCCCGGGCAGGGAGTCCCTGCAGCGCGTTCCGACCATGGAGCCGCTGCGCGGTACGAAGGCCCATGTCGGAGAGCTGTTCGACCGCTGTCGCACCGCCGCCGACCTGGTCACCGCTCTCACCGGCGATCAGTGACCTCCCGTGCGGGCGGGTGCTCCCGCCCGCACGGTTTATAGCTTTGTGTCCGCTATCGCATGGATTGACGGACGCTGTGAACCGGTATACATTCCGGGTGTTTTGTGGCGGTGCGAGGGAAATCCGGTGAGATTCCGGTGCGGTCGCGCCACTGTAACCGGCCCGAGAGGGCGGGGAGCCAGGTCACTCGGCCGCCACCGACCTACGAAAAGGGGCGCGTCAATCCCCTGAAGGAGGTGGCCGTGAGCCAGATCTCTGCTCCGCCGGTCAAGCCCATCCCGCTCGGTTCGCTCACCCGCTGGCTTCTCGCCGTACCGGTGCTGCTGCTCCTCGCCTACCTGGTCGCCTTCGACCAGGGCGCGATCTCGCAGGCCGGTAACTACCTGCACGAACTCATGCACGACGGGCGTCACCTGCTCGGTGTTCCCTGCCACTGAGCGCACCGAGCCACACGTGATCACCAAACTCATCGTCAGAGGCATGCTCGTCGGCCTTCTCGCAGGACTGCTCGCCGGGGTGTTCGCCTACACCGTGGGCGAGCCCCGCGTCGAGCGGGCCATCGCGCTGGAGGAGGCCGCGGCGGCCTCCTCCGGCACCGGTGCCCACAGTCACGAGGCGGCCGAGCCCGCCCACTCCCACGGGGAGGAGGCGCCGGTCAGCAGGAACGGCCAGCGCTTCGGCCTCTTCCTCGCCCTGGCCCTGTACGGCCTGGCTCTCGGGGGCCTGTTCGCCCTCGTGTACGCGGGGGTGCGCGGCCGGGTCGGCCCGAGATCGGAACCGCTGCTGGCGGTCTCCCTCGCGGCGGCGGCGTTTGTCGCGATCGTCCTTATCCCTTTCGTGAAATATCCCGCCAACCCACCGGCCGTCGGTGACCCGGAGACGATCAACCAGCGCACGGTGCTCTACCTGGTCGCCGTCGCCATCGGCATCCTCTCCGTCGGCGCCGCGGCGGCCGCGCACCGCTACGTCTCCTCCGAGGAGGCGTGGCCGCGCTGGCTCGCGGGCGGCGCGGCGCTGCTGGTGCCGGTCGCGGCGGCCTGGACCCTGCTGCCCGGGATCGACGAGGTGCCCGAGGGGTTCCCCGCCGGTCTCCTGTGGGACTTCCGTCTGGCCTCCCTCGGGACACAGGCGGTGTTCTGGCTGGGCGTAGGAGCCCTGTTCGCCTTCGCCGCGCGCAGGCGCAGCCCGGCGTGACGGCCCCCTCGGGGGTCGCGCGCCTGCTGCTGGTCTGTCACGCCTCGACACGGGCGACGGCACGGGCGGCCTTTCCCGGAGACGAGCCGCTCGACGGGAACGGCCTGCGCCGCGCCCGGGCGCTGGCCCCGCGGATCGGTCCGGGCCGGGCCGTCCGCGGAGCCGAGCTGCGTTGCGCGCAGACGGCCGAGGCGCTCGGCCTGCGTGCCGGGCCGGAGCCGTCGCTCGCCGACTGCGACTACGGGCGCTGGCGCGGCATGACGCTGGCCGAGGTCGAGGCGGCCGATCCCGAAGGACTCGCGGCCTGGCTCACCGACCCGGCGGCGGCCCCCCACGGCGGGGAGCCGATCACCGGACTCGTCGGCCGGGTCGCGGCCTGGCTCGCGGTCCTCGGCCCGGGGCGGACGGTCGCCGTCACCCACGCCCCGGTGGTCAGGGCCGCGGTCGTGCACGCCCTCGGCGCCCCGGCCCATGCCTTCTGGCGCGTCGACGTCGCGCCCCTCGCCCTGGTGACGCTCACCGGGCGGGGCGGACGCTGGCGGCTGAGTTACCCCGTATGACGAGAGCCGAGGAGGCAGTCAAGGTGCGCGACCCGCGCTATCCCTTCACCGCGATCGTGGGGTCGGAGGACCTCAAGCTCGCCCTGATCCTGAACGCCGTCTCCCCCGGTGTCGGCGGAGTCCTGGTCAGAGGGGAGAAGGGCACGGCCAAGTCCACGATCGTGCGGGCGCTCGCGGCGCTGCTCCCGCCCGTCGAGGTGGTGCGTGGCTGCCGCTTCTCCTGTGACCCCGCCGCCCCGGACCCCGGCTGCCCGGACGGCCCGCACGAGGCCGCCCCCGGCACCGTACGGCCCGCCAGGCTCGTCGAGCTGCCGGTCGGCGCCTCAGAGGATCGCCTCGCGGGCTCGCTTGACCTGGAACGGGCGCTCACCGAGGGGGTGAAGGCCTTCGAGCCCGGACTGCTCGCCGACGCGCACCGGGGCGTCCTCTACGTCGACGAGGTCAACCTCCTGCACGACCACCTGGTGGACCTGCTGCTCGACGCCGCCGCGCTCGGCACCTGTTACGTCGAACGCGAGGGCGTCTCGGTACGGCACGCCGCCAGGTTCCTGCTGGTGGGGACCATGAACCCGGAGGAGGGGGAGCTACGCCCCCAGCTCCTCGACAGGTTCGGGCTGACCGTGGAGGTCAGGGCGTCGCGGGAGGTGTCCCAGCGGGCCGAGGTGGTCCGGCGGCGCCTGGCCTTCGAGGCCGACCCGGTCGTCTTCGCCGCCTCGTGGCAGGCGCGGGAACGGGAGCTGGCCACGCGTGTCGCCGAAGCCAGGGCCAGGGTCGCCGAGGTCACCCTGCCGGACTCCGCGCTGCGGAGCATCGCCACGGTCTGCGCCGCCTTCGAGGTCGACGGCCTGCGGGCCGACCTGGTCACCGCGCGGGCGGCCATCGCGCACGCCGCGTGGCGGGGCGGGACGACCGTGACGGCCGAGGACGTCCGCGAGGCCGCCAGACTCGCCCTCCCGCACCGCCGCCGCCGCGACCCCTTCGACGCGCCGGGCCTGGACGAGGCCAGGCTGGACGAACTCCTCGACCAGACGCCCGAGGACCCGGAGGAGCCGGACGACCCCGGCGACGGCCCCGAGGGCGGTCCCGAGGGCGGTCCAGGAGGAGGCCCGGACAACCCGGGGAGCGGCCCCGGCGGTTCCGGCGAGGACGTCCCGGGGACGGAGCCGGCGAGCCGGGAGGGCGTCCCCGCGCCCGCCGGGGGAGACGCCGCGACCGGGCGGACGGGAGACGACCGGGTCGCCGAGGCCGACCCCGCGAGGCGCGCCAGGCTGTTCACCGTGCCCGGTCTCGGCGCCGGGGCCCCAGGCCGCAGGTCCAGGGCCGCGACCCCGCTGGGCAGGGTGACCGGGGCCAGGGTCCCGGGGGGACGGCCCGCCTCACTGCACCTGCGGGCGACCGTCGAGGCCGCCGCGCCGTACCAGGTGGGACGGGGCAGGAGCGGGCCCGGCCTGCTGCTGCGGCGCGAGGACCTCAGAGAGGCCGCGCGCGAGGGCAGGGAGGGCAACCTGGTGCTGTTCGTCGTGGACGCCAGCGGATCCATGGCGGCCAGGCGGCGCATGCGCGCGGTCAAGGGCGCCGTGCTCGGCCTGCTTCTCGACGCCTACCAGCGCCGTGACAAGGTAGGCCTGGTCACCTTCCGGGGCACCCGCGCCGACTTGGTGCTGCCGCCGACCTCCTCGGTCGAGGCGGGGGCCGCCCGGCTGCGCGAGCTGCCGACCGGTGGGCGAACCCCGCTGGCGGCGGGGCTGCTGCGCGCGGCCGAGGTCCTGCGGGTCGAGCGCCTGCGTGACCCGTCCCGGCGCCCGCTGCTGGTCCTGGTGACCGACGGGCGGGCGACCTCCGGCACCGTCGAGGAGGCCCACAGGGCGGCGGCGCTGCTGGCCGGGGTCGCCACGGTCGTGGTCGACTGCGAGACGGGGCACATCCGCCTCGGGCTGGCCGCGTCCCTGGCCCGGCGGATGGGCGCGCGGGCCGTGCGCCTCGACGACCTCACCGACCTCGCCGGAGTGGTCCGTGACAGGCGGGCCGCCGCGTGAGAACCGCTCCCGCGAGCCGTACGAGAACGAAAGGCTGATGACGATGCCCCAGGGGAAACCGGTCAGCGTGCCCGACGACGGGCTGACCACCAGGCAGCGCCGCACCCGGCCGTTGCTGATCGTCCACACCGGGCCGGGCAAGGGCAAGTCGACCGCGGCCTTCGGCCTGGCGTTGCGGGCCTGGAACCAGGGCTGGCCGATCGGCGTGTTCCAGTTCGTCAAGTCCGCCAAGTGGCGCATCGGCGAGGAGCGGGCGCTACGGGTGCTGGGTGAGTCCGGTGAGGGCGGCACGGTGTCCTGGCACAAGATGGGGGAGGGGTGGTCCTGGATCCAGCGGCCGGGCGCCGAGGAGGACCACGCCGCGGACGCCAGGGAGGGCTGGGAGCAGATCAAGCGTGACCTGGCCGCGCGGACCTTCCGGCTGTACGTCCTCGACGAGTTCACCTATCCGATGAAGTGGGGCTGGATCGACGTCGACGAGGTCGTCGCCACGCTCACCTCCCGCCCCGACGGCCAGCACGTCGTCGTCACCGGGCGGGACGCCGACCCCCGCCTGGTCGCCGCCGCCGATCTGGTGACGGAGATGGGCAAGGTCAAGCACCCCATGGACGCCGGGCAGAAGGGGCAGAAGGGCATCGAATGGTAGCCCGGCTGGTGATCGCGGCCCCCGCGTCCGGTGCGGGGAAGACCACGGTCGCGACCGGGCTGATGGCCGCGCTCACCCGGAGAGGCACCCGGGTCTCCCCGCACAAGGTGGGGCCCGACTACATCGACCCGGGCTACCACGCCCTGGCCACCGGCCGTCCCGGACGCAACCTCGACCCGTGGCTCGTCGGTGAGGAACTGATCGCCCCGCTGTTCCTGCACGGCGCCGCCGGGGCCGACCTGGCGGTGGTCGAGGGGGTGATGGGCCTGTACGACGGGGCGGGCACGAGCGAGTTCGCCTCGACCGCGCACGTCGCCAGGCTGCTGCAGGCCCCGGTCGTCCTGGTGGTCGACGCGGCCAGGCAGAGCCGGTCGGTCGCGGCGCTCGTGCACGGTTTCGCCTCCTACGACACCCGGATTCGCCTCGGCGGGGTGATCCTCAACCGGGTCGGCTCCGCCAGGCACGAGGAGTTGTGCCGCGCGGTCCTGGCCGAGAGCGGCGTCCCGGTGCTCGGCGCGATCCACCGCAGCGACCTCGTGACCACCCCCTCCCGCCATCTCGGCCTGGTCCCCGCGGCCGAACGCGCCACGCAGGCGGCCGGTGCCATGGACGCCGTCGCCGACCTGGTCGCCGCCTCGTGCGACCTGGAGGAACTGCTGCGGCTCGCCCGCACCGCCCCCGCCCTGTCCGCGCGGCCGTGGAGCCCGGGGCCCGCCGTACCGGCGACCAAGAGAGTCGCGGTCGCCGCAGGGCAGGCGTTCACCTTCGGGTACACCGAGCAGGCGGAGCTGCTGGCGGCGGCGGGGGCCGAGGTCGTCCCCTTCGACCCGCTGGCGGACGAGGCCCTGCCCGAGGGGACGGGCGGCGTCGTCATCGGAGGGGGCTTCCCCGAGGTCTACGCCGCCGAGCTGTCGGCGAACGAGCCGCTGCGCAGGGAGGTCGCCGCGTTCGGCGGGCCGATCTCCGCCGAGTGCGCCGGCCTGCTGTATCTCGCCAGGCGGCTGGACGGCAGACCCATGTGCGGGGTCTTCGACCTGGAGGCCAGGATGACGGGGACCCTCACCCTGGGCTACCGCGACGCGGTCGCGGTCGAGGACTCGGTGCTGACCCGGGCGGGGGAGCGCTACCGGGGGCACGAGTTCCACCGCACCGCCGTCGACCCCGCGCCGGGAAGGCCGCTGTTCCGCTGGAGGGGAGGGGCGGACGGGTTCGCCTCCGGCCCGGTCGTGGCCTCCTATCTCCACCTGCACTGGGCGGGCACCCCCCGGCTGGCCACCCGGTTCGTCGAGGCCTGTATCTGATCTACATAGTAAAGGCGTCGGCTCCGGAAAGCACGACGCCATGGGACCCGCGCAGGGCGGGTCCCATGGCGGACGACGGAAAACGGTTCAGGCGGCGCTGAAGCAGCGGACCTTGGCCAGCATGGCCGAGGTCTGCTCGGCGCTCAGGCGCGCCCTGGGGTCCTTGCGCAGCAGCCCGCGCAGGACGGGTTCGAGCGCGCCCGCCCGCTGCGGGGCCCGCGCGGGCTCGCGCAGCGCCTCGACCAGCGCGGGCATCGAGTTGACCGTCCTGAACGGGGTCCTGCCCTCGACGGCCATGTAGAGGGTCGCCCCGAAGGACCACATGTCCGCCTCGCGGGTGCCGCCCCGGCCGTGCAGGGTCTCCGGGGCGATGAAGGCCGGAGTGCCGCGCATCGAGTTGCCCGCGGTGCCCTCGGGGGCGGCGAAGCCGAAGTCCGCGAGCACCACCCGATCGCCCGTCAGCATGATGTTGGCGGGCTTGATGTCACGGTGGATCACGCCGCCGTCGTGCGCGTGCCGCAGCGCGTCGAGCAGCCTGCGGCCCATCCCCGCCACCAGGTCGACCGGGAGCGGCCCCGCCTGGACGAGCGTGTCGTGCAGGGTGAGGGCTTCGAGGAACTCCATGACGATCCAGAGCCGTTCGGCCTCCTCGGCCAGGTTGTGGACCGTCACGATGCCCCGATGGCTGAGCCTGGCGGCCATCCGGGCCTCGCGCACCACCCGCCGCCGCTGCTCGGCCGCGGCCGGACCCGGTGGCAGGGCGATCTCCTTGAGCGCCACCTTCCGTTCGAGTAACAGGTCGTAGGCGCGCCATACCACGCCCGTCGCACCCCGGCCTACGGGGGAGTGAAGCTTGTAACGGCTGGCGACGATGGTGCTCACGGTCCAATGATCGCAGTTTTACACCGGGTTGGCCTACTCGGAACGGTCCTGACTCGCCGGAGCGGCCTCAGATCAGGCCGATGCCGAGCAGCAACGTGCCCGCGGCGAGGAACACGCCGCCGAGGACCGTGAGCCAGATCAGCTTGTTCGGCTTGGTGTCCGACGGGCGTACGACCGACAGGAAGAAGCCGAGCGGCATCAGGATCGGTGACGAGACGATCAGGAGCCTGGTCAGCCTCTGGAGGCCCTCTCCCCAGTGGGTCTGGTCGATGTAGAACAGCGCGACGAGCGAGAACAGGACCAGGACGCCGGCGTGGGCGTGCCCGGCTCGCCACAGGTTCTGCCGTACGGGGTTGTCGAGGTAGCCGGGGACGTTGCGCATGATGTGCGTCAGCAGCATGAGCCCGCCGAAGGCGATGGTGGGCACGGTGATCAGGAGCACTCCGGCGGTGCTCAGCGTCTCGGGGGGCATTGGGCTCCTTCTGGAAGGCCGATGTCGGCCCATCATTGGATAGAGTAGCTATCTAGTCAAGTGGGATTTGCCGCCGGAGGCTTCGGGAGGGTTGTCTTGGGGCGAGTCCGGGGAGTTCGCGGTCCTCGTAAAGATCGAGGACGATCCACGCGAAATGTCCGCCGGTTCGGGGAAGATATGGGACAACGACGTCCCCCATGTGGAGGTGCCACAGATGGCTAGCAAGGACACCGGAGGCCAGAAGCAGACCGGGCGGACCGACAAGGAGGTCGAGGAGACCGCGCAGGCCGACTCCACCGACGTCCAGGACCGCCACGAGAAGCTCTCCGACGACGTCGACGCCATTCTCGACGAGATCGACGAGGTGCTTGAGGAGAACGCGGAGGAGTTCGTCAGGTCCTACGTCCAGAAGGGCGGCCAGTAGCCGGTCGTCCGCGTCCGCGGTCCGGAGGCGGAAGTCCGGAGGCGGCGGCTTCGCGGGTGAGAGCCCGGGATCGGCGCCTCCGGGGTGAGCGTCCGGAGACGAGAGGGGAAGTCAGACGGGCCCGGGGCAGAGCGGGGTGAGGCCGCGCGCGGCGGCACCGGCCCCCCGGGTGGTTCGACGGCGTTGGTGAACGTGGGAAGACGAGAGGCGGACCGGCTCAGGGTACGGCCGGGCCGCGCGACGACAGGCCGATCGGCCGTCGCCGGTCCCGCCGCGCCCTGACGGCGCGGACCGGCGCGGGCGGACGGGTGAGACGAAACAGCCACCCGTCCCCTTTTTTCTGGGTTCTCCGGCCGCCCGAAGGGCCCTGCCGTCCGTGCGGAGAGCCGGGCAGGAGACCCCCGCGCGTGGGCGCGGAGCGCGGCGCCCGCGCGGATGTAAAGATTCGAAGACGCTCCCGGAGAGGGTTCGCGCTGAGCTGATCCAGGGAAGTGCATGCAGCACGACAAGATGAGTAAGGTCGGGCCTTATAGGACCGCACCTTTGGAGGGAGTCGCGTGGGATCGCACAGGGACCTGCCCGCCGGCATGGTGAATCACATCTTCACGAACAGCGGCATTTCCTCGTTCACCGAGTTCGTCGGCTCCTACGCGCCGGACTTGTTGCCCGGCAGAAACGAGACCCTGGCGGCCCCGGTAGGAGACCACGTCCCGCATGCGACCACGATCGTCGCCGCGACCTGCGCGGGCGGTGTGGTGATGGCCGGTGACCGCAGGGCGACCTCGGGGAACATCATCTCCCAGCGGGACATGGAGAAGGTGTTCCGCACCGACGACTTCTCGTGCATGGGCATCGCCGGGGCGGCCAGCACCGGCCTTGAGATGGCCCGCCTCTACCGGGTCGAGCTGGAGCACTACGAGAAGATGGAGGGCAGGACGCTCTCCGTCGCCGGGAAGGCCAACCGCCTGGCCACGATGATCCGCGGCAACCTCGGCATGGCGATGCAGGGCCTGGCCGTCGTGCCGTTGTTCGCCGCCTACGACCCGGAGATCGACGGCGGACGGATCTTCGGATACGACGTCGGCGGCGGGCCGTACGAGCAGCACCAGCACCACGCGATCGGCTCGGGATCGATCTTCGCGCGTGGTTCGCTGAAGAAGCTCTACCGGGAGAACTCCTCGCCGGAGGAGGTCGTGCGGGCGCTCGTCAACGCGCTGTACGACGCGGCCGACGACGACTCGGCGACCGGCGGCCCCGACGTCACCCGCAAGATCTGGCCCGTCGTAGCGCAGATCACCGCCGACGGCTTCCGCCGTCTGTCCGACGAGGAGGTCGGCGCCCACGTCCAGACAGTCCTCGAAGGGCGCATGAGCTCCCCCGACGGCCCCGTCGCCCCGCTGCGCTAACACGAGAGGATCACCCCAGGTGTCCATACCCTTTGGATATGTCTCGCCCGAGCAGCAGATGCGGGACAAGGCGGACTACGCGCGTAAGGGGATCGCGCGAGGCCGCAGCGTCGTCGTCCTGCAGTACGAGCACGGCATCCTGTTCGTCGCCCCCAACCCCTCCCGGGCCCTGCACAAGATCAGCGAGATCTACGACAAGATCGGGTTCGCCGCGGTCGGCCGCTACAACGAGTTCGAGGCTCTGCGCCTCGGCGGCATCCGTTACGCCGACATCAACGGCTACAACTACGCCAGGGACGACGTCACCGCGCGCGGACTGGCCAACCTCTACGCGCAGAACCTCGGCCAGATCTTCACCGAGTCGCCCAAGCCCTTCGAGGTCGAGATCGTGGTCGCCGAGGTCGGTGACAGCGCGGAGGAGGACCACATCTACCGCCTCACCTTCGACGGCTCGGTCTTCGACGAGACCGGCCTGGTGGCGATGGGCGGCCAGGCGGAGGCGGTCGCGGGCAGGCTCAAGGAGCGCTACCGCGAGGGCATGCCGCTGGCCGAGGCCCTTGAGGCGGCGCTGTTCGCGCTCACCGAGCCGGGCGGCGAGCGTCCTCCGGCCGGTCAGCTCGAGGTCGCGGTGCTCGACCGCAACCGGCCGCACCGCAAGTTCCTGCGCCTGAACGGTCCGCGTCTGGAGCAGGCGCTCGCCGAGGGAGGGCCCCAGGACGCCGCGTCCGAGGCGGAGTCCGGTACGGCGCAGGCCTCCAATCTGCCGCCGACCGCGCCCGAGGGCGACATCGACACCGGCTCCAACGGCTGACGGGCCGTCCCGGCTGTGGTGAGAGCGCCGTGTCCCGTGTGGGGCACGGCGCTCCGCTGTGATGTGGATCACTGTCCGCCCGGCGAACCCGGCCCACACGGTGGTCGTCGTAACGGGCATGAAACGCTCCATGCTGGCCGTGGCCGCCGCCCTCTCCGTCGCCCTGGGCGGCGCGATCCCCGCCGAGGCCGCGGCGATTCCGAACTTCCCCAAGCCGAAGATCTTCGGGACCACCTTCCAGAGCGATCCGGGCCACGACTTCACCAAGCACATCAGCTCCCGTAAGGACGGCATCCTGCGCGGCTGGATCACCCACGTCGGACGTACCCAGGTGGAGTACAAGCCGATCAAGTGGAAGAGGGACAAGTACACCGAGGGATACTTCGTCGGTCCGCCCGAGGGGGATGTGACCGCCTACGCCTCACCTGTCGCCAAAAACGTCGTCTTCCTGAGCGCCTTCGGCTGCTCGGCGAAGATGACCGGGACCACCGTCGACAAGGGGGGCCTGGGCGCCAAGCGGTGCTCCAGGAAGGCCCTGCTGACCAGGGCGAAGAGCACCCGCCCCTCGCTGATCACCGTGTACCGGGGACAGATCGTCAAGGTCCAGGAGATCTACACCCCCTGAGCCGGGTGCGGGGCGGCCCTCCGCACCGGCGCCCCCATCATCTCCGTACGGCTCGCGCCCGCCTCACCGGGCGTGAGCCCCGCTCACGCTTAGCCGATCCCCGCCGGGGGCATAAGCCATACGACCGAAAACCCCACTGATCCCTCCCGCAGGAGGGGTTCGGCGAATAGTGTGAGGCAATGGACCGTCGCATCTTCGGGCTTGAGAACGAGTACGGCGTCACCTGCACGTTCAGGGGACAGCGGCGGCTGTCGCCCGACGAGGTCGCGCGTTACCTATTCCGCAGAGTCGTCTCCTGGGGCCGGTCGAGCAACGTCTTCCTGCGCAACGGCGCGCGCCTCTACCTCGATGTCGGCAGCCACCCGGAGTACGCAACCCCCGAGTGCGACAACGTCGTGGAGCTCGTCACCCACGACAAGGCGGGTGAGCGCATCCTGGAGGGCCTGCTCGTCGACGCGGAGAAGCGGCTGCGCGAGGAGGGCATCGCCGGGGACATCTACCTGTTCAAGAACAACACCGACTCGGCCGGCAACTCCTACGGCTGCCACGAGAACTACCTGGTCGGCAGGCACGGGGAGTTCGGCCGCCTGGCGGACGTGCTCATTCCCTTCCTGGTCACCCGGCAGATCATCTGCGGCGCGGGCAAGGTGCTGCAGACCCCGCGTGGCGCGGTCTACTGCGTCTCCCAGCGGGCCGAGCACATCTGGGAGGGCGTCTCCAGCGCGACGACCCGTTCCCGGCCGATCATCAACACCCGTGACGAGCCGCACGCGGACGCCGAGCGCTTCCGCCGCCTGCACGTCATCGTCGGCGACTCCAACATGAGCGAGACGACGATGCTGCTCAAGGTCGGCGCGACCGACCTGGTGCTGCGCATGATCGAGGCGGGCACCGTGATGCGCGACCTTTCGCTGGAGAACCCGATCCGGGCCATCAGGGAGGTCTCCCACGACATGACCGGGCGGCGGCGGGTGCGCCTGGCCAACGGCAGGGAGGCGTCCTCGCTGGAGATCCAGCAGGAGTACCTCGCCAAGGCGCGTGACTTCGTCGACCGCAGGGGCGGTGACAAGATCAGCGAGCGGGTGCTGGAGCTGTGGGAGCGGACGCTCACCGCGGTCGAGACGGGAAACCTGGACCTGGTCTCCAGGGAGATCGACTGGGTCACCAAGTACCAGCTGATCGAGCGCTACCGCAGGAAGTACGACCTGCCGCTGTCCAGCCCCAGGGTCGCCCAGCTCGACCTCGCCTACCACGACGTGCACCGGCGCCGGGGCCTGTTCTACCTGCTGCAGAAGCGCGGCGCGGTCGAACGGGTCGCCTCCGACCTGAAGATCTTCGAGGCCAAGTCGGTGCCGCCGCAGACCACCAGGGCGAAGCTGCGCGGGGAGTTCATCCGCAGGGCGCAGGAGAAGCGGCGCGACTTCACCGTCGACTGGGTCCACCTGAAGCTCAACGACCAGGCACAGCGCACGGTGCTGTGCAAGGACCCCTTCCGTAGCGTGGACGAAAGGGTGGACAAGTTGATCGCGGGCATGTGACGGTCATGCTTCGGTAAGGTCATCGGCGGTCTTAGCACGCCCGTATGTGTTGACGGGTAGTGTGACGCAAACCTGACGTCTTTCAGAAGGATATTCATGCGCCGCCGCAGCCTGGCCGTACTGGCCGCAGTGCCACTGTTGTTCGCCGCCGCCTGTGGCTCCGAAGGGGGGTCGGGGGCACAGGCCACCACCTCCGCCGGGACGGCGCCCGAGCTGAAGGTCACCGGGGCGGTGAACACCAAACCGACCGTCGAGTTCCCGGCGAAGGTCACGGAGGCCTCCTCCTACCGGGTGCTCACGCCCGGAACCGTCGGCACCCCCGCGAAGGACGGTGCCAGCGTGGTGGCCAACCTCACCGTCTTCACCTGGGACGGCAAGCAGAACAAGCTGGTCGGCTCGACCTACGACGAGGGTGGTCCGCAGCTGATCACCCTCAACGAGCAGATCCCTGAGATCCTGCGCAAGGGCTTCGCCGAGACCAAGGGCGGAGGCAGGTTCCTGTCGGTCGTCGGCAAGGACGCGCTGCCCAAGGAACAGCAGGCCCAGGCGCCCGCGGGCCAGTCGCAGGTCTTCGTGGTCGACGTGATCGACGTCCCCGCGGGCAAGGCCGCCCAGGGCGAGGCGACCGACCCCACCCTCAAGGGGATCAAGGTCGAGAACCCCGGTGGGGAGGCCGCGCCCAAGCTGACCACCAAGACCGACGAGAAGGCCCCCAAGGAACTGGTCGCCAAGACCGTGATCAAGGGCACCGGTCCCGAGGTCAAGTCGGGCCAGTCGATCCTGGTCCAGTACGTCGGCAAGATCTGGGGTTCCGATCTGGAGTTCGACAGCAGTTGGTCGCGCGGTGGCGCGCCGATCATGTTCCAGATCGGCACCGGCCGGGTCATCAAGGGCTGGGACCAGGGCCTGGTCGGCGTCCCGGTCGGCAGCCGGGTGCTGCTGAGCATCCCGCCGGACCTGGGTTACGGCAAGGAGGGCTCCGGCGACAAGATCAAGGGGACCGACACGCTGGTCTTCCTGGTGGACGTCCTCAAGGCCTACTGACCCGCTTGAGCGCTCAAGGGACCCGGTCACGCACCCGCGTGGCCGGGTCCTTCGCGTCACTGGTACCGGTGCCGTGCGTGAGGAGTGCCGGCGCCCAAGCCCCGCGACGCCGCCAGGCGGCGCAAAAGGAACACCGCCTAGAATCCCGGCTGTGAGCAGCGATGACCTCGGCACGGTCGCGGCCCTGCACGATCCCGTGAGGCGGGCCGTCTACGAGTATGTGGCCTCCCTGGGGCGTGAGGCGGGGCGCAACGAGACCGCGGAGGCGGTCGGGGTGCAACGGACCCTGGCGGCCTTCCACCTCGACAAGCTGGTCGAGGCCGGCCTGCTGGAGGCGGGTTTCAAGCGCCTGACCGACAGGACGGGGCCGGGAAGCGGCCGTCCGGCGAAGGTCTACCGCAGGGCGCGAGGGGAGTGGCAGGTCAGCGTCCCGGCCAGGGACTACCGCTCCATGGCGTCGATGCTGGCCGAGGCGGTCGACCGCCTCGGCGGGGACGAGGTGGCCGACGAGGTCGCGCGGCGGGCGGGCGCGGAGCTGGCGGAACGGGGCGAGGACCTGACCGGGGCGCTGCGCGGACGAGGATACGAACCCTACGAGGAGAACGGCGCGCTGCGGTTGCGCAACTGTCCCTTCCACGTGTTGTCGCAGGAGCAGCCGCTGCTGGTGTGCTCGATGAACCTGGCGCTGTGCCGGGGGCTGCTCGACGCCCTGGGAGAGGAGGACCGTACGGCCAGGCTGGACCCCCGTCCTGGGGAGTGCTGCGTCGCCTTTTCTAAAAACAATGAAGATTGACATAGAAGGGCGGTGGATGGTTTGCTGACGAGCATGCATCTCGCCCAGCTCAACGTCGGTCATCTGCGCGCGCCCCTCGAATCCCCCGAGATCGCCGACTTCGTCGCGGCCCTCGACCCCGTCAACCGTCTCGCAGAGGAGGCCCCCGGCTATGTGTGGCGGCTCAAGGGAGGAGACGGGCCTCAGGACGTCGTCCATCACGACTACGGTGACCACCTGCTGATCAACTTCTCCGTGTGGGAAGACAGGGACAGCCTGTGGGACTTCGTCTACCGCAGCGCCCACCTGGGCTTCCTGCAGCGACGCAGAGAGTGGTTCCAGCGCGTCGCGGAGCCGTACTCGGTGATGTGGTGGATTCCGCGCGGGCACGTGCCCACGCTGGAGGAGGGCATGGAACGCCTCGACCTGCTCAAGGCGCAGGGCCCCACGCCGGAGGCCTTCACCTTCAAGCAGTTCTACGAGAGCAGCGAGGCCGCGTGGCGTCCCGCCGCCGCCGAGGTCAGGAAGTAGGCCAGGTCCTCGTCAAGCCCGCGGCCCATCGTCGACAGCCTGACCGGGCAGTCCGCGAGGGCCTCGTAAAGCCCCTCGACCGAGACCCCGACCAGTTCGTGCCGTACGGCCAGCGGCGCGCACTGCTCGGCGACCCGGCTGCCGAAGTCGCCGGGCAACTCGGGCACCACCACCTGGGCGGGGGCGAGGGCGACCCTGCCGTAGGCGGTCAGTGAGTGGTGGGAGACCCCGATGTGGCGCTTACGCAGGTCGCCCTCGCTGACCCGCAGCGCCGCGACCGGCCTGCCGTCCAGCACGGAGGCCGCGTTGACCGCCTCGCCCGCCGAGACGCCGGAGAAGCCCCAGCGGGTGCCGGTGCCCAGGTTGCCGGGGCCCTGGGTGACGACCGCCACGTCGGCGCCCATGACGTGGCGGGCCGCGAGCAGGCCCGTGTGCAGCGTCACGGCCTCCACGTCGCCGCCGAACGCCTGGCCGACCGTGACCACCCCGTCGAGCCAGCCGATCTCTCTGAGCCTGGCGCAGGACATGGAGAACCAGGCGGGCAGCGCGCCGCCGTCGAGCATCACGTAGGCGACCCGGGCCCCGCCGGGGCGGGAACCGTAGAGGCCGCAGAGGATCGCGGGCAGCGCCGAGTGCAGGTCGGCGACCACGACCGGCATGCCGTCCAGCGAGTCGGCCTCGCGGAGCGCCTCGTGGAAGGGCGAGTCCTGCTCGTCCGCGCCGAGCACGGTGGCCTGCAAGGGGGTGTAGCGTGCCTTCACCAGGTGGCCGGGACCCTGTGGATCTTTCGGCAATCTGTTCGGGAGAGCCACCACCATGGCGTAACCTCCCGTACCGAGACCCATCGCGAGCGCGGTCGTGTTGAGGAGGACCGTGTCGCCCGGCTCAGGACGCCCGACCAGGGCGGGATAGGCCAGCGCGCGGACGACCCCCTCCTCGGTGGAGACCTCGATCTCCATCGCCCCCGACCACTCTCGCCGGACACGCGCGACCTCGCCCCTGCGCCATCTGATCACCGGGGAAGAGTAGCGCCACCTGGACGTAGAGTCATGTGAACAGGGAAGGAGGCCGGATGTCGCGCCGGAAGACCGAGCGGTTGCTGAACCTTGTGATCTGCCTGCTGGCCACGAGGCGGCCGCTCAGCGCCGAGCACATCCGCCAGGCGGTGCCGGGCTACGACGCCGCCAACGACGAGGCCTTCCAGCGGATGTTCGAGCGGGACAAGAACGAGCTGCGGGAGATCGGCATCCCGATCGAGGTCCAGAAGGACCCCTGGGAGGAGGACCCCGGCTACCGGATCGTCAGGGAGTCCTACGAACTGCCCGAGATCACCCTCGAACCCGACGAGGCCGCCGTGGTCGGTCTGGCCGCCCAGGTGTGGCAGCGCGCGAGCCTGGCCGAGGCCGCCAGCGGCGCGCTGCTGAAGCTGCGCGCGGGGGGAGTGGAGACCGACGAGGCGGACGGGATGCTCGGCGGGGCGCTCGAACTGCGCGTCGACACACGGGACCCGGCCTTCCCCGCGCTGTGGGAGGCCGTGCGCGACCGGCGCGCGGTCCGCTTCCCCTATCGGGCCGCGGCCAGCGAGAGCGTGCTGACCAGGACGGTCGAGCCGTGGGGAGTGGTCAGCCGCCGTGGCCGCTGGTACGTCGTCGGCCACGACCGCGACCGTGACGCGGCACGGGTGTTCCGGCTCAGCCGGATCAACGGCCCCGTCGTACCGGTCGGCCGCCCCGGCGCCGTCGTGGTCCCCGAGGGCGTCGACATCACCTCGATGGTCGGCTACCGCGACGAGATGACGGTCAGGGAGCGCACCGCCCTCATCCGGGTCCGCGAGGGCACCTGCCAGGGGCTGCGCCAGGTGGCCAAGGCCGTACGGCAGGGCACCGGCGGGTGGGACGAGCTGGACGTCGAGTTCACCGACACCGAGCGGCTCGCCGGGTGGGTGGCGGGCTTCGCCGCGGACGCCGAGGTGACCGGTCCGCCGGACGCCAGGGAGGCCGTGATCCGCCGCCTGAAGGGAGCCCTGGCGTGACGGGCGGGGACACACGAACGAGCAGGGGGAGCGCAGTATGAGCACGGCCGACCGGTTGCCCAGGCTGCTGGCGCTGGTGCCGTACCTGATGTCCCACCCCGGGGCGCAGGTGCCGGAGGTCGCCAAGGTCTTCGGACTGAGCGAGAAACAGCTCATCGACGACCTGCAACTGGTGTGGATGTGCGGGTTGCCCGGCCACACCCCGGGAGACCTGATCGACGTCTCCTGGGACGGCGGTGAGATCCTCATCGACAACGCCGAGACCATCGCCCGCCCGCTGCGGCTGGGCATCGACGAGGCGAGCGCGCTGCTGGTGGCCCTGCGGATGCTCGCCGAGCTGCCGGAGTTCGGCGACCGTGACGCGCTGGCGCGGGTCATCGCCAAGTTCGAGCAGGCCGCGGGAGAGGGCGCGGCGGCGGTCAGCAGCCAGGTCGCCGTCGAGGTCGGCGCGACCCCGGACGCCCTGCCGACCGTCAACGAGGCGTTGCGCCGCGGCCGGCGGCTGTCGCTGCGCTACCACGTGCCCGGCCGTGACGAGATCACCCCGCGCGAGGTCGACCCGATGCGCCTGGTCGTGGTGGACGGCCGTTCCTACCTGTCGGGCTGGTGCTACCGGGCCGAGGCGGTCCGGCTGTTCCGTCTCGACCGGATGCTCACCGTCGAGATCCTCGAAACGGCCGCCGACCCGCCCGCGGACGCGGTGCCCGACGAGGTGACACCCGGGGTGTTCCGTCCTTCGCCGACCGACGAGCTGGTCGAGCTCGAACTGACCCCCGCGGGCCGCTGGGTCGCCGAGTACTACGCGTGCGAGGAGGTCACCGAGCTGGGCGAGGGGCGCCTGAAGGTGGCGCTGCGGGCTCGCGACCAGGGCTGGCTGGTACGGCTCGCGCTGCGTCTCGGCGACACGGGCCGGGTGCTCTCACCCGCCTCACTGGCCGAGAGCGTCAGGCGGGCGGCGACCTCGGCGCTGAATCGTTACGAGTCGGTCTCCTGACGTGCGCCGTTATGATCAGCTGTCATGAGCTGGATCTTCGCCGCGGTCGGTCTCGCCTTCGCAGGCCTGCTGGTGCTGGGTTTTCTCGGGGTTCGCGTGCTGCTGGCCACCAGGGAACTGGGCAGGGAGGTCGACGGGATTCGCCGGACGATCACCCCCGCACACAGCGCCTTGAACGAGCAGGTCCGGACAATCCCATCCCGGAAGGGATGAGTCTGTGCCCGGGGGAGCGTACGATCGGGCAGGAGAGTGCGTGTCGTTCGGCCTAAGGATGTGTCATGCCTAACCTGGGACCCACCGAGCTGATCATCATCGGCGTGATCCTGATCCTGCTGTTCGGTGCGAAGAAACTGCCGGACGCGGCTCGCGGCCTGGGCCGGTCGCTGCGGATCTTCAAGTCGGAGACGGCCAAGCTTCGCGACGACGACGAGACGGACACCCACACGGCCACCCATACGGCCACCGTCGTCCAGGCGCAGCAGCCCGCCCCGGCTCCCCAGCCGCTCCCCACGGCTCCCACCGCCCAGACGGCCGAGGAGCAGGCGCGTGCCCTTGAGGAGCAGGCCGCGAAGCTGCGCGCCCAGGCCGGTGCGGCCAAGCCGCAGTAGGGGCCGTACCGCAGAGGCCGCAGCCAGGTCTGTGGCCGGCTCCCCACCACCTCACTCGTCAGACCGGGATTCGTGAATGGCGCTGCTGAAATGGCCCAAGCCGGGCTCGAACAGACCGGGATCGCCCACGGACTCCTCCGAGGGGCGCATGCCGCTCATGGAACACCTCCGTGAGCTGCGCAACCGCATCCTGATCTCCCTGCTCGCGCTGGTCGTCGGCATCGTTGTCGGCTTCCTGTTCTTCCAGCCGATCTGGACTTTCATCACCGAGCCCTACTGCAGCCTTCCCGCGTCGCAGACCCTGCGAGCCGGAGAGTGCACCTTCGCCATCCGCGGTGTCTTCGAGGCCTTCTTCGTCAACCTGAAGGTCGCGGTGATGTTCGCGATGGTCGTCTCCTCACCGGTCTGGCTGTATCAGATCTGGGCCTTCGTCACCCCTGGCCTGTACCGCAACGAGAAGCGCTACTCGCTGTCGTTCCTCGGCCTTGCGATCCCGCTGTTCCTGGCGGGTGCCGGTCTGGCCTACCTCATCATGGACACCGGTCTGGCGATCCTGCTCAGCTTCGCGCCCAACAACGCGATCCCGCTGCTGGAGATGGACGACTACCTCACCTACGCGCTGGTGATGCTGGTCATCTTCGGTGTCTCCTTCGAGCTGCCGTTGCTCATGGTCTTCCTCAACGTGATCGGCGTTCTGCCGCGCGCCACGGTGGCCAAGCACCGGCGCACGGTGATCTTCATCATGTTCGTCTTCGCCGCCCTCGCGACCCCGAGCACCGACCCGTTCTCGATGGTCGCTCTGGCGATCCCGATGGTCGTGCTGTTCGCCCTCGCCGAGGGCTTCATGTACCTCAGGGAGAAGAGAGCTCCCAAGGGCGAGGACTTCTCCAACCTGTCCGACGACGAGGCCTCCCCGCTCGACCTGGAGACGGATACCGATCCGCCGAAATAGGCGGTAGATTCCGGCCCCATGCCCGGAGAGATCGCCGTCCTCGTCAACCCCGCCGCCCGGGGCGGGCGCTCACGCGGGATGCTCGGCCCGGTGCTGCACCGGCTGCGCCGAGGCGACAGGAAGGTCTCCGTGCTCGTCGGTGACTCCGCCGCCGACGCCCTGGCCAGAGCCCGTACGGCCGTGGCCGCCGGCGCGAGCGCGCTGGTGGCCTTCGGCGGTGACGGGCTGGTGCACCTGGCCGTGCAGGCGGTCGCGGAGACCGGAGTCCCGCTGGGGATCATCCCCGCGGGCACAGGAAACGACATCGCCACCGCCCTCGGCGTCCCGCGGGGCAGACCTCTGGAGGTGGCCGACGCCGTACTCCGGGGCGGCAGCCGTACGGTGGACGCCGTGCGGACCGGGAGCGGCGAGTGGTTCGCAGGGGTGCTCGCCTGCGGCTTCGACTCCCGCGTCAACGAGCGGGCCAACCGGATCAGCGGGCCACCGGGCATGGCCAGATACCTGCTCGCACTGGCTACGGAACTGGGCTCCTACCGGCCGATCCCGTTCCGGATCACCCTGGACGGCCCCTCGGGGACCGAGACGATCGAACGGCGGGCCATGCTGGTCGCCGTCGGCAACACCTCCTCCTACGGCGCCGGGATGCGCGTGTGCCCCGGCGCAGTCCCCGACGACGGCCTGCTGGACGTGACGATCATCGACGCGGTGCCCGTCGGGCGTTTCCTGCGCGCCTTTCCCCGGGTCTACCGGGGCTCCCACATCACCCACCCCTTCGTCACGACCAGGCGCGTGCGCGGGATCACGCTGGAGGCACCGGACGTGGTCGCCTACGCCGACGGCGAGCGCCTGGGCCCGCTCCCTCTCAACTGTGAGGTCGTCCCAGGGGCTCTGTCTCTTTGCTCCGCCTTCGGCGTCGCGGGGGCCTGGGCGCCCTGAGTCGGTGCTTTCCCTCGACACTGCGTCGCTGCGCTCCTGCGTTCCTGCGTTCCTCAGTCCAAGCACCGACGCGTCCAAGCCGAAAACCCCTCACACACGGCACTGGGAAAGTGCAAACCGAACTTCTTACGCATGGCGTCGGGATCCTCCTCAACCCGGGTGGAGGGGGAGGCGGGCGATCTTCTGGGGTTCGTGGGGCGGACCGGAATCCTGATATCGGTAGGCTTGGAGACATGACGACCCCAGCGGAACGTTACGCTGCCTTCCGTCAGAGCCAGGCCGACAGCGGACCGGCGCTGACCTCGTTCCGCGGTCTTTACAGCTTCCAGCTGGACGACTTCCAGCTGGACGCCTGCCGGGCTCTTGAGGCGGGTGACGGGGTGCTCGTGGCGGCCCCCACCGGCTCGGGCAAGACCGTGGTGGGGGAGTTCGCGGTGCACCTGGCCCTGGAGGAGGGCCGTAAGTGCTTCTACACGACCCCCATCAAGGCGCTCTCCAACCAGAAGTACAACGACCTGGTCAAACGCTACGGCGCCGCCAAGGTCGGCCTGCTCACCGGTGACAACAGCGTCAACGGCGAGGCCCCGATCGTCGTCATGACGACCGAGGTGCTGCGCAACATGCTCTACGCCGGGTCGGGGACCCTCGCGGGACTCGGCTTCGTCGTCATGGACGAGGTCCACTACCTGGCCGACCGGTTCCGCGGCGCGGTCTGGGAAGAGGTGATCATCCACCTTCCCGAGTCGGTACGGCTGGTCGCCCTGTCGGCCACGGTCAGTAACGCCGAGGAGTTCGGTGAGTGGCTGGGGGAGGTCCGCGGCGACACCAGCGTCATCGTCGACGAGCACCGGCCCGTCCCGCTCTGGCAGCACATGCTCGTCGGTCACCGCCTGTACGACCTCTTCGTCGGTGAGGAGGACGGCCGCAGGCCGCTGGTCAACCCCAACCTGCTGCGCCTGGCCAGAGACGAGGAGCGACAGGCGTACGGCAGAGGCCGCAGGGGCTACTCCCGCCCGCGCAGGGGCGGCCCGCCGGACCGTTCCCAGGCCATCGAGCGTCTCGACGCCGCGGGCCTGCTGCCCGCGATCACCTTCATCTTCTCCAGGGCCGGTTGCGACGCGGCCGTCATGCAGTGCCTGTACGCCGGGATCCGGCTCACCACGGACGCCGAGCGTCACGAGATCCGGCAGATCGTCGACGAGCGCACCGCCCACCTTCCGGACGAGGACCTCGCGGTGCTCGGCTACCTGGAGTGGCGCGACGCCCTGGAACGCGGCCTGGCGGCCCACCACGCGGGCATGCTTCCGGCCTTCAAGGAGGTCGTCGAGGAACTGTTCACCCGCAACCTGGTCAAGGCCGTGTTCGCCACGGAGACCCTCGCCCTGGGCATCAACATGCCCGCCCGCTCCGTGGTGATCGAGAAGCTCGACAAGTGGAACGGCGAGACCCACGCCGACCTCACCCCGGGTGAGTACACCCAGCTCACCGGAAGGGCGGGGCGGCGCGGCATCGACGTCGAGGGCCACGCGGTCGTCCACTGGCAGCCGGGCATGGACCCGTTGCAGGTCGCGGGCCTGGCCAGCACCCGCACTTACCCCCTGCGTTCCAGCTTCCGCCCCTCCTACAACATGGCGGTCAACCTGGTCGGCCAGGTGGGCAGGGAACGTGCCAGGTCGCTCCTTGAGTCCTCCTTCGCGCAGTTCCAGGCCGACCGGGCGGTCGTCGGCATCGCCAAGCAGCTGCGCCGTCATGAGGAGGCGCTGCGGGGCTACCGCGACTCGATGACCTGTCATCTGGGCGACTTCGAGGAGTACGCCGGGATGCGCAGGGCGCTGTCCGACCGGGAGGCCGAGCTGGCGCGTCAGCGTGGCGCGGCCCGCAGGGGCCAGGCGCTGCGCTCCCTTGAGGCGCTCAGGCCGGGAGACATCATCCGTGTGCCCGGCGGGCGCAGGGCCGGGGTCGCGGTCGTCCTGGACCCCGGGCTCAACTCCCGCGGTGAGGGGCCGGCCCCGCTGGTGCTGACCGCGGGCAAGCAGGTCAAGAAGCTCTCACCCGCCGACTTCCCCGTCCCTGTCGAGCCGGTCGAGCATCTGCGCATCCCGAAGAACTTCAACGCCCGGTCGCCGAGGGAGCGGGCCGACCTGGTCTCCTCCATGCACGCCAAGCTCGGTGAGCGTGACCTCGGCAAGCCTCCCAGGGCGCGTGACCACGCCGCGGAGGACGAGGAGATCCTGCGCCTGCGCAGGGACCTCAGGCAGCATCCCTGCCACGGCTGTGACGAGCGGGAGGACCACGCCCGCTGGGCGGAGCGCTACTACAAGCTGCTCAGGGAGACCGAGGGCCTGCGCCGCAGGGTCGAGGGCCGCTCCCACGTCATCGCCCGCACCTTCGACAAGGTGTGCGGGGTGCTCGACCAGCTGGGATACCTCGACGGTGAGAACGTCACCGCGGAGGGTCGCAGGCTGGCCCAGCTCTACACCGAGCTGGACCTGCTCACCGCCGAGTGCCTGCGCGCCGGGCTCTGGGAGGGCCTGGACCCGGCGGAGCTGGCGGCCACCGTCTCCTCGCTGGTCTTCGAGTCCCGGCAGGCGGACGAGGCGCGTCAACCGAGGATTCCCGCGGGCGGGGTGCAGAAGGCGCTGGGCGACATGATGCGTCTGTGGGGCGACCTGGAGGCCGTCGAGAGCGACCACGGCCTGTCGTTCATCAGGGAGCCCGACTTCGGGTTCGCCTGGGCGGCCTTCCGCTGGGCCAGGGGGCACAACCTGGACGCGGTGCTCGGCGACGGGGTCAACGGTGCCGAGCTGGCCGCGGGAGACTTCGTGCGCTGGATCAAGCAGCTGCTCGACCTGCTCGGCCAGATCGCCGACGCGGCCCCGTCCGGCAGCAAGGTGAGGCAGAACGCGGGCAAGGCGATGGACGCGCTCAGACGCGGCGTCGTGGCCTACTCGTCCCTGAGCTGAGCGGATCCGGGGGAGGGCACGGGCCGACTGACCGTCCGGTCAATACCGCGTGACGGCGGGTGGGCGGAACGTCACCTTCAGGGCTGTTTTCCGGGATATCGCCTAGGAAATTCCCAAAGCGGAACCATGTTGGACCCCCGCCCAGGGAGGTAGGAATGCTCGCCCTCGTCGCCGCGCTGCTGTTCGTTCTCGCGCTGATCTTCCAGATCGCCGGTGTGGCCGTCGGTTCCGTCGTGACCGTCACCACGCTCGTCCTCGCCGGACTGGCCCTCGTCGCCCTGCACCTGCTGGGCGTCGGCGCCGGCTGGACGCTCAAGAGGTAAGAGGCCCAGCAGGAGACCGGAGGCGGGCGGCCCGGCGGAGAACGCGGGAAGCCCGCCGTCAGGTCAGGCTGAAACGGACCTCCCGGGTCGCCGGGTCGGCGCGCGTCAGCCGTACCCGGACGGCCTCGCCGAGCGGGAGCCGTTCCCCGTCGCAGCGGGCCACCACGGCGGGGTCGGTGACCTGCACCAGCCCCCCGGACCGGCCCTCGTCCACGTCGATCACCACCGCGTCGAACGTCTGGCCGACCCGCTCACGCAGCACGAACGCCTCGACCAGGTCGACGCACGCCCGCTCGGCCGCGCCCGCGCGCCGTCCCGTCACCCGCATGACGCCGGGCAGCTCGCCCATGACCCGCTGGACCTCCTCGGGCACCGGCTCGCCCGCCGCGACCGACAGGCAGACCTCGGTGGCGTAGCGGTCGATGAGCCTGCGCAGCGGAGCGGTCACGTGCGCGTACGGCGCGGCGACCGCCGCGTGGCCCGCCTGGGCTGGCGGCGCGCCGTTGAAGGCCACGTATCCGGCCCCGCGCAGCAGGACCGTCGACTCCTCAAGAAAGGCGGCCTGCCCGGGGATCTTCGGGTCGAGGCCGTGGACGACCTCCCCGTAGCCAGCCCCGTCCGGCCACGGCACGCCCAGCGCGGTGGCGACCCGGCGAACCTGGGCGATCTTCTCGGCGGGGGCGGGCGGCAACACCCTCAGCAGGCCGATCTCGGCGTCAAGCATCATCGAGGCCGCGGCCATGCCGGTCAGCAACGAGATCTGCGCGTTCCAGGCCTCGGCCTCCATCGGGGCGCGCAGCTCGACCCGGTAGCCGTCCCCGTCCGGGACGACCTCCTGCTCCGGGGTCGGCAGCGTGACGCCGCCCCTGTCCCGTTCGAGTGCCAGCCTGAGCCTGCCGATCTCGGCCAGCAGCCGCAGCGTGCCGTCCGCGGTCCCGGTGTCGACCGCGGTCTGCACGTAGTCGTAGTCGAGGCGTTCCCGGCTGCGCACCAGCGCCCTGGTCACGTCGGCGCCGACGACCCTGCCCTCGGCGTCCAGGTCGACGCACCACAGCGCGGCGGGCCTGGTCGCGCCGGGCAGCAGGCTGGCGGCGCCCTCGGAGAGTACGGCGGGATGCAACGGCACCCGGGCGTCCGGCATGTAGACGGTCTCGCCCCGGGTACGGGCCTCGGCGTCGATCGCCCCGCCGGGCCGTACGAAGGCGGCGACGTCGGCGACGGCGTACCAGACGCGGTAGCCGCCGCGACGCTCCTCCAGGTGCATGGCCTGGTCCAGGTCCATGGCCCCCGGCGGATCGACCGTGACCAGGGGAAGGTCGGTGCGGTCGAGCGTGGGCAGCGTGGGTGTCCTGGTGACCTGCTCCGCCTCGGCGCGCACGGCCGGAGGGAACTCCCCGGGCAGCCTCAACTCACGCCTGATCCGCTCGAATCCGTCGCTCAGCCGCGGATGGGGGTCTTCGGGCACCCGGATGCTTTTGTGGGGCACGGGGGCCAACCTACCGCTCTCCGCGGTGCCCGAGCTCGGCCAGGGCGGGGCTCAGGGCCGCCAGGTCCAGGACAACGCATCGGCGAGGCGGCCGAGAGGACCGCCGAGCCCATGACGCCCGGCCAGGTCGGTGAGCGCCCGCGGGTCGCGCGGCTGCGCGGGCAGGGTCAGGCCGACGTCGGGCACGGGCACGTCGTGGGCGACCCGGACCACCTCGGGTGCCACCCGCAGGTAGTCACGGGCGGCCTCCAGCCTGTTCCGCTGCGCCCCGGTGAGGTCGCCGTCCCCGTCGAGGGCCTTGAGCAGCGCGTCGAGCGAGCCGAACCGGGTGATCAGGGCGGCGGCGGTCTTCTCGCCGACCCCGGGCACCCCGGGCAGGCCGTCACTGGGGTCGCCGCGCAGGACGGCGAAGTCGGCGTAGGAACGGCCCGGCACGCCGTATTTGGCGGTGACCGCGGCCTCGTCGACGAGCTGGAGGTTCTTGACGCCCCTGGCGGTGTAGAGGACCCGGATCGGCACGCCGTCGTCGACGAGCTGGAACAGGTCCCGGTCACCGGTGACGATGTCGACTCCGCCGCCGGTCTCGCCCCGGGGACGCAGCGCGAGCGTGCCCATCACGTCGTCGGCCTCGTAGCCCGGCACGCCGAGGCGGGCGATGCCCGCGGCGTCGAGGACCTGCTCGATCACCGGGACCTGCGGGACGAGTGTGTCGGGGGTCTCCTCGCCGCCTCGGGGGGCGAGGCGGTGCGTCTTGTAGGACGGAATCGCCGCGACCCGGAAGGCGGGACGCCAGTCGGCGTCCATGCACGCGACGAGCTCGCCGGGGGAGTGCTGCCTGACCAGCATGGCGATCATGTCGATGAGGCCGCGCACGGCGTTGACGGGCGTCCCGTCGGGGGCGGTCACCGACTCCGGGATTCCGTAGAAGGCGCGGTAGTACAGCGAAGGGGTGTCGAGAAGCATCAGCCCGGGCATGGCGACCATTTAACCAAGTCGTTCACCCGGGCAGGACGATCATCAGAACACAGGTGTCGTCCTCGGGGTTGGGGCCGCCGACCTCCTGGATCAGACGGTCCAGGGCGGCCTCCCCGTCCTGCCGCCGCAGGGCGGAGGCGGCCCTGAGGGTCAGGGCGAACCCCTCGTCGATGTCGCGGTCGCGCCGCTCGACGAGCCCGTCGGTGAACAGCAGCAGCGCGTCACCGTCGCACAGACGTACGGCCGAGCGTTCGTACCGTTCGGACAGGGTCGCGCCGAGCAGCACCCCCGAGGGCGGCTCAAGCTGGACGGCGGTCCCGTCGCGGACCAGGATCGGCGCCGGGTGCCCCGCCTGGCTCCAGGTGAACACGCGGCTCAGCGGGTCGAGGTGGCCGACGACCGCGGTCGCGGTGGTCTCCTCGAAGCGGTGCATCACCAGGTGGTTGAGCCAGGTCAGCAGCCGGTCGGGAGGCTCGCCCGTCATCGCGAGGCCGCCCAGCGCGTGCCTGAGCCTGCTCATCTGGGTGACCGCGGGCAGGCCGTGGCCGGACACGTCGCCGATGGTCAGCAGCACCCGTCCGTCGGGCATGGTCGTGGCGTCGTACCAGTCGCCGCCGAGGCCGTCCTTCTGCCCGGCGGGGACGTAGCGGACCTCCATCCGGGCACCGGGGAGGTCGACGGACGCCCCGAGGCGCGGCATGATCGCCTCGCGCAGGGCCGTGCTCACGCCCTGCTGCTGGGCGGCCCGCTCACGGACCTCCAGCAGTTGCCTGCGCGACTCGGAGGCGATCTGCTCGGCTCTGCGGCGGCCGGTGACGTCCTGGATCACTCCGTGCACGGAGGCGTGTCCTCCGCTCACGACGGGGTCCAGGGCCGCGCGGAGGTTGCGGACCTCCCCGCGGCGGCGGATGCGGAACTCGGCCTGCCCGGGCTTGGCCAGATCGACCACCGACCTGAGCAGCCCGTCGACGAGGGCCCGGTCCTGCGGCTCGACGTGGCCGACCAGGTCACGCAGGCCGATGGGGCCCTCGACGGGATCGCGGCCGAAGATGGCGTAGGCGTGGTCGGACCAGGTGGACTCGCCGCTGTGCAGGTGCCACTCGGCCCAGCCCAGATCGCCCAGCCGTTCGGCATGGGCCAGCCGCGTGCTGAGAAGTTGTCTTTCGACGGCCATGTGCTCGTCCAGCTCTCCGCGCAACGGCTGCACCATCTCTGCCGCGGTCAGCGGGGCGGAACCGGTCACGTGGTCGTTTCGTGGGTGGAGGGGTGGCTGGTGGCCGCCCACTACGCCGACCATTTAGCTCGCTCTCGAATGTGGGGACCTAGGGACATCCTATCCACAAAATGTGATCGTCCTTCAACGGATTGTAGTGGCACTGTCACCCGAACGACGTCCTTTCCCCGGACTTTCCCCGGTCGCGACGATCAAGGGTGTGGCCACAGGTGTGGTGCCGATCTGTTCACGATTACATTGGTCGGTGTGACAAAGGAGTCCTCTGACCTGTATCCCGTGACCCGTCTCGCCGCAGCGCAGGAGGCTACGGCCGCCGCCGGCCTCGGCGCGCTGCTGCTCACCCCGGGCCCCGACCTGCGCTACGTGACCGGCTACGAGGCGTTGCCGCTCGAACGGCTCACCTGCCTGGCGTTGCCCGCCGAGGGCCCCGCCTTCCTGGTGGTGCCCCGTCTGGAGCTGCCCGCCGCGGAGCAGTCCCCGGCGGCGCGGCTGGGTGTCGAGTTCGTGCCCTGGGACGAGACCGACGACCCCTACGCGCTCGTCGCCGCGCGGCTGGGCGGCGCGGGGAAGGTCGGCAGGGTCGGGCTGGCCGACCGGATGTGGGCCATGCAGTCGCTGCGTTTCCGCGACGCGTTGCCCGGCACGGAGCAGGTGCTCGCCGGGTCGGTGCTGCGCGGCCTGCGCATGCGCAAGAGCGAGGCCGAGGCGGCCGCGCTCCGCGAGGCGGGGGCCGCGATCGACGCCGTGCACGCGCAGGTGCCGGACTTCCTGCGGGCGGGCCGTACCGAGCGGGAGGTCGGACGGGACATCGCGGATGCGATCATCGCGGCGGGGCACTCGACCGTCGACTTCGTCATCGTCGCCTCCGGCCACAACGGGGCCAGCCCGCACCACGACCTCTCCGACCGGATCATCCAGGAGGGCGAGCCCGTGGTCGTCGACATCGGCGGCCAGATGCCCAGTGGCTACTGCTCCGACTCGACCAGGGTCTACTGCGTCGGAGAGCCGCCCAAGGAGTTCACGCGATACTACGAGGTGCTCCAGCGGGCCCAGGAGGCCGCCTGCGCGGCCGTCAGGCCCGGGGCCTCGTGCGAGTCGGTCGACGCGGCGGCGCGCGAGGTGATCGCCGAGGAGGGCTACGGAGACTACTTCATCCACCGCACCGGGCACGGCATCGGCCTGGAGACCCACGAGGAGCCCTACATCGTCGCCGGCAACACCGAGCCGCTCGAACCGGGGCACGCCTTCTCCGTCGAGCCGGGCATCTACCTGCCGGGTGAGCACGGCGCCCGCATCGAGGACATCCTCATCTGCACCGAGGAGGGCGGCGAGCGGCTCAACCACCGCCCTCGGGAGCTCGTCATAGTGTGACAGGTGTAACAATCGGGTGGCCGGCGATCCCGGCCGCCCTTTTTGCTTAGCCCCTGACCTGGAGTAAGCGGATATGACCGTTGAGCGTACGCTGCCAACCGCCGAGGCCCACGACCTGCTGGATCTCGTCCGCGACCTGATCGCCAAGGAGGTCGCGCCCAGGGCGTCGGCCGACGAGTCCGCCAAGCGCTTCCCCCGCGAGGTCTTCACCGTCCTGGGCAGGTCCGGCCTGCTCGGCCTCCCCTATCCCGAGGAGCACGGCGGCGGCGCGCAGCCGTACGAGGTGTACCTCCAGGTCATCGAGGAGCTGGCCGCGGGCTGGCTGGCGGTCGGGCTGGGGCTGTCCGTGCACACCCTGGCCAGCTTCCCGGTCGCCGCGTACGGCTCCGCCGCCCAGCGCGCCGAACTGCTGCCGGAGCTGCTCGGGGGTGAGCTGCTCGGCGCCTACTGCCTGTCGGAGCCCCAGTCCGGCTCCGACGCCGCGGCCCTGAGCACCCGCGCGGTGCGTGACGCCGACGGCTATCTCGTCGACGGGGTCAAGGCCTGGATCACCCACGGCGGGCAGGCCGACTTCTACACCCTGATGGCCAGGACCTCCGACGACGGCAGCCGTGGCATCTCCTGCTTCCACGTCCCCGCGGGCACCGAGGGGGTGTCGTTCGGAGCGCCCGAGCGCAAGATGGGCCTGCGCTCCTCGCCGACGGCCCAGGTCCGCTTCGACGGCGTACGGCTCGCCGGGGACGCCCTGGTCGGCCAGGAGGGGGAGGGTTTCCGGGTGGCCCTCGCCGCCCTGGACGGGGGCAGGCTCGGCATCGCGGCCTGCGCGGTCGGCCTGGCCCAGGCGGCGCTTGACGCGGCGATCGCGTACGCGGGGGAGCGCAGGCAGTTCGGCTCGCGCGTCATCGACTTCCAGGGGATCGGGTTCATGCTCGCCGACATGGCCACCCAGGTCGCCGCGGCGCGGGCGCTCTACCTGGACGCCGCCAGGCTGCGCGACGCGGGCCGCCCGTACGGCACCCAGGCGGCGATGGCCAAGTTGTTCGCCACCGACGTGTGCATGAAGGTCACCACCGACGCCGTCCAGGTCTTCGGCGGCTACGGCTACGTCGAGGACTTCCCGGTGGAGCGTTACATGCGGGAGGCGAAGGTGCTGCAGATCGTCGAGGGCACCAACCAGATCCAGCGGCTGGTCATCGGCAGGGCCCTGGCCAAGAAGGCCTGAGCGGCGCCGGGGGCCTCGTCACAGCATGGACAGTCCGACCAGGACGGCTGCGCAGCCGACGGTGATCATCAGGGTGCGCAGCCGTGACGGGGCGGTCGGGCGGAGCAGGAGGGGAAGGCACACTCCGAGGAGCACCAGGGCCACCAGCGGCCACGGACCGGCCGGTGCCGGGCCGCCGTGCGGAACCAGGGCGGCCTGCTGCATCTCCCGCCCCTCGGTGCACACCAGGGCGGTGAACGCCCCGACCGCCACGTCGCCGCTCAGGCCGTTCCTGCGGCTGAGATAGCCCGCGACGCCGAAGCCGACCATCGTGACGCTCAGGGCGATCTGCCAGCTCTCGTTGGCCTGGGCGAGCAGGGTCTCGTCGTGGTTGAGGGCGTGGGCGACCACGTGGCCCGCGGTCAGGCCGGCGGTGGCCAGCAGCCCGTTGAGCGCGGCCCACCAGGCGTTGGTCGAACCGCGGGTCATGACGAGCACCAGTAGCCCGTAGACGTACGGGTCGTAGGCCATGGTGACCGACGGGGGAAGCACCTCGGCGAGTGACTCGCCGGCCACGGCCAGCACCATGCCCAGCGCGAGTCCGGCGAGCATTCGTTTGATGATCAGGCGTTCACGTCTGTCCAGCGCCTGAAAGTCGACCTGCCAGGGAGTTTCGTGCTGGTTGCTGTGCATGCCCTTCTCCATGGCTGCCATTTCGCCCCCCTTGCACGCCCTGGTCCGCTCCATGTACCTGCCGAAACCGTATCCTTTCCATTGGTTCCCGCCTGTTTCTAAAATATGACAAACCAGTCAAAAAACCATTTTTTTCGCTGGCCAAAACATGAACCTCGGCAGGTGGAGAGGTTATGGGACAAAAGCCGCGATCCCCGGTGGGCACGCGGAAGGAGCACCGGGGAGGGGACCGGGAAGATCTTCCATGACCGTCCCCCGCCCCCTCGCCCGGGCGTGTCCCTCAGAGGCCGTACTCCTCAAGCAGCCGCAACCACACCTCGCTGACCGTGGGGAAGGCCGGTACGGCGTGCCAGAGCCGTTCGAGCGGCACCTCGGCGGTGACGGCGACCGTCGCCGCGTGCAGCAGCTCGGCCACCCCGGGACCGGCGAAGGTCACCCCGAGCAGGACCCGCCGCCGCTCGTCGACGACCGCCTTTGCCCTGCCCCGATAGCCGTCCCCCAGCAGGTAGGCACCGGAGACCGAGCCGAGGTCGTACTCGACCGCGCGCACGTCGAAGCCCTCGGCCCTGGCCGCGGCCTCGGTACGGCCGACCGCGCAGACCTGGGGGTCGGTGAAGACCACCTGCGGCGCGCCGTACCCGTCGGCGACGGCGCGCAGCGCGGGCAGGTCGTCGCGCTCCCCCCTGGCCCTGGCCACGATCACGTCGCCGCACACCCGCGCCTGGTACTTGCCCATGTGGGTGAGCAGGGCGCGGCCGTTGACGTCGCCGACGGCGTACAGCCAGCCGTCCCCGACGCCGACGGCGCGCATGCTGTCGTCGACCTCGACCGGGCCCCGCTCGGGCAGCCCGACGGAGGCCAGGCCCACGTCCCCCGTCGCGGGCGAGCGTCCGGTGGCGACCAGCAGCTCGTCGGCCTCCACGGGCGGCCCGGAGGCCAGGTGGACGGTCACCGGGCCGCCGGGAGCCGGCCGTTCGACCCGGGTCACCTCGGCCCGGGTGCGCACCTCGATCCCCCTGGCCGCCATCGACTCCGCGACCAGCTCCCCGGCGAACGGCTCGACCCTGCCGAGCAGCGAACCGCCGCGCACCAGGAGCGTCACCTCCCGCGCGCCGAGCCCGTGCAGGGCCTGCGCCATCTCACAGGCGACCACGCCTCCGCCGAGCACGGCCAGCCGCCCGGGGACCTCCCGCACCGAGGTGGCCTCGCGGCTCGTCCACGGAGAGGCCCCGGCCAGCCCGGCGACCGGCGGGAAGGCCGGGCGGCTCCCGGTGGCCAGCGCGACCGCGTGCCGGGCGCGCAACGTCCGGACGGAACCGTCGGGCCCGGTCACCTCGACCACTTTGGGGCCGGCCAGCCGTCCCCTGCCCCGCACGAACTCGGCGGGCAGGCCCTCGACCCAGCCGACCTGGCCGCCGTCGTCCAGGTGCGAGACCGCCTCGTCGCGCCGGGCGAGCACGGCGGCCGTGTCGATCGGCGTCGTCCCGAGACCCGGGACCCGCCCGACCTCGGCGGCCAGCTCGACCGGGCGCAGCAGAGCCTTGCTGGGGATGCACGCCCAGTAGGAGCACTCACCGCCGGCCAGCTCCTCCTCGACCACCGCGACGCTCAGCCCGCCCCGGGCCACACGTCCGGCGACGTTCTCCCCGGCGGGCCCGGCGCCCACAACGACCACGTCGAACTCATCGGCCACGACTGCCTCCCAGGACTTCGGAAACTCCACGTCCAGCTTGTCAGAGGCGCCGCCCGCGTCGGCGTCAGCGGTGCCGGCCCCGTGGTTTCAACGGGGTCCCGGGCAGGTCAGGCGCGGGCAGTCGGGTCCCCGGCGCGCCGGGGACGACGCCGAACGCCTCGCCCGTCATCCACTCCTGCCGGAACCGGACGATCTCGTCGTGGTCGCGGCCGACGAAGTTCCACCACATCACGATCCGCTCCTCGAACGGCTCGCCGCCGAGCAGCATGAGGCGCGCGGGCGCCCCGGCGCTCAGGGTGAGCTCCGAGCGGCCCGTGCCCAGGTAGAGCAGCGGCCCCGGAGCCAGGTCCGTTCCGCAGGCGCGCACCGCGCCGGACAGGCTCAGCACGGCGTGCTCGAAGTCCGGTCTGAGCGGGACCGTGACCTGTGCGCCCTCCTCCAGGGTGATCTCGGCGCCGGTCAGCGGGCTGTGGACGCGGGCCGGGGAGACGACGCCGCCCAGCTCGCCCATCAGGACCTTCGCCGTGAAGCCGGGCCCGGTGAGCTTCGGCAGCACCGGGTGGTGCTCGAAGGAGGGTTCCGTCCCCCGGTGCGCGGCGGGGAGCGCGACCCACAGCTGCACGCCGTGCAGGTCACGCCCGGCGGGGGACTCCTCGGAGTGCGAGATGCCGCGGCCCGCCGTCATGAGGTTGAGACTGCCGGGCCGGATCACCTGCTCGCTGCCCAGGCAGTCGCGGTGCAGCACCTCGCCCTCGACGAGCCAGCTGACCGTCTGCAGGCCGGTGTGCGGGTGCGCGGGCACCCGCATGGCCGTCCGTTCGGGGCCGTAGTGGTCGAGGAAGCACCACGCCCCGACCATGCGCACGTCGCGGCCGGGCAGGGTCCGGGTCACCCTCATGCCCCGTGGGCCGCCCAGCACCACCTCACGGCCGGTGAGAAGCTCACCGGCCGGGCCCGCCGCGGCGCCGGCGCGGCCGGTCGGGCCGCCGCACTCCGTCTCCCGGGGCTCGCGTTCCAGGTTGCTCATGCCGAGAATGTACGGCCGCCGCCGACCGGCCGGCACACGTGGGGCGGTTGGGACCATGCCGTGACCATGCGGCTGCGCGCGCCGTCCCACGGCCCGTTACCGTTGTCCGGATGGAGGAGATCGACCGTCGGATCGTGACGTTACTGGCCAGAGACGGCCGGATGAGTTTCACCGACCTCGCGAGGGAGACCGGGCTTTCGGTCTCCGCGGTGCACCAGCGGGTGCGCAGGCTGGAGAAACGCGGGGTCGTCAGGGGATACGCGGCGCTCGTGGACTACGACGCGATCGGGCTGCCGCTCACCGCGTTCGTCTCCATCAAGCCCATCGACCCGGCCGCCGCCGACGACGCCCCGGAACGGCTGGCCCACCTGGGCGCCATCGAGGCCTGTCACAGCGTGGCCGGGGACGAGAGCTACATCCTCAAGGTCAGGGTCGCCTCGCCGCTGGCGCTGGAGGAGCTGCTCAACCAGATCCGCACCTCGGCCAACGTCTCGACCAGGACGACGGTCGTGCTCAGCACGCCGTACGAACACCGGGCGCCCGAGCTGATCGGCGGGCAGGCGGGTAAGACCGACGACAAACCCGACGAGAAGGCCGTGGAACAGGCCTGAGTGCCCCGTACGGCCGTCGCGGGCCGTACGGGGCGACTTCCCTTACACCGCCGCGTGGAAGTGGGCGCGCAGCGCGGCCTTGGCCTCCTCGGTCGCGCCGAAGGCGTCCAGGCCAAGCAGGGCGGCGCCCATGATCGGCGGAGCGTCCGCCACGATCAGCTTGGCCTGGGGGGCCCGCTCGGCGAAGCGCTCCTCGATCAGGCCGTTCAGCAGCGGGTCGCGGGCCGTCAGCACGCCACCGCCGAGGACGACCTCCATCGGGGTCTCCAGCAGGCCGAGACGGCGCAGCGCGACCACCGCGAGCACGGTGACCTCCTCGGCCATCCGCGTCACCAGGGACCGGGCGATCTCGTCCCCCGAGGACGCCACGGTCATCAGCACCGGCACCAGTTCGTGCAGCCTGTCGATCGGGGTGCGGCCGAAGTGGATGTCGAGGCAGGCCTCCTCAACCGTGCGGGTGCCGAAGTGCTCGCGCACCGCCTCCCGCAGCGCGGTCTCCGGGCCCCTGCCGTCCTCGGCGCGGATGGCGGACCACAGCGCCTCCTCGCCGAGGCCGAAGCCGCCGCCCCAGTCGCCGGTGAGCTTGCCCAGGGCCGGATACCTCGCCACCTCGCCGGTCGGGGAGACCGCCGCGGCGTTGACGCCCGCCCCGCAGACCACGGCGACCCCGGCGGGCCCCGAGGCTCCGGCGCGCAGCAGCGCGAAGGTGTCGTTGCCGACGACCACGTCCTCGCCGTATCCCCTGGCGAGGATCTCCGCACGCAGGATCTCCTCCTCCGCGGGCAGGTCGGCGCCGGCCACGTAGGCGGCCACGTGGCCGGCGAACGGGGGAGCGGCGTCCGGGCCGAGCATCGCCCTCACGGCCTCGGCGATCGCGTCGACGGCGGTGCCGACCCCCGAGATCTGCGGCTGGAAGGGGCCGCCACGGCCGGTGCCGAGGACGGAGCCGTCCTCGGCGACCAGCGCGACGTCGGTCTTGCTGTTGCCGCCGTCGACCGCCAGTACGGTCCTCACTCCGTCGCCCAGGGCAGGTGGGCGCGGTTGGCCTCGATGAGGCGCCGGGCGAGGTCGTCGGACAGTGAGGCCTGGCCGATCAGCGGGTGGGCGAGCAGCGCGTCGGAGACCCGCCGGAGGCCGCCGTGCAGCGCGGCGTCGAGGGCCAGGGTCTCGTAGGCCGTGACGTGCGCGATGAGCCCCGCGTAGAGCGGCTCGACCGGGGCCACGGGCAGCGCGCGCGCCCCGGCCGCGGTGATCGTGGCCGGGACCTCGATGACCGCCTCGTCGGGCAGGAAGGGCAGGGTGCCGTCGTTGCGCAGGTTGACCACCTGGGCGTCGCCCCGGTCGCCGAGCAGTGAGGCGATCAGCGCGACCGCCGCCTCCGAGTAGAACGCGCCGCCCCGCTTCTCCAGCAGTTCGGGCTTGGTGTTCACCGACGGGTCGGCGTACATCTCCAGGAGGCTGGCCTCCATCGCCGCGACCTCCGCGGCCCGTGAGGGCTTGCTGCGCTGCTCGGCCACCACGGCGTCGTGCTCGTAGTAGTAACGCAGGTAGTAGGAGGGAACCACGCCGAGGTGGCGCATCAGGGACAGCGGAAGGCCGATCGCCTCGGCGACCTCCTCGCCGAGGGGCTCCCGCAGCGTTCGCGGCAGCACGTCGACGCCGTCGAGGCTGACCGAGCGCACCCAGGTCAGGTGGTTCAGGCCGAAGTGGCCGAGGGAGATCCGTTCGGGGGCGACCCCGAGCCCCGCCGCGAAGCGGCGCTGCAGGCCGATGGCCACGTTGCACAGGCCGATGGCCCGGTGCCCGGCCTCGAGCAGCGCCCTGGTGACGATGCCGACCGGGTTGGTGAAGTCGACGATCCAGGCGTCGGGCGCGTGCGTGCGGATCTTCTCGGCGATGTCCAGCACCACGGGGACGGTGCGCAGGGCCTTGGCCAGGCCGCCCGCGCCGGTGGTCTCCTGGCCGACGCATCCGCATTCGAGGGGCAGCGTCTCGTCCACGTTGCGCGCGGCCTGGCCGCCGATCCGCAGCTGGAGCAGTACGGCGTCGGCTCCGGAGACGCCCTCCTCGACCGAGGCGGTCGCCACGACCCTGGCCGGGTGGCCGGCGTGCTCCAGCATGCGGCGGGCCATCCCCGAGACCAGCCCGAGCCGGGTGGGGTCGGGATCGACCAGCGCGATCTCGGTTATCGGCAGCTCGTCCCGCAGCCGGGCGAATCCGTCGATCAGCTCCGGTGTGTACGTCGAGCCGCCCCCGACTACGGCGAGCTTCATCTGTCTACTCCTGTCAACGTCACGCCCTGGACGGGAACTCTCCGGGCGTAGGGGAAAACGGTGATCACCGGTGCCGTGCCCGAGGACGGGCCGTCACCGTGCGGTTGGGCCGCGGCGGCCGGAAGGGGACTCACCCCGGCGGTGCCGGGACGCGGGCGGGGGGACGTCGGCGCACGACGGCTGCTCCTTGCTGGTGGGGGAGGGGGTGAAGGCGGCTCAGGTCGGCACGGTCGAGCTGAAGACCTCCTCGCGGGTGGCGGCGAGGGCGAGGTCGAGCGCGCCCGTGAGGACGGGGTTGCCCTCGACGGCCGACAGCAGCAGCGGGGGACGGGGGATGGTCAGCGTGTGCAGCTCGCGTTCGACGAGTCCCCGCAGGGTCTCGCCGCCGGCCATGAAGGTCCCGCCGGTCAGCACGATCAGCTCGGGGTCGACGACGGAGGTGATCGAGGCCAGGCCGACCGCCAGCCGGGAGGCGACCTCGCGCAGCCCGGCGCGGGCGTCGCCCGCCCGTGCCCCGCCGCCCTCGGCGGCCAGGACGGCGTTGCTCACGGCCAGCCTGAAGGTCGCGCCCGGCACGCCGTACGATCTGAGGATCCTGAGCACGGCGGGGCCGCCGGTGAGGGCCTGGTAGCCGTGGTTGGCGTAGCGGCCGCTCTCGCGGGCGGTGGGCGCCCCGGGCGCGGGCATGTAGCCGACCTCGCCCGCGCCGCCGGTCGCGCCCCGGTGCAGTCTGCCGCCGAGCACCAGCGCGGAGCCGAGGCCCTCGTCGGCCCACAGCAGCACGAAGTCCCGGTGCCCGCGCGCGGCGCCGTGCGCCTGCTCCGCCTGGGCGACGAGGTTGACGTTGTTCTCGACCGATACCGGGACGCCGAGTCCTTCGCCGAGGGTCTCGACGAGGCGGGGGATGTGCCAGCCGGGCAGGTCCCTGCTGGTGGCGTAGCCGATCCTGCCGGTGCCCGGGTCGAGCGCGCCCTGCACGCCGATGACGACGCGCCTCAGGTCCACGGGGGCGCCCGCGCCGTCGAGCGCGGCCCGGACCCGTCCGACCAGGTCGTCGGAGGGGTCGGGGGTCACCAGGCGGTGGATGCCGATCACGGTCCCGGTGATGTCGGCGACCCTGGCGTCGATGTGGGTGTGGGTGACGTCGAGCGCGGCGACGTGCGCGGCCTCGGGGTTGAGGCGGTAGACCTCCGCGGTGCGGCCGGGCAGTCCCTCACGGATGCCGTTGAGCACGACCAGCCCCGCCTCTTGCAACCGGGCGAGCAACTGGGATGCTGTGGGCTTGGACAGGCCTGTGAGGGCGCCGATCTCCGGGCGGGTCAGCGGCCCGCGCTCCAGAAGCGCCTGCAGGGCCGCCCGATCGTTGATCGCCCGCAGCAGGCTGGGAGTGCCCGGGGTGGGCTGGGTCACAGGTCCTCCGTGTCCGGGCATGTTCGTACGGTCACCCGCAGGGCGGAGTTAGGAAAGTTTCCTAACCTTAAATAAACTTAAGGAACCCTGCTCAGCCGCGTCAAGCGTCGTGGGGACGCCGCAATGAACCTGTGATGGCCGGAGAATGGCCGGGTGTCTCAACGGACCTGCTAAAGTGGTGGTTTGTCACAACAATTAGCACAATGGCCCGGAGTATCCCATTAGTATCAACCATAATGGAGCGAAGGCAACCCGTCAAATCGAGCTCGATCGGGAGCAGGAGTACGTCTCCGGGCTCTACGAGCGGCTCGACCTGCTGCGCGAACGCACCCAGCGTCAGCTTGACGACGTGCTGGCCCAGGGCGGGGGCGGCGGTACGCACCAGAACCGCTCCGAGCGCGACAGTTTCGCCGGGATGTACGCCCAGCGGCTGGGCCGGCTGTGGGCGGTGGAGAACGGCCTGTGCTTCGGGCGGCTCGACGGCGCCGACCAGACCACCCTCTACGTCGGCCGCATCGGCCTGGCCGACGACGACCAGCGGCGGCTGCTGATCGACTGGCGGGCCCCGGTCGCCAGGCCGTTCTACGCCGCGACCCCGGCGTCCTCGATGGGCGTGGTCCGGCGAAGGCACCTGCAGACCAAGGCCCGCACGGTGATCGGGATCGACGACGACCTGCTCGACCTGGACAACCTCGCAGAGGAGGACGTCAGCACCCTCAACGGTGAGGCCGCGCTGCTGGCCTCCATCGACGCCAGGCGGACCGGGCGGATGCGCGACATCGTGGCCACGATCCAGACCGAGCAGGACCGGATCATCCGCTCCGGCCTCGACGGCGTGCTGGTCGTGCAGGGCGGGCCGGGCACCGGCAAGACCGTGGTCGCCCTGCACCGGGCCGCCTACCTGCTCTACACCCATCGGGAAAGACTCGCCCGCAGGGGAGTGCTCATCCTCGGGCCCAACCTGACCTTCCTGCGCTACATCGAGCAGGTGCTGCCCTCCCTCGGCGAGACCGACGTGCTGCTTTCCACCGTCGCCGAGCTCTACCCCGGGATCACCGCCACGGTCAGGGAACGCCCCGAGGTCGCCGCGATCAAGGGCGACGAGCGGATGGCCCAGGTCGTGGCCAGGGCCGTACGGGAGCGGCAGCGGGTGCCGCGCAAACCGGTCGAGATCCGCCTCGACCGTTACACCCTCACCCTCGACGCCCGCCTGCTCGACGCCGCGCGCAACCGGGCGGCCCGGTCGAGGAGGGCGCACAACGAGGCCCGCGCCGTGTTCGTCCGCCACCTGCTCAACGCCCTCGCCAGGCAGGCCGCCCGGCTGATCGGCAAGGGCGCGATCGACGACGACGAGCTGGCCGACCTGCGGGAGGAACTGCGCACCGAACAGCCCGTCAAGGCCGCGCTGAACAGGTTGTGGCCCTACACCACCCCGCAGCAGCTCCTCATCGGGCTGTTCACCTCCAGGGAGCGGCTCGACTACGCCGCCGCCGAACTGGGCGAGGCCGAGCGCGGGCTGCTGCTGCGCGAACCGCCCCGCAAGGGGGAGAGCTGGTGGGCCCCCTCCGACGTGCCGCTGCTCGACGAGGCCGCCGAACTGCTCGGCGACATCGACCCTGCGGTGCTGCGGGCCGGGGCGTGGATGGCGGAGGAGGAGCAGGCCGCCGCGCGTGTCGCGGCCGAGGAGGAACAGCGCCACCGGCTCGACTACGCCAGGGAGGTGCTCGAACTGACCGGCCTCTCCGAGATCATGGACGCGGAGCGGTTCGCCGCCAGGCACATGGACGACGAGATATACCTCACAACCGCCGAGCGCGCCGCGGGCGACCGCACCTGGGCCTTCGGGCACGTCATCGTGGACGAGGCGCAGGAGCTCTCGCCGATGGACTGGCGGATGGTGATGCGGCGCTGCCCGAGCCGTTCGATGACGATCGTCGGCGACCTCGCGCAGACCGGCTCCTCGGCGGGCGTGCGCTCCTGGGGCAGGATGCTGGACCCGTACGTGGCCGGGCGCTGGCGGCAGGAGGAGCTCACCGTCAACTACCGCACCCCGAGTGAGCTGATGGCCGTGGCGGCCGACGTGCTCAGCCTGGTCGGTCCCGGCCTGAGCGCGCCGACCTCGGTCAGGGAGACCGGGACGAGCCCGTGGGTCGCCTCCCCGGCGGACCGCCTGTCCGAGCTGGTCAGGAGGGAGGCCGTCGAGGGCGGGCGGACGGTCGTGATCGTGCCGGAGTCGTCGGCGGAGGAGACCGGCGCGGCGCTCGCCGGGTCCGTCGAGGGTGCCGTCCGGGGACGCGGCAGCGCCGCGCTGGACGCCCCGGTCTCCGTGATGACCGTCGCCGAGGCCAAGGGTCTGGAGTTCGATGTGGTCATCGTGGTCGAACCGGAGCTGATCCTGAGCGAGTCGCCGCGCGGCGCGAGTGACCTTTACGTCGCGATGACCAGGGCGACCCAGCGTCTTGGCGTCGTGCACACCGGGCCGCTGCCCGAAGCGCTCGCTCGACTTGAGCGACATCGGATCACATGAGAGCATTGACGGCTCTCGTCGATCATGCCCCAGCTGCGGAAACTTGGTGTTTCCGCTGTTGGTGACACGGTTGACATCTGCGCTGGGGTCGGTAGTTTGCTGCCCAGTCCAGCACGGGACTGGCCGGTTGGCCGTCTTTCGGCATCGCCGGTTCCTGCGCCCGTGACGGGGGGTCACCCCGTCCGTACAGCCAGGCGCAGGGCGGGCGCTTCGTCGAGGCGGGGCACTCCATCCGGGCGGGGGGTTGGACCCAGGAGGGGCCTGGACACCCAGTAGACAACGGCAATCCGCGCTCGCCGCCGACGGGACGGAACCGGTCCGAAGGGTCGTCCGGGCCCTCTTCCCGCTCCCGTGCGAGCGCGCAAGCGTCGGGGCGGTTCCCAGCCGGGAGCCGCCCCGTTGCCGTTCGCGGGCCGTCGAACCCACGCCCGGCAGGCCTCTGAACTCGCGCTTTGGAACAGGGGCCGCAGACGCTTTGGGAGAGCGGCGGTGGGGCGGTACCGTTCGGGCTAGAAAGACGGGTCAGGATCGGATGTCAACCCGTCCAGACGTCATCGAGGAGCCCCGCCCGTGGTGCAGGAGAAGACGGCCGGCCCCGCGCCGGGGGCGGTCCCGCCGGGCGCTCCGCCGGGCACGGGACCGGGCACGCCCGCCACGCGCGGGCGTCTGGCCATGCGGGCCATGGGCGCCGTGGCGGGCGGGGCGCTGCTCTACCTCGCCTTCCCTCCGATCGGCCTGTGGTTCCTCGCGCTGCCCGGTGTCGCGCTGCTCACCCTCGCGGTGCACGGCGTCCGCGCCCGTCGCGCGCTGTGGCTCGGCCTTCTCGGCGGCCTGGCCTTCCTGCTGCCCGCCCTGCACTGGGTCAGCCCCATCGGAGACGACGCCTGGCTGGGCCTGGTCGCGCTTGAGAGCCTCTTCTACGGCGCCTGGGCGGTGGGTGCCACCCTGACCTCCCGGCTGCCGCTGTGGCCCTTGTGGGGCGCCGCGCTGTGGGTGGCGATGGAGTGGGCCAGGGGGACGTTCCCGGTCGGCGGCTTCCCCTGGGCGCGGGTCGCCTTCAGCCAGGGTGAGACGCCCTTCACCCCCTACGCGGCCCTCGGCGGCGCGCCGCTGGTGAGCTTCGCGGTCGTGCTGTGCGGCGGACTGCTCGCGCTCGCGGCCCTCAGGATCTCCAGGAGGGCCACGCGAGGCGCCGTGCCGGTCGTGCTGCCGCTGGTGGGGGCGCTGGCCGTACCGGCCGCCGCGTTCGCCGTGCCCAGGCCCGGCGACGAGGGCAGGACCGTCACCGTCGGGGTCATCCAGGGCAACGTCCCGGGAAGGGGCATGCACCCCCTGGGCGACGAACCCGCGGTGGTCCTGGGCAACCACGTCCGCATGCTCCACGAGATGGCACAGGCCGTACGGCAGGGCACGGTCAAGAAGCCCGACCTCGTCGTGCTGCCGGAGAACTCGACCGACATCGACCCCTACCGCAGCGACTTCGCCAGAGCGCAGATCGACGCGGCGGTCAAGGACATCGGGGTCCCGGTCCTGGTCGGCGCCGTGGTCGGGGTCGGCGAGAACAACCGCGCCACCCGCAGCCTGGTATGGGACCCGGTCACCGGGCCCGGCGCCTACTACGACAAGCAGAAGCTGGTCCCCTTCGGGGAGTACACCCCGTTCAAGGACGTCGTGCTGGCCCTGTTCGAGCGGGCCTCCCTGGTCGGCAAGCAGTCGGTGCCCGGCACCCGCGACGGAGACCTGAGGCTCGGCCCGGTGACCGTCGGCGCGATCAACTGCTACGAGGTGGCCTTCGACGAGGTCGTCGGCGACACCACGCGGACCGGCGCCAGCCCCCTGGTGGTACAGACCAACAACGCCACCTACGCGTTGACGAACCTGCCGGCCCAGCAACTGGCCATGTCCCAGCTGCGCGCGGTCGAACACAACCGGGCGGTGATCACCTCCGCGATCACGGGTATATCCGCCTACGTGACCCCCCAAGGAAAAATCGCCTGGCGTACCGGTGAACTGGTTCCCGCCTCGGGCGTCCTCACCGTCCCGGTGCGGACCGCCCAGACCGTCGCCACCCGTGTCGGCTCACTGCCGCAGTGGCTCCTGATTCTTGTCGGTGCGGGCGCGCTCGCCGCCTCCCGGCTGCAGAGAAAGCGCATCCCGGCCCCGACCGAGGGCCCGGCGGAGCAGGTGGGAGAAGCATGATGGAGCAGATGCTCGGCCGGGTGCTCATCATCGTCCCGACGTACAACGAGCGGGAGAATCTGCCGATGATCGTCGGCAGGCTGCGCGCCGCGGTGCCCGAGGCGCACCTGCTGGTCGCCGACGACAACAGCCCCGACGGCACCGGAGAGGTCGCCGACGGCCTGGCGGCCGAGGACGACCACGTCCACGTACTGCACCGTCCCGGCAAGCAGGGACTCGGCGCGGCCTACATCGCGAGCTTCCGCTGGGGGCTCAAGGAGGGCTACGACGTCCTCGTCGAGATAGACGCCGACGGCTCCCACCAGCCGGAGGAACTGCCCAAGCTGCTCAAGCGGCTGACCCGCGGGGCCGACCTGACGATCGGCTCCCGGTGGGTGCCCGGCGGCAGGGTCGTCAACTGGCCCATCCCCAGGGAACTGCTGTCCCGGGGCGCGAACCTCTACACCCGGGTGATGCTCGGCATGCCGGTCCGCGACGCCACGGCGGGCTTTCGCGCCTACCGCGCCTCGACCCTGGAGAAGATCGGGCTGGACAACGTCCAGTCGCAGGGCTACTGCTTCCAGGTCGACATGACCCTGCGGACCATCCGCAACGGCCTGCGTGTCGCCGAGGTGCCCATCACCTTCGTCGAACGCACCGCCGGGGCCAGCAAGATGAGCCGCAGCGTCTTCGTCGAGGCGCTGTGGCGGATCACCGTGTGGGGCCTGACCGGGCTTCCCCGGCGGCTGCGCCGTACACGCTGAGCGAACAGGGCGGTGGGGCGGGCGCGGAACGCGCCGCGGCCTCCGGACGTTGTCCCTGTCGTACGGCTTGTCGCGTGAGTCGAGGAAATGATGCGCTCTGTGCTGCTCCTGTTCTTCCTGGCGGTCCCGGTCCTGGAGGTCTGGGTGCTCATCCAGGTCGGCCAGGTCATCGGCGGCTGGCCCACGGTCCTTCTCCTGCTCGCGGGCAGCCTGCTGGGCGCCTGGATCGTCCGCAGGGAGGGCCGCAGGGCCTGGCGGAACCTGCAGGGCGCGCTGCAGAGCGGCCGGATGCCCGAGCGTGAGCTGGCCGACGGCGCCATGATCGTCGCGGGTGGCGGGCTCTTGCTCTTCCCCGGCCTCGTCACCGACGTGGCGGCCCTGCTGTTCCTCCTGCCCTTCACCAGGCCGCTGGTGCGCAGGTTCGGCGCCCGGTTCCTGGCCCGCAGGGTCGACGCGCTCGCCAGGACGGTCCCCGGCGCGGGCTCGCCGTTCGGCGACGTCCCGGGCTTCCCCTTCGGAGAGGCCCGGGCACCGGGCTCCGGCCCCGTCATCCACGGCGAGGTCATCCGTGAGGAGCCCGGCGCGCCGGGTCCACGTGAGGGCCGGCGCGGCCTCACCGAGCACTGAGGCCGCTCCTCCACAGACGGCAGGCCCGCCCCGCGAACCAGATCGCGGGGCGGGCCCTTTTTGTGTCCCGGGGCCCTTCCCCGGGACACGAAAAGGGCCCGCGCGAGGGTTTCCACGGCCGGTTCTGCCGTGCCGACCGGCGGCTCCAGTCGTTCACAAGTCATCCGCCAGGTGATCACAAGCGGAGGTTCATAGCGTTCTCTCCGTAAGCACGACAGGCCGGGACGACAAGCCCGGCACGGCAAGAAAGGGGGGGCTGATGAAGGGCAAGATCAGCCTTGAGGACCTCGCGCTCGAAGGCGCGGAGCTGTCGGAGGCCGAGCTGGGTGAGGTGTCCGGTGGACGCTGGCACGTGACCTGGTACACCAAGGGCAAGCCCGCCGAGTGGGAGGTCTGATAGGCGGCGGGGCGGGCACACCCGTTCCGCCGCGCTGACCTGAACCGCCGGCCGGGCTCTCGCCCGGCCGGCGGTTTCGCGTTACGAGTCCCGATCTTTCTGTGACGAGTCCCATGACGAGGGCGACGTGATCCTGATTCTGAGCGACCGCGAGGACGAGGCGGTCGAGATGGTGCTCGCCGGGCTGAGGCGGCGTGGGGCGCCGGTCACCTGGTGGGACCCGGGCGACTTCCCGGCGCGTGGCCGCCTCACCGTGGCGTTCGACGGGGCGTTCGACGGGACATCCGGCGGGCGGGGACATCGCGTCGTGCTCGACCCCGGGACGGGTGAGGCTCCCCTTGACCTGGCCGAGGTGCGCGCGGTGTGGCGGCGGCGCCCCAACCCGCCCACGCCGGCGGCGACCGTCACCGATCCCTCCCACCGCCGTCACGCGGTCGGCCAGGCGCGGTTCCTGCTCGACGGCGCGTGGGAGCTCACGCCCGCCCGGTGGATGCCCGCGCGCGGGGAGACCGAGCGCAGGGCGCACAACAAGATCGTGCACATGGCGCGCGCGACGGCCCTCGGCTTCCAGGTGCCGGAGACCGTCTACACCAACGACCCGTTCGAGCTGGTCCCCGCCTACGAGCGGGCCGGCGGTCGTCTCGTCGCCAAACAGATCGACTCGGGGGAGTTCAGCCTCGACGGGGCCGACCACCGCGCCTACACCACCGTCCTGACCCGGCGCCACCTCACCTCACGCCACCGCCTCGGGCACGAGCCGGTCATCCTCCAGCCGTACGTCCCCAAGGCGGTCGAGCTGCGGGTGATCGTGGTCGGCGAGCGGGTCTTCGCCGCCGAGATCGACTCACAGGCCTCGCGCACGGCGAGGGACGACTGGCGGCACTACGACGACGACCGGGTGCGCTACGCCGAGCACCGGCTTCCCGGCGAGACGGAGCGCAGGTGCGCGGACCTGGTCGCCTCGCTCGGCCTGTCCTACGGCGCGATCGACCTCATCCTCACCCCGGAGGGGGAGTACGTGTTCCTTGAGATCAATCCCAACGGCGCCTGGGGGTTCGTCGAGCAGCGCACCGGGCTGCCCGTCGCCGACGCGATCGCCGACTGGCTCGCCGCCGCCGAGGCGGCGGGGACGGTGGTGGAGACGGGGGCCGGGCGATGAGCACCGACTTCGCGGCCGCGCTCGAATCCGGAGTGCGGCTGCTGCGCGGCCTGCCCCGCCGTCGCGCCCACGTCGAGGAGGCCAGGCGGACGGTGGCCGGATGGGCGCTGGAACACCCGGACCTTCGGGCCCAGCTCGTCGTCGACGAACGGCCCGGCACCCCCGTGGTCGACTTCGACCTCCTGGTCGAGGACCCGCAGGGCGGTACGGTGGCCCTCACCGTCCAGGCCGAGGACGGCGTGCCCTGGCTGGTCGACCACTCGACGCACTGGGCGGCGGGCCAGCTCGTCAGCGTCGACGACGTCCACCTGTCGGTCGCCCAGGCGCTGACCATGATCAAGTCACTGTCCCGTCGTGACGCGACGCCGCACGACGAGATCGTCGACCAGTGCCTGATCCTCAACGAGGTCGGCAAGGAGACGGAGCCGGTCGCCACGGAGGACCTGCAGGCCGCGGCCGACGAGTTCCGCAGGGGCCGGGGACTGTACGACCGGGCCACGACGCTGGCCTGGCTGACCGAGATGGGCATGACGCCCGAGCAGTTCGAGACCTACATCGGCGGCATCGCCAGGCGCAGGGCCTTCCGGCGCCGCAAGGAGGCCGAGCTGGGCGCCGCCCGTCTCGCGGCCGATCCCCGGGCGTTCGACCTGGTGCGCGTGGTCTGGGTCACCGGGCAGGAGAACGCCGTCGCGGCCCGCGCGGGGGACCTCGCGCGCGTCCACGACGGGGGGCTCGCCGCCCTCGCGGCGGCCGGGGACGTCGAGACGACGATCGCGGAACGCCCGGCCGTCGAGCTCCCCGAGCCGCTGCGTGACGTGGCGCCGGGGGCGACGGCCGGGCCCGTGCCGTACGGCGGGGCCTGGCTGGCCGGGACGGTGCTGGCCCGGCAGGAGGCCCGTGCGGACGAGCGGACACTGGCCGTCGCGGGACGGGTCGCGTTCTCGGAATGGCTGGCCGGGCGCCGCGCCCAGGCCACGGTCGAATGGCACTGGTCGTGAGCGACGGCATCTACCGGGAGGAGTCCCTGCGCCGCTACCGGAGCAGGGCCAGGCGTGAGGACGTCCCGCTGACGGTGGGAACGGGCAGGCTGGTCGCGCTCTGGGCGGTCGTCGTGCTGCTGCTGGTCACGGCGGGCGTGTTCGCCCTGATGCTGTCGGAGCGGATGGGGGGCGGGACGTGAGACGCGTGCCCGTCGTACTGCAGAACACCGCGACCGAGTGCGGGGCCGCCTGCCTGGCGATGGTCCTGTCCTACCACGGCAGGCGCGTCTCCCTGCAGGAGATCAGCGACCGGCTCCAGATCGGCAGGGACGGCCTCAGCGCCAAGGCGCTGCGGGAGGGGGCCGTGGAGTGCGGCCTGAAGTCGCGGGCCTTCTCGCTGGCCCCGGCCGACCTGGCACGGGTACCGATGCCCGCGATCGTGCACTGGGAGTTCAAGCACTTCGTGGTCGTCGAGCGCTGGGCGCCGGACCGGGTCGACGTCGTCGATCCCGGGCTGGGCCGCCGCAGGCTCACCGCCGAGGAGTTCGACGAGGGCTTCACCGGCGTGCTGCTGGCCTTCGAACCGGGACCCGGTTTCGAGAAAGGCCGGTCGAGCGCGGGTGCCGCCTGGCGCCGCCGGTTCGTCCGGGCGCTGCTGGCCCGCAGGAAGGGCCTGCTCGCCCAGGTGGTCCTGGCCTCCCTGCTGCTGCAGCTCCTCGGCCTCGCGCTGCCGTTCTTCTCCGAGGCGCTGGTCGACCGGGTGCTGCCCTCCGGGGCGCGTGACCTGCTCCCGCTGATCGGTGCCGGGCTGGTGCTGGCCGCCGCGACCCAGCTCGCGGTCGGCTATCTCCGCTCGGTCCTGCTGGTGGCGATCAGGGCGAGCGCGGACGCCGAACTGACCGGCGGGGTGGTCTCCCATCTGGTCGCCCTGCCGTACCGCTATTTCGCGTTGCGCGGCAAGGGCGACCTGATGACGCGCGCGGGCAGCGTGGCGGTACTGCGTGACATGCTCACCGGGCAGGTCCTGTCGGCGCTGCTCGACGGGCCGCTCGCCCTGGGCTACATGGTCCTCGTCTTCGGCTGGGACGCGGTCATGGGGCTGTGCCTGCTCGGCTTCGCCGCGGCGCAGGTGCTGTTGCTGCTGGTTACGGCGCGTAAGGTCAGCCGCCTCACCCAGGAGGAGCTCAACGCCTTCTCCGCGACGCAGAGCCAGCTCATCCAGGCCATCGGCGGCATCGAGACGCTGAAGGCGTCGGGGGCCGAGCACCGGGCGGTCGAGCAGTGGTCGAGGCACTTCACCACCCAGCTCAACGCCGACATGCGGGGCGGCCTGGCCCAGGGGCTCCTGGAGGCCGCGCTCGGCACCCTGCGCCTGCTGGCCCCGCTCGCGCTGCTGTGGATCGGGGCGTGGCGGGTGCTCGACGGAGAGCTGACCCTGGGCGCGCTGCTCGCGCTCAACGCCCTGGCGGGCGCCGCCCTGACCCCTCTCGGCTCGCTGATGGCGAGCCTGCAGGGCCTCCAGCAGGCGGGGGCGCACTTCGACCGGCTGTCCGACATCCTCGCCTCGGAGCCCGAGCAGGCCGCGGGCATCGAGGTGCTCAGGCTGCGCGGGTCGATCGAGCTGCACGGGGTGGGCTTCCGGCACGATCCCCGGGGGCCGTGGACGCTGCGCGGCATCTCGGTCTCGATCAGCCCGGGGCAGAAGGTCGCCCTGGTCGGTCCCTCGGGGGCGGGCAAGAGCACCCTGGCCAGGTTGCTGCTCGCCCTGCACACCCCCTCGGAGGGGCGGGTCAGCTACGACGGGGTGCCGCTGTCGGAGCTCAACCTCCGTTCGCTGCGGCGCCAGTTCGGCGTGGTCACCCAGGAGCCGTCGCTGTTCACCGGGTCGATCAGGGAGAACATCGCGCTCAACGCCCCGGACGCGCCGATGGAGCGGATCGTGCAGGCCGCCGAGCTGGCCTGCCTGCACGAGGAGATCTGCGCGATGCCCATGGGGTACGAGACGGTCCTCATGGAGGGAGGCGGCCTGTCGGGCGGTCAGCGGCAGCGGCTCGCGCTCGCCCGCGCGCTGCTCTCCCGGCCGAGGATCCTGCTGCTCGACGAGGCGACCAGCAATCTCGACAGCACGACGGAGGCGCGGATCGAGGCCAACCTCGGCTGGCTCACCCAGACGCGCATCGTGATCGCCCACCGGCTGAGCACCGTGAAGGACGCCGATCTCATCCTGGTGGTCGACCAGGGCGGGATCGTGGAGCGGGGCACCCATGAGGGCCTGGTGGCCAGGGGCGGACGCTACGCCGCCCTGATCGCCGCACAGACCGAGAAGGCGGACGTCACGGGCTGATCCCGTACGGCCTCCGTTTACCGTGTCCCAGTTGGGAGATGTCCGAAAACCCGGTTTTCCTATCGCTTAGATGGGTATTTTTGGGGACAAAACCTGGTTTGAGGATGTGGTGGTGTGTCGTACGACGTCGGGATCATCGGAGCCGGAGTCCACGGGGTCAGCGCGGCCTTCCACCTCGCGTGCAGGGGCCTCTCGACCGCCGTGTTCGACCGGAGCACCCCGGCCTCGGGGCCGACGGGGCGTTCGGGGGGCATCTGCCGGGCCTACTACACCGACGCCTTCCTCGCCGAGGTCGCCCGTGAGGGCATCGCGTTCCTTGCGGACTTCGGCGAGCGGACGGGCGGGGGACAGTCGGGCTTCCGCCGTACCGGGGCGTTCTACCTGCACGGGCCCGGCGACGTCCCGGCGGCGCGCCAGGCGGCGGCGCGGCTGGGGCCCGGTGCGGAGGTCGTCGGCCCCGAGGCCCTGCCCCACCTGGACACCGAGGGAGTCGCCGTCGCCGTGTGGGAGCCGGAGGCCGGTTACGCCGACCCCTTCGCCACCACGCTCGGCCTGGCCGAGGCGGCGCGTGGACACGGGGCGGAGCTCCACCTCAACCGGCCCGTGGTCGCCGTCGAGGAGGGCGCGCGAGGGGTGACCGTCACGACGGCCGACGGCGGCACGCACCACCTGGGCGCGCTGCTGGTGGCCGCGGGGCCGTGGACGGCGCCGCTGCTGCGGCCCCTCGGCGTCGATCTTCCGCTGACCGTGGAACGGCACGTCGTCGCGATCATGGAGCACGACCCCGCCGACACGGCGGAGCTCGTGCCGTACGTGCTGATCGACGTCGCCGGAGGCCACTACTCGACCCCGCAGCCCCGCACGCAGTACCTCGTCGGCGGCGTGGTGGCCGCCTCTCCGGCCGACCCCGACGACTTCGATCGCACGGCGGCCCCCGAGGAGAGGGCCGGGCTCGCCGCCGCCGCGGCCAGGCGCTCCCCCGCCCGTCGCAGGGCCCTGCCCGCCGGGGGGTGGGCCTCGCTGTACGACGTCAGCCCCGACTGGCAGCCGGTGACGGGGCGGGTCACGGAACACGTCTACGTCGACGCCGGGACCAGCGGTCACGGGTTCAAGCTCGCCCCCGCCTGGGGGGAGCACGTGGCCAGGCTCGTCCTCGGCGAGGCCGACCCCCGGCTCGCGGCCTTCGCGCCGTCCAGGTTCGCGAGCGGGACCGGGCTGGCGGCGGGCTTCGGGGCCGCCAGGATCCTGGGCTGAGGGGGCGGGGCCGCCAGGGGTCCGGGACGGGGGGCGGAATACCCTCGACCGGTGAGAGTCCCGTGAGCGACAGGCCCCGTGAACGAGAGGCAGGCAAGGCCACCATGACCGCATACGCGGACGGAACCGATGTCGTCGAGGTCAGGGCGGTCGGCTGGGACGACGCCGCGGCCGTCGCGTTGCGCGGGGCGATGACGGAGGAGATGGGGGCGAGATACGCCGACCGGGTGGCCGGCAACCCCGACTACCTGCCCCGCGGCATGAACGTCGAGGCGGAAACCGTGGTCTACACAGGGGTCGCCTACGCCGGGGCCGACCTCGCCGTCGGCCACGTCGCGCTGCGCAGGCTCGGCGACGACCTGGAGCTCAAGCGGATGTTCGTCGCGCCCTCCCACCGGGGGACGGGCGTGGCCCGCGCGCTGATCGCCGCCGCCGAGGAGGCCGCCCGCGCGCTCGGCGCGCCGAGGATCATCCTGCAGACCGGTGACCGCCAGCCGGACGCCGTGCGGCTGTACGAGCGGGAGGGGTACACCGCCATCCCGCTCTACGCGCCCTACGAGCGGCTCGCCGGTTCCCACTGCTTCGAGAAGCTCCTGCGCTGAGCCTCAGCCGGACCTCAGCCGGGCCTCGGGTGAGGCCCGGTCACGGCGGCGGCCGGTACGGCGGAGCGCTCCGCCGTACCGGCCGTGTGACGTTCGTGTCCCGGCGGGCGGGACCCGGTGGGGGTCCCGCCCGCGGGTTCACCCGGGGGCCCGTTACCGCGCCAGGGCCTCCGGGCTGTTGACGTAGACCCTGCCGAAGTCGACGAGCGGGGTGAAGCCCCCGAAGTTACGCTCGACCTGGGCCTTCTCGGTCGCGTTCGGGTAGGGGTTGGTGCAGCCGGTGCCCGCGCTCGCGCCGGACATCAGGTCCGAGCACAGGCCGGTGCGCCGGTCGGGCAGCCCCAGGATGTGACCGATCTCGTGGGTGGCGATGCGCAGCGGGTTGTGGCCCTCGGAGGTGGCCTGCCTGCCTATCCAGACCGTGCCGCGGCCGAGGCTGGTCGGCTGGGCCCGGGGCCAGCCGTAGTCCGCGTACACGACGAAGTCGGCCGGGCTGCCTGCGACCAGCCGCACGCCGGTGACGCTGGAGTTCCACACCTGTGCCGCCTGGTCGATCGCGGAGCGGAACTCCGCGGCCCGGCTGGCGTCGTACCTGAGCACCCGTACGGCCACCGCCTCACCGGGAGTCGCCTGCGCCGTCCCCGCCTGCGCGGGGGAGACGGTCGCGAGGAAGGCGAGCCCGAGGACGAAGCCGACGGCCAGGCGCATGATTCTCAGCACTTCGCTGATCTCCTCTGTCTGGGGGGTGGCTCGTGGGGACGAGCCGGGGAGGGGAGGAGAACGGTCAGCCGACCTTGAGGGTCAGCCCGTAGGTCTGCAGGATCTCGTTGACGGGCTGGAAGTAGGTCGTGCCGCCCGAGCTGCAGTTGCCCGAGCCGCCGGAGGTGACGCCCTGCGCCTGGCTGCCCGAGATGAACGAGCCGCCCGAGTCGCCGGGTTCGGCGCAGACGTTGGTGCGGGTCACCTGGTAGACCGTGCCCTGGGAGTAGGTGACGGAGGTGTTGTGCTGCTGGATGGTCCCGCAGTGCCAGCCGGTGGTCGAGCCGGAGCGGCAGACGGAGGCGCCGACCGTGGCCTGGGTCGAGCCCTTGACGATGACGTTGGTGCCGCCCGACCTCACCCACGGCTGGGGCGTGGAGCCGGGGGTGGAGACCCAGGCGTAGTCGTTGCCGGGGAACGAGGAGCCCTGGAAGGTGCCCGACGGACTGCTGGTGGTCTGGCCCTTCCTGCCGCAGTGGCCCGCGGTGACGAAGCCGGGGGTGCTTCCCTTGGTGACGGTGAATCCGATGCTGCACCGGCTGCCGCTGCCGATGTAGTACGGGTCACCTCCCCTGATGTTGGCGTAGGTCTGCGGCTGCTCCGCGGAGACCTGGACCCGTACGGCGTCGCCGCCTACCCCGGCGGCCGACAGCAGGGCCTCGCCCGCCTCCCGCTGGCCGGCGACCACGACGACGCTGTTGGTCGGCAGGTCCACGTACCACAGGGAGGCGCCCGCCCGGGCCTGGGCGGGCGCCTGGTCCAGGCGTGCCTTGAGCGCGTCGAGCTGGGCCAGGGAACGGCCGACGACCACGGGCTGGGCGCCCTTGGCCCTGATGGCGGAGACCGCGGTCGCGTCGCTGGTGGCGACGAGGAGCTGGGTGGCGTCGGCGTTGAGCCAGGCGCCGGCGTATCCGTCGCCGAGGGTCGTGCTCAGGAGGGCCTCGGTGCTCGCCGCGCGGGCCTCGTTGGCCAGCCGGGTGACGGCCTGTTCCGCGGTGAGGCCGAGGTCGCGCTGGAGTGCCTCGATCATCGAGGGGGCGGGCTGCGCGGCCGGTTGGGCGGTGGCGGGGGAGACGGTGGCCACCACACAGAGGGCGGCGACGGCGGCGCCGGACAGGAGAGAACGCTTACTCAACATATGCACTCCTTGTGAGGGGTGCTGTCAAAGTATTTGTCAGGGCATGACTGAGCAATGTGGCAAAAACTCCCTACCGCAGTGGTATGACGTCACCGCGTTATGACCCCTGCTCAGCGGGGGCAGGCAGCGCCATCCGCGTGCCTTCTGGGCCCGATCGGCGGCCTGGTGCGGACGGCGCGGCCCCGGCGAGGTAAGGCTCGCCGGGACCGGCCCGGGTCTGACGGGACGAGCCGTCCCCCCGAGGGCTGCCCGTCTCGCCGTTGTCCTCCTCCCACCGTCCGCGAGGAGTCCGCGAACGTCTCTCCGCGGGGTGAGGCGACCGAAACGGCGAACGTGTGATCGCCGCCGGTTGTTCCCGCGCGGGGCGATTCCCGGACGAGCCTCGGGCGGAAAACAGGGCTATATCCCCCGATGGGTGATGATTCCTGACAACGATCACGTGGGGGAGCGTCAAACCGCCGGTCCTGGGCCAGGCGGAACCCCCGGGATAGATTGCTTGACTCACGGATTCCACGGACTCCGCGCCCGGCACGGTCCAGGGCGTTCCGTCCGGCGGTCACAGGAGGATGCGCGCGATGACCCACCAGCCTGCCGAGGACGGCGAAATCGGGCTGGAAGAGGAGTCGCCGCTCCCGCGGCGTCTCGAAGCGCCCCGCTGCCCGCAGACCGAGTCGGGACGCCGGTGCGTCCTGCCCGTCGACCACGAGCTAGGGCACGTCTACCCGCACCGCAAGGCCGGCTGACCGGTCAGCCGGTCAAAGTCGCCTACAGCCGCCGCAGTGCGGGCAGCAGCTCCCTGGCCGACCAGTCGAGGAACTCCCGCTGGTGCTCGTGACCGATCTGGACCAGCGCGACGTGGGTGAAGCCCGCCTCGGTGTAGCGGCGCACCGCCTCGACGACCGCGTCCACGTCCGGGCCGCACGGCACCTTCCCGGCCACGTCCTCGGGACGAACGGTCTGCGCGGCGGCGGCGAAGTTGACCGGGGCGGGCAGCTCGGCCATCACCTTCCAGCCCGCGACCGACCAGCGCCACAGCCGGTGGGCCCGCTCCTTGGCCGCCTCGGCGTCCCGGTCGTAGGAGAGGGCGAGCTGGCCGTAGACCGGCTTGCCCCGCCCTCCGGCGGCGGAGAAAAGGCCGACCAGCTCCGCGTCGGGGTCGACCGCGACGAGCGCGTCGCCGTACTCGGCGGCGATCTCCCCCGAGCGGCCGCCCGAGGCGGCGATCGCGATCGGCACGGGATCGCCGGGCAGGTCGAACAACCTGGCCGAGTCGACGTCGAAGTACTCGCCGTGATAGGTCGTGTAACGCCCCTCGAACAGCGCCTTGATGATCTCCACGGCCTCGCGGAACATCTCGTGCCGGGTGTCGGCGGGCGGCCACCCCTCGCCGATCACGTGTTCGTTGAGGTTCTCGCCCGCGCCCAGGCCGAGCGTGAAACGCCCCCCGGTCAGCGCCCCCATCGTGGCGGCCTTCTGCGCCACGACCGCGGGGTGGTAACGCATGATCGGGCAGGTCACGTACGTCATCAGCGGCAGCCGTTCGGTGGCGCGCGCCGCCGCGCCGAGCACGGACCAGGCGTACGGCGAGTGCCCCATCTCCTCAAGCCACGGGAAGTAGTGGTCGGAGATGACCGCGTAGTCGAACCCCGCCCGTTCGGCCTCGGCGACGTCGTCGACGAGCTGCCCGGGGGGAGTCTGCTCGCACATCATCGTGTAACCGATCTCCACCATGTCCGGGTCCCTACCCGCCTCTTTCACGAGACTCGCCGGAAAGGAGGAGATCTGGGCGTTCTTTGCCGTACGCCGGGCCGGCGCCCCGTCGAATAGCATGTGACCGCGCCTGAACGGCGGGCCACCAGGACGAGAAGGACGGAACGGGTCTTCCATGTTCGACGACAAGACACAGGAGACCCTCAGGCGCCTGCTCGACCTCGCCGGGCACCCCTCGACCCCGGAGCCGGAGCGGGCCCTGGCGGTGGCGAGGATCAGGGCGCTCGTCATGGTCCCCGAGGGAGACGCCAGACGCGCGCCGGTCACCACGGCCATGGACGCCGACATCCTCAGGAGGATCAGGCCGCTGGTCCGCGGGGTCGAGGAGGACACGGTCGAGGAGGTCCACGGCGACCTGTACGCCTTCGGCACCCGCCACCGGGTGATCGGCGAGGTCGCCGACGAGATGGCCCGCGCGCTCGAACGCTGGAGCGAGGTCGTCCCGGAGCGGCGGCACCGTCACGAGGAGGCGGTGCGCACGGCCGCCACGAAGCTCACCTATCTCCTGGAGCGTCGTGACCTGCTGCGCAGGCCCGGATGGCGCGCCCGCACGCGTTAGGCGGCGTTCAGACCGGGGGGACGCGCACCTCGACCGTCCTGCCGTCCGGGTCGTGGAACAGGTGACGGCCGGGGGTGAGCGCGGTGCCGTCCAGGGTCAGGCCGGGATCGACGGTGAACCCGAGGCGCAGCGCGCCGGTCGTGCGACGCGGTGACGACGGATAGATCTCGAAGACGGTCCCGTCGTCGAGCACCGCGGCGTAGTGCGCCGGCCCCGTCCCGTGCCGTTCACCCCGGAGTTCGAGTCCGAGGGAGGCGTAGAAGGCGCGACAGGCCTCCAGGGCGGGGGTGTAGATCACGATCAGGGTGGATCTGGGTGCCATGCCGTCTCCTCGCGGGGTCGAACGCTGGACCGGATGTGAGGGGCGGGTCTCGTTGGCACCGACCAGGCTGTCGGACGCCGTTGTCAGAACAGCCGGTCAAGGCGGCCAGGTGGATCGGCCAGGTGGGGGATCGTCAGATCAGGCCGAGGGAGAGCATCGCGTCCGCGACCCTCTTGAACCCGTCGATGTTGGCGCCGGCCACGTAGTCGCCCGGCATGCCGTACTCGGCGGCGGTGTTCAGGCAGCGGGAGTGGATGTCCCGCATGATCTGCTGCAGGCGGTTCTCGGAGAACTCGAAGGTCCACGAGTCGCGGCTGGCGTTCTGCTGCATTTCGAGGGCGCTGGTCGCGACCCCGCCCGCGTTGGCGGCCTTGCCCGGGCCGAAGGCGACGCCCGCCTCCTGGAAGATGCGGATGCCCTCCGGCGTGGTGGGCATGTTGGCGCCCTCGCCGACGGCGACGCAGCCGTTGCCGACGAGCAGCCCGGCGTCGCGGCCGGTGATCTCGTTCTGGGTCGCCGAGGGCATCGCCACCTCGCAGGGCACCTCCCAGATGCTCCTGCCGGAGACGAAGACGGCCTGGGAACCCCTGCGCTCGGCGTAGACGTTCATCCGCTGGCGCTCGACCTGCTTGACCTGCTTGAGCAGGTCGAGGTCGATGCCCTTCTCGTCGACGACGTAGCCGGAGGAGTCGGAGCAGGCGACCACGACGCCGCCGAGCTGCCGGATCTTCTCGATCGTGTAGACGGCGACGTTGCCGGACCCGGAGACCACGACGCGCTTGCCGTCGAACGACGTGCCACGGGCCTTCAGCATCTCGTCGACGAAGAAGGCGCAGCCGTACCCGGTGGCCTCGGTGCGCACCTGCGCGCCGCCGTAGCTGAGTCCCTTGCCGGTGATGACGCCGGACTCGTAGCGGTTGGTGATGCGCTTGTACTGGCCGAACAGGTAGCCGACCTCGCGTCCGCCGACGCCGATGTCACCGGCGGGCACGTCGGTGTACTCACCGATGTGGCGGTACAGCTCCGTCATGAAGCTCTGGCAGAAGCGCATGATCTCGCGCTCGGAGCGGCCCTTGGGGTCGAAGTCGGAGCCGCCCTTGCCGCCGCCGATCGGCAGGCCGGTCAGGCTGTTCTTGAAGATCTGCTCGAAGCCGAGGAACTTGACGATGCCGAGGTAGACGGACGGGTGGAAGCGCAGCCCGCCCTTGTAGGGGCCGAGGGCGCTGTTGAACTCGACCCGGAAGCCCCGGTTGATGTGGACCTCGCCCCGGTCGTCCTCCCACGGGACCCGGAAGATGATCTGCCGCTCCGGCTCGCAGATCCGCTCGATGATCTTCGACTCGGCGTACTCGGGGTGCTTGCCGAGCACCGGGCCGATGCTCTCCAGGACCTCACGGACGGCCTGGTGGAACTCGATCTCGCCCGGGTTACGCCGGAGCACGTTCTCGTAGATCGACGACAGTCGTTCGTGCAGCATCAGATTTGTCCCCTGCCCTTCGTAGGCGCATTCCTGCGCCCCACCTTAGGGGGAGGTGTCCGGAGCGTCCGAATCGGCCTCCCTGGGTACGCGACCGCCACCCGCTCCGTGGGCGGCGGTCACGCCCGGGGCCCTCAGGGGCGCAGGACGATCTTCCCCGTCGTACGGCGGGCCAGAAGGTCCTCGATCGCCGTCCTGGCGTCGGAGAGCGCGTACTCGCCGCCCGCGATCGGCCGGATGCGGCGGGTCCCGGTGAGTTCGAGCAGTTCGCTGAGCTGCGCCTGGTAGCCCCCCGGCCTGGCGAGCACCGGCCGGATCCAGAAGCCCGCGACCGAGATGTTGGCCTCCAGCAGGCGGCCGACGTCGACCGGGCTCGGGTCCCGGTGCGAGGCGGTGCCGTAGCTGATCAGGCGGCCGAACTCGGCGACCGCGCCGAGCGCGGCGTCGAAGACCTCACCGCCGACCGCGTCCAGGATCACGTCGGCGCGCTCACCCAGGTTGGCCTCGATCACCCGCTCCGCGTAACCCTCGGCGGAACCGTCGACGGCCGCGTCCGCGCCCAGGCTCAGCGCCAGTTCGCGCTTCTCCGGGGTTGAGGCGGCCGCGATCACCCTGCCCGCGCCCAGTTCCCTGGCGAGCTGGACCGCGAGGTGGCCGACGCCGCCGGCGGCCGAGTTCACCACGACGCTCTCGCCCTTGCGGACCCGCGCCGCCGTGCCCAGCAGGTGCCAGGCGGTCAGGCCCTGCACCAGCAGCGCGAGGGCCTCGCCCGCGACGGCCTCCTCGGGCAGGTCGACGACGTCATCCAGCTTGATCAGGGCCTTGCTCGCGTAGGCCTGCCTGGCCAGGCCCATGACACGGCGGCCGTCCGAGGTCCGTCCCACGACCTCGCTGCCGGGGATGAACGGCAGGTCAGGGGAGAGGTAGGTCCCGGCGATCCGCTCGGCGTCGGCGTAGTTCACCCCCGCGGCCTCGACGTCCACCAGGATCTCGTCCGGGCCGGGAACCGGGTCGGGCACCTCGGACTCGACCAGCGTCTCGGGACCGCCGAGCCGGGTGATCTGGATGGCGCGCATGAATGTCCTCTGGTTCGTCGGTTGGTTGTGCCGGTCAGCGTAGGAAGCGCCACGAACGGGAACCAGGGGCCCGGGTTCATGAGATCGTTTTTTCCATGAGAGGCCTTCATATAACGTCTGCGACGTGACCAACGAGGATCTGACGCCAAGTGAACTGCGCGTTCTGGTCGCCGTCGAGAGCCGGCACGGTTTCTCCGCGGCCGCGGTCGAGCTCGGTCTCACCCAGTCCGCGGTCTCCCATGCCGTCAGGGCCGCCGAACGCAAGATGGGAACGGTGCTGTTCCGGCGCGGGCGCAACGGAGCACGGCCGACGGCGGCGGGGGCGGCGGCCGTCGGGCACGCCCGGCGCATCCTGCGGCTCATGGACGTCATGAAGGCCGAGACGCACGCGGCCTCCGCGGGGGAGACGACGGGGACCATCAGGGTCGCGGCCTTCCGCAGCGCGGCCTTCCACCTGCTGCCCATCGTGCTCGCGCGCTTCGCCAGGCGCTACCCGAAGGTCACGGTCGACGTCCGCATCGTGCCGGAGCTCGGCAGGGGCATCGCCGGGGAGGTGCTGGACGGCCGGGCCGATCTCGGCATCGCCACGCTTCCCTCCCGGGTCGACGGGCTGGTCGGCCGTGACCTGTTCGCCGAGCCGTACGTGCTGGCCTATCCCGCCGGGCACCCCTGCCCGCGCAGCCTGCCGATGATCGACTGGCACGAGAACTGCTCGGCCGAGACCAGGCTGTGGCTGGCCAGGCAGGCCTGGATCCCGCCGGGTGACATCCAGGTCGAGGACGACGGCGTCGTGGTCTCCATGGTGGGCTACGGCCTCGGCGCCGCCATCGTGCCGAGGCTGACCCTCGTGGACGCGCCGCCGAAGGTCGCGATGGAGAAGCTCGGCGAGGACCCGCCGATGCGGCACGTCGGCTACGTCTCCACCTCGGAGATGCTCGGCTCCGCCGTCGTCCGCGACCTGGTCGGCGAGTTGCGGGCCCACTGCGCGGAACGGTTCGCCGCGGTGGGCTGAGCCTCAGCGCCCCGGGGAGGGCCAGGCGTTGGGGCGGCAGCCGTACAGGGACTTGGTCTGCTGGAGCATCACCGGGGCCCGCCTGCCCGGCCCCGGGCAGCGCGCGTGGCCGTGGCCGAGCCCGTGTCCGACCTCGTGGTTGACGACGTACTCGCGGTAGGAGGCGACGTCACGGCCGTAGCCCCGCGCGCCCGCGTTCCAGCGCCTGGCGTTGATGACCGCGCGCCCGTGGTTCCAGCACGACAGCGCGCCGAAGGTGATCAACGGCCTGCACATGCGGTCGGTCATCGCGGGGCTGGACAGCGAGACCCTGATCCGTGCCGGGCCGCGCCGTACCCGCTGGAACCGGAACCCCCAGCTCCTGCGGTCGTTGAGAACGCGGTGCACCTCGTCGGCGAACTCCTGTCCGTCGAAGGGCAGCCCGCGCTCGACCTCGACGACGTACCGGATCACCTTGCCCGCCCGGCGTCCTCGGGGCGGCGGGGGCGGGGCGGCCTCACTCGCGACGACGCGGTAGAGGCCCCCGGCCGAGGCGGGCACGGAGACCCGCGCGGGCTGGCGGCGTCCGTTGGCCAGCAGGAACGTCCGCTCGGGATCCGTACGGCGCGCGGACTCGGTCGGCGTGGGGGGAGGCGTGGGGGTCGGGGACGGGACAGGGGTCGCCTCCGGGGCCGCCGCTCCGTCCGCCAGGGGAGGGGCGGGCTCGTCGCGGTCCGGGACGGGGTGACCGGTCAGCACGGCGCCGCTCCCGATCGCGAGCGTGGCCGAGATGCCGACGGCAAGAGCCCACAAAAAGGGCTTACGCTCGCTAAGCCTGATGTTCCTCGACATAGGCCGTAAACCATATTACCCATCGGCGTCCCGATCACCTCGGAAGGCGGAAGCCGCCGAGGCCCCGGAGAGGCCGTCACTCGGTCCTCGCGGCACCCGCCCACGTCGCCGCCGACAGCCACGTCAGTGACGCGCAGCCCAGCAGGTGGACCACGCCGGTAAGCGGTGTGTCGGGCAGCGGCGCCAGTACGGCGAGCAGCGGCAGGAAGAACCCGTAGCCCGCGGCGGCGGGCCAGGGCAGCACCCGGGCTCTGAGCATCGAGAGGCCGAACAGGGCGACCCCGGTGACGAACACGACGATGGAGCCGAGCAACGCCGGCCTGGCCGGCCCCTCCAGCACCAGGGCGGCCGTGCTCCCGTCAAGGAAGAAGACCACCAGGTTCAGCGAGAACGCGACGCCGGCGAACAGCCCGAGACCCACGACGTTCACCGCGTACGCGATCGCCCCCAGCCGCCCGGCCACGGCACACTGCCGCAGGTGGAACGCAGTGACCGCCGGGGCGGCGAAGGCGGCTCCGATCCCCGCGACGAAGCTCGTCGCGGGTGTCTCGCCGGTGAAGGGCTCGATCGCCCCCGGTATGCCGAGGGAGAGGCCGGTCAGCATCCCGCAGATCGCGCCGAAGCGCAGCAACCAGGAGATGGACATGTGAAGAGCTCCTTTTCGGGTGAGCCGACGGGTTTTCCGCGTGGACCGACGACGCCCGGACGATGTACGGGACGGCTCTGCGGCCGAAGGCGCCGCCTGCGGACGAGACGACCGTAGGAACGGCGCGATCCGGCGCGGAAGTGCCGTGGGTACCGGTGAACGCGTCCGGAGGTCATGGTTCGCGGACGCACCGGTGCCGTCCGGCACGTGCCGGACGGCCAATGCGAGGACGGCCGGGGGACGGATGCCCGGTGGCGGCGTACGCTGCCGGAGACGGCCCCTGTCCGGCCGCATCGTGATCGTTCGGAGGTGCGTGATGGCTCCTTCGCGGGCCGCGCCTGTGACGGGCGGGCATGTCCGCGCGGGACGGCGGGGGAGCGGGTTCGCCTGGCCTGTGCCATGGGTGTCGTCCACGCTCTACGTCTCGGTGCTCGCCGGCGGCGTCTACTACGACGTGGCCGGGGCGGGACAGGGCGAGCCGGCGCGGACGGCCGTCTTCGCCGGCGGTCTCGTCGCGCTGCTCGTTCTCGACGTCACCGGACGGCACCGCCTCGACGCCAGGCAGCCCGCCAGGTCGGCGCTCGCGCTGCTCGCCGTACGCCTGGGACTGTTCGCCCTGGTCACGCTCTTCGACGGCTCCGGGCTCTCCCGCGCCCTGTTCCTGCTGGTGCCGTTCACGGCGTACTTCGCCTTCGGGCGCAGAGCGGGTGTCACGCTGGGGCTGGCGTGCCTCGGGGTGCTGGTCACGGCGTTCACGTTGACCGCCCCTGGCTGGTACACGCGGGCGGAGTACATCTCGGACCTGCTCATGTTCGCCCTCGGACTGGTCCTCGTCGTCTCGACGGCCGAGGTCGCCGTGGGCGAACGGGCAGGAAGGGCACGGCTTGAGCTCACCTTGAGGGAGCTTGAGGAGTCCCACCGTCTGCTCACGGCCTACGCCGGTCAGGTCGCCGAGTTGTCCACCGCGATGGAACGGACCCGGCTGGCCAGGGACATCCACGACAGCCTCGGCCACCACCTGACCGTGATCTCCATCCAGTTGGAGAAGGCGTCCGCCTTCCGCGACCTGGACGGCGCCGCCGCCGACCGGGCCCTCGCCGACGCCCGCCGGGCGGCCAGACGCGCCCTTGAGGAGGTGCGCGGGGCGGTGCGGGCGGCACGCGCGCAGACGCGGCACTTCTCGCTGTCGGAGGCTCTCGCCGAGTTGGCGGGCTACGACGACGGCGGGCGTCCGGCGGTCACCCTCGAACTCACCGGCCAGGAGGACGGCTACGGCGCCGCGGAGCTCGCCGCCCTCTACCGGGCCGCACAGGAGTGTCTGACCAACGCCCGCAGGCACGGCGACGCGGACCGCGTGTCGATCTCGGTGACGTTCGGCGAGTCGTCGGCACGGCTTGTCGTCACCGACGACGGAGAGGGTTTCTCCCCGTCGGCGGGGCGGGACGGGTTCGGCCTGCTCGGCATGCGGGAGCGTGCCCGCCTCCTCGGCGGGGCGTTCGACGTCAGGAGCGGCCAGGGAACGGGAACGGTGGTCACCGTGACGATTCCCCGGCGCGTGGAGACCGTCGGATGAGTCACGACGACCTGGGGAACGGGGAAGCCGGTGGAACCGTACGGGTGCTCGTGGTCGACGACCAGGAACTGGTCCGTGAGGGGATCGCCTCCCTGCTCGGCATCCAACCCGGCCTGACCGTGGTCGGGACCGCGAGAGACGGTCAGGAGGCGGTCCGCCGAGCCCTGGAGCTCGCGCCGGACGTGGTCCTGATGGACGTCAGGATGCCCGGGGCCGACGGCGTCGAGGCGGTGGCGGTCCTGCGTCAGCGGATGCCCCGCTGCCGCGTCGTCATGCTGACCACCTTCGACGACGAGGAGTACGTTGTGCGGGCGCTCGCGGCGGGCGCGGCGGGCTATCTCCTGAAGGATCTGCCCGCCGCCGACCTCGCCGGTGCCGTCCGGCTGGCCGGCGCCGGCGTCACCCAGCTCGACTCCTCCGTCGCCAGACGGTTGGCGTCCACGCTGGCGTGCGCGAGGGAGGTGCCCACAGCGGTGAAGACGGGGGCGGGTGGGGAGGCGGCCGCGCTGACCGGCCGTGAGGTCGAGGTGCTGCGTCTCGTCGCGGTCGGCGCGACCAACAGGGAGATCGCCTCCCGCCTGTTCCTGAGCGAGGGAACGGTCAAGAACCACATCTCACGAATCCTCGGCAGGCTCGGTCTGCGCGACCGGACCCAGGCCGCTCTCCACGCACGCGATCACGGCCTGATCTGACGAACCGGTTCAGCCGCTCTTGCGGCGGAAGGAACGCTTCCCCGAGACGGGGCCGTGGGCGCCGTGGATCTTCGACGCCCCCTTGCCCCTGCCGCCCGAGGCCGCGTCCCCCTGGGCGGACTTCTTGCGCTCCAGGGCCTCGCGGAACCTGCGCCTGAGCTCGTCGTCGGCGCTTTCGGACCCCTCGGGACCCGGCGTGACGTCGGACATACGGACCTCCTGGATCTGGCCGAGCGGGATCATCATCCTCTCACGGCGGCCGTCCCGGCTCAGTGCACCCCCATGGCCATCAGCACCAGCAGGCCCAGGAGATGACCGACCACGACGAACACGATGACGAAGAGGAAGACGAACCTCGCGGGCCCGTGCTCGAAGTGCTTACCCTCCCGGAGGGCGGGGCGCCCGGCCTGACGCTCGGCGATGCGTTCCTCGATCGTCTTGCCGTGAAACATGGGACTTCCTCTCGTCGCCCACCGGCGGTTGGCACAACAATGATTTGTGCACCAACTATCGTACTGTGAGGGTCGGGAGGTGTCGTGACCGATGTGACCGATGTCCTAAGCCTGGACCGGCAGGTGTGCTTCGCCCTCGCCGTGGCCTCGCGTGCCGTCAACGGTGTGTACCGGCCGCTGCTGCAGCCGATGGGGCTGACCCACCCCCAGTATCTGGTGATGCTGGCCCTGTGGGAGCACGCGCCGCTGTCGGTGAAGGAGCTGAGCAAGCTACTGAGACTCGACCCCGGTACGCTGTCACCGCTCCTCAAGCGTCTTGAGGCGATCGGTTACGTCCGGCGGCAGCGGGACAGCCAGGACGAGCGCGTCCTGCTGGTCACACTCAGCCGGAGGGGCCGGGAACTGAGGAGCGAAGCTGAGAGGATCCCGTCGTCCGTGGTCGAACGCCTGGGTATGCCCCTGGAGGAGCTGCAGGAGCTCCACCGGTCGCTGACCCGTGTGATCGCCGCCGCGAACGACGCGCCTCACTGATCCACGGAGAGGAACAGGAGAAAGGCTCATGGCTGGAAGCCACGGAGGAAGCCCCAAGTCTTGGCTTGCGGTGATCGTCATTCTGATCGGGTTCACCGTCGGCGGTGTGGCCCTGTGCCTGGGCCCCAACTGGACCCTGTTCTGGGTGGGCGCCGGGATCATCGCGGTCGGCGGCGTGATCGCCCTGGTGGTCGACATCTTCTCCGACGTGATCATCGACGCCCCTCGGGTGTCCCAGGACAACCACAGCTGATCGAGACACCGGTTCACCCCCTCCGCGGAGCGTTCTCGGCGGAAGGGGAGGGCTCGGACCCGGCGTCCCACGACCTCTCCGTACGGCCGTGCGGCGGGACGCGAGACGGGTGGGAAAACGCGTAACGGTGACCGACGGTCACCGGATGCGCTCTCATGGTTACCCGGCTGGAGTTTCCGCCGAGGTAACCGGAGGCAGGGCGCCCATGTCGCGCGATCGGACCCGTCACCTTTACGCCGCCGTTCTCCTGGCGACGGCCGCCGGCGCCGTCGTGGGGCTGGTGGCCCCGGAGACGGCCAGGGCGCTCGCCCCGCTGGGCACCGCCTTCGTCGCGCTGGTCAAGATGATGATCGGCCCCGTCGTGTTCCTCGGCGTCGTGCTCGGTGTGGGGTCGGTCGCGGGTACCGCCAGGGTCGGCCGGATCGGCGGCCTGGCGCTCGCCTACTTCCTCGTCATGTCGGTTGTCGCGCTGGCCTTCGGGCTGGCCGCGGGCAACCTGGTCAACCCGGGCCGGGGCCTGCGCCTGGCCGGAGGAGCGCACCCGGTCGCCGCGCCCGCGACGGAGGCGGAGGACCTGACGACCTTCCTGCTCGGGATCATCCCGGACACCCCGGTCTCCGCGTTCACCGAGGGGCGGGTGCTGCAGGTCCTGCTGGTCGCGCTGCTCACCGGTTTCGCCCTGCAGGCCATGGGAGAGCGCGGGGCGGTACCGCTGGCCGCCGCCGGGCACCTGCACGCGCTCGTGCTGCGCGTCCTCTCCATGATCATGTGGGCCGCCCCCGCCGGGGCCCTCGGCGCGACGGCCGCCGTCGTCGGCGCGACCGGCGTGGCCGCGCTCGGGAGTCTCGCCGCCGTGGTCGCCTGCTTCTACGCGACCTGCCTGCTTTTCGTGCTGGCCGTACTGGGGCCGCTGCTGTGGCTGGTCACCAGGATCGGCCTGCTGTCGCTGCTGCGCTATCTCGGCGGGGAACTGCTGCTGGTGCTGTCCACCTCCTCCTCGGAGACCGCGCTGCCCCGCCTGATCGCCAAGCTGGAGCACCTCGGGGTGAGCCGCGCCGTGGCCGGGGTCACGGTGCCGACCGGTTACTCGTTCAACCTGGACGGCACGGCCGTCTATCTGACGATGGCCACCCTGTTCGTCGCGGGCGCCACCGGCGTCTCCCTTCCTGCGGGAGAGCAGGTGTCGCTGCTGGTGTTCATGCTCGTGGCCTCCAAGGGGGCGGCCGGGGTCACCGGGGCGGGCCTGGCGACCCTCGCGGGCGGGCTGCGGGCGCACCGTCCCGACCTGGCCGACGGGGTCGGGCTGCTCGTCGGCGTCGACCGTTTCATGTCGGAGGCCCGCGCGCTGACCAACTTCACGGGCAACGCGGTGGCCGCCGTCCTGGTGGGGGCGTGGACCGGAGGATTCGACAGGGCGCGCGCCGCGCTGGTGCTGTCCGGGGGTGCGCCGTTCGACGAGGCCGGTGATCGGGCCCCCGCCCGGCCGGAGGATGTGTCCACGGGGCACGAGGCGCTGGAGCGCGACGACAGAGTGGGCTGATCCCACACGGACAATTCACCATCCACCCCACGTCCTTTATAGGTGATATGTCCGAAATGGGGTGTTTTTATGGCATGGGTCGGGGATCATGAGCAGAAGACCTGCCGGACCGTCCTGTCCCGCCTGCCGTACCGGCCTGGGAGAACCGTGGGGAGAGGACGGCCGGTCCGGGCGTACCCTCCGGCGCCCATCGGTGTCGTCGTTTCCGTTCCGCCCCGTGCCCCGGCGCGGGGTGGAAGAAGAGGAGGGGCCGTGAAGTTCATCGAATCGGCCAGGCCGTACGTCTTCGCCCTGTTCCGTCTTGTCGTCGGACTGCTCTTCACCTGCAACGGGGCCGCCAAGCTCTTCGGGGTTCTCGGCGGTGGGGCGCTGCCCTTCGGCTCATGGCCCGGGTGGTACGCGGGTGTCGTCGAACTCGTCGGAGGGGTTCTCGTCATGGCCGGGCTCGGCACCCGGATCGCGGCGTTGATCTGTTCGGGAGAGATGGCCTACGCGTACTTCGTCGTCCACCAGCCGCAGGCCCTGTGGCCGATCCAGAACGGCGGTGAGCTGTCGGCCCTCTACGCGTGGGCGTTCCTGCTGATCGCGATCGTGGGGCCGGGGGCGTGGGCGCTCGAAACCGTCTCGGCCCGCACCCGGGTCAGGGACCGTGGGGACGCGCGCCCGGCGGAACCGTCGGAGAACCCGCTGACGACCCTCTGAGCCGACCGGCGGTTTCCCGGGGCCCGCGTTCCCGGGAAACCGCCGCGCTCCCGTCTCAGCCTCCGTTCAGGACCTCACGCAGCCGGGGGGCGAACCCCGCCGGGTCGTCGACGAAGGCGATGTGGCCACCGGGGAAGACCGTCGGCTCCGTGCCGAGCGCCGTGGCGAGCGCGGCCGAGGTGAGGTCGCAGAACTGACCCGCCGAGTCCTGCCCGACGCCGACCACGACGCGGACCGGCCCGTCGCGCAGGGCCGCGATGTCGGGCTGCCAGCGGGTGGTCTCCCGCATCTCGTGCAGGAACCAGAAACGCTCGTCGGCCACCTGCCGCGGGTCGCGCTCGGCGGGCGCGCCGGACTCCTCATCAGGGGCCGGCGGGATGTTGGCGTTGACCAGGAACTTGACCCAGGCTCCCCCGACGTCGCCCGAGGCGTAGGTGGCGATGATGTCCTCGACCGCGGCGTCCCGCCCGGCGGGGTCGTCGAGCACGTGGTTCAGCGGGGCCTCGTGCGCGATCACGGTGTGCGCCCGCTCGGGGTGGGCGACGGCGAGCGCCAGCGCGGTGACGGCGCCGCCGCTCGAACCGAAGACCGCGGCCGGGCCCCGGCCGAGGTGCTCCAGGAGCAGGGAGAGGTCGTCGGCGCGCAGCCCGGGGGTCGAGTCCTGCTCGGGGGTGTCCAGGACACTGCGGTTGAGCCCCCGGGGGTCGGTGGTGAGCACGGTGTGGTCGGCGGCGAGCAGGTCCGCCAGCGGCGCGAAGAACGTGGCGTCCATCGGGGCGCCGACAAGCGCCACCAGGGGCCCCTCGCCCCGTACCTCGTAGTGCAGCGTGGCGTCGGAGACCCTGAGGGTCCCGGTGGTGACGGTCGTCGTGCGGTTCATCGGATCTCCCGTGATGCGGGCCTGAGGTTTTCGGTCGAAGAAGGAGACTCCGGCGGTGGGGCAGAATCGTCGTCTGTGAGGGAAGTTTTTTCCGGACAAAAGGAGACATCCGCCAGCGACCCCGACCTGGCGCGGGCGCGCGGTGGAGACGACGCCGCGTTCACCCGCCTCGTACGGCCGTTGCGCGGTGAGCTGCACGCGCACTGCTACCGGATGCTCGGTTCCTCCCACGACGCCGACGACGCGCTCCAGGACGCCCTGCTGCGCGCCTGGCGGGGGCTGGCGCGCTTCGAGGGACGTGGTTCGCTGCGCTCCTGGCTCTACACCGTGGCCACCCGGACCTGCCTGGACATCGTCGAGGCCCGTGGCAGGCGGGCCCTGCCCGTCGACCTCGGCCCGTCGAGCGATCGGGCCGTCACCGGGGACGTCCCGCGCACCGACATCGCCTGGCTCGGCCCCTACCCCGACGCGGACCTCCCCGAGGGGCCCGCCGGGCGTTACGAGCGGCGCGAGGCCGTCGAACTCGCCTTCGTCGCCGCCCTGCAGCACCTGCCGGGCAACCAGCGGGCGGCGCTGCTGCTGTTCGAGGTGCTCGGATTCTCCGCCGCCGAGATCGCCGAGACGATGAACACCTCCGCCGCCTCGGTGAACTCCGCCCTGGCGCGGGCCCGCCGGGTCGTCGCGGAGCGGGTCCCCGCCGTCACCCAGCAGCGGACGCTGCGCCGGATCGGCGACGCCCGGGTGCGGGAGATCGTCGCGGGATACTCCGCCGCGCTGGAACGCGGTGACGCCGACGCCCTGGTCGCGTTGCTCACCGAGGACGTCACCTGGTCGATGCCGCCCATGGCGCACTGGTACCGAGGCGTCGAGGCCGTCATGGACTTCGCCGTGCGGCTGCCACTGACCTCGTGCGGAAGCTGGCGGCATCTGCCGGTCGGGGCGAACGGCCAGCTCGGTGTGGCCGGTTACCTGTGGGACGAGGAGGCTGGGGCACACCTCGGCTGGTCGATCGACGTGCTGACCCTGCGTGACGACCGGATCGAGGAGATCACCTCCTTCGTCGGCCCAGGCCACCTCGGGAGGTTCGGACTGCCCGCCTCACTGCCCTGACCCGCCCGGCAGGGCACGGCCGCACCGTGGCCCCGCCGTCTCATCCGGCCCGCGGCCTCACTTGGCTCCGGTCCTGGCCCCGGCGAGGTAGATCCGCCTGGCCAGGGTGGTGGTCTGCGCGGTCGAGCGGCTCCAGGTGGCCGTCGAGGGGTGGGCGGTGAGCAGCACCATGATCCAGCGTTCCTCCGGGCCGACGAGACCGGTGGTGTGCAGCACCGGATGCCCCAGGTCGGGGACCGTGACGGCCGCGGGACGGGCAGGGAGCGAGGCGGTCCTCCAGGTGGCGGGTACGGCACCGCCCGAGGCGGGGGCGGTCTTGGCGCACCGGACCGGGGGCGTCGAGCCGTACCCCGACCAGCCCTGCTTGACCGCCCAGGGCCGGGGCACCGCGCGGGGGATGCCGAAGTACTGGTCGAAGCCGTCGGAGCCGCACTGCTCGGCGGCGCGCAGGTGCCCGAGGACGATGTCTCGGACCCTCGGGGCGGCGCGGTCGAGGAGATAGCGGTAGGCGCGGACGACGTCCATCGCGCTGAGCGAGGTGTAGCCCCAGAACCCCGGCTTGTCGGCGGGCGGGGGAGCGGTGTCGGTCAGCCCGAGCCTGCGCGCCGTCCGCTCGACGATCCGGCCCCGGCCGCCCCTGGTCCAGAAGGAGGTGGCCGCGGCGTCGTCGCTGACCCGCAGCATCCTGCCCAGCAGCGCGAGGTCGCGCCGGGGGACGTCGCGGTGCGACTCCAGATAGTCGATCGCGATCAGGATCTTCACCACCGACGCGGAGCGGAACCTCCGGTGCGCGTCGTGCTGGACGGTGACGCGGCCTGTCTTCCGGTCGAGGACGACGTAGCCGGCGCGCACCCCGGCCGGCACGTCCGGCTGGGCGGGTGCCGCCGAGGCGGGGGAGGCGAGGCTCAGCAGGAGCAGGGCGGTCGCGACGATCGTCAGGGGGCGTCTCACCCGCACATGCCTACCAGATCACCGCTCTTCCCGGGCGGTCTCGGGAGACCTCGTCGGCCTGGGGGTTATCTCCCACCCTAAATGCAACTAAACCTGTAGGAATTACTGGTTTTGGTGTTATCGTCATGACATGTCGGCAGATCATCTCCATCTCGCCGTCGCGCTGGACGGCGCGGGATGGCATCCGGCGGCCTGGCGCGATCCGGCCGCCTCTCCGAAAGAACTGTTCACCGCCGCCTACTGGGCCGGGCTCGTGGCCGAAGCCGAACGAGGACTACTCGACTTCGTCACCATCGAGGACACCCTCGCCCTGCAGACCACCCGCCTCGACGGCCCCGACGGCCGTACCGACCAGGTGCGGGGCCGTTTCGACGCCGTCCTGCTGGCGTCGCGGATCGCCCCGCTGAGCCGGAGCATCGGGCTGGTGCCCACGGCCACGACCACCCACACCGAGCCCTTCCACGTCGCCAGTTCCCTGGCCACCCTCGATTACGTCAGCGGCGGCAGGGCCGGATGGCGGGTGCAGCTGTCGGGCAGGCGCACCGAGGCCGCCCACTTCGGCCGCCGCGACGTCCCGGAGCTCGGGCCCGCGCAGGCCGTCGCGCTTGAGGACCACGCCATCTACCACGAGCTGTTCGGCGAGGCCGGGGACGTCGTGGAGGTCGTGCGCCGCCTCTGGGACAGCTGGGAGGACGACGCGGTGATCCGCGACGTCGGGACCGGCCGCTTCGTCGACCGCGACAAGCTCCACTACGTCGACTACGAGGGGCCCCACTTCAGCGTCAGGGGACCCTCGATCGTCCCGCGACCGCCGCAGGGACAGCCGCCGGTCACCGCGCTGGCCCACTCGCGGCTGCCGTACGAGTTCGCCGCGCGCGGGGTGGACGTCGAGTACATCACGCCGCACGACGGCGACCAGGCGCGCGCCATCGTGGCGGAGATCCGCGAGATCGGCGGCGTCCAGCCGAAGGTCTTCGCCGACCTGGTCGTCTTCCTGGGCGAGACCCCCCAGGCGGCCAAGGACCGCAGGGCCAGGCTGGACGAGCTCGACGGCTCCACGTACGTCTCGGACGCCGCGATCTTCGCCGGAACCCCGGAGCAACTCGCCGACCTCCTGCTCGACTGGCGCGAGGCCGGCCTTGAGGGCTACCGGCTGCGCCCCGCCGTACTGCCGACGGACCTGAACGCGATCACCCGCGCCCTGGTGCCGGAACTGCGCCGCCGCGGCGCGTTCCGCGACGGGTACGAGGCGGCCACGCTCCGCGGTCACCTCGGGCTCGACCGTCCCGCCAGCCGCTACGCAGGGAGCAGCCGATGAAGCAGGTCATCCTCGCCGCCCACTTCCCGGGGGTGAACAACCAGACGGTCTGGAGCGATCCAGCGGCGGGCAGTCAGATCGACTTCTCCTCCTTCGTCCATCTCGCGCGCACCGCCGAGCGCGGCCGGTTCGACTTCTTCTTCCTCGCCGACGGCCAGCGGCTGCGCGAGCAGCGCGGCAGGATCCACGACCTCGACGTGGTCGGCCGTCCCGACTCGCTCACCGTGCTCGCCGGTCTGGCCGCGGTCACCGACCACCTGGGCCTGGCCGGGACGATCAACGCCACCTTCAACGAGCCCTACGAACTCGCCCGCAAGCTCGCCACCCTCGACCACCTGTCCGGCGGAAGGGCCGCGTGGAACGTGGTCACCTCCTCCGACGCCTTCACGGGGGAGAACTTCCGCAGGGGCGGTTACCTGGACCACTCCGAGCGCTACGCGCGGGCCGCGGAGTTCGTGCGGACCGTGCGCGAGCTGTGGGACTCCTGGACGGCCGAGGACCTCGTCGCCGACCCCGCGACCGGGTTCTTCTCCTCGGCGAACGCGGGCGAGTTCGCCCACCACGGCGAGTTCTTCGACATCGAGGGCCGGTTCAACGTGCCGCGCGCCCCGCAGGGGCACCCGCTGACCATCCAGGCGGGGGACTCCGGCGAAGGCAGGGAGTTCGCCGCAGCCCACGCCGACGCCATCTTCTCCAGGCACGGCACCCTTGAGGACGGCAAGGCCTTCTACCGCGACGTCAAGGCCAGGGTCGTCGCCAACGGCAGGTCGCCCGACTCGCTGAAGGTCCTGCCGGGGGTCACGTTCGCGCTCGGCGACACCGACGCCGAGGCCCAGGAGAACGCCGACCACATCCGGCGCCAGCAGGTCAGCCCGCAGACCGCGATCCTGCTGCTGGAACAGGTCTGGAACCGCGACCTGTCGTCGTACGACCCGGAGGGGCCGCTGCCGGAGATCGACCCGCTCGTCTCCGAGGAGACCATCAGCAGGGGCCGCACCCGGCTGACCAGGGACCCGCTGGAGACGGCCGCGCGGTGGCGGGCACTGGCCGAGGAGAAACGGCTCGGCATCCGCGACCTGATCATCGAGGTCACCGGCAGGCAGTCCTTCATCGGCTCGCCCGCCACGGTCGCCGAGCAGATCAACGCGTTCGTGCAGCAGGACGCCGCCGACGGCTTCATCCTGGTGCCGCACCTCACGCCGACCGGGCTGGACGGCTTCGTCGACGAGGTCGTCCCGTTGCTGCAGGAACGCGGCGTGCTGCGTACCGAGTACCGCACGACCACCCTGCGCGGGCACCTCGGGCTGGAGGGCGGAGCGTGAGGTTCCTCGCCATCACGCTGATCGTCCACGGCCCCCACCCGGTCACCGGTGAGCTGAAGCCGACCAACGCGCGCCTGCGTGAGGTCGTGGACAACGCCGTCCTGGCCGAGGAACTCGGTTTCGACGGCTTCGGCGTCGGCGAACGGCACGAGCGCCCGTTCATCTCCTCCTCCCCGCCGGTCGTGCTGAGCCACATCGCCGCGCGGACGTCCAGGATCAGGCTGTTCACCGCGGTCACCACGCTGAGCCTGCTCGACCCGGTCAGGGCCTTCGAGGACTACTCGACGCTCGACCACCTGTCGGACGGGCGCCTCGAACTGATCATCGGCAAGGGGAACGGCGCCGCGCAGGCCAAGCTCTTCCACGTCACCCCCGAGGACCAGTGGGAACGCAACCGCGAGGGCTACGAGCTGTTCCGCCGCCTGTGGCGGGAGGACAAGGTGACCTGGTCGGGCACCTTCCGGCCTCCGCTGGAGGAGGCCGAGACGTGGCCGCGCCCGCTGCAACGGCCCATCCGCGTCTGGCACGGCAGCGCGACCAGCAAGGAGTCGGTCGAGCTGGCCGCTCTGTACGGTGACCCGCTCTTCTCCGCCAACGTCACCAACCCCGTCGAACCGTACGCCGAACTGGTCCGCCACTACCGGGAGCGGTGGGAGTTCCACGGCCACGACCCCGCCGACGCCCTCGTCGGGGCGGGCAGCGCGGGTCTCTACGTGGCGAAGAACTCCCAGGAGGCGGTCGAGACCTACCGGCCGATCTTCGACGCCAGGCTGGCCCTGTTCGAGAAGGCCGGGGTCGACCCGGTCTTCCGCACGATCGAGGACGCCGTGGAGCGCAGTTCCATCCTGGTCGGCAGCCCCCAGCAGATCATCGACAAGGTCCACCGCTACCACGAACGGCTCGGGCACGAGGTCATGCACCTGTCCGCCGACGCCGACGGTCTGACGGACGAACAGCACCGGGCCAGCCTTGAGCTCTTCCAGAGCGACGTGGCCCCCGTGCTGCGCAGGGAGATCCCCAGCAGGCCCTTCCCCGGGCACGAGAACCAGCACGAGAGCCGGCACGAAAGGCAGTCATGACCTCGCTGTCCATCCTCGACCTGTCCCCCGTCACCTCAGGAGGCACGGTCGCCGACGCCCTCCGCAACACCGTGGACCTGGCCAGGCGCGCCGAGGAGTTCGGCTACCGGCGTTACTGGCTGGCCGAGCACCACTTCGCCCCGGGAGTGGCAAGCGCGGCGCCCGCCGTGCTCATCGCCCTGGTGGCCGCGGCGACCAGCACGATCAGGGTCGGCTCAGGGGCCGTGCAGCTCGGTCACCAGACGGCGCTGGCCGTGGTCGAGCAGTTCGGCCTGATCGACGCGCTGTACCCGGGCCGGATCGACCTCGGACTCGGCCGTTCCGGGCAGCGCAGGACAGAACTCCTGGCCGAGGCGGGCAGGCCGCCCGCCCCGTCGCGGCCTGCCCGCCTCGTGGACGGGCTGCTCATCCCGGAACCGTTCTCCTTCGCGGCCCTGGCCACCTCCCCGGTCTTCGCGTTGCAGTCCTCGCTGCTGCAGCAGCCGGGGGCGCGGAGCCCGGACTTCGCCGACCAGGTGGACGACATCGCGGCCCTCATCGCCGGGACCTACCGCTCGGAGGACGGCCTGGCCGCGCACGCCGTACCGGGGGAGGGGGCGGGGGTCGAGCTGTGGATCCTGGGCAGCAGCGGCGGCCAGAGCGCCCAGGTCGCCGGGGAAAGGGGTCTGCCGTTCGCGGCCAACTACCACGTCAGCCCGTCCAACGTGCTGGAGGCGGTGCAGGCCTACCGGGAGGCGTTCAAACCGTCCCGTGCCCTGCCCGCGCCGCGTCTGGTCGTCTCCGCGGACGTGGTCGTCGCCGAGGACGACGAGACGGCCCGTGAGCTGGCCTCGCCGTACGGGCTGTGGGTGCGCGGCATCCGCAGGGGCGACGGGGCGATCCCGTTCCCGACGCCCGAGCAGGCCGCGGCCCACGAGTGGACGCAGGAGGACCGTGCCCTGGTCGCGGACCGGGTCACGACGCAGTTCGTCGGCTCGCCGCGGACCGTCGCCGAGCGGCTGCGTGTCCTGCGCGACGTCACCGGCGCCGACGAACTGCTCGTGACCACCATCACCCACGACCACGCCGACCGGGTGCGTTCCTACGAGCTCCTGGCCGAGGAGTGGGCGGCGTCCGGCGGCTGACGGTGCGACCCCGCCGGGTCCGCGAGGGAACCGGCGGGGCGCCCGCCGCCCGGCCTCAGCCGAAGAAGCCCGTCAGGTGTCCGATGACCGCGGCGGGCCGTTCCTCGACGAAGTAGTGGCCCGTCCCGGTCAGCTCGGTGACGCGGACGTCGGTCGCCTGGGTGGGCAGCACCTGGTTCATGTGGGGGTGGAAGGCGCTGTGCGCCAGCCCGAGCGTCGGCGCCGTCACCTTCCCGTACGTCCGGTGGTCCTCGATGTCCTGGCCGAACGCCTGATACCAGCTGTTTCCGCCGCGAACGGCGTCGGGAGAGGAATAGGCCTTGGCGTACACGGCGCGGTCACGGTCGCCGATCGCCGACTTGTCCACCAGGAGGTGGTCGAATATCCAGTCGACGAGATATCGGGACCTGCCGGAGACGAGTTGCTCGGGCAGTCCCTGAACCTGGTTGAACGCGAACCACCAGGGAAAGAAGGCCTGCCCCGGCTGGGGCAGCATGCGGAACTCGTAGTAGGAGTCGTCGGGGTGGGTGACGTCGAGCAGCGCCAGTCTCCGGGTCGCCTCGGGGTGGTTCACGGCGAAGCTGAAGGCGATCATGGCGCCGACGTCGTGCCCGGCGATGTTCACCCTGTCGTGGCCGAGCGCGCGCACCAGCTCGCGCACGTCCCGCGCCATGGTCTTCTTGTCGTATCCGGAGGCGGGTTTGCCGGAGCCCCCCATGCCGCGCAGGTCCACGACGATGACCCGGTAGCGGGCGGCGAGCGCGGGCATGACCTTGCGGTACTCCCACCAGGTCTGCGGCCAGCCGGGCAGCAGGACCAGCGGTTCCCCGCTGCCTCCGGACACGTAGTGCAGCCGGACGCCGTTCACCTCGGCGTGCCGGCTGGTGAAGCCGCCGGGCAGGGAACGCGCCAGCTCCGCGTCCGAGGGGACCGCCGGTCCCCGCTCAGCCTGCCCGGTCTCCGCCGCGGACGCCGGGGGTACGGCGCCGCCCGTCGCGGCCAGTGCGATCGCCCCGGCACCCAGCGCCATCGCGTTGCGTCTTCCTAGCGACACCTCGGGAAATCCTCTCCTCGGCCGTTCGATGAATCCCCGATTCAGGCGGACCTTTCGGTTCCGCTGAACGCTTGGGCAGATCATCTCGTATTCGGCCGAGAAGAACACCCCCTAATCCGGGGTATTGTCCTACCCATTTAAGGGCGATACCCGGATAAATGCTGCCATTTATCCTTAAACCCTGATAACAGGGGTGCCGGGTGGAATTTCGTGACGAATGAAACAGGGTACGGCCGCGCCGTGTGGCGTCGCCGTACCCTGTTTCAGGGTTCCAGGGTTCCAGGGTCAGGTGCGGCTGGCGACGGCGGTGATGAGGGGCTGGACCAGGCGAGCGGCCAGCGGGCCGAACGCGGCGAGGATGAGGACGTAGGCGGCGGCCAGCGGGCCGAGGTCGGGGTGCACCCCGGCCGCGACGGCGAGTCCGGCGATCACGATGTTGAACTCGCCTCTCGGGATGAGCGCGATGCCCGCCCTGGCCTGGCCCGCCTTGGCGATCCCGGCCCTGCGGGCGGCGTACGCGCCGGTGAGCAGCTTGGTGACCATGCTGACCAGGGCGAGCAGCGCGGCCAGCCCGGCGACCGGGGCGATCTTGGTCGGGTCGGTCTGCAGGCCGAAGAAGACGAAGAACACCGCGGCGAACAGGTCGCGCAGCGGTGTCAGCAGCGCGTGGGTGTCCTCGGCCAGCTTCCCGGACAGCGCGATGCCGACCAGGAAGGCTCCGACGGCGGCGGAGACCTGCAGTTGCTGGGCGACCCCGGCGACCAGCAGTGCCAGCCCGACCACCTTCAGCAGCAGCACCTCCGAGTTGGGGCTGGCCACGAAGCTCTCGATGAACCGGCCGAAGCGCAGCGCGATCAGCAGTACGACGCTCACCGTGCCGAGCGCGATCGCCACGGTGACCGCGCCGCCGATGAAGCTCAGCCCGGCCAGCAGCGCGGTGAGGACCGGCAGGTAGATCGCCATGGTCAGGTCCTCGAACACCAGCAGGGAGAGCACCACCGGCGTCTCCCTGTTGCCGATCCATCCCAGGTCGGAAAGGACCTTGGCGGTGATGCCCGAGGAGGTGGCGTAGGTGACCCCGGCCATCGCCACGGCGGCGACCGGGCCCCAGCCGAGCAGCAGCGCCGCGATCGCGCCGGGCGCCGCGTTGAGCGCCAGGTCGACGAACCCGGCGCGCGCGTTGCCCTTCAGGCTGGTCACGAGTTCGTCGGCGTTGTACTCCAGGCCGAGGGTGAGCAACAGGAGGATGACGCCCAGCTCCGCGCCGACGGAGATGAACTCCTCGCTGGTCGCCAGGGGGATGATGCCGCCGGTGCCGAAGGCGAGACCGGCCAGCAGGTACAGGGGGATGGGGGAGATGCCGACACGCAGTGCCAGCGCGCCCAGGACGCCCAGTCCGAGCAGGACGGCGCCGAGCTCAAGCAGAAGGATCGCTGTGTGCACCCGCTGCCCTAACCGTGGGCCAGGATCTCGGAGACCGCGGACGTGCTCTCCGGGCTGCCGACCACGACCACCACGTCCCCGCCGTCGAGCGTGAAGTCGGGGCCGGGGCTGGCGAACACCTGGCCCGCGCGGACCACGGCGACGATGGAGGCGCCGGTGCGGGTGCGGACCCGGGCGTCGCCCATCGGCCTTCCCGCGTACGGCGTGCCCGGCGAGATCGGCAGCTGCAGGCTGACCAGGCCCTCGACCTCCCGGTGCAGGGCGTTGAGGCGCTGCACGATGCGCGGGGCGCCGAGCAACTCGACCAGCGCGTCGGCCTCCTCGTCGTTCAGCTTCACGGTCTCGCAGGCCCGGTCCGGATCGGCGGGGTCGTAGATCACCAGGTCGCGGCGGCCCGTGCGGTGGGAGACGACTCCGATGCGCCGGCCTGCCCGTGTGGTGAACTCGTGCCGTAGCCCTATCCCCGGCAGCGCCGTCTGTTCGACGTCCACTGTGCCCTTCCTCCACTTTCGCGTAAATCGACGAAATCCTGAACCTATCAACGAACGACATCGGCTCCGGTTCCACGCATAACCCCTATTACCGATTGACTTTGTGGGTTATATGGCCGACGATGGGCGAAACCCCGCCCGCGTGACCGTGGAGGAGACCCCGTGAAGTTCCACTGGTTCCTGCCGACCGCGGGCGACAGCCGGGTCCTCACCGGCGGCGGGCACGGTCTCGGCAGAGGCCACGGCCGCCCGGAGAGCGCGGCCTTCCGCCCGCCGGACATCGAGTACCTCGCCCAGATCGCCCGCTCGGCGGAACAGCTCGGGTTCGAGGCCGTACTGACCCCGACCGGTTCCTGGTGCGAGGACGCCTGGCTGGTCACGGCCGCGCTGACCCGGGAGACCGAACGGCTGAAGTTCCTGGTCGCCTTCCGTCCCGGCCTGCTGTCGCCCACACTGGCCGCGCAGATGGCCGCGACCTACCAGCGCCTTTCCCGTGGCAGGCTGCTGCTCAACGTGGTGACCGGGGGAGAGTCGGCGGAACAGGTCAGGTTCGGCGACCACCTGCCGAAGGACGAGCGCTACGAGCGCACCGGCGAGTTCCTCTCGGTCGTGCGCGGGGCATGGAGCGGCACGCCGTACGACTTCGCGGGCAGGCACTATCAGGTCGAGGGGGCGACCGTCGCCGAGGTGCCCGACCCGGTCCCGGAGATCTACTTCGGCGGTTCGTCGGCCGCGGCGGGGCCCGTCGCGGCCGGGCACGTGGACGTCTACCTGACCTGGGGCGAGCCGCCGGACCAGGTGGCGGGGAAGATCGAGTGGATCCGCGGGCTCGCCGAGGAGCGGGGGCGCACGCTCAGGTTCGGCGTACGGCTGCACGTGATCACCAGGGACACCGAGCGGGAGGCCTGGGCGGAGGCCGAGCGGCTGCTGGCCGCGCTCGACCCGGAGGACATCAGGGCCGCCAGGCGGGCGCTCGGCCGCAGCGAGTCGGTCGGCCAGCAGCGGATGCTCGCCCTGCACGAGGGCTTCGCCGGAGGTACGGCCCGCGACCTGGAGATCCATCCCAACCTGTGGGCCGGGGTCGGCCTGGTCAGGGGAGGCGCGGGGACGGCACTGGTCGGCAGCCACGCCCAGGTGGCCGAACGGATCGAGGAGTACGCGGCGCTGGGCGTCGAGGAGTTCGTGCTGTCCGGCTATCCGCACCTGGAGGAGGCCTACTGGTTCGGCGAGGGGGTGCTTCCCCGGCTGCGCCCGGCCCTGGACGACCTGACGGCGGCCCCGGCCCGCCGCGCCCGCGTCCCCGCCCTGTGACACCCCGCCTCACGGCACTCGGCCTCACCGCCGTGGGCGGCTCGCGGAGGGCCGTGTCCGCCGTGTCCCGGAGCGCGCCCCCTGCCGGCCCCGCGACGAGGCCCGCGGTGACGGCCGCCCCGGAGGGCGTGACCTGCGGTCGGCGAGCACGTCGGCGACCGCGACCACCAGCGCGGCCAGCACGAAGCCGATGGTGACCAGCAGCGCCGTCCTGAACGCCGTGGCGTGGTCGCCGTGTGAGGAGGCGGTCACGGCGAAGAACACCGAACCGATCGCCGCGATGCCCAGGGCCGTGCCGATCCGCTGACCGGTCTGCAGCACCCCGCCCGCGGTGCCCGCCTCGGCGACCGGGACCTGGGCCAGGGTGAGCGTCTGGTTCGGTGAGATCACCAGCCCGCTGCCCAGCCCCGCCAGCAGCAGCGGCGCCGCGATCGCCCATGCGACCCCGGGCCCGGCGTTCAGCCGTACGGCCAGCTCGGTGACGGCCAGCCCGATCACCACCATCACCAGCCCCGCGACCACCAGCGGCCTGCCGAACCTGACGGTGACCCGTCCCCCCAGCATGGAGGCGACCGCCGAGCCCGCGGCGAACGAGGTGCTGGCCAGGCCCGCCTCAAGCGGGGAGTACCCGAGCCCGTTCTGCAGGTAGATGGTGAGGATGAAGAAGATCGAGGTGAACCCGGCGAAGTAGAGCGCCGCGATCAGGGCGCCGAAGGTGTAGGACCGTCTGCCGAACAGCGACAGGTTGACCATCGGTTCGCGGCTCCGCCCGTACCGGCGCTCCCAGAGGGCGAAGAGCCCGATCGTCGCCAGTCCGGCCACGGGCAGCAGCCACCTGCCCGCGCCCCGCCACTGCTGGCCCTCCACGAGCGGCAGCAGGATGAGCACGAGCCCGGCGGCCAGCAGCAGCACCCCGACGGGGTCCATGCTCTTGCGCGAACGTCTCTCCGGCGGGCGGCGCGGGATGTAGCGGTAGGCCAGGGCGATGGCGAGCAGGCCGATCGGCACATTGACGTAGAAGACGAGGCGCCAGCCGTCGTGTTCGCCGCCCAGGCGGATGAGCAACCCGCCCAGCAGCGGGCCGACCGCGGTCGAGATGCCGATGGTCGCGCCGAGCATGCCGAACGCCCTGCCCCGCTCGGCTCCTCTGAACAGCTGCTGGATCAGCCCGCTGACCTGCGGGTTGACGATGCCGCCCGCCACCCCCTGCACGAGTCTGGCCAGGACCAGCCAGGTCGAGGTCCTGGCGATGCCGGCCGCCGCGCTGGCCAGGGTGAACAGGGCGACGCCGAAGACGAAGACGTTGCGCCTGCCGCGCATGTCGCCGAATCGCCCCGCGGGCACCAGCACCAGGCCGAAGGTGAGCGCGTACCCGGAGACCACCCACTGCAGGTCGCTCTGCGGCGCGCCGAGGCCCGTGCGGATCGCGGGCAGCGCGACGTTGACGATGCTGACGTCGAGCAGGGTCATGAACCCGGAGACCAGGCAGACGGTCAGCGCCTTCCAGCGGCGCGGGTCGGCCTCCTCCTCCCGCCACCGGGTGGCCGGTGTTCCGCCGGACCGGGCCTTGGCGCTCATACGCCCCTGTCCCGGCCCGGCGCGGGAGTTCTGCTGCGGAGCATCATGACCGCCTTGGTTCTTGGCCTACCGTGATGGACTTTCCCCACTTAGTGCGACATACCTACCCTTTTCGGGTGGGCCAACCCGCTACCGCGCCCGGCGTGCCTGGGCCCGGTAACGGTCGAGGATGTCCTGGCGGAGGAGATGGCCGAAACCCGCGCCCTCGATGCGCAGGGCGAGTTCGTGCTCGGTCATGCCGAGCGCGGCCGAGGTCTCGGCCAGGTTCCAGCCGCAGGCGGCCAGCCGGGTCAGCAGATGACCGCGCCGGACCTGGTTCTCCGACAGGCGGAACGTCTTGAGGTAGGCGAGCCGGCCCGCGCCGTCGGTGATGAGCTCTCCGATGTGGTTCTCCTGCCGCCGCTCGAAGGACGGCAGGAAGCGGGACAGGCGGTAGCCGTCCATCTCGTAGACGCGCTGGTAGGTGTGGTCCGTCCGCAGCAGCCCGTTCGCCATGACCCCGTCGTGGAAGGACGCCCACTCCTCCTGCCGCTCACGGGCCCGCGCCCGCAGGTCGGCGAGGGAGCCGACCTGCGCGTCCACGATGCGGGCGCGGAAGTCGGGCACCGCCACGCTGTACATCGCGTAGTGGTGGATCAGCTCGCCGTACAGGTCGTGCAGGAGGGTGGTGTGCAGGGCGCGGTAGTCGTCGGGGTGCGGCACCACGAACGCGGAGGCGAGGGCGTCGGCGACGTAGACCAGGACGCCGCACTGGCCGGGATGGATCTCGAAGATGCGCAGGGCGTCCCGCAGGCCCCTGACCTCGGCGCCGGAGTAGCTCTCCTCGACGCGTGGGGAGAGCCCCTGGTCGATCGCGCGGCGCGACCACTCCTCCCACGCGATCTCCGGCCCGCCGAAGTGCAGCGACAGGTAGCCCTCAAGGGCCAGGTGCAGGGGCAGGAAGCGCAGCCGGTTCCTGCCGGTCCTGCGGGCCATGCGGCGGTGGAAGTGCAGCGGCATCCCGCTGGGCACGTGGTCGCGCTCCGCCGGTCCCCGCAGCTGGGTGCCGTACGCTGCGGCGGGGGAGCCGTCGCGCGTCCAGTCCGCCACGAACCCGTGCGGGATGTAGGAGAGGTACGCGGCCCGCGGGGCCACCTCGACGAGGCCGAACTCCTCCTCGTGTATCTGGGCGGACAGCCGCAGGTCCTCGATCGGCTCCTGACGGACCAGCGGGACGAGCCGTACGCCGCCCCAGACCTGCGCGGGGCGGGTGGACAACCCGGTGAGGGTGAGAGCCGTCATGTGTCCCCCAGGAGGAAGCCTTCGACACGGCGTGCCAGGTGGGCGCGCAGCTCGGGGAGCCCGGTGCGTCCGTCCGCGAACTGGGCCAGCTCCACCAGGGCGAGAAGGTTCTCGGCGTCGCGGATCCCGGCGGTCGGGACGGTCGGCGCCAGCCGCCGCACATCGAAGTCGGCGGCGTCGTAGACCGGGTTGAGATGCGTGACGGCGCAGGTGTGATGCGGGTCGAGCCGGGTGCGCCAGATCCGCAGCACCTCCTCCGCGAGTCCCGGCGGTGAGTTGTCCCATCCGTCGGAGACGACGATGAGGCGTTCCGGCCGGAGTTCGAGGCCGTCGAGGACGCGCTCGCCGAGGGGCGTGGCCCCGTGCGGATGGACGAGCAGCGCGTCCTGGCGGCCGGAGAGCCACAGGGGTGTGTACTCGCGGGCCAGCGCCTCCAGCAGGAAGTGACAGGCGAGCGCGACGGCGAGCGGACGCCGGCGCTTGTGACCCGACCCGTAGGTGGAGAAGCTGTCGTCGAGGACGGCGGCCACCGTCCCCCAGCTCCCGGCCTGCCCGCCCGCGGTCCGGCGGGCCGCCGCGCGCAGTGCCCCGGTCAGCTCGGTACGGCGGCGCGCGCGCTCGTCCAGGGAGAGGGAGAGCACGTACGACGCCAGCCGGGTCAGCGGCATCGTGGCCAGGTCGGCCCGCACCGCCTCGGCTCCCAGGCCGCGTGCCGACTCCTGAAGCCGCAGGCGCTCCAGCCGGGTGAGCCGGGGCGCGATGCGCTCAAGGAAGGCGGCACGCGGGATGCGGTGCTTCGCCGCGAACCCCTCCGCCACCGTGTAGGGCAGCCCGTACAGCGCGGCCTGCTCGTAGTGGGCCCTGCGCCACGTCTCCAGGATCGGCGTCGCGTAGGCGGCCCTCCTGTGCGGGGTGAACAGGAACGGCCCCAGCTCCCCCTCCGGCCGCAGGTGGGCGTGCCGGACCACGTCCTTGACGGCGCCGCGGTACTTCACCGCGTCGAACGCGAGGTCGGGGCGGGCGGCCAGCCAGTCCCGCATGATCGCCCTGGTACGCCGGTTGTTGACCTTGGCGCGGCGCAGCGCGCGGAACAGCCCGTAGACCCGGGGCGGCGGCAGCAGGGCCAGCCGCCGGGCGATCAGCCGTCCCTCTGCGCGGCGCTGTTCCGGATCCGCCTCCGCCGCCGTGGTCAGCAGGTTCTTTGCGATCATCACGGCGTTGCGGTCGTTGACGTCCAGGGCGAGGGTGGCGGTGTACAGATCGCGGTAGTTGCCCAGCAGGTAACGGTGCAGGAAGTCGAGCGAGAGGCTCTGTTCCTCCGCGCCGGAGTGGAACTCACGCTGGCCGGTCGAGGTGATCGCCGCGTTCACGAACAGCAGGACGTCGTCGGCGGCGATCAGGTCCGCGCTGGTTTCGACGTGGGTGTCGATCGTCGCCTCCGGGTCCGATGCCGAGCCGGCCGGGGAATGAGGGCGCGAACTGCGAATCATCGCTTCAAATGCGGGTTCCGGAAGTCGCGCCGGAGTCCCACGGCCGGCGCTGGAAGCGTAACAGCGTAATTAACGATCTATCAGCTCATTTTTCAGGGCATATCCGGACACAGATACGGCGGGCGGTTGTGGCCGCCCGCCGTACTGTCACCCGGTTTCCTGGTTGGTTCCGGTGGATCGATCAGAACCGTTCAGCCGGTTCGGATCCTCTGCTCAGATCTTCTGCCAGAGAGCGGGGACGTTCGGCGGCTCCCAGCCGGGGTAGGCCGTGTGTCCCTGGATGCAGCGGTAGCTGGAGCCGCCGTAGGTGACGACGTCACCGGTCGCGTAGGTCTTCCAGGCCGCCCACTCGGTGCCACTCTGGCCGCCGTTCACGGTCAGGGAGATGGTGGCCGTGTGGGTCACGTTTCCGCTGCCGGTGATCGTGATGGTGTAGGTGCCGGTCGGGGTCGTGGACGAGGTGGCCACGTTGACCGTCGAGCTGCCGGGCACGGAGACCGTGGACGGGCTGAAGGACACGGTGGTGCCCGCGGGGGCGCCGGAGGCGCTCAGCGAGACCGACTGCGAGCTGCCGGAGACGAGCTGGGTGTTCAGCGTCGTCGAGGCCGAGGCGCCGGGCTGGACGGTCAGCGAGCTCGGGTTGACCGAGATCGAGTAGTCGTCCGTCGGAGGCTGGCCGCCGACCGTGAGCCTGAAGGTGGCCGACTTGGCGCCGCTGGCCGCGTTGCCGTTCAGGGTGATGGTGTAGGTACCCGACGGGGTCGAGGGGGAGGTGGAGATGGTGACCGTCGAGTTACCGGGGACGGAGACCGTGGACGGGCTGAAGGACACGGTGGTGCCCGCGGGGGCGCCGGAGGCGCTCAGCGAGACCGACTGCGAGCTGCCGGAGACGAGCTGGGTGCTCAGCGTCGCCGTGGTCGAGGAACCCGCCTGCACGGTGGCCGAGGAGGGGCTGACCGACAGCGAGTAGTCGTTGGAGGGAGCGTCGCTGACGCCCAGCTTCCATACGGCGTTCGCGATCGCGTCGGCGTTGACGTCCAGCGCGGTCACGTTGATGTTGCTGGTGGTGTCGCAGGAGGAGTGGTAGCAGCGGTCGAAGGCCTGGCCCGCCTGGCCGCCCCACTTGGCCGCCTGTGCCGAGGACTTGCGGGTCTCGGCACCGGTGAAGATGCCGCCGACCTTCACGCCCGCGTTCTTGAAGGCGGTGTGGTCGCTGCGGCCGTCGCCCTCGGTCTCGATCTCGGTCGGGATGTTCTTGCTGGCGTAGAAGTCGTTGAAGACCTTCTGGATCGCCGGAACGTCGTCGTAGACGAAGTAGCCCGGGTTGGGCGAGGCGGTCATGTCGAAGTTGAGGTAGGTGTCTACCCCGTTCGCGCCGCCGTTCTGCACGTAGTACCTGGAGCCGACCAGGCCGAGCTCCTCGGCACCCCACCACGCCAGGCGCAGGTGCTTGTTGAGGTTGGGCTTGAGGCTGGCCACGTTCAGGGCCAGCTCAAGCAGGGTGGCCGAACCGGAGCCGTTGTCGTTGATGCCGGGTCCGGCCGTCACGCTGTCCAGGTGGCTGCCCAGCATGAGGGTGGGGCTGGCGGGACCGGACGGCCAGTTGGCGATCAGGTTGTAGTGGGTCCGGCCGTTGTAGCTGAAGCTCTGGGTCTGCGTGGTGTAACCCACCGCCTCCAGCTTGTTCTTCACGTAGTTCAGCGACGCCGTGTAGCCGGAGGAACCGGACGAGCGGTTTCCGCCGTTGCTGTTGGCGATCGACTGGAACTGCTGCAGGTGCGCCTGGATGTTGCTCACGGACAGATCAGGTGCCGCGAGTGCGGCGCTGTTGCCCGCCGCGGGGGCCGCGACGGCGGTTGTGGCGCTCGCCACGGACGATGCGGCCATGGCGACGGCGGCCAGTACGGCGACCGCGCCTAACTTGACCTTGGGATTCACGCGGGGTGACTCCTCTCGGTGTCCCTTGGGGGGTTTGAGGGATGCAAGGAGCCCTGACGGTTTGGGCTGGACCAAAGCTCACACTCCGGGGACCGGGTGGAGTACCCCACGAATGTGGATAACTTGGAGATATGGTCGGCCAAACCTGGCAGGAAAGGGATATGGTCGTCTAGACCGGCGGAGAAAGCGGCACGTGGCGCCTCAGCCAGGAGGCATAGACCGGTGCGCGCCGTACCTCGGACCAGTAGGTCTTGGTCACCGCCTGAACCAGGTCGGGCCCGTGCCTGGCGATGGGGCCGTGTTCGGTCCAGCCGATCATGTGCCGGAACCGCAGCGGGGTTCCGGCGAGCGGCCGGATGACGATACCCGGATAGCCCTTGCTGGTCGCCTGGAACATGCCCACACAGCGTCCCGCGGCGATCAGGTCGATGGCGAGGCTGAGGTCGGCGGAGTAGGCGATCTTCGGTGCGAAGCCCTGCCGGGCGCAGGCCGCCCAGAAGTGCTCCCTGTGACCGGATTCGGCCAGCGCGTGCAGGGTCCAGTCCTCGCAGGCCAGATCGCGCAACTCCACCTCCTCCCGCTGGGCGAGCGGGTGGGTGGCGGCCAGGCCGACGAAGATCGGCTCGACGGCGACACCCGCGTACACCACTCCGGGGGGCGGGGTGAGCTCGTGCCCCGGATAGTCCCCGAGCGTGGCGAGTTCGAGCCGCTCGGACTCCAGCAGCCCGGGCAGCAGGTCCATGGCCTCCTCGGTGCGGACGGTGATGTCCGCTCCGGCCAGCAGTTCATGGAGGCACTTGATGACGTTTATCGCGAGATGGCTGGACATACAGCCCACTCGGATTTTGAGCTTCTCCGCGGCCTGTTCGGCGTAGCGCATGCCGTCACGCCGGAGCTCGTCGAAGGCCGGCAGCAGGGAGCGTGAACGGACCAGCACCCACATGCCGAGCTGTGTGGGCCGTGCTCCTTCCCGGCCCCGCTCGAACAGCGGTCCACCGAACATGCGTTCGATGCGTCGCAGCTGTGTGGCGAGCGCAGGCTGCGACATCTTGAGGGCTGCCGCCGCCTTGGAAATGCTGCCCGAGTCGGCGATCGCACAGATCGCCCGTAAATGACGCACTTCTAGGTCCACACCGGAAGGTTAATAGTAAAGAACCTTTCCGGTAAGGCCCAACTTTGTTGCGCGCCGTTTTCGTGGGCCGTATATCGGCGTCTGTGCAGCGTGTGGCGTCGAGGGGCCGCATACCAAATCGCATATGACGGCTCGATATGGAGTCCCTGTAAGGAACAAAAGGGACATTTTCACAGCCTGTCAGGCTGGTGAACGGCGTTGGACCCCGCCCCGGGGACGGATGGGACCGGATGGGGGACGGGCGTCTCGGTGAGGCCGATCCTACGGTGCAGGCGGCGAAGAGGCGCGGGCGCCCACCAGTTGGCTCTTCCCGTCAGCCGCATCAGGGCGGGCACCAGAACCGCGCGGATCACCGTGGCGTCGACCGCGACGGTCAGCGCCATGCCGATGCCGAGCTCCTTGAGGAAGACGACCCCGCTCGTCGCGTAGGTGGCGAACGACAGCGCGAGGATCACCGCGGCCGCGGTCACCAGCGGGGCGCCGCGGGAGACACCGGCCACGACCGAGCCGCGCGGGTCGCCGGTGCGCTCGTACTCCTCCTTGATCCGGGCCAGCAGGAGGATCTCGTAGTCCATCGACAGGCCGTAGGCGACGCAGAACATCAGGATGGGGATGCTCGGCTCGATCGAACCGGTCGGGGTGAAGGCGAGCGGGCCCGCCAGGTGGCCGTCCTGGAAGACCCACACCAGTGCGCCGAACATCACCGACAGGCTCACCAGGTTGAGCAGCGAGGTCTTCAGCGGGGCGACGACGCTGCCGGTCATCAGGAAGAGCACGACGAGGGTCACCAGCACGATCAGCGCCGCGACCAGCGGGAGACGGCCCGCGACGCCGTCGTGGTAGTCGGTCATCTCGGCGGGTGAGCCGCCGACGAGCACCTCGAAGGGCGCGGGCACCGCGCGTACGGCCCGAATCAGGTCGCCCGCGCCGGACTCCAGCCGCGCGGAGGAGGCCACGACGGAAAGCCAGGTTCCGCCACGGCCGTCGTGCGCGGTGAACCGCGCCGGGGCGGGGTCACCGGTCCTGCGCCCGCCGCCGAAGGTCCCGGCGGCCGAGTCGACGCGCACCACGCCCTCAAGCCGGGACAGGGCCGCGGCGTACGGCCCGGCCGCCGCGGCGTCGCCGGTGGGGGCGACGACCCGCAGGGCGTCGGCGTCCTCGGCGGTGAACCCCGTGCGGACCTGGTCGTACAGCAGGCGCGCCGGGGCCGAGGCGGGCAGCACCCGGTCGTCGGGCGCTCCGAAGCGCAGGCCGAGGAACGGCGCGCCGAGCAGGCCGAGGACGAGCAGCGCGGCGCCGCCGGAGATCAGGGGGCGCCGGGTCACCGCCAGCGCGGCGCCGTACCAGAGGGAGGAGGAAGAGGGGGCCGGTCGGCGGCGCTCGACGCGGGAGCCGAGCAGGACGAGCGCGGCGGGCAGCACGACCAGCGCGGCGGTCACGGCGGCGAGGACGACCGCGATCCCGGCGTAGCCGAAGGAGGCGAGGAAGGGAAAGGGGAAGACCAGCAGCACCGCCAGGGAGGCCGCGACGGTCAGGCCGCTGAACAGCACCGTACGGCCCGCGGTGCGCACGGTCGTGGCGACGGCGGCGCGGACCGGCGCGCCGCCGAGCCGCTCCTCCCGGAACCGGAAGATCATGAACAGGCCGTAGTCGACGCCCAGGCCCATGCCCATGACCAGGCAGACGTTGGCGGCGAAGGTGGAGACCTCGGCGAAGCCGAGCACCCCGCGCAGCAGCGCCAGCGATCCGGCCACGGCGAGCAGCCCGGCGCCGAGGGTGAGCAGCGCGGCGGCCAGGCGCCGGTAGACCCACCACAGCGCCAGCAGCACCATCGGCACGATGATCAGCTCGGCACGGGTGAAGTCGCTCCGCGACTCCTCCATCACCTGGCGGAACACCTCGTCGCCGCCGCCGACCTCGACCCTGACCGGGCCGGACGGGCCGGTGAAGGCCCGCGCCAGGCCGGGCAGGACGTCACGACGCACGTGGTCGGCGCTGCCGGGCACCCAGGCGAGGACGAGCGCGCCACGGGCGTCGCGGCTGCGCAGGGTGTCCTGGCCCGTGGTCCAGTACGACCAGACGTCACCGGCGCCGGGGTGGGCGGCGAGCCTTCGAGTGAGGTCGCGGCCGGCCGCGGCGACGCGGGGGTCGTCAACGGTGCCCTCGCGGGCGGTCACCAGGAGCGTGACGTTCGGCACCCCGGTTCCGAAGCGCTCGGCCAGGACGTCGCGGGCTCGCGTCGACTCCGAACCGGGTGCCTCGAACCGGTTGAGGGACAGCCGCGTCATGGTCCCCGAGGCCAGGAGGGCCGCCACGACGGCGGCGATCACCCCGGCCGCGACCAGCCATGCCGGGCGCCTGGTCACGAGACCGGCGAGTCTGCTGAGCATGGATTCCCCCGTTGAAGTATTTTTACGAGTAGTCGCTCGCATCAAGCGAAGATTACGAGTGATTGCTCGTGTTTTTCAAGCGGGGTTCGAGAGAAAGGAGGCCGATGGCCGAGACGACGGAGGATCCACGGCCGCGCAGACGGCAGGCACGCGGGGAACGGCGCATGGCGGAGATCCTCGCCGCGGCGGCCACGGTGTTCGCCCGGCTGGGGTACGAGGCCGCGACCACCAACAAGATCGCGGCGGAGGCCGGGATCTCACCGGGCTCGCTGTACCAGTTCTTCACCAACAAGGAGGCCATCGCGCGGGCCCTCGTCCAGGACTACCTCCTGGAGCTGGGACGGGCTCACCGTGGCGCGCTCGACCTCGCCGACCCCGCGGGACTCGGCCTCGTGGAGCTGGTCGACCGGGCCGTCGATCCGATCGTGGCCTTCAACCTCGCCCACCCCGGCTTCAAGGCGCTGTTCGCGCGCCCCGACATGCCGCCCGAACTGGCCGCCGCACTCGCGCCGCTCCAGACGGCGTTGCGGGCACGCGTCGAGCAGATCATCGGGGAGCTGGCGCCGCACCGGGACGGCACCGAGCGCGCCCGTGCCGCGCTGACCTGCGTGCACATCGTGCAGGGGGTGATCCCGCTGATCACCTCGGCGGACCCGGCCGAGCGTCCCCCGCTGACCGGGGAACTGAAACGGGCGCTGTGCGGCTACCTGGAGTCGCTGGTCGCGCGCCCGTGACCGCTCACTCCGTGGCGTGCTGCCAGTAGGGGTCGCGGTAGAGGACGACGGTGGTGCCGCGCAGGAGTTCGTCGGGGGCGGAGACCAGGACGAGTTCGCCGTTGGCCTCAAGCCCGCGCAGGACGTCGCGGACGCGGGGGCCGACCGGCAGCCGGCCGACGGGCAGTTCGAGGGTCGCGCGTACGGCGTCCGCGACCTGGGAGAGCCGGAAGGGCTCGGTCAGCGGGGTGATCAGCTTGCGGACGAGCTCCACGGTGATCACGGCTTCGGCCTCGGCGTAGGCGAGTTCCCAGCTGAGCTGTGCCTTGCGTTTGCCGGTTCCCGCGCACGAGGTGCAGGGCTGGGAGAAGTTCGGGGTGATCTGCTCGGTCGTGGTGCCCAGGCAGGTGGTGCACTGGTTGGTTTCCATGGCGTGCAGTTCGGCGGCGTCGCGGTCGGCCAGGTGTTTGCCGCACAGGCACAGGTAGCGTCTGAACCCGCCACGAACCACGAGGAGATCGTCGGCGTCGTCCGGAATCTCGTCCCACAGCGTGGTCATGGTGTGTTTTTTCATGATTTTGTGACTCTATCCACCTCAGCTCGTCTGACGCAGTTCAACGGGGACCACCCGCGTGGGCGTGTTCCACAGCCATTCCTCGGTGATGTAGGTCGCGGTCAGCAGCGTCATCAGGGCCAGGGCCCGCTCCGTCGAGGTGGACGGGTGCGCCCCGCAGTCGCCGAACCGGCACATCCACAGCTCGACCGGACTGTCGTCGCCGAGCTGTTCGTGCACCGACGGCCTGGCCACGCTGACGCCGTCCCGCCATATGTCGATCGAGCCGCTGGTCAGCGGAAAGCCCCCGGCGAGGACTCCGCCGCCCGAGGTGACGCGGCGGGCGACGGCGTCGTGCACCGGCAGTATGCCCTCGGCCTGGAAGAGCACGACGCCACCGCCGGGAGGGCTCGCGATCCGCACGGTCTCAAGGGGGGACTCGCGCTCGGCCAGCCGTAGCTCCCCGCCCCTGATCGGCGGGCACCACTCGGGCACCGCCCCCAGGCGGCGGACCACCTCCTCCTCGGTGACGCCGCCGACGAACGCGATGCAGAACTCCTCGTGGTAGTCCTCGTAGGAGAACATCATCTCGTCCACGGTCTCCTGGATCTCCCGCAGGTTCGGGCCGATCCGGGGAGCGCCGGGCAGGTGGGCGAAGAGGTCGGCCAGTTCGGTGAAGAGCGCCTGGAGGCCGGGGGAACGTCCGGCGATGCACGGCCTCCACGGGTCGGCGCCCGCCGCCAGAAGCAGCCTGACCGCCTCGTCCTGGCCGTGCCGTACGGCCTCCCAGAGGGGGGTCACCCCGTCGCCGTCGGTCGCGTCGACCCGCGCCCCCGCGGCCAGCAGCAGCCCGATCACCCGGACCGCGCCCTCCTGGGCGGCCTGGTGCAGGGGCGTCGAGTCCAGCCAGGGAAGCCGTTGCCCGGGGTCGAAACCCTCGGCCAGCCGTTCGCGGATCTCCTTCAGGTTCGTGTCGCTCCACGCGCCGGTGATCTCACTCCACTCGATGTCGCCCACTGTCACCCCATCTCTTCGCGATGACAGGATCAAATCACTCGAAGGCGACATTTTCGATCAAACCCATACGTGACAACCGGTCAGAGATCCGAGTCGTCTCCGGCAGGCGGTGCCGGGGGGTCAGGGCGAGAACGTTGTGACAGGCGGTTTCGAGGTCCACGCGGTGGCCGACCGAGACGAAGACCGGTTTGACGCCGTCCCGGGTGCGCAGCACGCGTCCGACCACCTCGCCGTCCAGGACCAGGTCGCTCCACGATCCCCGTGTGGTGCCCGGAGCCGAGTACGAGCCGACGAAGGCGGTCTTCCCGACGCCGATCGTGGGCAGGCCGGTCAGCACCCCCAGGTGACAGGCCAGGCCGAACCTGCGGGGATGGGCCAGGCCGTACCCGTCGCAGACGACGAGGTCGGGCGGAGCGCTCAGCCGTCCGAGTGCCTCGACGAGCGCGGGCATCTCCCGGAAGGCGAGCAGCCCCGGCACGTAGTCGAAGGCCACCCGGCCGCCGACGACGACCTGCTCGACGACCTCCAGCGTCGTCCCGTCCAGTACGGCCACGGCCGCCGAGAGCCGTTCCCCCTCGTAGGCCACGTCCACCCCGGCGACCCTGGCGGGCCGCAGCGGGCCGGGACCCGTCAGGTCGACCAGTGGCCGCAGCTCGTCCTGGATCGCCTCGGCTTCGGCGATGGTGCGGGGCGTTCGTGCCTTCATATACACATGATCGCTATTTTTGACGCGTGACGCCGTACTCCAGGGCGGGACATCCCAGGACGCGAGGGAGAGTGACATGTCAGTTCTTGTGGCGTTCAGCGTGACTCCGATCGGCACCGGGGAGGACGTCGGGGAGCTCGTCGCCGAGGCCGTACGGGTCGTACGCGCCTCGGGACTGCCGAACCGGACGGACGCGATGTTCACCACCGTCGAGGGGGCGAACTGGGAGGAGGTCATGGCCGTGGTGCGGGACGCGGTCGCCGCGGTCGAGGCCCGGTGCGGACGGGTCAGCCTCGTGCTCAAGGCCGACATCCGCCGGGGCCGGGACGGCGGTCTCGACGCCAAGGTCGCCACCGTCGAGGACTATCTCGCCTGACACCCCGCGGGGGAGGAGTGGCGCCGGACCGTCGAGCGGACCGTGGTCACCGTCAGCAGCAGGGTCACCAGCGAGGCCACCGCGAGCAGGGCCAGGCTCAGGCCGTAGGAGCCGAGCCTGCCGTAGTCGAGTCCCATCACCAGTGGCGGGACGAACCCGCCCAGGCCGCCCGCCGCGCCGACCAGGCCGGTGATCGAGCCGACCAGATCGGCCGGGGCGACCAGGGTGACCAGGGCGAAGGTGGCCCCGCTGCCCGTGCCGAAGGCCGCGGCCATGGTCAGGAAGGCGACCGTGCCGGTGAGGGCGAGGGACGGGGTGAACGCCTGCGTCGTGGCGCAGACGGCGAGCACGGCGAAGACCGTGACCAGGACGGGAAGCGGTCCCGAACGGTCGGACAGCCAGCCGCCCAGGGGACGCGCCAGAACCGCGACGAGCACGAACCCGGCCATCCTGCGGGCGGCGTCCGCCTGTTCGAGGCCGTAGGCCGTCTGCAGGTAGACCGGCAGGTAGACCGAGAACGCGACGTATCCGCCGAAGGCCACCGCGTACAGGACGGACGCCTGCCAGGTGATCGGCAGCCGCAGCGCGGCGGCCATGCCCGACGACCTCAAGGGCGCAGAAGAGGGCCGTGCCCTCATCGGGGTGCGGGCCGTGTGCCCGGGAGGGTGCCGCAGGACGAGACAGGCGACGACGGCGTAACAGGTCAGCACGCCCGCCGTGAGCAGGAAGGGCGCCGCGGGACCGCCCGCCTGGGTCAGCCCGACCGTGGTCAGGGCGCTGATCGCCGTGCCGCCCATGCCGATCCCGAAGACGCCGACGGCCAGGCCACGGCGCTCTGGCGGGAACCAGGAGGCGACGAAGGGCACGCCGACGGCGAAGATCGTCCCGGCGACGCCGAGGCAGAGCCCGCCGGCCAGCAGCGCCGCCAGTGACCGCTGCCCGGCCAGGCCGACGAACAGGACCGGCGGTACGGCGGCGGCCGAGACGAGCGGGAAGGTCACCCTGCCGCCGAGCCGGTCGGTGAGGGCTCCGACGGGAATCCGGCCGAGGGAGCCGATGACCACCGGAACCGCCACCAGCAGCGCCTGCTGGGAGGCCGACAGGGAGAGCGTCCGCTTGAACTGCGGGCCGAGCGGGCTGAGCAGCGCCCATGCCCAGAAGTTCACCGTGAACCCCGTCGTGGCGACCGCGAGCATCAGCGCGGGGCGGCGAGCGCGGCCGCTCGCATCGGTCCGTACATCGTTCGATTTCATCGCCCATCCTTGTTGCGCTGGTTTGTGCACAGATGAGGTGGTCGTGAATCCCGTCATTTCTGACGAGTGAACGTGTTCCTGGATAATCCGGACCGCACTGTCCGGTGGAGAAGGCCGGCGGATCGCCGGGGCGGAGCAGAGCGATCCGCTGCCGAGGCGGAGCGTATCAGCTGGAATGAGGCCACGCTCCCCCCCGCAAGGACCTTCACCTCCGAAAAGGACGCCGAAAGGCCGAAGGTCTCCGCGGCCGTACCGGGAACACCGGCCGGGGCTTCGCGAGTTAGGGGATCGGAGTCGTTTCTGGAGTGTTGTGAGGGTGTGGGCGAATGGCGGGAAACGGGCGGGCCGGGCGTCTGGTCGCGGGCGGGCTGGCGCTGGCGGCCGTGGGGTGGGCGCTGCGGGACGTCCCGGCCGCGCTCGGCGGCGGGGCGGCGGGCGAGCGGCTGGAGCGGATGCGCCGCTCACCGAGGTTCCGTGACGGCGCCTTCCACAACTCCGTCCCGGGTACGGCGATGCCGAGGGGCGACCTGGTGAAGCTCCTGGGCGAACTGCTTCGCGACCGTGACGGGCGCCGTCCTCCGGGGCGTGTCCCGGTGGTGGGCTCCCCCCTGGTCCCGCCGTCCGAGGACGGTCTCAGTGCCCTGTGGTACGGCCACGCCACGACGCTGGTCGAGATCGAGGGCCGGCGGGTGCTGTTCGACCCGGTGTGGAGCGAGCGGTGCTCCCCGGCGCCGGTCGGGGGTCCCAGACGGCTGCACCCGATGCCCGCGTCGCTGGTCGGCCTGCCCGCCCTGGACGCGGTGGTGATCTCGCACGACCACTACGACCACCTCGACATGGCGACGGTCCGCGCGCTCACCGCCCTGCAGCGGGCCCCCTTCCTGGTCCCGCTGGGCATCGGCGCGCACCTGGAGCGCTGGGGTGTGCCCGGGGAGCGGATCGTCGAGCTCGACTGGGAGGAGGAGACGCGGGTGGCGGGCCTGCGCTTCGTCGCGACCGCCGCCAGGCACTTCTCCGGGCGCACCCTGAGGCGTGACACGACGCTGTGGGGGTCGTGGGTGGTCGCGGGGGAGCGGCACCGGGTCTTCTACGCCGGAGACTCCGGATACTTCGACGGCTACGCGGGGATCGGCGCCGCGCACGGTCCCTTCGACCTGACGCTCATGCCCGTCGGGGCCTACAGCCCGAACTGGCCGGACATTCACATGAACCCGGAGGAGGCGGTGCGGGCCCACCTCGACCTGGGCGGCGAGCTGCTCCTGCCCGTGCACTGGGCGAGTTTCACCCTGGCCTTCCATCCGTGGGCGGAGCCCGCCGACCGTCTGTGGCGCGAGGCCAAGGCCAGGGACGTCCGCGTGGTCGTCCCGCGTCCCGGCGAGCGGATCGACGTCGGCGACGCTCCCGCCCCGGACGGCTGGTGGGAGCTGCTGGGCGGGTGACCTTTACCCCGGCCAACCGGCCGGGGTGTGGATTTGGTCGTTTCCGGACCGTTCCATGAAGAATCTGAGAGTCTTCTGGAACGGTGCAGAACCTCATGTGACAGGTGATGCCTGGCTTACCGCTGAGAATATGATGGGTCATCCTTTATCGTTCTATGGGCCGGTGACGGCCGTGCCTTCAGGCAGGGTGGCCCATGTGATCTGCCTGGGGGGACAGTGCCGGTGTTCCGCATGCGCGTGGTGAGGTCACCGATGCGATGAGCGTCGGCACCGGACCCGCGAGGCGCGCCCTCTACGACTACGAGCGGTTCAGCAGGCTGGCCGGGCCGATGACCGAGCCCGACCCCGGCGAGCCGTACCGGGTTCGCTACCGCTCACTGCTGGCGGGCGAACCGCACCGGGTGCGCGCGGTGCTGCTGATGGTCGCCGCGCTGCTGGTCGAGTTCACCCTGATGGTCTGGCTGCTGCTGCCCGCTCACTGGACGGAGCGTCCGGACCCCTACGGCGGGCTCCCGTGGTACCTGCCGGTCGCAGACCGGGTCATGCTCGTGGCGATCGCCCTCATCGAACTGTTCCGGCTGGTCAGCGTGGTCTCCAACGTCCACGCCATGCTCGCGGCCAGGGACCCGGTACCGGTGAGGCCGGAGCCCGGCGGCAGGGTCGCCTTCATCACCACCTGCGTGCCGGGCAAGGAGCCGCTGGAGATGGTCAGGCGTACCCTGACCGCGGCGCTGAAGATCCGTCACCAGGGCGTGTTCGACGTGTGGCTGCTGGACGAGGGCGACGACCCGGAGATCCACGAGCTGTGTGACTGGCTGGGCGCGCACCACTTCACCCGCAAGGGCGTGCCCGAGTGGAACCAGCCGAGGGGGCCCTTCAGGGCGAGGACCAAGCACGGCAACTACAACAGCTGGCTGGCCGCCCACGGCGACGACTACGACTTCTTCGTCTCGGTGGACACCGACCACGTGCCGTTGCCGGAGTTCTGCGAACGCATGCTCGGCTACTTCCGCGACCCCACGGTCGCCTTCGTCGTCGGCCCCCAGGTCTACGGCAACTACACCCTCGGCGTCACCAAGGCGGCCGAGAGCCAGCAGTTCCTCTTCCACTCCCTGATCCAGCGCGCGGGCAACCGGTACGGCGCGCCGATGTTCGTCGGCACCAACAACGCCGTGCGGATCAGGGCGCTCAAGCAGATCGGCGGACTGTACGACTCGATCACCGAGGACATGGCGACCGGCATCGAGTTCCACCGCGCCCGCGACCCGGAGACGGGACGGCGCTGGACGTCGGTCTACACCCCCGACGTACTGGCCGTCGGAGAGGGGCCGACGTCGTGGACCGACTTCTTCAGCCAGCAGCTGCGCTGGAGCCGGGGTACCTACGAGACGTTGCTGACCCAGTTCTGGCGGGCCGTCCCGCGTCTGTCGCCCGGCAGGCTGTTCAACTACACGCTGATGGTGACGTTCTACCCCATGTCCGCGCTCAACTGGCTGCTGGCCGGGCTGAGCGCCGTGCTGTTCATGGCGGTCGGCGGCTCGGGCGTGACCGTGCCGATGGACATGTGGCTCATGCTGTACGGCGACGCCGCGCTGCTGCAGATCATGCTCTACACCTGGAACCGCAGGCACAACGTCAGCCCGCACGAGCCCGAGGGCTCCTCCGGCGTCGCCGGGATGGTGATGTCGGCCCTGTCCGCGCCCGTCTACGTGGCCTCGCTCGCCGGGGCCGCGCTGCGGCGCCCCAGCCGGTTCGTGGTCACCCCGAAGGGCGACTCGGCCAGTCCGGACCAGGTCGCGACCTTCCGCATCCACCTGTGGTGGGCGGCGGTGTTCGGCGGGGGCCTGCTGCTCAACGTCTTCTGGACCGGCCACCTGCACGTGGCCATGACCCTCTGGGGGGTTCTCGCCCTCGTGATCTGCCTGGGGCCCATGGCCGCCTGGGCGTGGACCTCTAGGAGAGGCCGATGAGCAGGCTGCGCAAGAACCTGGTCGTTGCCGCGATCGTGACCGTCGTCGTGGGGGTCAACCTGCCGGCCGTCGCGGGGTTCGCCTACCGGGAGTGGCACGACTACCGGATCAACCGGGACGACTACAAGGCGAGCCACGGTCACTGGAGCTTCCTGAACATCCCCGAGCGGTTCAAGGTGAACGCCATCCACGCGGCGCTGCTGCACACCGGCAAGGTGCTCATCGTCGCGGGCTCCGGCAACAACATCGTCAACTTCGACAAGGGCACCTTCAAAACCCTGCTCTGGGATCCGGCCAAACCAGGACAGCCGGGCGAGTTCAAGCTGGTCGACACCCCCGTCGACCTCTTCTGCTCCGGGCACGTCATGCTGCCCGACGGCAAGCTGCTCATCGCGGGCGGCACGCTGCGCTTCGAGGTGCTCAAGGACAAGGTCAAACGGGCGGCCGGACCGCTGGTGGTGAAGAACGAGAACCCGCACATCACCAAGCACCTGCCCGCGGGCACACTGGTCGCCTCCCCCGACGGGCGGCTCTACCGGACCACCTCCATGATCATGGTGCCGCCCGCGACGAAGACCGAGACCGGGGTGCGCGGCAAGGCGCGGGTCACGCCCAGTGAGACCAAGGTGTTCGCCGAGTCCGTGGCCGAGGGCGCCATCGGGGTGATCAACGCGGCCGACGGCTCCGTCAAGTACGAGATCCAGGGACTGACCACCGACAGGGAGAAGCGCAACCTGTACGCCATGGGCGGCGGTATGACGCTCGACAAGCAGGACTTCCAGGGCATCAAGGACGCCTTCGAGTTCGACCCCGTGACCGAGCGGTACACCAGGGTCCCGGACATGGCCGAGGGCCGCTGGTACCCGACGCTGACGGCCCTGCCGGACGGCAGGGTGATGACGGTCTCCGGGCTCGACACCGTCGGGAAGGTCACCAGGGACAACGAGATCTACGACCCGGCCACGAAGAAGTGGAGCCCCGGCCCCCGGCGCTTCTTCCCGACCTACCCCGCGCTGTTCCTGCTCGACGACGACACACTCTTCTTCTCCGGGATGAGCGCGGGGTACGGCCCCGGCCAGCTGTCGATGCGTCCCCCCGGCGTGTGGGACTACCGCCACGACACCGACCGTCTGGTGTCGACCCCCGGGGCGCCCGGCGGCCTCGCGCCGGACGAGATGGAGGCCTTCACCCCGGTGCCCGGCCTGCCCGAACCCGAGCTCAACGAGACCGGAGCCTCGGTGCTGCTGCCTCCCGCGCAGGACCAGAAGATCATGGTGCTGGGCGGAGGGCCGGTCGGGGAGCGCCAGCCCGGCCAGAAGAACGCGACCGACCGGACCGCCATCATCGACTTCGAGCAGCCCGCGCCCCGTTACGTCCGCGGTCCCGACCTCTCCCACCCCGTTCGCTACTCCTCGGCGGTACTGCTGCCGGACGACACCGTGTTCACCTTCAACGGTTCGAGCGACTACCGGGGCAGAGGGGACAGCAACATCCTGCGGGCGGAGTTCTACGATCCGCGGGTCAACGCCTTCCGGCAGGCCGCCGCACCCGCCGTCGGCCGCAACTACCACGCCGAGGGCCTGCTGCTTCCCGACGGCCGGGTGCTCAGCATGGGCTCGGATCCGCTCTTCGGCAACGGGGAGGGCTCGGTCCCCGGCAGCTTCGAGCAGCGGGTCGAGGTGTACACCCCTCCCTACCTGCACAACGGCGAGTCGCGTCCGGTGTTCACCGACGGCAGGCAGCAGGTGAAGCTGGGCGGAAAGGCGGGCTTCAAGACCCCCGACGCCGAGCGCATCACCGAGGTGCGCTTCATGCGGCCCAGCGCGGTCACCCACGTCACGGACGTCGAGCAGCGCTCCATCAAGATCGACTTCACCCGGGTGTCGAGCGGCATAATCGTCACGCTCCCCTCCAACCCCGCACTGATGCCGCCAGGCTGGTACATGATGTTCGGAGTCACGCAAAAGGGAACACCGTCCCAGGCCCGCTGGGTCCACGTCCTGGACGGTCGAGCCTGAGGAGCCCGATGAACAGCTACGGCCGCGCCGCCGCCGCGCTCGCCCTCGCCCTGGCGACGGCCTGTACGGCGGCCCCGGAGCCGTCAGCCGTACGACCGCCCGCCTCCACCGGAAGCGGCGCGGGAGCCGCGGGGGAGGACGTCCGCTTCTACGTGGACGACGAGGGAGCGGCCGCCAGGGAGGCCAGGAGGCTGCGCGAGGAGGGCAAGACCCAGGAGGCGGAGCTGATCGGCAGGATCGCCGAACGGCCGAACGCCGTCTGGATCGGCGACGCCGACCCCTCATCCCGGGTCGCGGCCGTCACGGAGAAGGCGGCCAAGGCGGGCCAGGTGCCGGTCCTGGTGGCCTACCACATCCCCGACCGCGACTGCGGCCAGTTCTCCGCGGGCGGCGCCGCGAACCCCGGCGAGTACCGCTCCTGGATCCGCCGCTTCGCCGAGGGCGTCGCCGACCGGCCCGCCTGGGTCATCCTCGAACCGGACGCGCTCGCCCACATCCTCGACAACTGCACCAAGGGCGGCAAGGCGGATGAACGGCTCGACCTGCTCAGGGACGCCGTCGAGACGCTCAAGAAGCAGCCGAGAACCAGGGTCTACCTCGACGCGGGCAACGCGGGCTGGATCAGGGACCCCGGGGCCTGGGTCGATCCGATGCGGCGCGCCGGGGTCGCCACGGCCGACGGGTTCGCCTTCAACGTCAGCAACTTCTTCACCGTCGAGGAGAGCGTCGCCGTCGCGGGACGGCTCTCCGACGCGCTCGGCGGGGCGCCGTACGTGATCGACACCTCGCGCAACGGCAACGGGTCGCCACAGGGCGCGCAGGGTGACGACGCCTGGTGCAACCCGGCGGGCCGGGCCCTGGGCACGGCGCCGACCACCCGGACGGGCCGCGAGCGGGTGGACGCCTTCCTGTGGGTCAAACGACCCGGTGAGTCGGACGGCGAGTGCCACCGGGGCGAGCCCGCGCCCGGAACGTGGTTCCATGACTACGCGCTGGAGTTGGCTCGTAACGCCAAGTAGTCAGTGAATTCGTTACCTCCCGGATCTTGTCGGTGAAGTTCCGACTGCTGGACATTGACAACTGTTGTCAATCTTCATCGGCCTTCGGGAGTCCCCCTCGATGAACAGATGGAAGACAGTCCTCATCGCCATGGCGGTCGCCGTACCCTCCGGCGTCATGCCCGCGGCGGCCGCGCGAACCGCGGCCGCCCCGATGTCCGCCCCGGTCGTGAACGAGGAGACCCAGCCGGTCTACTCACGCGCCGACGCCCTGACGGAGACCGTGTTCGTCGAGGTCGCCGGAGTGGACAGCGACCGTGACGGCAGCCCCGACCGGGTCGCCGTCGACATCATGCGGCCAAGGGAGACCGCGTCCGGGCTGAAGGTCCCGGTCATCATGGAGTCCAGTCCCTACTACGCGGGCACCAACACCGTGGTCAACCACACGGTGGACCTCGACGCCTCCGACCCCTCGGGCATGGACTACCGGCGCAACAAGCTCGACGGCATGGGCGAGGCGATCTTCGGCTCCGAGGAGCGTCCCCCGACCTCCAGGGCGGTCGCGCCGCCCTTCCGTGGCTACTACGACAACTACTTCGTCCCGCGCGGCTACGCCGTCGTGCTGGTGGAGAACCTCGGTTCCGGGCGGGCCACCGGGTGCCCGACCTCCGGCCTGGAGAACGAGACGGCCGGGCCCAAGGCGGTGATCGACTGGCTCAACGGCAGAGCCCGGGCCTTCGACGCCTCGGGCGGCCAGGTCCGCGCCGACTGGTCGACGGGCAATGTCGGCATGATCGGCGTCTCCTACAACGGCACGCTCGCCAACGCCGTCGCCGCGACCGGGGTGAAGGGTCTCAAGACCATCGTGCCGATCGCGGCGATCTCCTCCTGGTACGACTACTACCGCGCCAACGGTGGCGTGGTCGCCCCCGAGGGCTACCAGGGCGAGGACACCGACATCCTGGCCCGTTACGTCCTGACCAGGCAGAACGCCGAGCAGGCCTGCGGCGCTCTGGTCGACTCGATCGAACGTGACCAGGACCGGGTGACGGGGGACTACTCCCCGTTCTGGGCCCGGCGCGACTACCTCAACCACGTGCGCGGGGTCCGCGCCTCCGTCTTCGCGGTCGCCGGGCTCAACGACTGGAACGTCAAGACCAAGCAGACCGTCCAGTGGTGGAACGCCCTCGCCGCCCAGGGGGTGCAGCGCAAGATCTGGCTGCACCAGGGCCCCCACTTCAACCCCTTCTCCTTCGCCGCCCGCAACGCCGAGTGGCTGCGCCAGCTGCACCACTGGTTCGACTTCTACCTGTACGGCCTGCGCAACGGCATCCTGGACGAGCCGAGGGCCGACGTCGAGTCGGGGCCGGACCAGTGGGCCCAGTACGCCACCTGGCCGCTTCCCGGCACCCGCGACGTCCGGCTGAACCTCGGCGCGGGGACGGGCGGCCGCAACGGCACACTGAGCCCGCGGCGCTCGCACGGCCGCGCCGTCGAGTCCTTCACCGACCAGGGCGGCCGCACCGCCGGTCAGCTCGCCCAGGACGTCGCCACGACCGATCCGAACCGGCTGGCCTACCTGTCGGAGCCGGTGAGCGGGCAGGTGCGCCTGTCCGGCACGCCGAAGGTGCGGGTCAAGGCGGCCTTCGCGGCGGGACGCTCGCCGTACCTGACCGCGTTGCTCGTCGACTACGGCACCGACACCCGTGCCACCGGCGGCGTGGTCTTCGGCCAGGAGCCGGTCTGCTACGGACAGGGCGTGCCGGGGGACACCGGCTGCTCCTACCTGGCCAGGCACGTCACGGAGACAGCCTCCTACAAGATCATCACAAGGGGCTGGCTCGACGTGCGCAACCGCCACTCCGCGGCCAGGACCGAACTGCTGAAGGAAGGCAGGTTCTACGACTTCGACTTCGACCTGCAGCCCAGTGACTACGTGGTCAAGCCCGGCCACCGGATCGGCGTCGTGCTCATCTCGACCGACCGCGACTTCACCCTGCGCTTCCCGGCGGGGACCAGGGTCTCGGTCGAACCGGGTGCGGGCTCGGTCACCCTTCCCCTCGTCGGGGGCCGCGGCGCCCTCGGCTGACGGAACGCGCCCTCCGGCCCTGCCGGAGGGCGCAAACCCTTGACCTTCACATCAATGTGAAGGTTTTACCCTCCTCTCGCGGTCGGCGGCGCACCATGGTCAACGATCAACCGGGCACGCCGACGCCTGGACTGAGACGTGAGGGGAGCGAAACGGATGAGCGACGAGGGAAGGCGCCGGCACGGGGCGTCCGAACCCGCGCCGGCGAAGGCGGAGCCGGGAGGCGTGGTGGTCATCGGCGCGGGGCCGGGGATCGGGCGCTCGGTGGCGGCGCGGTTCGCGCGGGAGGGGTTGCCGGTCGCCCTGGTGGCCCGTACGGACAGGACCGTGAAGGCGGTGGCCGAGGCGATCGCCCCGGCAGGGGTCCGGGTGGTCGCCCTGACGGCGGACAGCGCCGACGAGACGGCGCTGCGGGAGGCCCTCGACACGGCGGCGGCCGAGATCGGCCCGCCGGATGCCGTGGTCTACAACGCGGCGATCGTCCGCCCGGACGAGCCCGGTGAGCTGTCCGTACGGGAGCATCTGGACATCTGGTCGGTGAACGTCATCGGGGCGCTCACCGCCGCCGCGCACGTCGCGCCCGGGATGGCCCGGCGCGGCGGCGGCTCGTTCATCGTCACCGGAGGGATGCCCGAGCCCAAGCCCGACTACGTGAGCCTCTCGCTGAGCAAGGCGGGGGTGCGCACGCTGGTCGCGCTGCTCGACGGGCGTTACGGAACCTCGGGCGTCCACGTGGCCAGTGTGACCGTCGGGGGCGTGGTCGCCCCGGGGACGGACTACGACCCGGACGACATCGCCGAGCACTACTGGCGGCTGCACACCCAGCCGCGTCAGGAGTGGGAGCACGAGGTCGTCCACGGGGCCTGAGGCCGCCCGAGATCGCCCGAGATCGCCCGAGATCACAGCCCGGTGACGATCAGGCGGTCGCTGTCGGTGTTGCGGATCCGCAGGGGGGCGATCCGCTGGTATTCGGGGGAGTCGTTCCACGCGCGGGCGGTCTCGGCGTCGGGGAACTCAAGGACGACGATCCGGCCGGGCTCGGGGTCGCCTTCGAGGACCTCGACGGCTCCGCCCCGCACGAGATAGCGGCCGCCGTACGGTTCGAGGGTCGCCTGGACCTGGGCGCGGTACTCGGCCAGTTCCTCCTCGTCGCCGGTCGCCTTCACCTTCGCGATCACATATGCGGTCATGGGCCTCACCGTACCGGGAGGCGTTCCGCGGTCCCCGCCGCGGGGAGGGGCCGCGGAACGCCCCGGCCTTCACCGGCGGGACGTCACAGGCCGAGGGCCCGGGCGGCCAGCGCGGTCCCCCGCACCCGCGCGGTGATCTTGGCGAACGCGGTGTCGCGGGAGGTCGAGGTGTCGTCGGCGAAGGGGGAGAACCCGCAGTCGTCGCAGGTGCCGAGCTGGTCGGCGGGGATGTGGCGGGCGGCGGCCAGCACCCGGTCACGCACCTGCTCGGCCGTCTCGACCAGGGGGTCGATCGGGTCGATGACGCCGACGAAGACCCTGACGCCGGGGCGCAGGGCGCCGCCGATGAGGCTCAGCACCCGTTCCTGGTCCGGCTCACCGGCCAGCTGGACGTAGAAGTTGCCCGCCTGCAGCCGGAAGAGCGTCGGCAGCAGGTCCGCGTAGTCGACGTCGAGGCTGTGGGTGGAGTCCAGGTCGCCGCCGGGGCAGGTGTGCACGCCGATCCTGGCCCGCTCCTCCTGGCTGAAGCGTTCGAGGACCCGGTTGTTGAGCTCGACGAAGTCCCCGAGCAGCCCGCCGCTCGGGTCGAGCTTGAGCGAGAGCCGCCCCTCGGTGAAGTCGAGTTGCACGGCGTGCGCGCCCGCCTCCAGGCAGCCTCGGATGTCCGCCTCCGCCTCATCGACCAGGTCGTCGAGGAAGGCCTTGCGCGGATAGTCGTCGATGCCGTCGGCCGGGTAGAGCAGGCTCAGCGCGGACGGGGCGATGACCGCCTGCTTGACCGGCAGGCCCGTGTGACTCCTGGCCTGCCTGAGGTACTTCTCCGCGTGCACCGCGTAGCGGAACGGGCCCGAGGTCAGGCACGGCAGCTGCCGGGTGTGGCCGTCGGCGAAGGGGATGACGGCGCCGTCGGGGCGCAGCCCCGCCAGGCCGACGATCGGATAGGTGGCGAAGCTCGGCTTGGACTGCTCGCCGTCGACGAGGACGGGAGATCCGGTCCCCTCCAGGCGTGTGATCGTCTCCGCGACGGCCTCGGCCTGCCGTGCGGCCAGTTCCTCGTCGCCGATCCGGCCGTCGGCGTGTCCGGCCAGCGCGGCGAGCAGTTCCGGAGGCCGGGGGATGCTGCCGATCGGTTCGGTGGGGATCGTCATGCCGCGAGCGTAGATAACGATACGTGTTCCATCAATCACTCGTCGGTGGAGATGATTACACCCCGAGATGTGGAACCTCCACCCACGGATGTGGAACATCCGCGCACCTGGCCCCGCTCACGGCGCGTCGCCGTCCCGCCCCTGAGGAACGGCGGGCGGTACGGCCCTGCCGGTCGTCAGGTCGATGACGCGGCCGTTCCCGCCGGTCGCGGTGAGCGCCGCGGCGAACAGGACGAGCTGGTTGAGGAGCTTGAGGAAGACGAGCATCGCGGCGGCGCCCGCCACGACCTGGTAGGCCGGGTTGGCCGCGGTCATGCCGATGTAGAGCTGGCCGAGGGACTTGAGGATCTCCAGCCCGACGGTGATGAGCAGGGCCGGGCCGATCGCCCTGCGCGGGGGCAGCCGCAGCCTCGGCGGCCCGCTCAGCAGGGCGAACGCCAGCAGCGTGTTCACCCCGAGCCCGATCAGGAAGGCGGCGGCCGACAGCAGCCACTTGGCCGGGGCGTCGTCGGTGCCCACGGTGTGCGCGACCAGCCAGCTCAGCATCTCCCCGGTGACGAACGCCAGGGTGAGCGTCAGGGAGAGCAGCAGTCCCAGCCCGGCCAGCACCCCCAGGTCGATGAGCTGGCGCAGAAGGAGCACGCCCGGATACTGCTCCAGGCGCCAGATGGCCCTGATCGCCGAGCGCAGCGTGTCCATCCAGAACAGGCCGGTCAGCGGAAGGCCGACGAGGGCGATCATCCCGGCCGTGCTCTGCGCCTCACGCAACGCCGCCACGTCCAGGCGCGGGAAGTTCTCACTCAGATAGTCCTGTACGGCCCGCACGACCTCCGGCGTGTCCAGGACGTGCCCGATGATCGCGAAACCGAGCAGGCCGAGCGCGAAGACGGCGAAGAAGGAGTAGTAGGTGAGCGCCGCGGACAGGCGCCCGCCGTCCACCTGGTCGTAGCGCACGGCGGCGCGCGCCAGATGGTCGAGCCATCCGTGGCGGCGGCGGGCCCGTGCCCACGCCTGGGTGATCCTTCCGGACAGGCGCCCGGTGAAGCTGACGACCGTCATGACAGGGCCTCGCCCCGGGGCCGTGCGGCACGTCCCAGGGGGTGTGGCCAGGGGCCGGATGTCACGGAACGCGACGGAATCATCCCGGAAGTCTGGCAGAAGCCCCGCTCCCAACGGCACCCCGACACCCCGTCGCACGCGGCCTTTCCGGGCTTTTGTCCCCTACGGCGCAGGAGATCGGGGACGTCCCCCGGTCGTTGTGCCGGGGCCGTTCGTGCTGATGGCGTGTCCCGGGTACCTGGGGCGGCCAAGGCGCGAACAGCCTCGTCCGGCGTGTCGTCCCCCCGACGGGGGGTGGGGTCAGCGCCACCACGATGGACCGGCCCGCCGGATCGAAAGGCCCGGCGCCGATCCCTAGTTTGATGAGCGTCCGGTGACACCGACCGAAGGAACATCCATGAGGAAGACTCCCCTGCGTCGCGGCCTGCTGGTGGCGGTCGCCCTGGGCGCCGTGGCGGCCCCCGCGCTGGCCGCTCCCGCCCTGGCCGCTCCCAAACCGGCGTTGGAGACATCGGAGGAGCGGGTCGTCGCGGGCCTTGAGCGTCACGCCCACCCACTGCGCGGCACCCGACCGGACACGCCGGGACATGATCTGAAGGCGCTGTCGGCGCTGGTCCGTGACGCGGAGATCGTGGGAATCGGTGAGGCCACCCACGGTTCCAAGGAGCTGTTCACCCTGCGCCACCGGCTGTTCCGGCACCTGGCGACCACACAGGGCTTCACCACCCTCGCCCTGGAGGCGCCCTGGTCGGCCGGTGTCCGCCTGGACGAGTATGTGCGCACCGGCAAGGGCGACCTGCGCACGATCCTCAAGGAGGAGGGCGAGACCACCGGCGGCGTGTGGAGCACCGAGGAGTGGCTGGACCTGTACTCCTGGATGCGCGACTACAACCGCACCGCCCGCACCAAGCTCCGGGTGATGGGCTTCGACCTCAGTGACGTCCACCCGCAGCAGTACCGGCGGATCCTCGACTGGGCCGAGGAGCACGAGCCCTCGATCCTGCCCGAACTGCGCCGCCGCTACGCGAAGCTGCTCGCCCTTCCCGGTGGTGCGAAGGAACGGGTCGACGCGCTGACGGCTCTTCCCCCGGAGCGGCTCAAGGCCGTGGCCGAGGACGCCGAAGCCGCCTACCACCTGGTCGAGAAGGCCGCCAAGGTCAACCCCTACGTGCTCCAGGAAGCCCGCGTCATCCACCAGATGACCAAGGTGTACGCCTCGGAGGGGTCCGAACTGCACCTGAACCGCGACCGGTTCATGGCGGAGAACACCATGTGGTGGAAGCGGCAAACCGGTCTGAAGATCGTGGCCGCCGCGCACAACGGGCACGTGACCTACCTCTCCCCCTTCCCGCAGCACTACCCCGTCACCCAGGGGGCCCGGCTACGTGCCATGGCCGGGCGCTCCTACGTCGCCATCGGCACCTCCATCCACAGCGGCGGATTCCGGGCCATCAATCCCGACAACGGCAAGGCGGAGAACTTCGACACGGGGGCCGCGGGGCCGGACAGCAACGAGCACATCCTCGACAAGGTGCGCCATCGCGACTACTACGTGAGCCTGCGCCAGGCGGAGCGCGACCCGGCCACGCGGAAGTGGCTCGACACCGCCCGCCCGACGTTCACCGTGCCGGCCACCTACCTGCCCGACATGCTCAAGGCACCACTGGCCCTGGGCCAGGCGTACGACATCGTGGTTCACCTCCACCGCGTCAAGGCGGCCGATCCGCTGTGAGGACGCCTGAGGCTCCCGGCGCACGGAGCCGGAACGGCAGCTGAATCAGGCCGGGAAGACGCGGTACGCGAAGGGAAGGGACGCCGAGGAGGCCTGGGCCGGGGCCTCCCGGAAACAGCATGGGGGAACACCCTGGCTTGTCCCTGACTTCGGGTTCTGGCTCTGCCGCTGGTCCGTGCCGGGTCGTAGCGTGGAGACATGGGACGGATTCTGTTGATTGTGGCGGCCGTGGTGCTCGCCTTCTTCCTGCTCGGCTCGCTTCTGGGCTTCGTCGTCGGCCTCATCAAGTGGGCCCTGATCCTCGGTCTGATCGCCGTGGCCGCCGGTTTCGTGGTCAAGCTCTTCCGCTCCTCCAGCCTCAGAGGCTGACGGGGCCAGGCCCGCGGAGCCGTTCTCCTCACGGCGGTTCCGCGGGGGCAAGGAGGGCACGGGAATAAGCCGCTCTAAACGGAGATTTCCTCCGGTATGAGAGCGATCATCTACACCGAGACCGGCGGCCCCGAGGTCCTGCGCCTGGTCGAACGGCCCGTTCCCGAGCCGGGACCGGGTGAGGTCAGGGTCCGCGTGGTCCTGTCCGCCGTCAACCCCAGCGACTGGAAGTTCCGCGCGGACGACTCAGGCCCCACCTTCCCCGAGGTGGTGCCGAACCAGGACGGCTCCGGAGTCGTGGACGCGGTCGGCGAGGGGGTCGACGGGCTGCGGCAGGGCGATCGTGTCTGGATCTGGGAGGCCGCCTGGCAACGCCCGGACGGCACCGCCCAGGAGTTCGTGGTGCTGCCCGCCCGGCAGGCCGTACGGCTTCCCGGGGAGGCCTCCTTCGAGGTGGGCGCGGCGCTCGGGATCCCGGCGCTGACCGCGCACCGTTGCCTCACCGTGGCCGACGGCACGGCGGCGGGCGGTGGCGCGGGACGGCTGGCGCCGGGTGCCCTCGCGGGCCGCACCGTGCTGGTCGCGGGTGGGGCGGGCGCGGTCGGCAACGCCGCGATCCAGCTCGCCAGATGGGCGGGCGCCACGGTCGTCACCACGGTCAGCGGGCCGGAGAAGGCCGCGCTCGCGACCGCGGCCGGGGCCCACCATGTCGTGAACTACCGCGAGGGGGACGCCGCCGCCGAGATCAGGCGGGTCGCCCCGGGAGGCGTCGACGTCGTCGTCGAGGTGGCCCCCGTGGTGAACCTCACCCTCGACCTCGCGGTCCTGGCCCCCGCGGGAACCGTCGCGGTCTACGCCGTGGACGGCGGTCCCGCCGAGCTTCTCCTGCCGCTGGGGCCGGTCGCGGCGGGCAACCTCCGCTACCAGGGCGTCCTGGTCTACACGGTGCCCGAGACCGCCAAGCTGGCCGCCGTCGAGGACGTCTCGGCCGCCGTCGCCGCGGGCGCGCTGCGCGTGGGGGAGGAGGCCGGGCTGCCGATCATCCGCTTCCCCCTGGAGCGCGCCGCCGACGCCCACGCGGCGGTCGAGGAAGGAGCCGTCGGCAAGGTCGTCATCGAGGTCGGCGCCTGAGCTCTGTTTCCTCCGGGTCTGAACGGATATCTGGGGAAGGTAGGGGCAGGACGCCCGCCGTACCCGCCCCTGTCCGGCAGGTCCCGATTCCGGCCGCCGTCCGGGGGCGGCGGCCGTCGAGGAGGCAGTGATGGCGATCGCGACGGTCAACCCGGCCACCGGTGAGACCCTGAAGACCTTCGAGCCGCTGGACGAGCGGGAGGTCGAGGAACGGCTCGCGCGCGCCGCGGCCGACTTCCTGACCCACCGGACGACCGGTTTCGGGCAGCGGGCGGCCTGGATGCGCGCTGCGGCCGACCTGCTCGAAGGCGAGCTTGAGGAGACGGCCCGTCTCATGACGACCGAGATGGGCAAGACGCTGGTCTCGGCCCGCGCGGAGGCGGCCAAGTGCGTGACGGGGATGCGCTACTACGCCGACAACGCCGAGGCGCTCCTGGCCGACGAGCCGGGGGACGCGCGGGCCGTGGGGGCGCGGCGCGCCTACGCGCGCTACCAGCCGCTGGGGCCCGTGCTCGCGGTGATGCCGTGGAACTTCCCGCTCTGGCAGGTGATCCGCTTCGCCGCGCCGGCGCTCATGGCGGGCAACGTGGGGCTGCTCAAGCACGCCTCGAACGTCCCCCAGACCGCGCTCTACCTGGGGGAGCTCTTCACCAGGGCGGGTTTCCCCGCGGGCTGCTTCCAGACCCTGCTCATCGGTTCGTCACAGGTCGAACGGGTGCTGAGGGACAGACGGGTGGTCGCGGCGACCCTGACCGGCTCGGAGCCCGCGGGCCGCTCCGTCGCGTCGATCGCGGGTTCCGAGGTCAAGAAGACCGTCCTTGAGCTGGGCGGTTCCGACCCCTACGTGGTGATGCCGTCGGCGGACGTCGAGGCCGCCGTCTCGACCGCCGTCACCGCCAGGGTGCAGAACAACGGCCAGTCCTGCATCGCGGCCAAGCGCTTCATCGTGCACGCCGACGTCTACGACGAGTTCGAGGGCCGCTTCGTCGAACGCATGGAGTCGCTGCGGGTCGGCGACCCCATGGACGAGGAGACCGACGTCGGGCCGCTGGCGACCGAGCAGGGCCTCGACGACCTGGAGAGGCTGGTCGCCGACGCGGCGGGACGCGGCGCGCGGGTGCTGTGCGGCGGGGTGAGCCCCGACCGGCCCGGCTGGTTCTACGAGCCGACCGTGCTGAGCGGTGTCACCCGGGAGATGAAGCTGTTCCTGGAGGAGTCGTTCGGCCCGGTGGCCTCGCTGTACCGGGTGGAGGACGTCGAGGAGGCCGTCGCGCTCGCCAACGCCACCTCCTTCGGGCTCGGCGCGAACGCCTGGACCACCGACGAGCGCGAGCAGGAGCGCCTCATCACCGAGCTGGAGGCCGGGATGGTCGCCGTCAACGGCATGGTGGTCTCCTACCCGCAGCTGCCCTTCGGCGGCATAAGGAACTCCGGGTACGGCAGGGAGCTGTCCGCCCACGGCATCCGGGAGTTCTGCAACCTCAAGACGGTCTGGATCGGCTGAGGGGAAAGGCGCGCGGACCGGCCCGCCAGGGGCGCGCGGCCCCAGGGGGTCGCGGGCCGGTCCGGGATCAGGGGATGGAACGGCGCAGCCCGACCGTGTCCCGCAGGACCTCGGCCGGGTCGTGGCCGTCGATCAGCAGCCTGCGCATCAGCGCCGCGACAGGCCGCATCGTGCCGGGGGTGAACCCTCGGCGGGTGACCTCCTGGGTGCCGATGCGCAGACCCCGCATCGGCTCGCCGGGAGCCTGGTCGGGCAGGCCGATGCCGCTGAGGTAGACGCCGCCCTCGGCCAGCCGCCGGGCCGCCTCGTCCCCGCCGCCGAACGCCGCGGCGTCGACCGCGACGTGGTGGGAGACCGTCCAGCCCAGGTCGGCCGCCGCCACGGAGAAGCCCTCCTCGGTCAGCGCGGCGGCCAGGGCGTGCGCGTTCGCGATACAGGCGTCGGCGTAACGCGGGCCCTCGGCGGCGTGCTCGGCCGCCGTCACGGCCAGCGGGGCCAGCCGGGAGGCGTCGTAGTTGGCGGTCAGCCCGGGGTAGGCGGCGGCGGAGACCCGGCGGGCGAGGTCCTCCTCACGCGTCACGACGGCCGCCCCGGGAGGGCCGCCGAAGGACTTGTAGGTGGACATGGTCAGCAGGTGGGCGCCCTCCAGCAGAGGGCGCTGGAAACGACCGCCCGCGATCAGCCCGGCCACGTGCGAGGCGTCGTAGAGCAGCACCGCCTCCACCTCGTCGCACGCCGCCCGCACCCGTGCGACGTCGTGCGGGAACAGCATCAGGCTGGCCCCGATCACCACCAGGACGGGCCGGTGCTCGCGCAGGAAACCCGGCAGGGCGTCGTGGTCGATGCCGAACCCGGCCGCGTCGTAGGGCAGGTCGACGACCCGCAGGCCCCGGATTCCGGCGGCGCCCTGGACGTGGTGGCTGGCGTGCCCGCCCGCCGCCTCGGGCAGGACCGCGATCGTGTCGCCGGGGACGGCGAAGGCGGTGTAGCAGGCCAGGTTGGCCAAGGTCGCGCTCTGCAGCCTGACCTCGGCGAACTCGCCTCCCATCAGGGAGGCGACCCCCAGCGGGGCGAGCACCTCCAGCACGTCCAGCTCGTCGAGGCCGGTCTGGAACTTCTCCCCGGGCCAGCCCATGGAGGGACGGCAGGCCGCCGACAGCTCGTGAGCCGCCCTGGCGCGCTCGCTCATCGTGTTGGTGCCCGCGTAGAGCACGACGCCGTCCTCGTCGAGCCTGCTGCGGTGTCCGGCGAGCGCCGCGCCGACCGTCCGCACGACCTCGTCGAGCCCCAGGCCCTCGGCCGCGGCCTCAAGCTCCGCCAGACGTCGTTGCGCCCTGGGCGAGGCCCACGGGGCGATGCGGCTGCGCTCCTGCACGGCGGTCTCCCTTCACGAGACCCTCTCACTGAACGTGCAAGCGACGGTACGGCCCGCGCCCCGGCCAGTCATCGTCCTGCCAGCGGAGACCTTTCATACATCTGTAGGATTCGACGGTGATCGGCGATGAAGTCCAGGATCTCCTCGATTCCCTGGCCGCGACCGTGGGACGGGGCGTCGCGGTGGACGATCCCGAGGGCCAGGTCGTCGCGCACAGCGTCCACCACGGCGAGGTCGACCAGGTCCGCGCCCAGGCGATCCTGTCCCGTTCCGTCCCCGCCGAGGTCAGCGCCTGGCAGGAGGCCCACGGCGTGGCCACGGCCCGCGTTCCGGTCAGGGTGCCCGCGAACCCGGCGCTGGGCATGGCGGCCAGGCTCTGCGTTCCCCTGCTCCACCAGGGCAGGCGTGTCGGCCTGCTGTGGATCATCGAGGGAAGGACGCCGCTGAGCCAGGAGGAGGAGGCCGGGGCCGTACGGGACGCCGCCGCCATCGCCGCCCTCCTCGACGGCGGAGGAGGGTCGGGCACGCTGCGGGGGTTGCTGACCGGCGGGATACCCGCGGCGCGGGCCGCCGCGGTACTCGGCGAGGGGCCTCTGCGCCTGCTGGCCCTGCGCGGCGAGCGGGGGGAGCCGGGCCGGGCGGTCGAGGAGGAACTGGCCGGGACGCGGCGCCCTCCCGCCTTCACGGTCCTCGACCGGCACGCCGTACTGCTGCTGAACGGCGGGCAGGACGCGACCGCGCTGGCCGGACGGCTGGTGGCCCGTACCGGGGGCGCGGCGGGGCTCAGCGCGGTGCACGCCGGGCTCGGGACCGTCAGGCGCGCCCACCGGGAGGCGGTCGCCGCGGCCAGGGCGGCGGTCGCGGAGCCCGCGCTCGGGCCGGTGGCGAGCTGGCCGGACCTGGGCGTCTACCGGCTGCTCGCCGAGCCGGGGCGGATCTCCCCCGGACCGCTCCACGAGCATCCGGCCCTGGCCGCCACCCTGGAGACCTATCTGGACAGCGGAGGGGACGCGCAGGAGACCGCCAGACTGCTCCACCTGCACCGCACGAGCCTGTACTACCGGCTGACACGGATCGAGGAGATCACCGGACGCAGCCTGAAGGACGGAGCCGACAGGCTGGAACTCCACCTCGCGTTGAAGCTGGCCCGCTGGAACGCGGTGTAGCGGCCGGATAAACCGGGCAAAGCTGTGCAGGTGCGGCAGTTGATCAGTGAGCTTGTCAGCGTTCTGGTCGTTGTCGGCCTTATCGGCCTGGCGGCGCTTCTCGTCTCCGTGGTCGTCCTCGTCGCGATGGTGACGCTGGCCGCCTCCACCCTGCGCGGACGCGGCGGGCCGGCACGACGCCGGGGCTGAGGGCCCCGGTTCACCTTGCCCTGGCGTGCTCCTGCTCTCGCCGGGCGTCTCCCGGCCGGGAACGGTCCACCCCGTCGTGCCGCACGTGCTCCTCGTCGAGCAGCAGCGACAGCCCCGGGGCGTCCTGGACGAAGCGCAGGTTCTTCTCCAGGCAGACGACGGATCCCCGCTCGGGGCGGCTGGTGAAGCGGATGTCGTCGGCCAGCGCCCTCATGATGAGCAGGCCGCGGCCGTGCTCCGAGGTCGGCGAGGGAGCCCGCGTCCCGGAGAAGTCGAACCCCTCGCCCGTGTCGATCACCTTGATGACGCAGCGGTCACTGAAGAGCTCGGTGCTCACCATGTAGTCGTCGCTCGGGATGGCGTGCTGGATCACGTTGGAACACGCCTCCGAGAGCATGAGCAGGATGTCCTCGCGCACCTGTGGCTCGACCCCCAGGGCGCGGAGCGCCGCGTCGAGCAGTTGCCTGATGACCGGAACGCTAGCCGCGTCACGCGGCAGGCGGAGCGTGATTGTGGCCTCCACGGTCCCTCCTTCACGGTTGCCCGCTGAGAGCCCTGCCCCAGCCCGCCCGTCCTAACCGGGACGAACGGCATCTCCTGAATCGCCCGTCCCGGAACGCCTGGTCTTGCGCCTGCGCAGACCGGAGGCGACCAGCCGGGTGAGGAGCTCCCGGGAGGAGACCGGCTGCGCCCCGAGGGAGACGGCGCGCTCGTAGACGGTCTCCGGGACGTCGTAGTGGTCGCGGTCGAAGGCCCTGGCGGGCACGCCGAGCCGTTCGGCGAAGGCGTGCAGCTCCTCGGTGGAACTGTCGCTGACCAGGTGGGACCAGAGCAGGCCGCGGGGACCCGGCCAGGCGGGCGGGTCGATGAGGACGCTCACCGGCGCAGCAGTTCGAGCGCGACCTCAAGGGCGGCGTCCCTGCGCTCGTCGTCGCTGATCTCCTCGTCCCTGAGGAGGAACCAGGAGGCGTGCAGGGCGAACAGCGACATCGAGTTCCTCAGCCGGGTCGCCGTGGGATCGCCGGGCTCGACGAGGATGGTGAGCATCTCGAACATCTGGTGGCGGACCCGCTCCATCGTCGGGTGGCCCTTGAACGAGGCCTGGTTGCGCTCTATGAGACGCATGATCTCGTGGTGCCTGCCCCGGCGCAGGTCCTCGGCGTAGCGGCGTACCAGTTCGCGTCTGGTCTCCTCGGTGCGCGGCTGGGACTTGGCCCACTCGATCAGCTCGTCGAAGGCGTACTGCCGGGCCTCGACGAGACTGGTGATGATCTCGTCCTTGCTCTTGAAGTGGTAGTAGAGGGCGGCCTTGGTCACGCCGAGCGCCTCGGCGATCTCGCGGAGTGAGGTCGCCTCGTAGCCCTGTTCGATGAACAGTTTCAGGGCCGTTTCCTGGATGCGAGTCCGGGTGTCGGCGTTTTCGCTCATGGTTCCCTTTGCGGTGGAATTAACTTGACGGCCGGTAAGTAGGCGCCCTACATTTCCCATCATATCCGACACTAGCCGGTCGGCAAGTAAGCAAGATCCACTAGGGGGCAACGAAAGTGAAGGAGACCGCGACCGCGCCGGCGCGGCAACGTGAGGTCATGGTGGTGCTGCCGGGCCTCATGCTGGCGATGGTCCTGGCCATGCTCGACAACATGATCGTCGGTACGGCGATGCCACGCATCGTGGGGGAGCTCGGCGGCCTGACCCACCTGTCCTGGGTGGTCACCGCCTACGTGCTCGGCACCACCGTGTCGACCCCCATCTGGGGCAAGATCGGGGACCTGTACGGCAGGAAGAACATCTTCCTCGCCTCCATCGTGATCTTCATGATCGGTTCGGCGCTCTGTGGCATGGCCGGTTCGGAGATGCTGGGCGGCACCGCGGACGGCATGAACCAGCTCATCGGCTTCCGCGCGCTCCAGGGGCTGGGCGCGGGCGGCCTGATGGTCAACGCCATGGCCATCATCGGCGACCTCGTCCCGCCCCGTGAGCGCGGCCAGTACCAGGGCATCATGGCCGGTGTGATGGCGCTCGCGATGATCGCGGGACCGCTCGTGGGCGGCTTCATCACCGACAACCTCAACTGGCGCTGGGCCTTCTACGTGAACCTGCCCGTCGGGTTCGTCGCGCTCGCGCTGCTGGCCGTCACGCTCAAGCTGCCGAGATACCGCACCGAGCACCGCATCGACTGGGTCGGCGCGGTCCTGCTCTCGGTCGGCATCACCGCCCTGGTCCTCATCACCACCTGGGGCGGCAACGACTACGACTGGAACTCGCCGCAGATCATCGGCCTCGCCGCGGGCGCCGTGGTCAGCCTGGCCCTCTTCATCGTGGTCGAGCGCAGGGTCGTCGAGCCGATCATGCCGCTCAACGTGTTCCGCGACCGCAACTTCAGCCTGATCTCCGTGGTCGGCTTCCTGCTCGGCTTCGCCATGTTCGGCGCCATCAACTTCCTGCCGCTGTTCCAGCAGACCGTCCAGGGCGCCTCGGCGACCAACTCCGGCCTGCTCCTGCTGCCGATGATGGGCGCGGCCATGGTGGTCTCGCTGTTCGTCGGCCGGGCCATCACCAAGACGGGCAAGTACAAGATCTACCCGGTCCTCGGCGGCGTGATCATGGCGGTCGCCATGTGGCTGCTGTCCACGCAGACGGTCGACACCCCCTCCTGGCGTACCGGCGTCTACATCGCGGTGCTGGGCCTGGGCATGGGCTTCCTGATGCAGACCACCATGCTGATCGCGCAGAACAGCGTCGAGCAGAAGGACCTGGGCGTGGCCAGCAGCGCCTCGACCTTCTTCAGGTCCATCGGCGGCTCGTTCGGCGTCTCCCTGTTCGGCGCCATCTTCACCCACCAGCTCACCGCCAACCTGACGAGCAAGCTGGGGGAGGCGGGCGGGAAGCTCGCGTCGAGCGGAGGCCAGTTCAACCCCGCGGCCCTGCACGAGCTGCCGGCCGGCGTGCGCACCGGATTCCTTGAGTCCCTGGCGTCGTCGATCGGCTCGGTGTTCACCTGGGCGATCCTCTTCGCCGTCCTGGTGCCGCTGGCGGCGGCCTTCATCAAGGAGATCCCGCTGCGCGGCGGCTCCGACCAGGGCGCGGACGAGTCGACCCCGGTCGCGGCGCTCGACTGAACGGCGGGGCGAGACTTGGACGGCGGCGAGCAAGACTTGGACGGCGGCGAGCAAGTTCTCACCCAGTGATCGCCAAGTCCCTCCTCCCAGACTGGGTGGCATGAACACAACGACGACAATCGTCACCGCCGCCGGGTACACCACCCGGCGGCCGGGGACCGGCGACGCGGTCGAGATCCACCGGCTGATCTCCCTGTGCGACACGCAGGTGATCGGCAAGGCCGACATGACCCTCGACGACGTCACCGACCAGCTGAACGAGCCCGACTTCGACGGGGAGAAGGACGGCTGGGTCGTCCACGACACGTCGGGCCGCCTGGTCGCCTGGGCCTGGGTCTGCCGCAAGGGCACGGGCGACAACATGGACGTCGACGTGGTCGTGCACCCCGACGCCGCCGAGCTCACCGGCGCCCTGTGGGACGCGGTCACCGAACGGGCGGCCGAGATCGCCGCCGAACTCGGCCACGACAGGGCCGTGGTGGACATCGCCCTGTACCGGGAGGACAGCGGTAAGCGGGCCCTGGCCGCCGCCCGGGGCTTCGTCGCCGCGACGAGCTTCATCCGCCTCCTGACCGACCACGGCGCCTCGGTCCCCGAGCCCGCCGCCCCGGCCGGGGTGACGGTCCACCACGGGACGAGCGAGGAGGTACGGCGTCAGGGCCACGCCGTACAGCAGGAGGGCTTCGCCGAGCACTTCGGGTTCACGCCCAAGGACTACGACGAGTGGTTCGCAGACCTGGACTCCTCGGCCAGCACCGACTGGGCGCAGCTCATGGTCGCCAGGGTGGACGGCGAGCCCGCCGCGATGCTGCTGGGCACCGACGCCTTCGCCGGGGACGAGAACTCGGGCTACGTCCGCCAGCTCGCGGTACTGCCCCGCTTCCGGGGACGCGGCCTGGGCCGGTTCATGCTGCGCCGGGCGTTCGCCGCGGACGCCGCGCGCGGCCGGGTCGGCACCTACCTGCACGTGGACGCCAACAACAGCACCCCCGCCCTGGACCTGTACCTCTCGGTCGGCATGCGGCAGGTGCTGGCCATCGACGTCTGGCGCAGGACCGTCTGACCCGGCCTCCCCGCGGGCCGTACGGCCCGGCCCGCGGGACGGGACCTCAGCGCCGCAGCAGCGGCAGCGCGCAGGCCGCGGTGACCAGCGTCGCCGCGGCCAGGACCACCCCGACGGTCGTCATCGACGCCCCGCCCAGGTACAGCGTGCCGAAGGTGGCCACCCCGACGACCTGGCCGAGCTGGGTCACCATGACGAACAGCCCGCTGGCGTCCGAGGCGTGCTCGGGCGCCACATGGGTGAGCGCGATCGCGAGCACCGGGCTGAAGACCGCGCCCATGCCGAACCCGGCGACGGCCTGCGTGATCCACAGCAGCGGCTGGCCGTGGTCGCCACCGCTCAGCGCGAGGGCCAGACCCAGGTAGCCGAGCGCCGCCACGACGAGCCCGGAGACGACCATGGGCCGCCTGAACCGCTCGGGGACCCGCCGCCAGTTGAGGCTGGAGACGGTGAACGCGACCGCGGTGGGGACGAAGGTCAGGCCGGCCCGCAGCGGGCTGTCGCCCAAGGTGCCCTGCAGGTGCAGGGCGAGGCCGAACAGGTATCCGCCGTAGCACGTCATCAGCCCGAAGACGGTCAGCACCGAGGGGATCACTCCCTTGGCCATGAGCACCCGCGCGGGCACGAGCGGAGCGGCCGAACGCCGCTCGACCAGCGCGAAGATCCCCGCGAAGGCCACGCTCACCCCCAGCGAGACCCACCCCCACAGCGGCCAGTCCTGCTCGTGGCCCAGCACCAGCGGCACCACCAGCAGACTCACCGCGAGAGAGAGCGTGACCAGGCCCGGCAGGTCCAGCGGGCGGTGCAGACGCGGTCCGCCCGAGGGCAGCAGCCGTACGCCCGTGACGAGCAGGGCCAGTCCGATCGGCACGTTCACCAGGAACACCGGGCGCCACGCGGTGCCGAACAGGTCGGCGGAGACCAGCGTGCCACCCAGCACCTGCCCGATCACGGCGGCCCCCGAGATCACCGTGGCGTACAGGCTGAGCGCGCGGGCCCGCGCGGCCCCCTCGAAGTTCGTCTGGATCATGATCAGCACCTGGGGCACCATCAGGGCGGCTCCCGCGCCCTGCAGGAGCCGGAAGGCGATGAGCTGCCCGGCGGAGGCGGCCAGGCCGCAGGCCAGGGAGGCGACGGTGAAGACGGTCAGGCCGGTCAGGAACAGCGGGCGTCCGCCGTACCGGCCGCCGAGCCGGGCACCGGTGATCAGCAGCATCGCGTAGGCGATGGTGTATCCGGAGATGATCAACTGGAGTCCGGAGCCCGAGGTGCCCAGGTCCGAGCGGATCACCGGGGAGGCGACGTTGACGATGGAGACGTCCAGGATCGCCATGAACTGCCCGGTCAGGATCACCGTGAGCAGCCGGCGGTTACGGGAGGAGGCCGGGAGAGCGGCCGGGGCCTCCAAGATCGGTGGCGCGGTCATGGAGAAGACTGTGAGGGCGGGCGGATACCGGTAACGAGAGCCTGCTGATCCTGGTACCGACACCACCTGGCAACGGCTTTCCCCATCGGCCAGCATGGGGGGATGACCATGACCAGCCGGCGTGCCCGACGGGCGGAGCTGGCCTCGTTCCTGCGCAGCCGCCGCGACCGCATCACCCCCGAGGCCGTCGGACTGCCCCCCGGGTCGCGGCGCCGTACGCCGGGCCTGCGGCGTGAGGAGGTGGCCATGCTCGCCGGGGTCGGCGTCACCTGGTACACCTGGCTCGAACAGGGACGTCCGATCAACGTCAGCGTCCAGGTGCTCGACGCGATCTCCAGGACGCTCCGTCTCGACGAGGCCGAGCGCGAACACCTGTACCGGCTCGCCGACCTGCCGAGCGTGCCCCAGTCACCCGGCGGCGGCGGTCTCGAACCGGAGGTCCAGCTCATCCTGGACCAGCTCGACCCGATGCCCGCCGTCGTCTACAACGGCCGCTACGACGTGCTCGCCTGGAACCGGGCGTACGGAGCGCTGTTCCCGAAGGTCGTCAAGGCCCCGCCGGCCACCCGCAACGCGCTCTGGCAGATCTTCGTCACCCGTTCCTGCTGCCTCCCGATGACCAACCGCGAGGCCGAGCTGCCCCAGATGGTGGCGACCCTGCGGGCGGGCTTCGGGAGGCACCTCGGCGAGCCCGCCTGGGACGACTTCGTCCGCGTGCTGTCGGCCGAGAGCCCCGAGTTCGCGCGGATGTGGGCGGCCCACGACGTGGCCAGGCCCGGCAGCAGGATGAAGATGTTCCGGCACTGCCAGGCGGGGCTGGTCCGCACGGTCTCCACGAGCCTGAGCCTGTCGGCGCCCGCGGAGGCGCGGATGGTCGTCTACACCCCGGTCGACGAGGAGAGCCGCGAACGCATCGCCTGGATCAGCGCGAACCCCGAGGTGTCCCCGGTCGCCGAGCACGTCCACCGACCCCGATAGCCTGAACGGGTGCGAACCCGGCGTCGCGCCCCGTTCGACGGCGGCCCCGGCGAGGCCCTCGACCCGGCGGCGAAACAGCGGATGCCCGCCGTCGGCTGGGACCTTCACCCGCGAACGGAGCGACCATGACACACCAAGCCACGACACACGACGAGGAACGACTCCTGCGCCGCGCGATCGAACTCGCCGCGCAGGCTCGGGCGGGCGGCAACCCGCCCTTCGGGTCGCTGCTGGCGGACGGGAACGGCCGGGTGATCGCCGAGGAGCGCAACACCACCCTCACCGACGCCGACATAACCGCGCACCCGGAGTTGAAACTGGCCCGCTGGGCGGCCCGCGAACTCGGCCCGGAGACCGCGGCCGCCACGACCATGTACACCAGCTGCCAGCCCTGCCCCATGTGCGAGGGGGCGATCCGGCGCTCCGGACTCGGCCGTGTCGTGTTCGCCCTCTCCGGCGAGCAGCTCAACGCCCTCAAACCGGGTGGTGACTTCCCTGAGGTGCCGCAGCAGGGCCCCACCCTGTACGACGAGGCCCGCGTCCCGGTGGAGGGCTACTACTGAGTCAGTGCGCGGCGACCCGGTGCTTGGCCAGGTGGGCCAGCACCGCCTGGTTGGCCTCCCAGCCGTCGGGGAACTTCACCGGCACCCCGAGCTGGACCGGCTCCGCGGACGGGTGGGCGTCGAGCAGTTCGGGGATGCCCGCCCTGGCGACCACGACGCAGGCGTGCCGGTGCCGTGAGGCCAGCACGCACAGCCGTCCCGACTCCAGATGGAAGGCGGTGGCGTCCCGGCGCCCGGACAGCGGGTGGAGCACGATCGTCACGTCGTACTCCCGGCCCTGGAGCCGGTTGGCGGTGTCGACCGTGATCTCCTCGGGCACCCCGGCGGCGCGGATCGCGGTCACCTGGTCGCGGTGCGCGGCGCCGATGGCGATCCGGTCCGCCGTCACCCGGTGGCTGCCCCGCTCGGAGTGCGCGACCGGCGCCCGCTGCAGCAGCCGTACGGCCAGCAGCGCGACCGCCTGCACCGCCTCGGCGTCCGTGCGCACGGTGTGACGGCTGGGCAGCTCGTACAGCGCCCACCCGGAGGCGGCGGCCTCCTCCAGCGCCCGGTCGTAGGAGGTGCGCATGCCGTTCACGGTCAGTTCGAGCGAGCGGTCATGGTGCTCGGTCCCCGCCCTGAACCCGGTGAACGGGTAGAACGCCTCGGAGACCACCGGCGCCGCCGAGGCGGGCAGCCGCCAGGAGACCGGCAGCCGGTGCACGGGAAGATCGGGGTTGTGGCGCAGCAGCACCGAGACCGCGCTCTGCACCGGGTCCCAGGACAGGCCCGCCCAGCGGTCGCCGTCCACGATCGAGAACGGGTCGAGCTGGCCGGGGTCGCCGACGAACAGCGAGCGCTCGAACAGCGAGGCGATGCGCAGCAGTTTGTCCGAACGCATCTGGTAGGCCTCGTCCACGATCGCCCACGGCCAGGTCCGGTCGCCGACCCAGGCCCACTTGTCCGCGGTGGCGATCACCACCGCCGGGTCGCCCAGGTCGGGCAGCTTGCCCGCGACCGAGACGTTGGGGTGGGCAAGAACGCGAGGCGGCGTGACGTAGCCGCTCGCGGAAAGCCGTCCGACGGTGAGATCGGGGTGATCGGTGGCCAGCCGCTCGACCAGGTCGTCCACCTGTTCGTTGGTCTGCGCCACGATCATCAGTGGCTCGCCCGTCTCGGCGATGTGCGCGGCGGCCTTGACCACCAGCGTGGACTTGCCCGCTCCGGGCGGGGAGTCGACGACCACGCCCCGGTTGCGGGGCAGGTCGGCCAGGACCTCGCCGACGACGGCCGCGGCGGCCTGCTGCGGCGTCATGTCCTCCGTGGGCCGTACCTTCATGACCACTCCTCCTGGGCGTCGTCGTCACCGGGCACGTACTCCTGCGGAGGCCCGCCGTGGGTCCACGGCGTCAGCTCCGGATCGGGCAGCGAGGCCGAGGACTGGAAGTCGTCGAGCAACGAGGTGTAGGTGATCCGCTCACCGGGTCCGGGCACCGCCCCCGGAGCGGGTGTCCTGCCCCGGCCCATCCCCTTGACGACCTTCAGGGTGATCTCGTCGCCGGAGACCTCGACGATCTCGGCGGCGTGCCCGCGCCGTTCCGGGCTGCCGACGACCACGCCCGGCGCCAGCCGTACCGGGTCGGCGGTGGTGACCGTGACCAGCGGCCTGAGCTTGCGCGAACGACCTTCGCCCTCGGTGTGCTCGGGGTCGGCGGCGGTGACCGTCCCGGTGAACGCCTCACCGGTCAGGCGGTACTCGGCCATGATCAGCGGGTCGTCGTAGGCGCGCTGCACGTCGTAGCTCGCCCTGGCGCGTTCGAGACCGGCCAGCCGGGCCGCGGCGCCGACCGCGCCGTCCCTGCGCGCCTGCGGCGGGCCACCCTCCGCGAGCCGTTCGGTGAAGCGGGTGAACGACCCCCGGTCGGTCTCCCAGCGGTCCCGTACCCGTGACCCCTCGGGCAGCGCGCGCAGCAGGTCGACCGCCCGCCACATCAGCCGCCACGTCGGATCGAGCTGGGTGCGCAGCGCCTGGGTGACACGTTCCACCGACCGCTCGGTCGGCGCCTCCTCGTAGGCGCGCATGGCCGGGGCGAGCACCTCGTTGTCGAAGCCCGGGTCCGTCGAGGGCCCCGCGGGAGGCCACAGCAGCGGATCCTCCGCCTCAAGCGCGGCCTGGGATCCGGTCATCCCGGCGGGAGGGTCGATCCAGCCGAGCAGCGCGGCCAGGTTGGCGTCCTCAAGGCCGCTCTGCCCGCTCGCCCAGTGTGCGCCGAGCGCCTCGGTCGCCGCCATCAGCAGGCAGGATCCCGGCTGCTGCGACCGGTCGGCGAAGTAGGTCAGCCACCGGCCGAGCAGCGGCACCGAGGGATGCACCGGATAGGGTCCGTCGACCCTGCGGAAACGGGTGGACCGGCCGAGCAGCCCGAGGAAGGCGACCCCCTGCCGGTTCGGCACCAGGATCTGCGGGGCGTCCAGGCACCGCTCGTACGGCTCGCCGCCCCGCCGCTCGACCGTCTCGGTGCCCTTGCAGAACCCCTCCACGTACGGCAGGACGACCTCGGCCAGTTCGGCGGCGAAGGCGAAACGGAGGTCCCGGTTACGCGGCTGGGGCACCACGAGCAGCCGGGGATGGCCGGGATCGCTGCCGACCATGGCGGCGAGCGGGGCCGCGGCCTCACCGGAGAGGCCGAGCGGGACGAACACCAGCGGCTGCGGGGCCAGGTGACAGTGCCTGACCGTGGTGACCGGCTGCGCGCTCCCGTCCCTGATGGCGCGCAGCCGCGCCAGCGCCGTCAGCGCGCTCATCGCAGGCACTCCTCGCGCAGCCGGTCCGCCAGCCGCAGCAGCCGGGCGATCTCCTCCTGGCCCTCGGCGGGCTCCAGGGTGCCCTCGGCGAGCCCGAGCGCCTCCGCCACGGTCGAGACCCCTCCGAGTTCGTCGCGGACCTGGCGGCCGAGCAGGTCGGTCGAGCCGTTCCCCCTGGCCTCGTCCCGGCAGAACATGCACATGTCACAGGTGGACAGGCAGTCGGGCGCGTAGCGGGCGGGCACCCGGGACAGGGCCTGGGCCACCTCCCCCGCGGGCCGGGTCGGCACGCCGTCCTGACCGGGGGCCAGGTCGAAGGTGAGCTCCTCGGGAAGCTCGTCGAGCAGGGTCTCGACCCGGGTCAGCCGGGTGAGCTGCCGCTTGAGCACCGCCAGCTGCCTGCGTACGTCGACCAGGCACGCCACGGGCCGGTTGGCGAAGTTCTCCGGGCAGACCAGGACCACCTCGTGGGAGACCCGTTCCGGGTCGTGTCCCAGGTCGGCCAGCAGCGCGCGCAGCGCCAGCACGTAGACCGCGGCCTGCCTGGCCGCGGCGGCGACCTTCCGCGGCTCGGCCTGCCCGTCGATCACGCTGAACGACTTGATCTCCACGATGTGGAAGCGCCCGCCGAGCTGGAAGGCGACCACGTCCGGCTCCAGGTAACAGACGTGCCCGGCGATCTCCAGGCTGAGCAGCGGGTGGTCGTAGAAGACAGCGGCCTCCTCCTGCCGTGCGGCTCTGTCGACCAGGGCCCTGGTGTGGGAGTGGCGCAGATGGGCGCCGACGCTCTCCACGTCCTGGTAGCCGACCTCCGCGACGGGCAGTCCGAGCAGTTCGCGCAGCAGCCGGAGCAACTCGGCGCAGCCGTTCTCCTTCACCACGATCTCGAAGGAGTTCCCACGGGTGATCGCGAACTGGGACTGGCCGAAGGGCGCGGGAAAGCCCAGGTGCCTTGCCGTACGGTCCTTGTCGACTCCCGCGGCGTCCAGCAGCGCACGGCGTGCGCAGCCGGGGTTGGCGGCCAGCGCCGCGATGGCGCGGGCGTCGTGCGGGTGTGACGGCACGGGGCCGCGCAGCCTGTCCAGCCTGCCGTTCAACTCGCTCCCCTCAGGGTGCTCAGGGCGGCGGCGCCGAACAGCCGCTCGATGTCGGAAAGCTGCCTGCCCGCCCGCGCCGCGACCTCGGCTCGCTGCGCCGCGTCTCCGGCGTGGTGCACGTCGAGTTCGGCGCGTGCCGCGCGGATCGTGACCTCCGGGTCCGCGGGGGCGAGGCCCTCGACGGCTCCCGGGACGTTCTGCGCCATCCGCCGCAGCAACCGTCGGGCGCCCTGCGGCGGATCGGTCATGCGGATGATCCTGTCGGCGACGCGCATGGCCGAGACGAGGAAGTCGACACGTGGGCTCAGCGGCCCGAGCACCCTCCGCTCCGGCTCCCAGGTGCTGTCGGCGAGCAGCCCCCTGGCGGGGGAGAGGCGGTCGGTGAGCGCGGCGCACAGGTAGTAGGGGCGGGCGTAGGGGTCCCCGCGGAAGGAACGTTCCTCGTCCCTGCGCAGGCTGGTGAGCTGGGCGCCGCGCAGCGCGCCGGAGAAGAACGCCTCGTTCACCGCGACGATCATCCTGGCCGCGGAGGGCACCCCCAGCAGCGCCAGCGCCTGGTGGACCTGTTCCCTGACCGGCAGCAGCGGCGGCTCGGTCTCCCCGGTGGACTCCCCGGTGGACTCATCTGTGCCGACCGCGCGGTCCCAGGCCTGTTCGGCCCGGCGCAGGTCTCCCCGCAGGGACCGCGCCAGCGTGTTGTCCCGCGCCTTGACCGCGCGCCGTACCTGGGCGCGGAGCTCGGTTATCCGCAGCTCCAGCGCGTCCAGTGATTCACTCACGGCACGGAGCGTAACAGGAGTTCCACCAGCCTCCCGTGTATTCCAGCGATTTCCAGCATTTCGTGGCGTTTCATTGAGTGGATATATGCGGATAAAAGGGATATTTATAGCTAAACGGCTGGGGTGATTCCGGCGGGCAGCGGGCGGGTGTGCACCACCTCCAGCCGCGAGACGGCACGGGTCAGTACGACGTAGAGCCGGTTCGCCCCCCTGGGCTCCGCCTCGACGACGGCCGCGGGCTCGGCCACGACCACGTGGTCGTACTCCAGTCCCTTGGCGAGCGTGGCGGGCACGGCGGTGACCCGGACGCCGTCGGACCCCTCGCCGAGGGCGGCGATCGCGACACCCTCGGCCCGGACCGCCTCGGCCAGGCCGTCGAGCGCGTCGTCCGCGGCCACGAGCGCGATCGAGCCCTCGTGCCCCAGCGCCTCGCGCACCACCCGCGCCGCCGTACCGGGAAGATCGGACGTCCGGTGGAACCGCAGCAACCCGTCACCGCGGAACGAACGCGTCCTCGGCACGTCGACCGCCAGCTCGTCGAGCAGGCGGTTGGCCAGCCTGACGACCGCCCCGGGAACCCGGAACCCGGTCGTCAGGGTGACCGGTGCCGCTCCCGGCTTGCCCAGCGCGGCGAGCTGCTCCGGCCAGCTCCGCGCCGCCCAGGGCGTGGTGCCCTGCGCCAGGTCGCCCAGCACGGTGATCGAACCGTGCTCACTCCTGCGCGCGACGGCCCGGCACTGCATCGGTGACAGGTCCTGGGCCTCGTCCACGATGACGTGACCGTATCCCCTGGGACGCTCGATCAGGCCCGCCACCTCGTCGAGGAGCACGGCGTCGGCCTCCGACCACCTGGCGCTCTTGAACGAGCGCGGCGGACGTGACCACAGGATCGCCGACTGCTCGGCAGGGGTGAGGATCCCCTCGGCGGCCCCGGCCAGCACGTTCGGATCGGTGAGCAGCTCCGCCACGACCTCCCGGGGCCGCGCCACGGGCCACACCGTGTCCAGGAACTCCCTGACGGCCCTGCCGGTCCTCCTCGTCCACGCCGTGCCGGTCGTCTGTCCCCGAGCCTCGGCCCGCGCCCGCAGGAGGGAGACCAGCCGCGAGAGCACCCGCTCACGCCCGACCCCGTACGGCGGCGCCTCCCGCAGGACGTCGTCGACGACGCGCCGCAGCTCCTCCTCGGAGACCCGCCAGCGGTAGGCCCCGTCGGGCACGGTCAACGGGCCGCCGGGCCGTCTGACCCGCCCGTACAGCGCCCTGCGCAGCACCTCGGCCATCCGCGCGTCGTGTTTGACCACCGCCGCGGCCTCGTCGTCGGAACCCTTCGGCGGACCCTTGGACGGCTCCGGCGCCAGCAGCCGCCCCAGGGTCGTCTGCTCGACGTCCATCTCGCCGAGGGCGGGCAGCACGGCCGAGATGTAGCCGAGGAAGGCCTGGTTGGGACCGAGGATCAGCACACCGCTGCCGACGAGCCTGCGCCGGTAGGTGTAGAGCAGGTAGGCGGCGCGGTGCAGGCCGACCGCGGTCTTCCCCGTGCCGGGCGCGCCCTGGACGCAGATCGACGTCTCAAGCCCGGTCCGCACCAGCTCGTCCTGCTCGGGCTGGATGGTGGCGACGATGTCACGCATCGGGCCGACACGGGGCCGTTCGATCTCCTCGGCCAGGATCCGGCTCGCCGTACCCGGCGCGCCGCCCTCGCCGAGCCGTTCGTCCTCGAAGCCGGTCAGGGCGGGAGGCCACCCCGACCATCCGAACCGGCGGCGCGTCGTGACACCGCGGGAGTCGCGGACGTCGGCCTGGTAGAACACCGTCGAGACGGGTGCCCGCCAGTCGAGCACCAGCGGCTGACGGCCGGTCCCGCCGGAGATGTGCCGCCGCCCGATGTAGTAACGCCGCCCCCGGTGGTCGCCCGCGTCCGCCCCCGCGCCGAAGTCGAGACGGCCGAAGAACACGGGCCCCTCGGGCTCCTCGGCCAGTTCCTTGGCGAGGCTCTTGAGATGGCGCCCCAGCCGTTCGGCACTGTAGCGGTCGCCCGCCACGTGCTCGCCGACGACGACGTTGAACCGTGCGCCGTCGAGCATCCCCCGCAGCGCCGCCCTGCATTCCTCCAGGTAGGACCGCTCCTCGTCGAGTCCGGTGCCGGTCACCAGCATCACCCCTCAAAGCTTAACCGAGTCAATATATTAACCCGGTTAACCACCTGTTAGGTTGGACGGGTGACAGGACTCCGGCAGCTCAAGAAACAGCAGGTCCACGACGCGATCTCCACGGCGGCCATCACCCTGTTCCTCGACCGGGGCTTCGACGAGGTGTCCGTCGCCGAGGTCGCCGCCGCCGCGGGGGTCTCCAAACCGACGCTGTTCAAGTACTTCGCCTCGAAGGAGGACCTCGTCCTCCACCGCATCTCCGACCACCACGAGGAGTCGGCACGAGTCGTACGGCACCGCGGCCGGGGCGAGAGCCCCCTGGCCGCCCTCCACCGTCACTTCCTCGAAGGACTCCGCAGGCGCGACCCCGTGACGGGGCTCAACGACCACCCGACGGTGCTCGCCTACCACCGGATGATCTTCTCGACCCCCGGCCTGGCCGCCAGACTCGTGCACCACACGACCAAGGACGAGGAGGCCCTGGCCGAAGCGCTCAGGGAGGTCACGGACGAGCTCACCGCCCGGCTCGTGGCCGCGCAGACGCTGGCCGTACAGCGGGTGCTGGCCAGGGAGAACTGGGCCAGGCTCACCCGGGGGGAGACCGCCGACGAGGTCTACCCGTCGGCGGTCGCCGCCGCCGACCACGCGTTCGGTCTGTTGCCCCAGCCGGGCTGACCGGAACGGCCGCGCACAGGAACGGGGTGCCGCCCCCGAAGGGACGACACCCCGCGACACCGGAGGCCGGGCTCAGGCGCCCACCTCGGAGCGGTCACCGGACCACAGGGTGTGGAAGGCGCCCTCCCGGTCCGTCCGCTGGTAGGTGTGCGCGCCGAAGAAGTCGCGCTGCCCCTGGATCAGGGCGGCGGGCAGCCGCTCGGCGCGCAGCGAGTCGTAGTAGGCGAGCGCCGTGGAGAAACCGGGCACCGGAATGCCCAGCTCGGCCGCCTTCGCCACCACCCGCCGCCACGAGTCCTGCGCCAGACCGAGCGCCTCGACGAAGATCGGCGCGGTCAGCAGCGTCACCGGCGGCGTGCTCTCCTCGTAGGCCTCGCGGATCCGGTCCAGGAAGACCGCCCTGATGATGCAGCCACCCCGCCAGATCGTGGCCAGCGCGCCCGGATCGACGTCCCAGCCGTACTCGGCGCTCCCCGCCCTGATCTGGTCGAACCCCTGCGCGTAGGCGATGATCTTCGACGCGTACAGCGCCCGCCGTACGTCCTCGACGAAGTCGTCACCGAGCGTCCGATCGGGCACGGGCGTGGGGCCGGGGAGCCCGCGGGCGGCCTCCCGCAGGTCGGCGTGACCGGAGACCGAACGGGCGAAGACGGCCTCGGCGATACCGCTCACCGGCACACCCAGGTCGAGTGCGATCTGCACCGTCCAGCGCCCGGTGCCCTTCTGCTCGGCCCGGTCGGCGATCACGTCGACCAGCGGCCCGGCGGTCGAGGCGTCCACCTGCCTGAGCACCTCGGCGGTGATCTCGATCAGGTAGGAGGACAGCTCACCCCGGTTCCACTCGTCGAAGACGTCGGCGAGCCGCGAGGGCTCCAGCCCGGCCCCCTGCCTGAGCAGGTCGTAGGCCTCGGCGATGAGCTGCATGTCGGCGTACTCGATGCCGTTGTGCACCATCTTGACGAAGTGACCGGCCCCGTCGGGACCGATGTGCGTACAGCACGGCACCCCGTCCACCTTCGCCGCGATGTCCTCGAACAACGGCCCGAGCGCCGCGTACGACTCCTTCGAACCGCCGGGCATGATGCTCGGCCCGAGCAACGCGCCCTCCTCGCCGCCCGAGACCCCGGCGCCGACGAAGTGGATGCCCCGTTCCCGAAGCGCCGCCTCACGCCTGCGGGTGTCGAGGAAGTGCGCGTTGCCGCCGTCGACGAGCATGTCGCCCGGTTCGAGCAACGGGGCGAACTCCTCGATCACCGCGTCCGTCGGCGCCCCGGCCTTGACCATGATGAGGACACGGCGGGGACGTTCGAGCGCCGCGACGAACTCCTCCGGAGTCTCACAGGCGACGAAGGTTCCCTCGTCCCCGTGCTCCTCGACCAGCTTCGTGGTCCGTGACAGAGACCTGTTGTGCACCGCGACCACATGCCCGTGCCTGGCGAGGTTGCGGGCCAGATTCGCCCCCATCACCGCCAGGCCGGTCACACCTATCTGCGCCTGAGTCATGTTGTGACACCCCCTATTACGTTCAAGGATGCCCAGTCTGCACCGATCGCTCCCCACAGCGCGCGCCGAGCCGCGCCGACGCCCGGAGCCGGCTCAGGGCCGGGTCTCAGGGCCGGGCCTCAGGGCCGAAGGACGACCCCGCCCGGTCGCCGCCGACAACGCTCCCGAGACAGCGGTAGGTCCGCACCCCCGAGGCGAACCGCTCCTTCGAGGGCGGCAACACCGCGATCTGCCAGTCCGAGGGAATGACCTTGACGGCGGCGCCGCGCCGGGAACTGAGCATGACCGACGACGCGCACACCTTGCGCACCATCGGATCGCGCTCGGCGGCCCCCGCGTCGTAGGTGAGGCCGCCCGGCAGCGTGGCGATCGCGAACGTCTCCCACGCGTGCGGCTCCTCACACTTGACGGGCCGCGCCGACGCGTCCCCCGCGATCACGACGAGTCCGCCCCAGCACTCGGCCTTCTGCACGCACGAGGCATGGCCACCGGGCACGGCCGCCGCGGGACAGTCCAGGGTGAACGTGGCGACCTCGGCGTTCGTCCCCTGAGCCCCCGTACCGGCGCCCCCGGCCTCGGAGGTGTCCGCGAGGCCGCCGACGGAGGCGCCCTGACCGAAGTTCTCCATGATCATCAGTCCGACCCCGGCCAACAGCAGGATCACGAAGGCGGCCGCGACCGCGACGAACACCCGGGTGTTCGAGGCGCCGGCGGTGGGCGCCGCCGCGTCCTTGGCCGGTGACTGGGTCACGCCGAGCTCCTGAAGACCGGGTGAGGTCAGGTGCGCGCGCATCACCTCTCTCCCCGGCCCCGGCCGCGCCCCCGGCACGCCGTACGACGCGTGCCCCCCGGTCTGAGGAGTGGGACGGGGCCCGGAGGCGTACGGAGGCGGTACCGGGACGGACGGCGGTGGAACGGGAGCGGGACGCGGCGGCATCGGCCTGCCGTCCCGGGCTCCCCGTTCCAGGTGCAGATCGGTGAGGGCGTCCCGCAGGGCCGCGACCGAGGGGGTGCGTCGCGCGGGATCGCTGTCCATGGCCTGACGGAGCACGGCGGTCAGCTCCGGCGGCACACCGGGGATCTCCGGGATCGGCAGCCGGTGCAGGGCCATGATGACCGCGATGTTGGCCACCCCGCTCTCCGGAAACCGGGGAGGACGCCCGGACAGCAACGCGTAGAGAGTGGCGGAGAGGGAGTAGACGTCTCCCGCCGCGGAGGGCTCCGTCAGGTCGAACGCCTCGGGCGGCGCGTAGGCGGGGGTGAGCGACTCTCTGGTCACCGAGGCCTCGCCCCCCGCGGAGGGCATGGTCGCCAGCCCGAAGTCGGACAGCACCACGTTGCCGTACCGGTTGATCAGGATGTTGGCCGGCTTGATGTCCCGGTGCAGCACCCCCGCGGAGTGGGCGGCGGCCAGCGCGTCGGCGATCCGGACGCCGATGTCGGCGACCTCGGCGGGAGCCAGCGGCCCCTCCGCACGCAACCGGTCGAGCAGTGACCCTCCAGGACACAGCTCCAGCACCATGTACGGCCTGCCGTCGGCCAGCACTCCGGCGTCATAGACATGGGCCACGTGCGGATGCCCCGACAGGGCTCCCGCCGAGGTGACCTCCCGCATGAAGCGCCGCCGGTCACGCTCGGAGAGCAGAACGCGGTTGTCGACCTTGAGCGCGACCTCCCGGTCGACCGCCAGCTGCCGGGCCCGGTAGACGATCCCGAAACCGCCTTGGCCGAGTACGCCGGATATGTCGTAGCCGGGTACTGAAAAGGCGCCCGCTTCAGCCATCTGCCACCTCCTGACGACGGGCAGATTATCGGAGTTCAGCGTCGTCCCGGCTGCGTGACCGGCCCTGATTTGACGACGTCCCTCGGGGGACATAGAGTCACCAGGCCCGAGGGCGCCGACGATGTCGGTGAGACCCCGGGAACCCCTTCTGACTCACTCTCGACCGAGACACGTGTGTCCCGGTCGCTTCGGTTCGACACGTTCCGGATGTCAGAGTAAATTGGAAGGGTTGCTCCGGAGACGGGGCGGTCTGAAATTCCTCGGACAGGCTTTATCGAAGAAAATGCGATCCGGTCGGATCGGTTTGACACGAAA